>NZ_JAIUIH010000001.1:0-908003 GCF_020165515.1 Mesorhizobium sp. BR1-1-13
GCCCTCGCCACCCCCGCCTTGGTTGCCATAACGCCTGAGCAGATCACGCCCCTCCGCCTGGCTGAGGCTGTCACCGACGACGACGACGTCGACGTCCTTTCCGGCCAGCATCGATTCCGCCTCCCAGGGCTGGCGCGCCTGACGCACGTCGTGGCCCCGGCGATCGAGATGATCGGCGAGTTCGGTCGCCACCACGTCGGCGACGCAGATAAGCCCGATGACGGCGCGTGCGGCCATGTTTTCCAACCGTTTCCTGGCAACCCGATATGAGTGCTGGACATCATGTTTATACCCAATCTACTTTCCACCGAAAGTGGGAGCGAGCGCATCGTGCGGGCGAGAATTGTCATTGTCGAGGATGAGCCCGATCTGAGAGAGGCGGTTGCCGAATATCTCGGCGCCGCCGGCTATGACGTGGCCACCGCCGAAACCGCGGCCGCCGCGCGCAGCCTGGTCGAAACGCAGTCGTTCCATCTCGCCATCCTCGACATCGCCATGCCGGGTGAGGATGGTCTATCACTCGGCCGCTGGTTGCGCTCGAGACTACCGATCGGCATCATCTACGCCACCGCCGCCGGCACCGCGCTCGACCGCATCGTCGGGCTGGAACTCGGTGCCGACGACTACATCGTCAAGCCATACGAGTTGCGCGAGGTGCTGGCGAGAGTCCGCAGCGTGCTGCGCCGCGTCCCGCAGCCAACGGAACCGCAGGACAGGAAAGCCGGGACGGGGCGCCGCTCCGTCGCCTTCGGACCGTTCCTGGCCGATCTCGACGGCAGGCTGGTCACCGGCGCCAACGGTGCGGTGATCGACATGGCCAAAAGCGAATTCGACGTGCTGGAGATTTTCCTCACCCGCGCCAACCGGCTTTTGACGCGCGCCGCGATCTCGGAGGCGATCGGCTTCACCGAGGATCCCGAATCCTCGCGCGCCGTCGACATCCGCATCATGCGCCTGAGGAAGAAGATCGAGGCGGACCCGGCCAACCCGAAATTCCTGCGCACGGTGCGCGGCGAAGGCTATATCTTCTCGCTGCCGGCCGGCGACGGCAACTGAGCGGGCGCGGGAGATTCCTCCTTCGCCCGTGCTGGTCTGTGGACGGATTCGACGCAATGCCTGCCGTCCAAAAACGCTCTCGGTTTGGGACAAGGCATAAAAATAAGGATTGAAGCGCGGCGCATGGAATCCGCTTGGCACCGCAACAATGGCTGAAAATGACCGCTGAAGCAGCAGGCACGGACATGCAAGACGGCCGGCAAGGCGCGGCGATGGCGGCAGTGCGTGTGGTCCGCCGGCTGCGCGAGGCCGGCGACTGGCAGCGCGAGATGGACGCCATACTGGAAACGCTGTGCCGCGCCATGGATTGCCAGCGCGGCATCCTGTTCCGCCTGCGCGAACTGCCCGGCCAGGGATTTGCCCAATCCGTCGCCGCCTACTGGATCGATCCGGTGTTCGGTGGCGAGCTGGCTTCGCCGACGGTGATCGTGCAGTCGATCATCAACGCCGACCCGTTGCTGGAACGCCTGCAGGAGGATGAACGGCAGGGCAAGATTTTCGCCGGCCATACGCGCGATCTCGAAGGCTTCCTGAGAGCCGATTTCGAAAAACAGAGCATCAAATCGTTCCTGTCCGTGTCCGTTTTCGCGCACGGCCATCTCTGGGGGACGCTGGCGGTCAATGATTGCGTCGAGGAGCGCGAATGGACCGACGAGGAAGAGGCGACGCTGCACATCATCGCGCTGGCCATCGGCGATGCCATCGAGCGCTCGCCCTCCGACGCCCACGCCAGCGAGGTCATCCGCCGCACCATGCTGCAGGCCTCGCTCGATGCCATCATCGTCATCGACGAGACCGGCTCGATCGTCGAATTCAATCCGGCCGCCGAGAAGATGTTCGGCTTCCTGCGCAGCGACATCCTCGGCAAGGACCTGCTCGATACAATCGTGCCGATCTACTACCGCAAGGGCTATGCTTCGGGAGCCGAGTATATGTCCGGGCGCGGCGCGCCGATGGTCGGACAGCGGCTCGAGACGGTGACCCAGAACGCCGCCGGCGAGATTTTTCCTATCGAACTGACGGCGACCGAGATGCGGGTCGCCGACCGCCGCCTGATCTTCGGCTCCATCCGCGACCTGCGCGACAAGCTGCGCGCCGAGGAGGAGATCAACCGGCAGCGCGAGAAGCTGCACCAGAACGAGAAGATGGCGGCAATGGGTTCGCTGCTTGCAGGCGTCTCGCATGAGCTCAACAACCCGCTGGCCGTGGTTGTCGCGCAGTCGACATTGCTGCACGAATTCGCCTCCGATCCGCAGACCAAGGTTCGCGCCGAGAAAGTGCGCGCCGCCGCCGAGCGCTGCGGCCGTATCGTCAAGAGCTTCCTGTCGATGGTCCGGCTGCATCCCACGGAGCGGGCCGAGACGGACCTCAACCAGGTGATCCGCGCGGCGCTCGAGGTGACCGCCTACGGCGCGCGCTCGAGCGGCATCATCATCGATACCGATTTCGCGCCTGGCCCGTTGCTGGCCATGGCCGACGCCGATCACGTCACCCAGGTGGCGGCCAATTTCCTCATCAACAGCCAGCATGCGCTGGCCGGTGTAGGCGGCGACCGGCTGATCAAGGTGCGGACCTTCCGCAGCGAGCGTGGCGATCCCGGTTTCTCGGTCGAGGACAATGGGCCTGGCGTGCCGGAAACGATCCGGTCCCGCATCTTCGAATCTTATTTCACCACCAAACCGGTCGGCGTCGGCACCGGCATCGGCCTGTCCATCTCGAAATCGATTATCGAGCGGCACAATGGCAATGTCTGGTTCGAGGAAGTGCTGCCGAATGGCGCCCGTTTCGTCGTCCAGCTGCCGGCCATTGCAGCCGGTATCGCCATTGCCGGCCAGAGCCAGCCGCGATCGAGCGGGCTGCGCCACGCCTTGATCATCGATGATGAGCCCGACGTCGCCGGTTCGCTCTCCGACATACTCGAACTAATGGGTATCAAGTCACGGATCGCGCTCGTCTGGGACACGGCCACAACCATATTGGCTGGCCACATGCCGCCCGACATCGTCTTTTCGGACCTGCGCATGCCTGGAACAAGCGGCATAACCATCTATCGAGAGTTGCTTACCGAAAGACCGGAACTGGCGCGGCGTTTTGTGCTGGTCACTGGCGACCTGATCGGCGCCAAGGCCGAAATCGAGGCGTTGCCGCCCTTGCAGCGTCCGCAGATTTTGGAGAAGCCGTTCAGCACGCTGGACGTGCGCAGCGTGCTTTCCGCCATTGCCGAACAGGCGGCTTTGAAGGGATAGGCCGCGCCAACCGGTATTAAAAAAGACCCCCGACCGACAAAGCGGCGGGAGCCGAAGGGAGCGCTGGACGCGCTCGGGGGAGCGCCGCGGCACGTTCCAAAGCGGCGCCGCTTCGGAACCGTGTTTCAGTCGAACTCAGAAAATATTCGGCGTATTGGTCAGCGGCGCGGCATTGGCGATCATCCGGACCGCACGGGCTTTGGCTCCGGACTGCTCGGCTATGGCCCGCAGGCAATCGACGCTCTCGGCGCCCCAAGCCTGACCCTTGCAGGCAAAGTCGATCATCGGCATCGGCAGGCGTGCGGTTCTGGCGGTGGTCATTGCGCCGCCGACGACGTTGGCCGGTGGATTGAGCGAAGCAAGGGCCGGGCCGACCGTCGGCGCGAACGCCATGCCGGCGAAGGCGCAAGCAGCCAGCGCCATGAACATCGCCATGGGGTGTTCGCTGGCGCGCTGGCGCAACGCCAGCTTCGGGCGGCGGCTAACGCGCTCTGGAGCCTGGGACCGGCGGTCGTTGCTGGCAATCTGAACTTTCGCATGCATCATCATCCCCTTCGTTGACTTTCTTTTTTTGATAAAACGAACTTAGTCGCACTCTGTATCAGCGGAAAGCTGGCGTGAATCTGACATTGTAACCGCTTTGAAACGGCACCCGCGGCCAGATCCCGCCAACTGACCATCACGCGCCCGCTTGCCGATCTCGGCTCGGCGGATCGGCAAGCGGGCAAGACGCGCGGCGACGCCTTTTGCCTCGGCTTCCGCCCTGGCAGGATTTGCTTCGAAAACACGCCGGAACCAAGCTTGAAACCCGGGCTAACGCCCGGATTCTCCGGGGTTTTCGGGGCGAGCCGTCACATCGGATTGGATTGAAATCGGCGCGCCAATTTTCTTTCGAAAATATGCTTGTTTCCACAAGCCATTGCATTTCAATGAAAAATATGATTATATTGAACGGATATTCAATAAAAAAGAGACGTTTTATGAACCCGCATCTCCGTGACGTGGCCATTCCCAACGATTGGGACCGGCGGGGACTGCCTGGCTGGAGCTACCATTCCGATGCCCTCCTCGAACTCGAGAAGGAGCACGTTTTCCGCAACCATTGGCAGATCGCCGGACATGTCAGCGACATCCCTAACGCAGGCGACTACCTGGCCATGGACGTCGTCGGCGAACGCGCCCTGATCGTGCGCGGCAAGGACGGCGTCGTGCGCGGTTTCAACAATATGTGCCGCCATCGCGGCAGCCGTGTCGTCGCCGACAGCCAGGGCAACTGCAAGAACGCGCTTGTGTGCCCGTTCCACGGCTGGGTCTACAATCTCGACGGCACGTTGCGCGGCGCTGCCCGCCCGCGTTCCTTTCCCGATCTCGACAAGACCGAGTTCGGCCTGATGCCGCTCGATCTGGAGGTCTGGATGGGCTTCATCTTCATCCGCTTCCGCGCTGGCGGCCCGCAGCCGTCCGTCGCCGAGCTGATGAAGCCGATCGAGCCCGAATTCTCACACTACAAGGCCGCCGACATGGTGCCCTCCTGGGGCATCTGGACCCAGAAAACTCCGGTCAACTGGAAGTCGGTGCGCGACGTCGACAATGAGGGCTATCACGTCGCCATGGCGCACCCGGCCCTGCAGGACCTCTATGGCGCGACCTATTTCGACGAACCCTTCGTCAACGGCGTGTCGCGCTCCTTCGCCAGCTACAACCCGCATGCCGGCCGTCGCTGGAGCGTCAGGAACTACGTCAAGATCGCGCCGGAGCCGGCGCATCTGCCGGACTATCTGAAGAAGGCCTGGGTCTACTATGGCATCTTCCCCAATGCCGTCCTGTCGGTGATGCCGGAATCGGTGCAGTTCTATCAGGAGTTCCCGCTGTCGACGGGTGAGACCCTGCTGCGCGGCGCCATTTACCGCTATCGCGACGAAAGCCGCGAGCAGGCTGCGGCCCGCTATCTCTCCTTCCGCATCGACCGCGACACCATGTCGGAGGATGTCCAGCTTTCGGTGTGGTCGAACGAATCCATGCTGTCGGAAGCCTTCGAGGGCTTTTACCTCTCAGACCTCGAATACGGAGTGCGCACCCACCACGACCATCTGCGCAGGCAGATCCCCGTGCTTGGGCTCGAAACGGCGCCGGAGGAGAAGGACATGTGGAACTTGAACGACGCGCTGCGGTCGCGTGGGTAAGCGGGCGCTGGAGCTGCTAATCTCCCCCTCGTGGGGGAAATCGGTTAATCACCCCCGCCACACGCCTTCTTTCCTCAAATCATCCATCGTGCGCGAAATGCCCTCGCGCAAAATGCCGACCATATCGTCGATCTGCTCGCGCGTGATGACCAGCGGCGGCGACATCACGCACATGTTGATCAGCGGCCGCACCAGCAGCCCGAGCTCGTGGCAATGCGCGTCGATGCGTTTGCCGACATTCTTGTCGAGCTGCAGCGGATCCTTGCTTTCGCGGTCGGCGACGCATTCGACGCAGCCCATCAATCCCAGGCCGCGCACCTCGCCGACCAGCGGCAATTCTTCCAGCGTCTTCAGCTGCGCCTGGAAGTAGGGCGCGACCGCTTGCGTGCGGGCGAGTATGCCCTGTTCCAGAAGGTCGAGATTCCTGAGCGCCACCGCGCAGCCGACCGGATGGGAGGTGTAGGTCAGGCCATGGCCGAACATCGCGTCGGGATGGTTCGACCGGCGCAGTTCCTCCAGCAGCCGTTCCGATATGATGACGCCGCCGAGCGGGAAATAGCCTGACGTCACGCCCTTGGCGAAGGTGATCATGTCGGGATCGATGCCGAACACATCGCCGGAGGCAAAGACATGGCCCAGCCGTCCAAAGCCCGTCACCACCTCGTCGGAGACATAGAGGATGTCGTTGTCGCGGCAGATCTCGCGAATGCGCTTGAGGTAGCCGTCCGGCGGCACGATGACGCCGCCGGAGGCCTGCACCGGCTCGCCGACGAAAGCGCCGATCTTGTCGGCGCCGACACGCGCAACGGTGTCGCGGAACTGGCCGACGAGGAAGTCGGTGAAATCAGCTATGCTCATGCCCTGCGGACGACGGAACGGATCGGGCGAGGACAGCTTGATCACCAGATCGTCGGCACCGTCCATCCAGTCGCGGTCGCGGGGGCGGCCATTGAGCGAGGCCGACAGATAGGTCGAGCCGTGATAGGCGCCGCCGCGCGACAGGATTAGCTTCTTCTCCGGCCGGCCCCGCACATTGTTGTAGAACTGCATGAAGCGCAGCGCCGTCTCCACCGCCGAGGAGCCGCCCGTGGTGTAGAAGACGTGGCTGAGATCGCCGGGCGCGTGACCGGCTATGCGAGCGGCAAGTTCCGCCGAAGGCGCGTTCATCGTGTACCACGGCGTGTTGTAGGACAGCGCCATCGCCTGGTCGTACATCACCCTGGCGAGTTCCTCGCGCCGATGACCGACATTGACGCACCACATGCCGGCTGGCCCGTCGATCAACCGCTTGCCCGTGCCGTCGGTGATGTAGATGCCGTCGCCTTCGCCGATCAACGCGCGCGCTTCCGCGCCGACCGAACCGGCATACGGCCAGGGCTGGACGAGATGGCGCCTGGCCAACTCGACGGCATCGGCGGCTCCAGCTCCGGCCATTTCGCTCGCCTTCAGGTCCCTCGCAGCCGCCATCGTCATCTCCACATCATTCGTCGAATTCAGGATTTCGAAATTTGGCCGGCAGTGCCGGGAATTTCCGGTATAATCCGCACCGTTTTGAATGTCCGTTCAATCAATATCTCAGAAATAGCGCTTGATTTCAATCCGCGGATGCGGGCATGATGAAAGAAAGCCGGCAAGCTCGGAGCGCGATCAGCAAAAAACTGGTCACCGGTTTGCGTTCGATCGCGCTCCAAAACAAAATTGGGAACAAACCGCCGGCGCCAGTCCAATGGGATACCGCATGGCGGGACGCTCCAGGCCAGCAACCGAGATCACAGCCGGAGCCCTGCCCCCCGGAGTCTGGCAATGACGGCGGCGGCGGAAGGGTCGCCCCCGTTGCGCATGACGCGGGCCAGACGAAATGCCCTTCTGCAATCCGAACCCGTGCAGGGCTTTGCCCTGATCAGCCCGACCTTTCTCTACGCGCTCATCCTCCTGGTCCTGCCGATCCTGGTGGTTATCGCCCACTCCTTCTGGACACAGAACTATCTGACCATCGACCGCACCTTCACGCTGGAAAACTACCGCATCGCCCTGACCGAGCCGATCTATCGCGATCTGTTGTGGCGCTCGCTGTATATCTCGCTGACGGTCAGCTTCTTCACCGTCGCCCTGGCTTATCCGATCGCCTATTTCATTTCCTTCCATGGCGGCCGCCACAAGAGCCTGTGGCTGTTCCTCATCACCATCCCGTTCTGGACCAGCTACCTGCTGCGCGTGATGTCGTGGAAGGTCATCCTCGGCTATAATGGCGTCTTGAACTCCGGGCTGATCGGCCTCGGCATCATCGACGAGCCGTCGACGGCGCTGCTCTACAATTCGAGCGCCGTCATCATCACGCTGACCCACGCCTGGGCGGCCTTCGCCATCCTGCCGATCTTCGTCTCGCTGGAGAAGATCGACCGGACCCTGGTGGAGGCGGCTACGGATCTCGGCGACGGTCCCTTTCGTTCGTTCCTGCGCGTGACTTTGCCGCTGTCGGCACCAGGCATCATCTCGGCGGCGCTGATCGTCATGATCCCAACGGTCGGCGACTACGTCACCCCCAAGCTCGTCGGCGGCAAGGACGGCGTCATGATCGCCAACGCCATCCAGGCGCAGTTCGGCAAGGCCTCGAACTGGCCGCTGGGCGCCGCCCTTTCCGTCACCACGATGCTGGTCGTGACATTGATGGCCGGCGCCACGGTGCTGGTCATCCGTGCCGCCCAGAGGCTTGCGCGATGAGCACGGCGCGACGTCTGCTGCCGGGCGGCTGGCTGTCGGCCTACGCCTTCCTCTATGTCGGCTTCCTTTATCTGCCCGTGATCTTCCTGCCGATCTTTTCGATCAACACGGCGGCCACACCGAAATTCCCGCTCACCGGCTACACCCTCAAATGGTACGAGGACCTGCCCAACACGCCGGCGCTGCTCGACGCCACCTGGAACAGCCTGATCGTTGGCGTCTCGGCGTCTGTCCTTTCGACGGTCCTCGGCATCCTCGCCGCCCGCTCGATCACCCGCTACCGCTATCCCGGCTGGCGAGCCATCAACGGTCTGATCATGGCGCCGCTCGTGCTGCCGGAAGTCATCGTCGCCATCTCGATGCTGCTGGTGATGCTGCAGCTCGGCTTGAGCCTCTCCCTGTTCACCGTCGTGCTCGGCCATGTCCTGGTCTGCATCCCCTATTCGATGACGGTGCTGACCTCCGGCTTCGAGGGCTTCGATCGCAGCCTCGAGGAGGCCTCGGCCGACCTCGGCGAGAGCGCCTTCGGCACCTTCCGGCGGGTGACGCTGCCGATGGTGGCGCCGGCGATCATCTCCAGCCTGCTGGTCTGCTTCACCATTTCGCTGGACGAGTTCATCATCGCCTTCTTTCTGACCGGTACCGAGGCGACGCTGCCGATCTATATCTGGGGCCAGTTGCGCTTCGCGGCCAAACTGCCGGGCGTGCTCGCGCTCGGAACGCTGCTGCTGGTCGCCTCCTTCCTGCTGATGACCGTCGCCGAAATCCTGCGCCGCCGCGCCGCCAGACGCACCCAGAACGAGGGAGGGCTTTATGCCTGAGCAGGTTTCATCCGGAGGAGCCCTGTCCGAACGGACGATGATCGAGATCAACGGCGTCACCCGCAGCTACGGCGCCTTCAAGGCGCTCGACGATGCCTCCTTGACCATTCGCGAGGGCGAATTCTTCTCGCTGCTCGGCCCGTCCGGCTGCGGCAAGACCACGCTGTTGCGCATGATCGCCGGCTTCGACAACCCGACCAGCGGTTCGATTTCGGTCGGCGGCCAGCCGATGGAAGGCATTGCCCCCAATCGCCGGCCGACCAACATGGTGTTCCAGAGCTATGCGATCTTCCCGCATCTCAATGTCGAGCAGAACGTCGCCTATGGCCTGAAGCGGCTGAAATTGCAGGCCGGCGAGGAGAAGCGCCGCGTCGAGGAGGCCTTGGCGCAGGTCTCGCTGACCGGGCTCGGCAAGCGTCTCGCCACCGAGCTGTCCGGCGGCCAGCGGCAACGCGTCGCGCTTGCCCGCGCGCTGGTGATGCGCCCGAAGGTGCTGCTGCTCGACGAGCCGCTGTCGGCGCTCGACAAGAAGCTGCGCGAGCAGATGCAGGTCGAGCTGCGCCGCCTGCAGCAGGCCGTCGGCATCACCTTCGTGCTGGTCACCCACGACCAGTATGAGGCGCTGGCCATGTCCGACCGCATCGCCGTGATGTTCGGCGGCAGGATCGCGCAGGTCGCCTCGCCCAAGGAGATCTACCAGCGACCGGTCAACCGCCAGGTCGCCGACTTCCTCGGCGGCATGAACTTCGTCAAGGCCGAGATCGTCGAGGAGAACGGCGGCTCGCTGGTCGTCGACACGCTGGGCTTCGGCCGTGTGAAGACCGACAAGCCGAAGGCCTTCGTGCGCAATGGCGGCGGCGCCACGCTCGGCATCCGCCCGGAGCGCCTGCGCGTCCTGTGGGACAACGCGACGGCCAAGTTCGAGGTTGCCGGAAAGGTGGTCGAACGCCACTATTTTGGCGAGATCACCCATTTGATCGTCGAGATCCCCGGCCTGGAAAAGCCGCTGTCGGTAACCGAGACCAACGATTTCGGCGCCGACGATATTCCGGTCGGCACTTCGATCCGCCTTGCCTACGATCCAGAAGCCCTGGTGGCGATGGCGGATTGACGGTCTGCGATGATCTTTCGCGCCGCTATGCGACCGGCAATGATCGCTCCTTCGACATAGCCGGGGAATGACGGCGACAGCTCCGACGATGCGAAATGAACAGGCGGCGCGCCGGCCAGGAGCATAGGCTCGGCATCGGTCGCCGCGACGTCGACGATGATGTCGCTGTAGCCGCCGCCGCTCCAGCGGTCATGCGTCCAGTCGCGCTGGGTGAACTCCGCGATTTCGGCCGCGTCGGGGCCGAGGGCTTTCACCAGTTTCCCGGTCACTTCGGCGCGCAGTGCCGCCTCGCCAAGCTCACCCCAGCGCAAGGCGAGCGGGCCGCCGACGAAGACGACCAGCGCCGCGTGGCCTTCATCCGGACTGGCATCGCAAGCGAACAGCCCCGGCGGGTCGCGCCACATCACCATGCCGCTCAAGCCGCGGCGGCGCCAGAAGGCAGCGGGGTAGCGCACCAGCACCTTGATCACGGCGCCGCTTTCCCAGATGCCGAGCGCCTTCGCCAGGGATTCGGGCAGAGCGGGCGTGAAGTCCAGTTTCGCCGCCATGACCGGGGGCACCGCGACAAGTGCCGCCCGCGCTTCAATGCCACCCGCCGCCGAGAC
The DNA here is from genome assembly GCF_020165515.1 of Mesorhizobium sp. BR1-1-13. Classification (NCBI taxonomy): domain Bacteria; kingdom Pseudomonadati; phylum Pseudomonadota; class Alphaproteobacteria; order Hyphomicrobiales; family Phyllobacteriaceae; genus Mesorhizobium; species Mesorhizobium sp. BR1-1-13. The sequence goes on from NZ_JAIUIH010000001.1 coordinate 10,744, forward strand.
GATGCGAACGCCTTGCGGTCCATGCTCAATGCATGAAACGGCTGCGTTGAGCCGCAGCCGGTCGCCGAGATCGCTGGCCAGGTCCTCGGCCACCGATTGCATCGTCTCGCGCAGGAAATACTGCAGCTCCGGCACCTCATTGGTGATGCGCCGATCATTGTCGATCAGGTGCCAAAGTGGCAGTTTCTCCAGCGCCAGGCACCACAGGCCTTCGATCATCGAGCGGAAGGCTGCCTTGGCGGCATCGGCATCGTCCTGCCGGTCGAGCCAGGCGGCAACGGTCAGCCCGGCAATCGAGGGATCGCCCGGTGCAATCGCGTTCATCCGCTCGCGGATCGCCATCGAGCCAGAATAGATTCGCTTCGCCTCGGCGGCGGAGATTGGCGGCTGGGCGATAACCGCGCCCTCGACGTAGGTTTCGACCAGCGTCTTGCCGCGCGCTTCGACAAGCGTCATCAGCTCCGGCATGTCCTCGCACAGAAACTGGCCGCCACTGTCGATGCGCTCGCCGGAGCCGATCTCCACCGATTCGACGCGCCCGCCGACACGGTCGCGCGCCTCGAGCAGCACGAAATCGACGCCGGCCTTTTTCAGCTCGAGCGCGGCCGACAGCCCGGTGAAGCCGGCGCCGATGATGACGACATCAGCTCTTGCGGATTCGCTGTTCAATAGCCGGCCTTGATCTTCTCGAACTCGGCGATCATCTTGAGCTTGAGCTGCGACGGCACCGGCGACTGGAACAGCGTCTTGTCGACGAATTTCTGCACATCGTCATAGCCTTTTTCCTTCAGCACGGCCTGATCGACGCCGGCCATGCCCTTGGCATTGGCTTGGCCATAGCCCCAGTCCTTGACCAGCACCTTGGCGGTTTCGGGATCGTTGACGGCGTTCAGATAATCATACGCCTTGTCGATATTGCCGGGCGCGTCCTTGAACAGCACATAGCCGCAGACCCAGGTCGAAATGCCTTCGTCAGTGTCTTTCTTGGCCTCGATAGGCACGCCGGCGGCGACCGACTGCACGGTGGCGTCGTTCCACGCCCAGGCAAGATCGACCTCGCCACCGCTCAAAAGCTGCACCACATCGGTTGTGTCGGTCCAGTAGGAGCGCACGTTCTTATGCACCTGGCGCAGGAAATCCGACGCCTGTTTGAACTGGTCGTCGGTCATCTTGGTCCAGTCCTTGACGCCGATGGCGAGGCTTGCCAGCGCATAGGCGTCGTCGACATTGTCGCCGATCGAAACCCGCCCCTTGAACTTCGGGTCGGCGAAAGCCTTCAGCGACTGCACGTCCTTGGCGTCGACCTTCTCGGAATTGTAGGTGAGCTGCGTATTGCCCCAGTCCCAGGGCATGAACCAGGCCTTGCCGTCGGCGGTCGTGGCGAGATCCTTCATCGCCATGATTCCGGGATTGAGATCTTTCCAGCCTGTGATCTTCGATGTGTCGAGCGGCTGCAGCAGGCCGGCCTCGCGCCATTTCACCACGCTCTGCGAGCAGGGATGGCCGAGATCGGCCTTGAAACCCGAGCGCACCTTTTCGAACGCCTCGTCCTCGTCGCCAAAGAAGGCGAAGGTCGGCGAATCGCCGTTCTTCTCGACATATTTCGGATGGAAGCTCGGATCCTCATAGCCGGACCAGTCGAACACGACCAGGTCCTTGTCGGCGGCAACCGCCAGGGCTGCGGCCGAGGCCGCCAGCACGCCAGTCAATGCCAGGGTCAATGTCAGGCGTCGGGCCAATGTCAGTCGCTGGATTGATATCTTCATTGCTGTTCCATCCTCTTTTATTTTATCGATTGCTTCATGCCTTGCGACGCGTGGCGGCTGCTCCCTGGTAATGTTTGGGGAATGCGGCCGACAGGAATTCATTGGCTGCCTGCAAGGCGCTCTCGCGGGTGGTGTCTTCGGTGCCCATCATCAAACGCAGCCACAGTCCCTCCAGCATCGCGCTGAGCGCCAGCGCCATGACCTGCGGCTCATAGGCATAGCCGCCGCTTTGCTTGAGCGTCGCGCAAAGCTCGATGAAGATGTTTTGGTAGACGGCATCGCGGGCGCTGCTCAGCGCCTGGTAGGTCGGCCGCGACTTGGCCTCGCCCCAGAAGGCGCACCAGGCCGCCAGCTTGCGCTTGTTGCAGATCGAACGGTCGAAATCGGCCGCGACCAGGGTCCGCAACTGGTCGGCGGGGTCGTTCCCCGCTTTCTCCAAGGCATTGCGCCAATGCGCCGAGTACTCGTCATACATATGTCGCAAGGTCGCGATCAGCAGTTTTTCCTTGCTCTCGAAATGGAAATTGACGATGCCGCGCGAGAGGCCCGCGCCATCGGCGACGTCGGCCATTGTCGTCTCCGAATAGCCGCGCTTGGCCAGCGAATCGATCGTCGCCTCGATCAGCTGAAGCTGCCTGACCTCCTTGGAGGCCTTGCGCCCGCGTTTCTCGGGTTCGCTCGATGCCTCGGCGGACTGCTCTTGGCGTGCTGCAATTTTCATGGGTGCGGTCATGCTCCACATCGCCGGCTAGCCGACCATCTTCGGTTTTTGCCCGCGAAGATGAGTGGGACGGTGCTCGCCACTGTCAAGCACCTTCTGCATGGCCTCCCAGGTCGATCACCGGCCGCTCGACATCGAAGCCGGTGACGTGCGCAGCGCCATGCCGTTCGATCAGATGCAGCGTGATGCCTCCGGACCCGCAGCCGATGTCGAGGATGGTCTTGCCTGCGAGCGAAAGTCCCTCGAGCACGCGGTCGACTTCGTCGGGCCCACCCGGCGACAGGTACCCGTCGCCCCAGAGCGCCTCGAGGAAGCGGATGGCGGCATCGTCATACTCCGGCTCGGCCTCGGCCGTTTCGATCATCAACCTCGATCCCCAATCGATGAATATCCGTCTCGAACGCCTGCAAAGCCTAGCCCATGTCTGGGAAAACGCAACATCATTTGTTGAACATTCATTCAATATAGCTGGACAAAACGACGCCCGCCATGGCAAATTTCGCGCATTGAGGGGACGGATCACGCCAAAATGAACAGCGGATCGCATCGAAAGACTGGGCCAAAATGAAAGCTTGGGATGCGATCGTCATCGGCGGCGGACACAACGGCCTGGTCAACGCCTGCTATCTCCAGCGCGCCGGGCTCGACGTGCTGGTGGTGGAGAAGAATCCATGGGTCGGCGGCGCCGCCACCAGCCGGGAATTGACGTCGGGCTTCCTCTATTCCAACTGTTCCTATGTCTGTTCACTGTTTCGCCCCGAAATCATGCGCGACCTCGAACTGCCGCGCTTCGGCCTGCAGGTTATCTCCTATGAGGGCGGCGCGGTGTTCACCAGGGATGGCGATTATCTCGCCAATTACCGGGACCATGATGCACACCGGCGCGAATTTGCGCGCTTCTCGAAACGCGATGCCGAAGCCTACGACCGTTATGCGCGCGACGTGACGCGCCAGTGCCGTTTCATCCAGCCGCTGTTGATGCGCACCGCGCCCGACCCGACCAGTCTGCGACCGCGGGACTTGGGCGAGCTCCTCTATCTGGGCAAGAAATTCGCGGGCCTGTCGGCGGAGGAAATGGCGCTGACACTGCGCTTCTGGACCATGTCGATCTCGGATTTCCTCGATGAATATTTCGAGACCGATGTCATCAAGGCAAATTTCGCTTTGTCCGGCATCATCGGCACGGCGCTCGGGCCGATGTCGCCCGGCACGGCTTATGTTCTGCTGCACCACTATATGGGCGAGGTCGACGGCTCGGTCGGCGCCTGGGGCTATGCGCGCGGCGGCATGGGCGCGGTGACCAAGGCGCTGGCGGCATCCTTCAAGGCGTCGGGTGGAACCATTCGCACCGGCGCCGAGGTCGACCATGTTCTGGTGAGCCGCGGCAAGGCCAAGGGTGTGGTGCTGGCCGGCGGTGAGGAGATCCGTGGCAAGCTCGTCGTCTCCAACGCCGACGTGAAGCGAACCTTCCTGAAACTGGTCGAGGAAAAAGAACTGCCAGAGATTTTCCTGCGCCGGGTCAGGAACTTCAAGATCCGAGGCTCGTCCGGCAAGGTCAACATCGCGCTGGACTCGATGCCCGAATTCCCGGCTCTGCCGAAGGATTCGCCGGTCTATCGCGGCGACATGCATTTCACCGATTCGATGGAGCGCATGGAGCGCGCCTATGACGACTGGAAGGCCGGGCGCTGGTCGGCCGATCCCTTCCTCGACATGGTCATCCCGACAACGCTCGACCCGACCATGGCGCCGCCCGGCAAGCATTTCATGAGCTGCTTCGTGCAATACGCGCCGCCCAAGGTAGACGGCCATGAATGGTCCGACGCCGATCGCGACGGCTTCGCCGAAAGCGTGGTTGCGCAGATTGCCGGCTACTCGCCCGGCTTTCGCGACCGCATCGCCCATATGGAGGTGCGCACGCCGCGCGAGATCGAGGCCGAGGTCGGGCTTACTGAAGGCAACATCTTCCAGGGCGAACTCACCTTCGACCAGCTCCTGTTCAATCGTCCGGTGCCGGGCTACGCGCAATACCGCTCGCCGGTCGGCGGGCTTTACATGTGCGGCTCCTCGACCCATCCCGGCGGCGGCGTCATGGGCGCGCCCGGCCGCAATGCAGCCGCCGAGATCCTGCGCGATCTCGCAAGATCGACCTCACATATGAGCCCGGCCCATGACGTCATATGATGCTATCGTCATTGGCGGCGGCCATAATGGCCTCGTCACTGCTGCCACGCTGGCCAAGGCAGGGCGCAAGGTGCTGCTGCTGGAAGCCGGGAACGATCTCGGCGGTGCCGCGTGCACCGAGGAATTCGCGCCGGGGTTCCGTGTCTCGTCGATCGCCCATCTGCTGAACCGCCTGCATCCCGACGTGGTGAAGACGCTGGAGCTGGAGAAGCATGGCCTGCGGATCACCCCAGATGACTTCGTGCCGTCGGTTGCGCTGTCGATGGACGGCCCCTCGCTCATCCTGCACGGCGCCTATGGCGAAATGCTCACCGGCGCAAGTTCGTCCGAGCAATCCGCGTGGAAGCAGTTGCGCGCGCAGTTGCTGCGCTACGCCGGCATCCTGGAACCCTTCCTCTCGCGTCGTCCGCCCGATCTGGCCGGCATGTCGCTGCTGGAGACGGCGGCGCTCGGCCAGACCGCTCTGGCGCTGAAAAGGCTCGGCAAGGAAGACATGCGCGATTTCCTGCGCGTGCTCTTGATGAACGTCGCCGACCTGCTCGACGAGCAGCTTGCAGACATCAGGCTGAAAGGGCTGCTTGCCTTCGACGCGACGCTCGGCAGCCATCTCGGCCCGCGCTCGCCCACCTCGCTGTTCGGCCTCTACTACCGGCTGGCCGGCGAGGCCGGCGGTGCGGCCGGCGCGCAGATAGTGCCGAAGGGCGGCATGGGCGCGGTGATCGCCGCCATCCGCGCCTCTGCCGAAAAGGCCGGCGTGAACGTCCGCACATCGGCGCCTGTCGCAAGGATCATTGTCGAGAAAGGCCGTGCCGTCGGTATCGCATTGGACGATGGCGAGGTGCTGCGCGCCAGGACGATCGTCTCGGCGACAAATCCGGCGACGACTTTGCTCGACCTTGTCGGTCCACGCGAACTCGACACCGGCTTCGTGCGCAAGGTGAACAACATCCGCATGAAGGGTGATGTCGCCAAGCTTCACCTGGCGCTCGACAGGCCGCCGCAATTCACAAATGTCGATGCCGCCGGCCACAGGGGGCGGCTGGTTGTCGCCCCCTCGCCCGACCACGTCGAGCGCGCCTTCAATCCATCCAAATACGGCGCGTTCTCGCCCGAACCGGTGATGGAGATCATGCTGCCCAGCCTCGCCGATCCATCGCTCGCGCCCGACGGCGCCTGCGTGCTGTCGGCGGTGGTGCAATATGCGCCCTATGCGCTGAAAGAGGGATGGGACGCCGGCAAGGCGAAATTCTTGGAGGCGATCATGGCTCAGCTCGAAACCTACGCGCCAGGCATCGGCAAGGCCGTGCGCCACACCGAGCTCTTGACGCCCGCCGACATCGAAACGCGCTACCGCATGCCGGGCGGCCACTGGCACCACGGCGAATTGCAGGCCGACCAGATGCTGATCTCGCGCCCGGTCTCAGGCTGGTCCGGCTACGACACGCCGCTCGACGGGCTGTTTCTCGCCGGTGCCGGTTCACATCCCGGCGGCGGCGTCTCCGGCGCGCCTGGATTGAACGCCGCTCGACGCATCATTGCGATGAAGGGGTAAGGTGATGTTTCAGTTGGCCGCAGTCGCGTTCTACGGCGAAGGATCGCCAGCATGAATCAGCAACCATCATCCGCCCGCATCGCCGCCCAATCCCACTTCCGCACGTTGCGTCTCGGCACGCCGTTCCAGCCGCGCATCGATGCTCTGGCCAGGACCCAGGATTGGTACAACTGGGTGGGCTACCGCGCCCCCCATTCGCTGTGGGACGAGGAGCTGGAATATTTCGCCATTCGCAGCCAGGCCGCACTCTTCGACATCTCCCCTATGACCAAATACCGTATCGAGGGCGCGGACGCCGAAGCCTTCCTCGATCGTGTCACCTTGCGTGACGTGACCAGGCTCAGGCCAGGCCGCGTCCACTATACTGCATGGTGCGACGACCAGGGCTTTGTCCTCGATGATGGCACGCTGTTCCGCCTGTCGCCGACACGGTTCCGGCTGTGTTCGCAGGAGCGGCATTTGCCTTGGCTGCTCGACAGCGCCATTGGGTTCGATGTGACTGTGGAGGAAGAAACCGAGGCCGTCGCGGGCCTGGCATTGCAGGGTCCGACCTCTTTCGCCGTGCTGCGTGATGCTGGTTTTGCCGGAGTCGAGAAGCTGAAGACATTCGACGTCGCCGAATTCCCGCATGATGGCGAAACCGTCACCATCTCGCGCACCGGCTTCACCGGCGACCTCGGCTATGAATTGTTCGTGCCGGCCGACAAGGCGCTGAGCCTGTGGGACCGGCTGATGGCGGCCGGCGAACTGCGCGGCATCCGCGCCATCGGCTATACCGCGCTCAACCGCGCCCGGATCGAGGCCGGGCTGATCGTCGCCAATGCCGACTTCACGACAGCCGAACACGCCATCCGCGCCGACCGCTTGCGCATGCCCGACGAGATCGGGCTCGGCTTCATGATCGATCTGGAAAAGGCCCATTTCAATGGCCGTCGCGCCATCTTCGAGGCGCGCGCCAAGCGCAAGCTGCGGCATGTGCTGGTCGGGCTGGAGATCGAAGGCAACATCCCGGCCGAACACGCCATCGTGTATCACGGAAAGAGCCAGGAGGTCGGGCTGGTCAGTGCCGCCATGTGGTCGCCGATGGCCAAGCGCAACATCGCCATCGCTTCGCTGGCGCGACCATATGGTGATACTGTTGTCGACGACCTCTGGGTCGAGATCTACGCCATGCGCGAGCTGCAATACCAAAAGCTGATGAAACGGGCCAAAGTGGTGCCGCGGCCATTCATCAAGCTCGACCGCCGCACCGCCAATCCGCCGGCGGATTTCTGACCATGGGCGAGGAAGCCGACAAGCAGCAAGAAGAGGCGGCCGAACAGTGGGAACTGGTCAACACGCCACTCGGCGAAAAATGGTCGGGCCGCACACGCTATGCCGCCGCCATGTTCTTCTACAAGCGCGGCGAGATGAGCGCCGAGACGCTTGAGGTCTACCGCATCTGCGCGCGGCTCGATTCGGAAAACCCGCTGCCGATCATCCGCGACCGCGGCGTCGGCAAGGACTGGCTGAAGCGCATGGGATTCGGCTGAACTTCCTATCCTATGGTCTTCTCCAGCATGGCCAGCCAGTTTCGGTAGGCGATCTTTTCGATCAGCGCGCGGCCGAAGCCGCGTGCGGCGAGCGCATCGATGAGCTTCGGCAGGCCGGCGGCGTCGCCAATGACCGCCGGGATCATGGCTCCGTCGAAATCGGAGCCGAGGCCAACCCCATCCTCACCCAGCGCCTGCAGCAGGGACTCGATGTGGCGCACCATGATGTCGAGGCCGGTATCGGCATTCATCTTTCCGTCCTCGCGCAGGAAGCCGGTGGCGAAGTTCAGCCCGACCATGCCGCCGGTTTCGCGGATCGCGCCGAGCTGCCAGTCGGTGAGATTGCGTGAGTGGCCGCAGATCGCATGCACGTTGGAATGGGTCGCGACCAGCGGCGCATCGCTGAGCGCGGCGACATCGCGAAACCCCTTCTCGTTGAGATGCGACAGGTCGATCATGATCCTGAGTTGGTTGCAGGCCTTGACCAGCGCCTTGCCGGCATCGGTCAAGCCGGGCCCGGTATCGGGCGAGGACGGAAAGCGGAACGGCACGCCATGGCCGAAAGCGTTCGGGCGGCTCCAGACGATGCCGAGCGAGCGCAAGCCGGCGGCATGCAGCACGTCGAGCATGGTGAGTTCGGGATCGATCGCCTCGACCCCTTCGATATGGAATACCGCCGCGATCGAGTCGCGCGCCATGGCGCCGCGCACATCTGCGGCATTGCGGCAGACGCTCAGCGCTCCGGCCCGTTCCAGCCTGAACAGGATCGAGGCCATCGCGATCGTCGAGGCCAGCGCATCGCTGTGCGGGAGTTCGGGCGGCAAAGGCTCGGTATCGCTGGGCGTCGACGGGACAGCGCCGCGCCGACCTTTCTCGACAGGCGGCGGGAAGATCGCGAACATGCCGCCGGCGAACCCGCCGGCCCGTGCGCGCGGCAGGTCGATATGGCCGCCCGCTTTCCCTTCCATGAACAGCTTTTCGACGTCCGGGTCTTTCGACTGATAGAGCCTGAGCAGCGTGTCGTTATGGCCATCGAAGACGGGAACGAGATCGGTTTCGGTCATGAAGGGATCATTCGGTTCGATGTGTCGCACGCCGCCCGCGATATACCATATCTACTTAGGCAAGATGGGCCGAGCGTGCAAATGCCAAAGCCGTGCTGGCCTATCACACTGTTTTACTCCCGCGGGTCCCGAATGGTAAAGCGCCGGCTGATCCTAACCCTTCAGCACGTCGGCCCACTCCGGATGGCGGCGGAACTGGGCGTTGGCGAAGGGACAGAGAGGGATGATCTTCTTGCCCGCCGCGCGCGCGTCCTCGACGGCGCGGGTGACGAGCCGAAGCCCGGCACCCTGGCCGCGAAACGCGTCGGGCACTTCGGTGTGGTCGATGATGATCTGGTGCTCGCCGATCCTGGTGAAGGTCATCTCCGCCTCGGCGCCGCCCGGACCGCGCAGCACGTAGCGGCCCTTGGAACCACGATCTTCGAGTTCGATCTCCGGCAGTTGGTCAGGCATCACTTACTCCTTGGGCCACGCCGGCAAAGAGCCGCCGCGCCGCCTCGATTTCGTTCGGCCGCACTTCGTGGCCGCCTTCATGCCACTCCACTGTGACATCGGCGCCATCGGCGCGCAAATAAGCTTCGAGCCGCGAAGTCAGGTTCGGCGGACAGATCGGATCCCGCGTGCCGGCGGTCACCAGAATGCGGCGCCCGGAAAGACTGCCGTTCACCTCCGGTTCGAACGGGATCAGCGGGTGCATCAGCACCGCCGCGTCGAACAGGTCAGGAGCTTCGAACAGCAGCGATGCCAGGATGTTGGCGCCATTGGAGTAGCCGAGAGCGTATATCGCCGACGGCTTCGCCGCTGCTATCTGCGCCTTGACGAAGCCGTCCATCTTCCGCGTCGCACGCGCCAGGTCCTGCATGTCATAGACGCCCTCGCCGGTGCGACGAAAGAAACGCGCGGCGCCTTGTTCAGACACATCGCCGCGTGGCGAGATGATGGTTGCCTGTGGCGCGAGATCGCGCCCCAGCGAGACGAGCTGGCCCTCGTCGCCCCCGGTGCCATGGAAGACGAAGAGCAGCGGACCGCCCGGCGAACCGGGCAGCACCTTGTGGATGTAGCTGTCTGTGCTCATGACCCCGCCCCTCAGTCTTCCAGCTTCTGCAGATGCTTTTCGAGATAGGGCCGCAGGTGCTGATGCTGCGCCGGCAGCTTCAAGGCTTCACCGAGATGGGCGGTGTCCTCGTCGCGGTCGAAGCCCGGCTCGTTGGTGGCGACTTCGAACAGAACGCCGCCCGGCGTGCGGAAATAGATCGCCCAAAAGTAATCGCGGTCGATCACCGGCGTCACCTGGTAGCCGGTATCCATCAGCGCCTTGCGCACTTCGAGCTGCCTGGCGCGATCCTCGACGGCGAAAGCGACGTGATGGACCGAGCCCGCGCCGAGATCGGCAAAGGCCGCACCGGGCAGCGATTCGATGTCGACGACATCGGCGCCATTGCCGTTCCTGATCGCCAGCCGCCTGACATTGCCGGACTTGTCGACTTCCTCATAGCCCATGAACTTCAGGAGTTCCTCGGTGGCGCCACCATCCTTCAGACGCAGCGACACGGAGTGAAAACCACGGATCGCCTCGTCGGCGGGAATGCCGCCCTTTGTCCATGGCGCGCGGGTGTCGGCCTTGTCCTCGACAAGCGCGAAACCGTCGCCGTCCGGTCCGGCGAAGGCCAGACGCTTCTCGCCAAAGGTCTCTTCGCGCGACAGGCCGGTGATGCCTTCCTCGGCGAAGCGCCTTTCCCAATAGGCGAGCGTGCCTTCCGGCACCGAATAGGCGGTGGTGCCGACTTCGCCGACGCCGTGACGGCCCTTGCCGATGTTGGGAAACGGAAAATAGGTCATCACCGAACCAGGCGTGCCGAGCTCGTCGGCATAGTAGAGGTGGTAGACGTCGGGTGCGTCGAAATTGACCGTTTTCTTGACCCGGCGCAGGCCGAGCTTCCCGGTGAAGAACTCATTGTTCTGGCGGGCATCGCTGGCCATCGAGGTGACGTGATGCAATCCCTTGATCTGGTTGAGCATGAGTGCTGCTCCCTTGTTCTGTTGCGGCCCCTGCCGCTGTCCCCGTCAATATGAGCATCGGCCTGTCCCCGTCAAAGGCGGCAAAGGCGAGATGGACTGTACTCTGGAAGTGAACAATCGAAGGCAGTTTGTTCACCAATCACCAGCGGGCCGGGCTTGCGCCGCGGCTGAATTTCGGTTCCATGAGCGGCGCTCGAACATAAAGGCAAGGATATCGCCAGTGACCGCAAAAGGCACGCGTCCGAACGTTCTCCTGATCACCTGCGATCAATGGCGCGGTGACTGCCTTTCGGCGGCCGGCCATCCCCTGGTGAAGACGCCGAACGCCGACGCGCTGGCCGCCGAGGGCGTGCTTTTCAAACGGCACTATGGCGGCGCCGCACCGTGCTCGCCGGCCCGCGCCTGCCTCTATACCGGCCTCTACCAGATGAACAACCGGGTTTGCCGCAACGGCACGCCGCTCGATGCCCGTCACGGCAATTTAGCGCTTTCGGCGCGCGCGCTGGGCTATGACCCGACATTGTTTGGCTACACCGACGTGTCGCTGGATCCGCGCCGGCTCGCTCCGGCTGATCCGCGGCTGCGAAGCTATGAAGGCGTGCTGCCTGGCTTCACGGTGCGCCAATTGCTGCCCGAGCATCAGAAGCAGTGGCTGTCATGGCTGGGAATGCAGGGCATCGACACCGGCGCGGGCTCTCCCGCGATCCATCGGCCGGCGAACGGGGCAGGCGATGCCGGCTCGGTGACGACTGCGCCGCCCGTCTATTCGAAGGAGCAGACGCCGACGGCTTTTCTCGCCGGCGAGTTCATCCGATGGCTGGGCGAACAGGAGCATGCCGCGCCCTGGTTCGCGCATCTGTCCTTCATCAGCCCGCATCCGCCTTTCATCGCGCCTGCACCATACGAAACTATGTACGACCCCGCCGACGGCCCCGGCTTTCGCCGTGCGGCGGGCTGGCGCGACGAGGCGGACAGCCATCCCTATCTCGCTTATGACTTCGGCAGGCAGGAAAAGCACAAGTTTCGACCTGGCGCCGCAGGCAGCGTACATGACTGGAGCGAGGATGATTTCCGCCGCATCCGCGCGATCTATTACGGCATGATCTCGGAAGTCGATGCGCAGCTCGGCCGAATCTGGCAGGCGGTCAAGGCGGCGGGCGCCTGGGACGACACGGTCATTGTGCTTACCTCCGACCATGCCGAGATGATGGGCGACCATTTCATGCTGGGCAAAGGCGGCTTCTTCGACGCCAGCTATCATATCCCCCTGATCATCCGCGACCCGCGTCACGGCCGCACCGCGGGCGTGGCCGTCGACCGCTTTACCGAGGCGGTGGACATATTGCCGACCTTGCTCGACCTGCTGGGGGGCGAACCGGCGCCGCACCTCGACGGACGCTCGCTGCAGCCGTTCATCGCCGGCAAGGAGCCGTCGGACTGGCGCGATGCCGCGCATTGGGAATTCGATTTCCGCTCGATCGCGGAAGGCGATGCCGAACGGCATTTCGGCCTTGCCGCGCGCCAGTGCAACCTCGCCGTGATCCGCACGGAAAAATTCAAATATGTGCATTTCGGCGGCGGCCTGCCACCATTGCTGTTCGATCTGGAGAAGGACCCCGCCGAGCTCGCCAATCTCGCCGCCGATCCCGCCTATCTCCCGATCAGGCTCGAATTCGCCGAACGGCTGCTTGCCTGGCGGGCCGAACATCTCGACCAGTCACTGGCGCTGGCGGAGCTGACCAGGGATGGCGTTGTGGGCTATGTAAGTAGGGCAGTAGGGGAATAGGGAATTCCTACTGCCCTACTGCCCTACTGCCCTACTGCCCTACTGCCCTACTGCCCTAGCTATCTCACGATCATCCGCTGCTGCTCGCGGTTCTGCGCATAGCTGCCCTTGTCATAGGCGGCCTGGGCCTCGAGCTGCTCCTTGGTGAAGGTCGTGTAGAGATATTTGTTGCCGTCCTTGTCGGTCATGAATTTCAGGTTGTCCATGCCGACGGCGACTTCCTTTTCGCCGATACCGAGGAAACCGCCGACATCGACGATGACCGCGTCGGGCTTGTTGTCGGGCGTCAGCACGACATCGCCGATCTCGCCGACCCTGGCGTCGTTGGCGCCGTAAACGGTGGTGCCCTTCAGATCGTCGGCCCTGATTTCGCCAACCGGCATAGCGGTCAGCGTCGACTTGTCGATGGCGGCCGTCTGCGTCTGGTCGGGAGTCGTGGCTGCCGGAGCTTCGGCTGTCTTGTCAGCCGGAGCGGCGGCAGGAGCCGTGGTAGCAGCCGGCGCGGTTGCCGCCGGCGCATTAGAAGCGGTCGTGACCGGAGCCGGATCGTAGGCCTTGCGGTTGAAGTCCGGCAATGCCTGCAGCTCTTCCTTGGTGGTTTGGGCCACCAGCCAGCGGTCGCCGTTTTTCTCGGCCCACTGGGCCTTGCCGAAATCATAGGTGACATTCTTCTCGCCGATGCCGAGGAAGCCGCCGACGCCGATGACCAGTGATTGCGCCTTGCCTTCCTTGGTCAGGACGATGTCGTTGACGTTGCCGATGTTCTGCGCATCGTCGCCGGTCCCGTTATAGACGCTCTCACCGATGATGTTGGTGGCGAGATTGCCGTCGGCGCGCTTCACCGGTTCCGCGGGAGCCGCGTTCATGTCGGCTGGCGCCTGGGCGGTATCGCTCGGCGCGGATGTGGACGGCGCCTGTGCGGTTGTCGATGCGGCCGGTGCCGGAGCATAGGGCTTGGTGTCGAACTCCGGCTGCGCCGTCAACTGGTCTTTGGTCGTCTGGGCGACCAGCCACCGGTCGCCGTTTTTCTCGGCCCACTGCAGCTTGTCATAATCGAAGGCGACATTCTTCGTCCCGACGCCCAGAAAGCCGCCGACGCCGATGATTACGGATTTGGCCTGACCGTCCTTGTCGAAGACGATGTCGGTTACTTTGCCGATATTCTCGGCATTGTCGCCGGTGCCGTTATAAACCGATTCACCGACGATGTTGGTGGCGATGCTGCCCTCGGCGTGCACCACAGGAGCGGCGGGTTGCTCCGCGCCAGGCGCAGCCGGTGTCGGTGTTGTCTGCGCATGCACGCCCGTCGCCACGAGCATGGCAAGAGCAGTCGTGGCTAAAAGATTGCGGATCATGATGGTTTCTCCTCGTGCCTGATTTTCATGCATGCCGCACCGGCCTCCGCCGTCATCGGCGACGGGCGAACGCGGCATTCGCGTGATCACAACGTCGTGACTGCGCCCATTGTTCCGACAAAAGCCAGGACGCATATTCTCCGCACACGTGGCTCGCAACTTGCGTGCTGCAAAGGGAAATTCCCCGCATCATCCGGAACCTTTTTGCCGCTTGCGCCGTTCAGCCGACGGCTGGAGCTTCTCCGGCTTGGAGCTTTTTTGAGAACATGGAGGGGGCATGCGGTTTGCGGCGGTGCTGAACCGGGACGGTGGCACCTTGCGCACCACCGACCTGAATGCCTTTCGCGATCGCATGCGCGACCTGTTGGAGGCGGCAGGCCACTCCATCGATATCGACGTGGTCGCCGGTAAGGACATCGTGCCGGCATTGGAAAACGCGGCTTCGCGTCGCGGCATCGACGTGGTGCTCGCCGGCGGCGGCGATGGCACGATATCGGCCGCGGCGGCGCGGCTGATGGGCAAGAAAAAGGCGCTGGCCATATTGCCCGCAGGCACCATGAACCTCTTCGCGCGCGGGCTCGGCATCCCGCAGACGCTCGATGCAGCCTTGCGATCCTTCGCCGATGGCGAGGTGATGGCGGTGGACATTGCCACCGCCAATGGCCGGCCTTTCGTGCATCAGTTCTCGATCGGCATGCACGCCAAGATGGTGCAGCTACGCCAGAACATGGAGTTCGGCTCCCGACTGGGCAAGATGCGGGCATCCGCGAAGGCGGCTTGGCAGACGATCAAGAATCCGCCGGCGATGACGGTCATCCTGACCATTGGCGAGGCCGAGATCACGGCCCGAACCACCGGCGTCGGCGTCACCAACAACCTGTTTGGCGAGGGTCACCTGCCCTTTGCCGACAACCCGGCGGGCGGCGTGCTCGGCATTTATGTCACGGTCGCCCGGCAGCGCGCCGAACTGATCAAGTTCTTCTTCAACGTCGCGCGTGGCAAATGGCGTGACAATGAACATGTTGAGATCCATCAGACGGAGCGGGCTGTGCTGAAGATCCGGTCGGCGGCCAGGAAATACCGCGCCGTCCTTGACGGTGAACTTATCAAGCTCGAGGACGAAATCACCATCGAAATCCATCCGGGCGCCTTGAACGTGCTGGTGCCGCGACACGCCGTGCGGGCAAAGGCGGCCTGATGCAGGGGCAGCCAACGAGAAACAGACGACTAGCCGCTCGGAGCGCTGCCTTGTTCGGTGGTCGGCGATTTCGTGTACTCGCCGTAAATCTCGACTATGCCCCAGACGACAAAGGCCAGGAGAAGTCCCGCAATCAGGATCCGCAAGCCGTGCCAGCCCCAGTGTCCCTGACGCGCTTTGTTTTCAGGAATGGTCTTGGGCATAGCCGTCCTCGATGCGATGTGGACGCGTTGAGCGTCTCTGGCAAAACATCTTCGGGTAACGGTTCCTTGCTACGAAGGTTCCGCGTTTGGCCAAGCCCTTCGCCGGCAAGTCGGCAAGGCGAAGTCGGAGGGCTCGCGAGGAAGCGTTGGGGACGCTGGTGAACAAGACGGCGAAAACGGCGTCGAGCCTGCCGGCCGAAGTATTGCACGTCGTCAATGACGCCGGCCGGCTGGCCGTGCTGCACGGCTTGCAGGCGCTGAATACGATGGCTGACGCCGACTTCGACAGCGTCAGCCGCCTTGCCGCGGCCGCCATGCGCGCACCAATCGCGCTGGTTACGCTCGTCGACGTCGAGCGGCAATGGTTCAAGTCGCGTGTCGGCCTGGACGAGATTGAGACCGCAACCGACATCTCCTTCTCCGCCCATGCGATTGCCGCGGGCGGCGAACTGATGGTGGTACCCGACGCGACCTTGGATCCGCGTTTCAAAGCCAACTCACTGGTCACGGGCAAGCATCACATCCGCTTCTTTGCGGGCGCGCCGGTGACCGTCGCCGGCGCCAGGATCGGAACGCTGTGCGTTTTCGACCGCAAACCCCGTCCCCATCCATCGCGCGTCAGGCTCGACCAGTTGAAGGCGCTGGCAGGGCTCGCCGCCAGCCTGTTCACGCTGAAGGACGCGACGCGCAGCGGCGCCATCGCCGAGGCGGCGCTGGCGCGCGAAGAAAAACGGCGCGCCATAGCGCTCGACGCGGCATCGCTTGCCAGTTGGGCCTGGGACATCCGCACCGACATGATCGATTGCGACGTTCTGCTGCCGGAATTGTTCAATCTGCCGCGATCGAACCGGTTGCGGGCGCGCGACATCCTGATGGCAATAGATCCACGCGACGTCTATCAGACCGAAACCGGCTTCCGTGACGCCTTGGCCGGCGGCGACGACTATTTCGGCGAGTACCGCGTGAAAGGCCTCCATCCGCCGCGCTGGCTGGCGACACGCAGCCGTGTCATCGAGCGCGACGGCGATGGCAAGCCGACGCTCATCTTCGGGGTCAACTACGACATCTCGGAGCGCAGGCTTGGCGAGGAACGGCAGCGGCTGCTGCTGCGCGAACTCAATCACCGCGTCAAGAACACGCTGGCGACCGTTCAGGCGCTGGCGACGCAGACCGTGCGCCACGCCCGCCAGCCGAGCGCGTTCCTGGAGGCCTTCGGCGCCCGGCTCCAGGCACTCGGCATCGCCCATAATCTCCTGTCCGACCGGGAATGGCGCGGCATCGGCATCCGTGAACTCGTCCAGATCGAGGTGAGGCCCTTCGACACTGCCGAGCAGCTGCGCATGACGATCACAGGTCCCGATCTGTTGCTGTCGCCCGACCAGGCGGTGGGGCTGGGCCTGATCCTGCACGAACTGGCCAGCAACGCCCTGCAATATGGATCGCTGTCGGCGACGTCCGGCAAGGTCGATCTGAACTGGAAGATGCAAGGCAGAAAAAGCGACCGGCGCCTTGTCCTGACCTGGCGCGAAAGCGGCGGTCCTGCGGTTGCCCCGCCCGAGCGGCATGGTTTCGGCTCGATCCTGATCCGCCGCAGCCTGGCCAAGGTCATCTCCAGCGAAGTGGCGCACGAGTTCCGGCCGGAAGGCGTCTTTGCCGAAATATCCATGCCGCTGGAGGATCTCTCCAAGTGACCGAAGTGACCGGCCCAGCCAAATCCGGGTCAGCCTTAATCCGGCTCAGCCTTCAATCAGGATCGCCGCCAGCCGGCCCGCCGGGACCTGGCTTCACGTTCTCGCGGTAAATGGCATAGGCCGCCAACGCCACGGCGGGACCGAGAATGGCTCCGAGGCCGCCCTTTCCCTTGAGCAGCGCCGGCAGTGCGGCCAGTGCGGCGGTGACGCCGATTGCCGTCATGTCGGCCTTGCGCCGTTCTGCCCGGCGCCGTGCGCGCGAGCCGGCCGAGAAGCGATAGATCAGCAGGATCAGGCCCGCGACGATCAGAAAGCCAAGGCCGAATCCCAACGCCGCCGCGAGCGGACCATAGCGGTCCGCAGCCCAGATATAGCCGGCCCCGATCAGGAAGCCGAGACCGCACAGCGCCGCGAGGGCGGCAAGCGCATAGACGATTGCAGCCGTGCGCACGCGGCGCATGGCTGCAACGGTTTCGCCCGAAGCCAGGCCCGACACAAGGGAAGCCAGCAATCCCATTTGGGCGAGACTAGCGGCGCGCCAGGAGCGCGAACAGGAAGCCGACGCCGGCGGCGATCGCCAATGAAGTCACCGGCTTCTCGCGCACGCTTGCCGCTATCTGCGCCTCTATATCCCTGGTGTTGCTGCGCAGGCTGTCAAAGGCTGCCTCGCCTTGGGCGCGCAGATGCTCGACACCTTCGGCGGCGGCACGCCGCGCGGTGCCGTATCCATGCTCGCCTGTCTTGGCCAACTGCTTCGTGAGCTTGTCGATATCGGCCTTCAACTGCCTGATATCGGCTTCGAGGTCCGAGTTCGCCCGCGCTTCGCTTGCGGTTTTTCCTGCGGCAGCTGCCATTACTTAACTCCTTGTGATTGCTTTGGTTTCAACGCGCTGCATGTCTCAAGGTTCCGAGCTCTCGGATAGACCGGGGCATGATCCGGAAAGTGGGTACCGGGTTTCGGAAAAGATCACGCTCAACCTAATAGATAGAGGCCATCCCGGTTCCATCGGGATGAACTCTATCTCAAAACGATTCCTCCTGCATCCGGTCAGATCAGTGGCCGCCGTTCCTCGCCCAGCCCCTCCCAGCCGGCAAGCTGCTTCAACCCTTCATGATCGATGATCTCGCAGCCGCCATCGCGCCACGCGATCAGCTTGCGATCCATCAGCTTGCGAATCGTCTTGTTGGTATGGACCGACGACAGGCCGAGCGTATCGGCGATGTGCTGCGGCTGCCGATGAAGGCGATGAGATAGGCGGTGCGCTCGATCGCGCTGCGGCGGCCGACGCTGAGCAGGTTCCCATCCAGCATCCGCTCCTCGCGCGACGCGATCCAGGTGATGTCATAGGCCAGGCCCGGATGGTTGCGGACAAGCTCATGCAGGGACTCCCGCTCGAACATGCAAAGCAGCATCGGCGACAAGGCTTCGACGGAATGCTGCATTTCGCCCATCACGCTGCCTTGCAGCCCGATGAGATCTCCAGGGATGGCGTAGTTGAGGATTGACGGCGGCCATCCGACAACAGCTTGTAGCGGAAAGCCCAGCACGACAGCACCGTGTAGAGATGGGTGCTGCGGCGTCCTTCCACCAGCACCGTTGCGCCCTTGTCGACCGCGAGCTCGCCTTTCTTCAATTTATCGATGAAGACCAGTTCCGATCTCTCGAATTTACGGAAACCCGGCAGCGGCCGCAGTGGGCAATTCTCGCAATCATACCGGCGGCTGGAGGAAGCAAGGCCGTTCTGGATTGACATTTCGACCGCTCCTCGAGAACCGCGGGCTCAGCCGCTGCGGTGGCATGTCTTTTTTAAATGACAGCGCATCAAATAGCGATCATGACTCGCTGCGTTTCAAGGAGCCATTGCCTGTGTCGCCTTTGCTTGACGGATTGCGCATTCTTGTCCTGGAAGATGAATTTCTCATCGCCATGGATGTCGAGCAGCTTTGCCGTGATCACGGCGCCGGCGACGTGGTGCTTGTCCGCGACCTGGCCGAGATCGATGGCCGACAGGTTGCCACCCAATTCGATGCGGCGATCGTCGACCTCATGCTGGGCGGCACTCCGACCTTCGACTTTGCATCGCGCCTGCGCGAAACGGGTGTGCCCTTCGTCTTTGCCTCCGGTTATTCGGATGCGGAAGAGATCAAGGCTGCCTTTCCAGGGATAAGGCTGGTCAGCAAACCTTATTCGGGCGAAGATCTTGTCGAAGCGGTGGCCCTGGCCTGCGGACGAGTCCCGCCCGCCTGACGGCGTCGCATTGCGTAAGAGCCGGAGCGGCCGCGATGGCGATCCTGTCAGCCGTTTCGATGCGACGCGTTTCAGTGCGCCGCCGTGCCCGTGACCTGTGCTGAGATTGCATCGGGACCGTACTCGTCTTCGCCGGAGATTTTCAGTATCTCCTGCAGGCGCGTGCGGGCTCGGCTGACGCGGCTCTTGATCGTCCCGACCGCACAACCGCAAATCTCGGCCGCTTCCTCATAGGAGAAGCCCGAGGCGCCGATGAGGATGATGGCCTCGCGCTGGTCTTCGGGCAACTGCTCGAGTGCACCGCGGAAATCCTTGAGGTCGAGCTGGCCGTGCTGGGCGGGATGCACCGCAAGCCTGGCTGTCATAATGCCGTCGCTGTCCTGCACCTCGCGGCCGCGTTTGCGCATCTGCGAATAGAACTCGTTGCGCAGGATGGTGAAGAGCCATGCCTTCAGGTTGGTACCGGGCTGAAAGCTCTCATGCTTGTCCCAGGCCTTGACCAGCGTTTCCTGAACGAGGTCGTCGGCCTTGTCGGCATTCTGCGTCAGTGACACTGCGAAGGCACGCAAGCTCGGTATTGCCCCAAGCAGATCGGTCTTGAAGCCTTGTGAGACCGTTGCCATGCCTCAGTCCTTTTTCTGTGCGGGCTCGGCCCGCTCCAGTTGGCTGAGCAACTGCGCGAAGCGATCCGGCACATCGTCGGAGACCAGCTCGTCATAATACTGCTTGAGTTTGCGTCCGATTTCGGAATTCGGCCCGAGCGGGTCGCCCACGCCGTTCCGGCGCCTGCTTGCGGCGCCAGTCGAGACATCTTTCGTCATTTCCTTCATTTCGCCCTTTAATCCAGCCCCATAGCCGCTCAACATAACTCAACACAACGCAAGCGGCATCCTCGTCTGGTTGCCCATCCCCAATTCAAACGCCGTTCAGGCGTATTAGTTCCCGGGCCCGGAACTTTTTGCGAAAGCCCGCGTTTGTGCCGTTGGGGCTTGCAATGGGGCTTGACCTGCATTTTTAGTCAATCACGTCATCTGAGGGAGACGTCCGTCATGAGTTTATCCGCCACCATCGCTCCGCATCTGCCGTTCCTGCGCCGCTTCTCGCGTGCCGTATCGGGATCGCAGGAGAGCGGCGACGCGCTGGTTGCCGCGATGCTCGAGGCCATCATCGCCGATGTCGACATTTTTCCCGAGGCATCCAGCGACCGCATCGCGCTGTACAAGGTCTTCGCCAAACTGTTCACATCCGTCGCCATCCGCGTTCCACAGGAGCAGGCGCAATCGGCATGGGAACAGCGCGCCGCGGCCAATCTCAATGCCATCGCGCCGCTCCCCCGTCAGGCCTTCCTTCTGGTGGCCGTCGAGGGTTTCAGCGAGGATGAGGCGGCCGAAATCCTTGGCGTCGGCGAACAGGAATTCTCAGAACTGCTTGCCCAGGCGAGCAACGAGATTTCCCGCCAGGTGGCGACCGACGTGCTGATCATCGAGGACGAACCGCTGATCGCCATGGATATAGAGGAGATGGTCGAGAGCCTGGGTCATCGCGTCGTCGGCACGGCCCGCACCCATGCCGAAGCGGTGACGATGTTCGGCAAGACGCGGCCGAAGATGGTGCTGGCGGACATCCAACTCGCCGACGGCAGCTCGGGCATCGAGGCAGTGAACGAGATCCTGTCGTCGACTTCGGTGCCAGTGATCTTCATCACCGCCTTTCCCGAGCGGCTCCTGACCGGCGAGCGCCCCGAACCGGCCTTCCTGGTGACGAAGCCGTTCAACCCGGACATGGTCAAGGCGCTGATCAGCCAGGCTCTGTTCTTCGACCGGCAGGCGAAAGCAGCCGCATAGCCGTGCGCATCTGAAGCCGCCGCAAGAGCGCGAAAAAGCAAGGCACGGCCAGCCGACGGTTCCGCTGGCCGTGCCTTGCTTTTTCGCGCCACGATGGTGCGCGGGGGATCGTCTTTTTCGGCAAAAAGTGGAACAAACCGCATCCACCCACGTTTTTCTCGCATAGTTGGAAGGAGATGGAACCATGCTTTACTGGGCGCTCGTATTTCTCGTCGTGGCAATCATCGCCGGCGCGCTTGGTTTCGGCGGCATTGCCGGCACATCTGCCGGGATAGCGCAGATTTTGTTCTTCATCTTTCTCGCTTTCCTCATCATTTCGCTTCTCGCCGGCCTTTTCAGGCGGGCGTGAGCGATACCAGCCGAACACTGGAAGCCGCACCCCTCAAACGGTTTCCAGCCACCGCCGGGCAGTGTCCCTCAAGGACGCCGCCCGGCGGACCGCTTTTAGGCGTCCGGTTCCCGTAAAACCTGCCTTGGAACCCATTGGACAGTGAGCCGTTCAGCCTGAGTTGGGTGGACAGGTCGGATGCGTTCCAGGGCTCGAGATACCAAGAAGAACGAGCGGGGCGACGAGGTCATCGCCCTGCATCCCGCCGAAAGCGGGATGCAACTTGGCCGGGCGCTTCTCCACGCACTGCACAATGCCGGCATTTCCGTCCTCTACCAGGACCGAGACATGAAAACCGTCTGGGCGCGCAACATGCGCGCACCCTGGGCCGACAGCAGCGAGGGCGACGGCATCCTGCCGCCGGCACAGGCCGACCGCATTGGCGCTGCCAAGCGCAACGTCGTCGCAAGCGGCGATCCGCAGCGCCTTGAGATCGGCGTCCCGATGGAGGACGGCATGCGCTGGTTTCAGGTCTGGATCGACGCCGACCATGGCGAGGCCGGCGACGTGCAAGGTGTCGTCACCACCATGGTCGAGACGACCGAGCAGCGACGCCGCGAACAGACGCTGACGACGCTGTTGCGCGAAGTCACGCACCGCTCGAAGAATTTGCTGGCGATCATCCAGAGCATCGCCACCCAGACGGGGCGCTATTCCGATAGCATCGGCGATTTCCTGACCCGCTTTCGCGGCCGGCTCCAGTCGCTGGCCTCCTCCCAGGATCTGGTAACCTCCTCCAACTGGCGCGGTGCTGCCCTTCGCGAACTCGTCGCCGGTCAGGTTGGCCGCTACGGGACGGACGCGTCGCACAGCCTTCGCTTCCGCGGCGCAAATCCTTACCTCAACCCCAACGCCGCGCTGCACATCGGCCTTGCGATGCATGAACTTGCCGTCAACTCGGTCAGCTATGGCGCCCTGGCGCGGCCGGAGGGCTTCGTCGAAGTGACCGCCGTCCTCGACACCGCCGCCGATGGCGGCGTTGCCCTGTCGCTGACCTGGGCAGAAACCATAGGGACCGACAGCAACCAAGAGGGCAAAAAGCGCTTCGGCAGCGTCGCACTGGAACGGGTGGTGCCCTCTTCCCTGAACGGAACGGCGCGCCTCGATATCGCGGATGGTCGCCTCGAATACCATCTCGTTGTTCCGAACGGCAATTTCGAGACGGAGTAGGTGACCGCCATTTTTTAACCGGCTGTTCACCATAGAAGCAGATGCTGTTTTGCAAGATACCATGGAACTGCCGAGCCGACGAGCATGCTTTCGAGGGCTTTGCCGCAGCACAGTGGGGAGGAGCGCCTTGACGGTCGCCGACATGAACAGACTGGAGCAGGCCGCTCGCATTTCGATGGGCGAATTCCAGGATCCCGAGACATCCAAGGCGTCGCCGGTTTCCCACGGCATCCTGCCCATCATCGCTCCGGCGCTGGCCGCGGCAATTGTCCTAATCGCCCTGTCCCAGTTAGCGTGATTCCCGCTCCAGCGTTGGCGCGCACATCGCTGGGGATTTTCGGTGGCCGAGGCATGGGAAGCCGCGCCCAGAAAAAGACTCTCTTCACCAACAATAAATTGGAGCAGCAAAGGCCGTTTTTTCATGCTAAGTGACGGCTGGAGCTTATTAAAGTGAGGACACGAAGTGAGGAGTGACCCTATGCGGAAAATTCTTATCGCCCTGGCTGCCGTGGTCGCCGTCAGCGGCTGCACCTCGACCGAGCAGGATGTCGTCGGCGGCGGCTTGATCGGCGCCGGCGTGGGCGGCTTGGTCGGCGGCGGCAAGGGCGCGCTGATCGGCGCGGCCGTCGGTGCCGGTTCGGGCCTGCTGGTCCGCAACCTGCGCAATGGGTACTGCCAGTATCGCGATCATCGGGGTCGCATCTACACGGCGCGCTGCAACTAAGGCAATTCCGGGAAAAGCGCGGAGCGGTTTTCCCGCCGGAATTGCGAGCAAGGAGCGGATCGGCGACCTATCAGACGCCGAACCGCTCCGAGCAAATTAAATCCCACCGCTGTCAGGCTCGTTCGCGAACCCGGCAGCGGTGCGAAAATTGTCGGTCGCGTGAGGCCTGGAGCGGCCCGACGGCATTCACGCCGGCAGCGGAATCCTGATTTCCACATTCAATCCGTCATCGCGATAATCGCGATGGATCGTGCCACGCAGTTCACGCGTGACATTGAGGTCGATCAATTTGGTGCCGAAGCCGGTCGTGGCCGGCGCGTCGACCTTCTTCTGCCCGGTTTCCTGCCAGCTCAAAGCCAAGACCCGGTCACGCCCGCGCCCTTCGACCGTCCATTCGATCCTGAGGGCGCCGACCGTATTGCCGGCCTCGCCATATTTCAGCGCATTCGTTGCCAGTTCATGGAAGGTGAGGCCCAGTGCCTGCGTCGTGGTTTCGTCAAGCAGCACCTCCGGCCCGGACAAAAGCTCTTCCGGCAGCTCCTTTCCGAACACCTGGCCAAGCTCGATGCGCAGGAGGTCACCGAGATCCGCCTTCTGCCAGCGCGAGCGCGTCAGCATGTCCTGGGACGCGGCCATTGCCTGCAGCCGGGCCGAGAACGATGCCGAGAACTCATTGACGTCGCTGGCACGTGACGCGGTCTGGCGCGCGATCGCCAGCACTCGCGTGATCGAATTCTTGATGCGATGCTTCATCTCCTGCAGCATCAAATCCTTTTCGAGCAGGCTCTTTTCCGTCGTCTCGTGCAGCAGCGACGCTGCCTCGTAGGCTCGCTCCTGATAGCGCGCGACGAGCGCGATGGCGCCGGCCAGCAGCAGCCCGAACAGGCCGAGCATGACCGGGATGGCCCGCGACGATGGCTGCGAGAAGGCGCTTGTCGGCCTGAACTGCACGGTCCACGGCCGGCCCGCCACGCTGATCTTGCGAGTAACCAGCAGCCTGTCGCCGAAGGCCGAGACGGGCGGCGTCTCCGACCGGAACAGCAGATGATCCGGATCGACCGCGCCATCGTAGATTTCGGTGTTGACCGGCAGCAGCGGCGCGCGGCTGAGCGCGATCTGGAACAGCTCCCTGGCCCGGAAGGCCGCGTAGAGAAAGCCTACCGTCGAGGATCGCGATGCGTTTATGGCATCAGGTGCGGTCTCGACGTTGAGCCGCACGAACACGAGAAAGCCGGTGAAGGTCTGTGCTGCACCCGTCTCCTGGCCGAGTTGCACCAGCCCGCTCGCGTGCTGCTGGTCATCGGCCATTGCCTTCTCGATTGCCGCGCGCCGCACCGGCTCGGTGAACATGTCATAACCGATGCTGGCCTTGTTGGACGGGTCGAGCGGCTCGAACAGCACAATGGGCGTACGCCATGGCTGCGTCGTATCCGGATAGATCGCACGCCTGACGCCCTGGTCATGCAGCATGTCGCGTTCGACCGCTGCCTCGTCGCCTGCTTTCACCAGCCGGAGAAAGCCGATGCCGCGCAGGCCGGCGAAATTGGTATCGACATTGAGAGCATCGAAGAACGCTTTGAACTCGCTCTGCGAGATGTCGCCATTGCGGGCGTCGAACAAGGCTTGCGACGAGCGCAGCAGCGACAGCTGCAGGTCGATCCGGCTCTCGATTCGATTGAGCGCATCGTCCGCGGTCGCGTCAAACTTGATGCGAGCCGCCTCCTGCGTCGCGAAATAGGCGAACCCCGCCATCGTCATGCTGATCAGCGCAACGGCAACGAAAGCGACGATTGGAAAAAGCTTCTTCAACGGATGATGCGGCCCATCAGCATGTGCGCCCTTTATGGGCAAGTCGCTTTGCCAATACAATGGCAAGGCCAAGCCATCCCGCCGGCTGGCATATCACATGACCGGCAGATCGGGACCTTGCGACCAGGCGGTAACCGGGCAGGCTTCAGGCAGCGATCTTCAGCGCGCCTGGTCCGGGAATGGCGCCGGGCGGACATTTGCCCAGGATGATCATGCCCAGTACCTCGTCCTGGGTCACATCGCTGGTGCGGGCAGTGCCGACGACCTGGCCGTTTTTCATGACGCACACCCGGTCGGCCAGTTCGAACACGTCGTGGATGTCATGGCTGATCAGGAAGATGCCGATGCCGTCGGATTTGAGCTGCCTGACCAGTTCCCCGACCTGGGCCGTTTCCTGCGGTCCAAGTGCTGCCGTCGGCTCGTCCATGATCAGGATGCGGGCATTGAACAGGATCGCGCGTGCGATCGCCACCGACTGGCGCTGCCCGCCCGACAGCTTGATCACCGGCTCCTTGAAGCGCTGGAAGCGGGGATTGAGCCTGCCCATTACCTTGCGCGCCTCGGCCTCCATGGCGACGTCGTCGAGCGTGCCCCAGGCGGTTCTCAGCTCGCGGCCGAGGAACAGGTTGGCGGCGGCGTCGACATTGTCGGCGAGCGCCAGGGTCTGGTAGATCGTCTCGATGCCGTATTTCTTGGCATCGCGCGGATTGGAGATGGAGGCCTCTTCGCCGTTGACGAAGATTTGGCCCGCGTCGCGCTTGTAGGCGCCCGACAGAATCTTGATCAGCGTCGATTTGCCGGCGCCGTTGTGGCCGAGCAGGGCCACGACCTCGCCGGGGAAAAGATCGATCGAGGCATCGTCGACGGCGCGAATGCCGCCGAACGCGATTGAGATGTTGCGCATGTCGACCAGCGGGTTGCCGGCGGGAGCGATCCTGTCAGCCATGATTGTCCTCCTCCCTCAAACGCGTTTGCGATAGACGGTGTCGAGCCACACCGCGATCACCAGCACGGCGCCGACGACAATGCTCTGCAGCGGCGAGTCGACGCCGAGCAGCACCATGCCGGATTGCAGCGACTGCATCAAAAGCGCGCCCAGCATGGCGCCGATGATGGTTCCCGAACCGCCGGCGAGCGACGTGCCGCCGATGACAGCCGCTGCGATCACCAGCAATTCATCGAGCGTTCCGAGCACGTTGGTGGCCGAGTTCTGCCGGGCTGACGAGATCGCGGCGGCGATCGTGGCCAGCACCCCCATGATCATGAACACTTTCATCGTGATCCAGCGCGTATTGATGCCGGCGAGGTTGGCTGCTTCCGGATTGCCGCCGATGGCAAAGACATAGCGGCCGAAACGGGTGCGTTTGGTGATGAAGGTCATGACCAGCCCGACGGCGATGGCCATCAGCACCGGTATGGCGATGCCGTGGGCGATGAACAGACCGCCCTCGGGCACGGTGATGTTGTTGGCGGCTGCATATCTGTTCACGATGCCGACTGGCCACGGATAGGAATTGGCCAGCCAAACCGCGCCCATGATGACGGCGCAGGTCACCACGCCGATCAGCGTCTCGGCCCAGATCGGACGCAGCGGGAAACGGAAGCGCTTGCGCTGCACCCGCCCGTTGAACAGCGCAAGCACCACCGCAAGGCAGGCGGCGATACCGACCACCCAGCTCCAGGTCGCGCCGATCGATCCGGCCGGGCCGCCGCCCATCAGCTGGAACGTCGTGTTGAGCGGCGCCACCGTCTGGCCGCTGGTGACCCACCATGCCGCACCGCGCCAGACCAGAAGTCCGCCCAGCGTGACGATGAAGGCCGGCACTTCGAGATAGGCGATGACGAAGCCCTGGAATGCGCCGATCAACAGGCCGAGCACCAGGCCGATGACCAGCGCCAGGACCCAGATCCAAGGGTTGCCGAGCTCGAGTCCGACCATCCGCACCAGGAAGTGCACCTGGGCGAAGCCCATGACCATGCCGATCAACCCTTCGGCGGAACCGACGGACAGGTCGATATTGCGCATGACGATGACCAGCACCATGCCTGAGGCCATGATGGCGACGGCCGAGGTCTGCACCGACAGGTTCCACAGATTGCGCGGCGTGAGGAAGGTACGGCTGTCGAAATCGAGCGGATTGACGCCGAGACGCAGGCTGGACAGGACATGCAACCCGATCCAGATCAGCAGCAGCGCGCCGATCATGCCGAGCATGCGCGTGTCGATCTCGGTCGCCTTCAGGAACCGGGCGACGGCGCCGAGTTCCGACGCACGCGCGGTGTCGGCCTGCGGGTTGGACGTCGTGTCGGTCATGATTTTCTCCCACCGGCCTGCCCGTCTGACGCGGATGCCGGAAGCCAGCCTAGAAGTTACCCGCCCGGGGCGGAAAAACAAATCTTCTTGAAAAAACGCCGCGGCCTGGTAGCCGCGGCGTTCATCGCTTGAAATGGAAGATCAGTTGCAGGCCGCGACGCTGCCCGCCGCGACGCCAGCACAGACCTCGTCTTTCTTGATCCAGCCGGCGTCGATGACGACGTTGAGATTGTCCTTGGTGATCGCAACCGGGGTCAGGAACAGCGATTTGACGGTGTTCCCGCCAGGCGTGGTGAAGTCCTTGACGCCGGCGATATCGGTCATCTTCTTGCCGTCGGCCAGCTGCGAGGCGATCTCGGCGGCATTCTTGCCGAGTTCACGCGCGTCCTTCCAAACCGACACGGTCTGCGTGCCGAGGGCGATGCGGTTCAGCGCCGCGTGGTCGCCGTCCTGGCCCGACACCGGAACGGTGCCGGCCAGGCCTTGAGCCGTCAACGCCGCGACGACCCCGCCGGCAGTGCCGTCATTGGCCGCGACCACCGCGTCGACCTTGTTGTCGTTGGCGGTCAGGAACTGTTCCATGTTCTTCTGCGCGTTGGCCGGCAGCCAGCCATCCGTATAGGCTTCGCCGACATTCTTGATCTTGCCGCTGTCGATGGCATCCTTGAGCACTTCCATCGAGCCGGAGAACAGGAAATCGGCATTCGGATCGGCACCCGAGCCCTTAATGAAGACGTAGTTGCCTTCCGGCTTCACCTTGAACACTTCGCGGGCCTGCATGCGGCCGACTTCCTTGTTGTCGAAGGTCAGATAGAAGACGTCCTTATTCTCGATTAGGCGGTCATAGCCAACGACCGGAATGCCTTCGTCGAGCGCTTTCTGCACCGCGGGGCCGATGGCGGAGGCGTCCTGCGCCAGGATGATCAGCGAATTGGCGCCCTGCGAGATCAGGCTCTCGACGTCGGTGAGCTGCTTGCCGGGATTGGACTGGGCGTCGGCGGAAATATACTTGTCGCCGGCGGCTTCGATCGCCTTCTTCATGGCGGCCTCGTCGGTCTTCCAGCGCTCTTCCTGGAAGTTCGACCAGGAAACGCCGATGACCTTGTCCTTCGCCTGCGCGACCGACGCGAGCGTCAGCGACATGGCGACACCCGCCAGGATGGCGGCTGTGAATCTCTTCATCTTAA
Organism: Mesorhizobium sp. BR1-1-13; assembly: GCF_020165515.1. Lineage (NCBI taxonomy): Bacteria > Pseudomonadati > Pseudomonadota > Alphaproteobacteria > Hyphomicrobiales > Phyllobacteriaceae > Mesorhizobium > Mesorhizobium sp. BR1-1-13. Next base: position 39,499 of record NZ_JAIUIH010000001.1, read on the forward strand.
TCCTCCCTGCGCCGCGTATGGCGCGACCAAACAGGCCCTTAGGCCGGCACAAAGGCTCTATTTTTTCGAGCCTCGAAAAAACACTGATCCATCGTCGGAACGCTGTCAACGCCGATTCTGATGTATTTTGATGCCCTCGGGAATTTTTTTCGAGCTCCGGAATAAATAATGACAGCCAAGGCCGGTTCTGCCAGTATCTGACGGTCGTCGGGGCCTGGGGAGAGAACGCGGCGACCGGGAGGATGCGAGGAACATGTCGGTCGGAATCCGCCACGACGATCTGCGCCGACGCAACCGGGCGATGGTGATCGCGGCCGTGCGCCGTGCCGGGCAGCCATCGCGCACCGAGATTGCCGCGACCACCGGGCTCAGCCATTCCACCATATCGGCGATCTCCTCCGACCTGATTGGCGAAGGCATCCTGGCGCAGAGCAAGCCGAGCGAGGCCGGTGCGCTGAAACGCGGCCGGCCGCAGGTCGGCCTCAGCCTCAACCCTGAAGCCGCGGCGGTGATGACCGTGGTGCTGTCGCTGAATTTCCTCTCCGTCGCAGTCATCGACTATGCCGGGCAGGTGATATCTGAAGAGCAGCGCCGGCTGGACACGCTGACCCTGTCGCGCGAGGCGCTGATCGATGAATGCGTGGCCATCGTCAGGCGGCGGTTCGAAGATCCCGACCTCGACGTCGGCAGCATCGCCCGTATCGCGCTGGCGATCCAGGGCATCACCGACACGGATGCGCGCACCATGCTGTGGTCGCCGATCACGCCGCAGACCGACATCGCCTTCGCCGACATACTGGAGACCGAGTTCGGCATTCCCGCCACCATGGAGAACGATTGCAACATGATGGCGGTGGCGCTGCGCTGGCGCGATCCCCAGCGCTACCGCGACGACTTCATCGCCATCCTTTTGTCGCACGGCATCGGCATGGGCCTGGTGTTGAAGGGTGAACTGTTCACCGGCACCCATTCATCCGGAGGCGAGTTCGGCCACATGATCCATCGCCCCGGCGGGGCGCTCTGCCGCTGCGGGCGGCGCGGCTGTGTCGAGGCCTATGCCGGGAACTATGCCATCTGGCGCAACGCTAGGCAGCTTGGCGAGGACACCGAGCCCGTCGACGTCAGCGACGCCGACATGCGCACCCTGGCGGCCTCGGCGCGCGAAAAGGACGGGCCGGAGCGCGAAGCCTACCGCAAGGCCGGCGAGGCGCTGGGCTATGGCCTTGGCAGCCTGTTCGCCCTGATCGATCCGGCGCCGGTCGCCATGGTCGGCGTCAGCGCGGCCGCCTTCGACCTGATCGAGCCGGCATTGCGCGAGGCGATCGCCCAGACCGCCGGCGGCCAGCACTCGAAATCGATTTCCTTCGACACCGAGCCGAACGAACTGCCGCTGATCCGCGAGGGTTGCGCCATGCGCGCGCTGACCTTCGTCGACCAGGAAATTTTCGCGCCGGGGGCACAAGCGAAATCAGGCATAGGCGAGAACGTTGCGTGACATATCCCTAGTCTTCGCGGATCGCATACCCCGCGCCCCGAATGGTGCGGATCACGTCAGGCATGCGGCCATTGTTGACCGCCTTGCGCAGCCGGCCGACATGCACGTCCACCGTGCGCTCGTCGATATAGATCGTTTCGCCCCAGACATTGTCGAGCAGCTGACTGCGCGAGAACACGCGGCCCGGGTGGCGCATCATGAATTCGAGCAGGCGGAACTCGGTCGGCCCGAGCCGGATCTCGCTCTTCTTGCGGTAGACCCGGTGCGATTCACGGTCGAGCACGATGTCGCCGACCTTGAGCACGCTGGACAGAACTTCGGGCTTGGCGCGGCGCAGCAGCGCCTTGACGCGTGCCATGAATTCCGGGGTTGAGAACGGCTTGACTAGATAGTCGTCGGCGCCGGTGGAGAGACCGCGCACCCGGTCGCTTTCCTCGCCGCGCGCCGTCAGCATGATGATCGGCAGCCGCTCGGTCTCGGGCCGCATCCGGAGACGGCGGCAGAGTTCGATGCCGGAAACCGCCGGCACCATCCAGTCGAGCACAAGAAGGTCAGGGACATTCTCCTGCAAGCGGATCTCGGCTTCGTCGCCGCGCGTCACCACCTCGACCTGATAACCCTCCGATTCCAGATTGTAGCGGAGCAGCACACCCAGCGGCTCCTCGTCCTCCACCACCATGATGCGTGGCGCGATCATCGACTGGTCACCCCTGCCGTCACGCCGCTGGCGCCGACATCGCCGTCTCGTCCTGCTTCGGGCGATTGGCGGGCAATTGCGTGCCGGTCAGCACATAATAGGCATTTTCGGCAATGTTGGTCACGTGATCACCGATGCGCTCGAGATTCTTGGCGCAGAACAAAAGATGCGTGCAGGCGGTGATGTTGCGCGGATCCTCCATCATGTAGGTCAGCAGCTCGCGAAACACCGATGTGTATTTGACGTCGATGCGTTCATCGTCGGCGCGCAGCTTGGCAAGTGCCGCGGAATCGCGCGCCGCATACTCCTCGATCACCCCTTGCACCTGGATCAGCACCAGCTGCGCCATGACATCGATGGAGTGCGACAGGTCGCGCGGCGTGGCGGCCAGGCCGACGGTGCCGACGCGCTTGGCGATGTTCTTGGCGAGATCGCCGATGCGTTCGAGATCGCCCGCCATGCGGATCGAGCCGACGACATGGCGCAGATCGTCCGCCATGGGCTGCCGCTTGGCGATCAGGGTGATGGCGCGGTCGTCGAGTTCGCGCTGGCGCGCATCCATGATCGCGTCGTCGGAGACGACGCGCTGGGCGAGCGCGTTGTCGGAATTCAGGAGCGCCTTGGTGGCGCCGCCGACCATCGATGAGGCGAGATCGCCCATGTCGCGGATCAGCCTGCTGATCTGTCCGAGATCTTCGTCAAAGGCTGCGACTGTATGTTCGGCCATGATCTTGGTCCTCGTGTGCGTGGGATCAGCCGAAGCGGCCGGTGATATAGTCCTGCGTGCGCTTCTCGCGGGGCGACGTGAAGATCTTCTCCGTGCGGTCGAACTCGACCAGCTCGCCCAGATACATGAAGGCGGTCTGCTTCGATACGCGCGCCGCCTGCTGCATGTTATGGGTGACGATTACGATCGTATAATCGGCCTGCAGCTCGTCGATCAGTTCCTCGATCTTGGCGGTCGACAGCGGATCGAGTGCCGAGGCAGGCTCGTCGAGCAGGATGACCTCTGGCTTCACGGCCACCGTGCGGGCGATGCAGAGGCGCTGCTGCTGGCCGCCCGAAAGGCTGAGGCCACTGGCGTTGAGCTTGTCCTTGACCTCGCTCCACAGTGCCGCGCGCTTCAGCGCCTGCTCGACACGGCCGTCCATCTCGGCCTTGCTGAGCTTCTCATAGAGCCTGACGCCGAACGCGATGTTCTCGTAAATCGACATCGGGAACGGCGTCGGCTTCTGGAACACCATGCCGATCTTGGTCCTGAGCAGGTTGAGGTCCTGCGACCGGTCGAGGATGTTCTGGCCGTCGAGCAGCACCTGGCCCTCGGCGCTCTGCTTCGGGTAGAGCTCGTAGATGCGGTTGAAGACGCGCAGCAGCGTCGACTTCCCGCAGCCCGAAGGCCCGATGAAGGCGGTGACGCTGCGCTCAGGCAGCGACAGGCTGATATCCTTCAGCGCCTTCGACTGGCCGTAGTAGAAATTGAGGTTCTTGACCTCGATCTTGGCTTTCTCGACCGCGACTTCGGGCGTGTTCAACTCGGTGGACAACATCGGTTTCATCTGTCCTCTCTGCGTCCGGTAAGGCTGCGGGCGAAGATGCTCAGCCCGAGAACCGTAAGGGTGATTATGAGTGCGCCGGTCCACGCCAGCTGCTGCCATTCCTCATAGGGGCTGAGAGCGAACTGGAAGATGGTGACGGGCAGGCTGGCCATCGGCGCGTTGAGATTGCTCGACCAGAACTGATTGTTGAGCGCGGTGAAGAGCAGCGGCGCCGTCTCGCCGGAAATGCGGGCGATGGCCAGCAATATGCCGGTGACGATGCCCGACAGCGCCGCACGGTAGGCGACCGAGCGGATGACCACCCAGCGCGGCGCGCCGATCGCGGCGCCGGCCTCGCGCAGGGCGTTCGGCACGAGGTTGAGCATGTCCTCGGTGGTGCGCACGACGACCGGGATGACCAGGATGGCCAGCGCGACGGCGCCGGCGATCGCCGAGAAATGCCCCATCGGCCGCACCAGGAGTTCGTAGACGAACAGGCCGACGATGATCGAGGGTGCCGACAGCAGGATGTCGTTGATAAAGCGCACGATGGTGGTGAGGCGCGAGAAGCGGCCATATTCGGCCATGTAGGTCCCAGCGAGGACACCGATCGGCGTGCCGACGATGACGGCGATGACGGTCATCATGATACTGCCGTAGATGGCGTTGAGCAGGCCGCCGCCATCGCCTGGCGGTGGCGTCATTTCGGTGAACACCGAGAGCGAAACACCCGACAGGCCCTTATAGAGCAGTGCGCCGAGGATCAGCGCCAGCCAGGCCAGGCCGATGCCCGCCGCCGTGACGCATAGCGTCATCATCACGGCATTCCTGCGCTTGCGTCGATTGTGAAGCGATGTGGCCGTCGACATCGGTCAGGCTCCCGTGCGGCTGTCCATGCGCAGCAGCATGTAGCGCGCAAGGGCAAGGATCAGGAAAGTGATGACGAACAGGATCAGGCCGAGCGCCACCAGCGAAGACGTATAGAGATCGCCGTCGGCTTCGGTGAACTCGTTGGCGATGGTTGCCGAGATCGTCGTGCCGGGCGCGAACAGCGAGGCGCTGATGCGGTGGGCGTTGCCGATGACGAAGGTTACCGCCATGGTCTCGCCGAGCGCGCGGCCGAGACCGAGCATGACGCCGCCCATGATGCCGACGCGGGTATAGGGGATGACGACGCGGCGGGTGACCTCCCAGGTCGTGCAGCCGATGCCGTAGGCCGATTCCTTCAGCACCGACGGCACCGTGTCGAAGACATCCTTGGTGATCGAGGTGATGAAGGGCAGGACCATGATGGCAAGGATCAGCGCCGAGGTCAAAAGGCCGATGCCGTAGGGCGGACCGGCAAACAGGCTGGAGAGCCCCGGCACGTCGTGGAAAAGCTTGATGATGAAGGGCTGCACCGTCGTCTGCAGGAACGGCGCGAACACGAACAGGCCCCAGATGCCGTAGATGATGGAGGGTATGCCGGCAAGCAGCTCGACGGCGATGCCGATAGGGCGCCGGAGTGGCCGCGGGCAGAGTTCGGTAAGGAAGATGGCGATGCCGATGCCGATGGGAACGGCGATCAGGATAGCGATGGCGGCGGTGACGATGGTTCCGTAGATCGGGGCCAGCGCCCCGAAATTCTCGGTAACCGGGTTCCACGATTCGGTCGTCAGGAAGGAGAACCCGAATTTCGACAGCGCTTCCCACGAGCCGGCAACCAGCGAAATCGCCACGCCGCCGAGGATGAGCAGGACGAGGATGGCGGAAAAGCGTGTCGCCGCCCGGAAAATCGTATCGGTGAGCGCGAAGCGCCGGACCGTCGCTTCCCTGGCCCGCATGGCGGCCGACGATGGCATGGCTTCGGAGACGGCGGTCATCTGGCCCTCGCGTTTCAAGGAAGACAGGGAGGGCGCCGTGAAGCGCCCTCCTCATTCAGCAGGGATTACATGGCGGAATAGAGCGGCTTGCCGTCTTCGCCGACGATGTCCTTGGTCCACATGTCCTCGACGCTCTTGACGACCGCGTCGGGGATCGGAACGTAGTCCAGCGCCCCGGCCATGTCGTCACCCTTCGCGTAGGACCAGGCGAAGAACTTGAGCGCTTCACCGGTCGCCGCCACGTCGCCGGGCTTCTTGTAGACCAGAATCCAGGTGGCCGACGTCATCGGCCAGGATTCGGCGCCCGGTTGGTTGGCCAGGATGACGCCGTAACCCGGCTGCGAGCTCCAATCGGCATTGGCCGCCGCCGCCGAGAACGCCGCCGCCGTCGGCTCGACCTTCTTGCCGTCCTTGTTGATCATGTCGGCATAGGTCAGCTTGTTCTGCTTGGCGTAGGCGTATTCGACATAGCCGATCGAGCCGCCGGTCTGCGAGACGTTGTTGGCGACGCCTTCATTGCCCTTGGCGCCGATACCGACCGGCCATTCGAGCGCGGTGTTGACGCCGACCTTCGACTTCCAGTCGGCGCTGACGTCGGCCAGATAGTAGCTGAAGTTGAACGTGGTGCCCGAACCATCGGAGCGATGCACGACCGCAATCGCCTGGTCGGGAAGCTTGACGTCGGGATTGAGCTTGGCGATCGCCGCGTCGTTCCAGTTGGTAATCTTGCCGGCGAAGATATCGGCCAGCGTCGGGCCGTCGAGCACCAGTTCGCCCGGCTTGATGCCTTCGAGATTGACGACCGGAACGATACCGCCCATCACCATCGGGAACTGTGCAAGTCCGGTGGATTCGAGATCCTCGCCCTTCAGCGGCGCATCGGAAGCGCCGAAGGTGACGGTCTTGGCCTTGATCTGCTTGATGCCGCCGCCCGAGCCGATCGACTGGTAGTTGAGACCGATGCCGGTCTCCTTCTTGTAGGCATCGGCCCACTTCGCATAGATCGGGTAAGGGAAGGTGGCGCCGGCGCCGGAAATGTCAGCTGCCATTGCCGCTGAAAGGGTGAGGGTGGACGCCGCAGCCATTGCGATCGCAACGGCCGCCGAGCGGATGAAATGTCTCATGTGGCCTGCTCCTGTTCGGAAGATGGTCTCTCGGCGCCATTCCTTGCCAGCGCCCGCTGAGGCCAATAGCGTTCGATTATAACAGTCGCATGACAGTTTCGTGTCAGCCCGGTAACGCGTCGCCGGCGCTTGGAAAGGCGATGGCGATCGGCGGCTGCGGCATGGCGCCGGTTTGCCTTCGGGAATCAGGGACTTGCGCTATCTGGCCACCCAAACAGCCCTCGGATTCGGCATGGAGCGCTGATCGAAGAAAAGCCGGACGGGAGCGCGTTGCTCGAGGCCAGAGGATGTCTTGGCCGGGCCATCGCCAAAAACAGGTCCGTTGGGGTAGATTGACGCTGCTTCATACTGGCGGTCGCTGCTCCCGCCCGTAACTAGAAGAGAGCGGAAATTCGATGCCGTCATTGTCCCGGCTGGACGCCGGCTTTGATATGGTGCGATCGCACCATAGTCTTGCTCGAAGGGCAGCGGCCGACCCCGACTGATTCTCGCCGCAATCCCGTGGAAGGCGCGAAGCCTATCCCGCGTTGCGCCGGGCCTGGCGACCGGCGCCGACCCAGCGCTCGACCTTTTCGAGCAGGGCCCTGGGGCTGATCGGCTTGGGCAGATAATCATCCATGCCGGCGTCAAGGCAGCGTTCGCGATCGCCCTTGAGCGCATGCGCGGTGACCCCGACGATCGGCACATGCGTGCCGGTTTCCTCCTCCAGCCGGCGAATGGCGGCGGTCGCCTCGAGCCCGTTCATCTCCGGCATCGAGACGTCCATCAGGATCATGGACGGATTGAGCCTGCCGAAGGCGTCCAGCGCCTTGCGGCCATTGCCGACGATCTCGAAACCGTAGCCGGTCTCGCCGAGGATCTGGGTGAAGACCATCTGGTTGACCTCATTGTCCTCGGCCACGAGGATGTCCAGCCGCTGCTCGCCGCCGGTCGCGGCAAGCCGAGGCCTGACCGGCGGCGGCTGCAGCAACGCGCGTTGGCCCGACGCCGCCACTGGCGATGGTTGCGGACCGTTCCCCCCGCCTCCCTCGACAGCAAGCGGCTGGGCGACATCGGTAGCGTGGCGATGCCGCTGGATGGTGGCGACCAGCGTTTCCAGGAGCACCGAGGAGCGTGCGGGCTTGATCAGTTGGGCATCAATGCCGAGATCGCGGTAACTGGTGTTGGCCAGCGACTGGTCGACGGAGGTCAGCATGATGATCGGCGTGTCGGCAAGCCCGGCGGTGTTGCGCACGACACCTGCCATCTCGGCGCCGCTCATCTCGGGCATCTGATAGTCGAGCACGACGCAATCGACCGGCACGCCGTAGGCGGCGGCAGCGATCAGTACTTTCAGTCCCTCGGCGCCGCTCTCGGCCGCGCAGGAATCGAAGGTCCATGACGTCATCTGCTCGGTCAGGATGGCGCGGTTGACGGCATTGTCGTCGACGATCAGCACCCGCGCGCCGGTCACATCCACCGGCATGATGCGCTGCGCGTTCTGTTGTCCGGCCCTGGGCAGCGTGACCGCGAACCAGAAGGTCGACCCCTTGCCTTCGGCGCTTTCCACGCCGATGTCGCCGCCCATCAATTCGACCAGCCGCGAGGTGATCGCGAGCCCGAGCCCGGTGCCCTCATGCCGCCTCGTCGAGGAGGTGTCGACCTGGCTGAATTTCTCGAACACCTGTTTCAGCTTTTCCTCGGGGATGCCGATCCCGGTGTCGGTGACCGAGATCGTCAGCCTGGTTCCGTCCGGCACACTTTCGCCGGTGACGTCGACGAGCACGTGTCCTTCGTCGGTGAACTTCACCGCATTGCCGAGCAGGTTGGTGACGATCTGCCGGATGCGGCCGACATCGCCGATGAACAGGTTTTCGAGCCCAGGCTCAATGCGCACGATGAGCTCGAGGTCCTTTTCCTTGGCGCGCGTCGATACCAGCGTCGCCACGTCCTCGATCGCCTCGGCGAGATTGAAAGGGGCGGGATCGAGCACCAACTGGCCGGCATCGATCTTGGAGAAATCCAGGATATCGTTGATGATGGTGAGCAGCGCATTGCCCGATTTGACGATGATGTCGGTGAAGGTCTTCTGCTTCGGATCGAGATCGGATTTGGCCAGGAGTTCGGCCATGCCCAGCACGCCGTTCATCGGGGTGCGGATCTCATGGCTCATATTGGCGAGGAATTCCGACTTGGCGCGGTCGGCAAGTATGGCGCGCTGGCGCGCCTCGCGCAGTTCCGCCTCGCGCAGCTTCAATTCGGTGATGTCGGTGGTCGACCCGATCAGGTAGAGCGACCCGTCGGACGCGATCATCGCGCCCTTGCGGGCGAACTGGTGGCGCACGCTGCCGTCCGGGAGTGTCACCGTCTCCTCGACCTCCTGGGTTTCGCCGCTGCGCAGCACCGCGAGGTCGCCATCGACGAAGGCTTCGCCGTCCGGCCCGAAAATTTCGATGTCGGTCTTGCCGATCGCGTCCTGCTTGCTGAAGCCGGTGAGATCGCACCAGCCCTTGTTGACGTAGAATTGCCTGAGATCGGAGCGCTTGGCGTAGATCGACACCGGCACGTTGTCGATCAGGCTGCGGAACACCTCGTTCTCGCGCATGCTTTCTTCCAGCGCCCGCTCGCGCGCCTTGACCTCGGTGATGTCGGTGCTGGAGCCGACCAGATGCACCGATCCGTCCAGCGCCACCAGCCGGCTCTTGCGCGTCATCAACTGCCGCACCGTGCCGTCGCGATGGGTGACGGGCTCCTCGACCTCCCTGACGCTGCCGGTGAGGGCGACCTCGGTGTCGTCCAGGCTGTAGCTCTCTCCGTCCCCGTCGCCGAACAGCTGCCGATCGGTGCGGCCGATGACGTCTTCCTTGGCGAGCCCGGTGATCGCGCACCAGGCCTTGTTGACGAACTCGATGCTGAGGTCCTGCGCCTTGATGAAGGCGGCCACGGGCAGTTCGTCCAGCACGTGCCGGAACAGGTCGATCTGCCGCATCGAATCGTGCAGCGCCTTTTCGCGGCTCTTGATCTCGGAGATGTCGACACGCACGCCGATGAACGTGCCGTCATCGGTGCGCATGTCGTAGACCTGATACCAGCGGCCGTCGGGATTGAGACGTTCGAAGGATGAGTATGGCAGGCGGTAGCGGGCGAGGATGCTGTCCAGCCAGGGATCGAGATCGCCATCATAGAGCGCATCGACCCGCGGATCGCCGCTCGAGCGGAAATAGCCGGCCGAATGACCGAGCGATAGCGCGTCGCGAAAGGTGCGGCCGGGCTGCCATGCCGGCTTCAACGCCGGCAGCGTGTCCTGCATCTTGCGGTTGGCGAAAACGAAATTGTCGTCGCGGTCGTAGATGATCACGGCGGCCGGCAGCGATTCCAGCACGCTGGCCAGGTGTTTGCGGGCGTCCTGCGCCTCGGTCTCACGACCCTTCATGTCCGAGACGTCGAAGAGGAAGCCGGCCACGTAGCTGCGGCCGCTTGCCATTCTAACGCGGTTCTTCCTGACGACGCGCGAGCAGTTGACGCCGTCGACTTCGAAGCTTTCTTCCACCTCGTAAGGGCGCCCGGTCGCCAGCACCGCGCGCTCGCTTTCCTCGAACAGCGCGACCTCGGCCGGTGCGAGAAAATTGCCGCCGGGCTTGCCAAGCATGGTTTGCGGCGTCTGGCCGAACAGGCCCGCGAACGCTTCGTTGACGAAGACGAAGCGCAGATCGTCGTCCTTGACGAAGATCGGATCCTTGACGCCGTTGATCACCGCTTCCGCCAGTCGCGCCTTTTCCAGCGCTTCGGCCAGTTCGGCTTCGCGATCCTTCATGTCGGTGACATCGACATAGGAGATGAGCCGCTTGCCGCCGGCCAGCGGGGCCAGCGATGCGACCAGGGTGCGCCCGTCATTGTGCGGCAATTGTCTGGAGCCGGCGACGCCGGCCCTGATCTCGGCCTCGCGCTCGGCGGTATGGCGCTGCCAGGCAACGTCGTCGGCACCGTAGGAATCGACGGCGCGGCTGGCCTCCATCAACTCGCGGAAGCCCGAGCCGATCCCGGCGCGCTGGGGATCGATTTTCCACAAATCATAGAAGGCCCGGTTGATCACTTCGGCGCGCAGGTCGGCGTCGAGGACCATGATGCCGATCGGCATCGAATCGACCATCGTGCGAAGATCGGCAAGGCCTCCCGAAGACGCCTCTCCTTGCTGCTTCTGTTCCAGCTCTTCGAAGGCGGCGGCCAATCCCGTGACATTGCGTCCAATGCCGCGATAGCCCGCAAATTTCCCCTCGTCGTCGAAGCGTGGAAAGCCTGAGGTCAGCACCCAGCGGCAATCGGCGCGACCTCCCTTCAGTTCGTAGACGAAGTCACGGAACGGCCGATGCGCCTGCAGATCCTCCAGATGCATTGCCGCGCTGCGGTTGCCGTTCAGGACCTGCTTCAGAAAATCGAAACGGAAACGGCCGAGCACGTTGGCCGGGTCGATGCCCGTGACCGTCTGGTAGTTGTGCGAGAGCCAGGAAAAGCGCAGCTCGGCATCGGTCTCCCAGATCCAGTCCGAGCCCGTCTCAACCAGCTGGCGTAGCATAGCCAAGTCCATGCCCTCGGCGAACGAGGCCGCGTCGTTCACCGCCATTTCGCCCGACCCGCGCTCGCCGCGCACGCCGGCTGTCTCGTTCGCTTCAGCCATGCCGTCCCCACCCCGAATCCAAGGCCGAACCCTCCCTCCGCGGTTCGTCGGCGGAATGTGCCCGAGAAGCATTAACGATCCGCTAACCTTAACGAGCCGTTGCGCACCGGGCCGGCCCTGGCCTGCGCCATTGCGCCCGGTTGTCGGCTGGATCGAAGCCGCGCTATAAACCCGAACAGGGGTGTTGCTGATGTTTGGACGGATTGTGCCTTGCTTGCTGAGCGCGGCGCTGCTTTTCGGCAGTGGCTGTTCGCGCAGCTATGACGGCACGGTCGTCATTCCGCGCCCGCTCGATGCCCGGCGTTTCTGGGACCGGCCGCCGCCCAATGTGGAATACGGGCCGTCCGGAATGGAAAACGACGCTTTTCCGGCGCCGCCACAACCGCCAGCCCGGTTTTCCGAGCGCAGGACCGCGCCGCGCGCCGCACCGAGACGTCATCTTTCAAGAGTTTCGAGGCCACCTCCGCCGTCCTCCGATGAGGAAAAGCCGCTGGCATGCAGGAATGTCAGCGAACCCGGAAAGAGGGTTCGCATGGTCTGCGACTGATGGATGCCACCCAAAATTGACATTGGCTGGGAAACCGCGCCTACGCCCGGAGCGGATGATCATTCGGCTGGGAAGAAGGCCGGGCCAACTATTCTCACCGGCCGCTTGCCGGCCTCTACCGACTGATGCTGGGCCGCCCCGGAGGCTTCGGCGTCCGCCGCGGGAATTGCCGCGACGCTGCCGAGATCCGGCTTGGCCGACGGCAAGGGGATGATGGCATTGGTCATGTTTGTGGGCGTCACCGTTCTGGCCCTCAATTCGGCGACCCTGCTGTAGTAGCGTTTTAGGTCACATGCCTTGAAATTGACGTCGTCGCGGTAGCGGAATGCGGTCGGCAGATCGGTGTAGGGCTTGCGCGTGTCGAGAGCGACCATCTTTTCGGTTTCGAGGCTGACGTCGCTGAGCGTATAGAGGTCGACCCCCGGCTCGTCGCAGATGTAGCGGCATTGATCGGCCATATCCTTCACATCGTCGCTGCCGGCGAACTGCGACTTGGGTGCTGGGAAGAAATATCCATCCGAAAGGCGCACACAGAACAGCATAGCGTTGCCGGCGCCCGTTGCCCTCGCCGCTGGCGCCGTCACAGACACCGATTGGGTCTTCGCCGCCGCGCGCTTTGCCGCTGGCGCGCAGCCAAGCGCGACAAAACGCGCCCGCAGCCCCGACATGTCCCGGCCTGAATTGGAGGCCGCCGCGATCCGGCGCTGCACCTCGCTCCTGTTCCTGGCAAGATCGGCGCATGCGTTGAAGAAACCACCGAGGGAATTTTTCGCCGTACACTTGCGCTGCCTCTCGATGCCTTGGATGGCGGCAAGCTGGCGGTGCAACTGGGCAAGCTCGGGGCTCGTGCCGCCGCCACGGCCGGCCGAAGACAACTGATTTCTTATTGCACTGCAACTGTCGGCATAAGAACTGGACATGCCGAGCGCGAGCACGGTCAGGGTGACGAACGCGATCATCATGGGGGACCAGAAACGGATCATCGGAAGGACGCGGCCCTTGTTGCTGAGAACCTGGAATGACAACTCTTTCGACTTCGGTAAGCTTTCACTAAATGAGTTTTATCTAATCTTTCTAGCCTCCATGCATTGAGAGACTTGTCTCTAGTTTAATAGAAGAACCTCTGTGAATTCAATATTGCATTTTTATTTCAAGATTGAGACGAACTGCAAAACAATGCAGCCGGACCGATGGCTGGCAGGCCTGCCGGATCACTCCGGCGTTATCGGCATCCGGCCCTGAAACCTTTGCCCGGCCTTTCGCGTTGAAGCGCGAAGGAGAACGCAGATGTCGATCCAGGTCACGGTATCGGAACTGACAAGAAATCTTTTTCATTCCCTGGGACTTGATCCGAGGCCCCTGAGCGCCGAGCAAAACCTGCTGCTGGAATGCTATCTGGCCGGGCAAATCCCGGAATCGGCCTGGAACGACTACGTCTTCGAGACACCCGACCTGGCGCGGCACGCCGAGGCGCGGCGTACCAGCCACTGACCGATGAGGGCGGTGCCGGGCGAGATGGTTTGGTAGTAGCTACCTGAGCGGCTCACTGACGCCGGCAGATGTTTTCCCTCAGGAATTGCGTAAAAAATGGAAGCGGGATCGGCGATCCGCCGAATGCCGAACGGCGCAACACATAAGCCGCGGCGCGCCCTGCGCGGAGAGTTGCGGAAAACAGCTATTCGCCGACCTTGGGAGAGACGAATTGCAAGGTGAACACGTTGCCGGCAATCCCTTGCGCGAGTTGCGGCGAAAGGCTGAGCGGCGTGCAATTCTTCACCGCGGCCGTTGCGGCGTCGATAAACGACTTTCGCGCCTTGTCGTCGCCGGCCACCTTGGCGGCGGTCGGCCGTGGCGGACCAAGCAGCGTGCCGTCGCGCTTGAAGCTGAAGCTCAGCGTGACGATGGAATTTCCAGCATCCGCTGGCGGCGTCCAGCATGCCTGGATCGCCGTGCCGACTTCGTCCATCGTGTTGAGCTGAGCGGCAGCCGACGGGGATGTGGCGCCCATCACCACCGCGCCGGCAATCAGGAGCATTCCAGCGGTTCTTTTCATTGCAATTCCTCGACCTTCGACCCTCTCCAGCCGCCCACGTGCGCACGGCAGGATTGATGGTAGGGCCTGAAATGGCAAGGACAATATGCTTTGACGAAGGTATTGCCGAAAGCATTGGAGGCGGCCTTACCGCAACGGCCGGCCAAAAAACAAAAGGCCGGCGTGAGCCGACCTTTGTTTTCACCGCAGCGCCAGTACATCCGTGGTCGCGGGTGAATTGTCTCCAGTAGACAGGTTATAGGTAAACGAAACCTTAACCGACGCCCGCCTCCACGCCATAGCTCCGAACCCGGCTCCAGCCAGCGTTCCATGCACTGTATCTGACGGAGCGCTCGAGCGGGGGCGGCTGAATATTGTTCGATGCTGGGGATCAACGGCTAAGCCGTTTTTCTTGGTACGCCCAAGGGGAATCGAACCCCTGTTCCCGCCGTGAGAGGGCGGTGTCCTGACCGCTAGACGATGGGCGCGTTCAAGAACCGGCGATATAGGCTGGCGGCGGAGAAAAAGCAACTGGGGTTCCGCCGGCTTTCCCGGGATCAAGAAAAAGCCGGCCGGTGCTAGCGTTTGGGCTCGATCAGGTCCCATAGATTGCCGTGGAGATCGGCGAAAACCGCCACCGTGCCGTAGGGCTCCAAGCGCGGTGGCTCGCGAAATTCGACGCCCTTCGCCACCATCGCCGCATGATCGCGGGCGAAGTCGTCGGTTTCGAGGAAGAGAAAAACCCGCCCGCCGGTCTGGTTGCCGATGCTCTTTCTTTGTGCCTCGTCGGAGGCCTCGGCCAGAAGCAGCCGCGCGCCGCGCCCGCTGGCCGGCGCCACCGTCACCCAGCGCTTGCCGCCGCCAAGGTCCACATTCTCCAGGAGCACAAAGCCCATCCGCCCGACATACCAGTCGATCGCCTCGTCATAGCTGTCGACGACCAGCGCGACGGTGGCGATATGACGGTTTTCGGCAAAGCCGGTCATTTCTGCGGCAAACTTGTTTGCTGCATTGTCGCCGGGCTTCATTTGTTGCGGATTGCAAAGCGGCCGATTATGCGCCGCTCGCCCATATCGTAGACGAAGATCGTGCGGCTGCCATCAACGAGTTCGGCGTCGATCGAGACGCGATTGCCGGACAGCGACTGGCTGACCACCCTGGCGCCGACCGGCAGCACGATGTCTCCGCTGAGCGGCTCGCCGGCGGGCACCTGGATGTCGCCGGCCAGCGGCGGGCTCACCGGCGCTGCCTTGCGGGATTTGTAGACAATCGCCGCGATCACCACCATAAGGGCCAGCAACAGCAGGCCGAGATTGATGGCCATGAAGCGGATGAGCCTGCCGCGCACCTTTTCGATCTCGGGGTTGAGCGGCTTTTCCCCGCCTTCAACAACGGCGTCTTCGTCGGCGGCGGGGCGGGCCATGGCAAACATTCCGGAACGATTCTCGATGAGCGCTCATAACGAAGAGGCCCCCGGATTGATAGAGGACCAATTCATGCAGGCAGAACCGACCGTGCTCGTGGCCGGAGCCGACGATGCCGGCCAGCGCCTCGATCAGTGGCTGGCAGGCAGGCTCGGCCCGGACATGTCGCGCAGTCGCGTGCAGATGCTGATCAGGCAGGGCGCGGTCTTGGTCGACGGCAAGGCCGTTGTCGAGACCAAGCGCAAGATGTCGCCGGGCGAAACTGTCTCGGTCGCCATGCCGGAGCCGGAACCGGCGGAGCCACAGGGGGAAAACATCGCCCTCGATATCCTCTACGAAGATGACGAACTGATCGTCATCAACAAACCCGCCGGGCTTGTCGTCCATCCCGGCGCCGGCAATTGGACCGGCACGCTGGTCAATGCGCTGATCCATCATTGCGGCGACAGCCTGTCCGGCATCGGCGGCGTGCGCCGGCCGGGCATCGTCCATCGCCTCGACAAGCAAACCAGCGGCGTCATGGTCGTGGCCAAGACCGACCGCGCCCACAAGGCGCTTTCGGAGGCCTTTGCCGATCACGGCCTGACAGGCGATCTCGAGCGCGCCTACCTGGCGCTGGTCTGGGGCATACCGCAGCGGCCGGCCGGAACGGTGGATGCCCCGCTCGGCCGCGCCGCCGACCGTGTACGGCGCGCCGTGGTACCCGAAGGACGCGACGATGCCCGCCACGCCGTCACCCATTTTGCGGTGCAGGAGCGCTTCGGCGAAAACCAAAAGGAATTCGCAACCGCAAGTCTGGTCGAATGCCGGCTAGAGACCGGCCGCACCCATCAGATCCGCGTCCACATGGCCCATATCGGTCATCCGGTACTCGGTGATCCCGATTACGGCCAGGCCTTTCGCACCAAGGCGAACCGGTTGCCCGAACCGCTGAGAAGCCAGGTCAAGGCATTTTCCCGGCAAGCTTTGCACGCCTGGCTCCTTGAATTTCGCCATCCGACTACCCATCTATCCATGAGGTTCGAGGCACCGATACCGAGGGACATGGAGGAAGTCGTCGGCGGCTTGCGCAATCTGTGATCCGCCACTGGCAAGCTTCAAATCAACCGTCAAAAAACCTGACTGGCGTTGTTCACTTCAGCGTGACACACTGTTTCGTGTTGAACAAATGCCTGTCTTTTCTGGTTTTGTTCCTGTATATATCCGATGTCGCGAGCAAGCCTTTGGTGCTCGCGTCACATGCCCGCCTCGTTTCGGGGGCATCACTCCAATAGAGAGGGGGCGCTATCATGGCCCAGTCACTACCCAGTATCGTTTCCGGCGAAGGCGGCCTCAGCCGCTACCTGGAAGAGATCCGCCGCTTTCCGATGCTTCAGCCGCAGGAAGAGTACATGCTCGCCAAGCGTTATGCCGAGCATGAGGACACTTCCGCCGCGCACAAGCTCGTCACCAGCCATTTGCGGCTCGTCGCCAAGATCGCCATGGGCTATCGCGGCTACGGCCTGCCGATCGGCGAAGTGATCTCGGAAGGCAATGTCGGCCTGATGCAGGCCGTCAAGAAATTCGAGCCCGAGCGTGGCTTCCGCCTCGCGACCTACGCCATGTGGTGGATCAAGGCCTCGATCCAGGAATACATCCTGCGCTCGTGGAGCCTGGTCAAGATGGGCACGACCGCCAACCAGAAGCGTCTGTTCTTCAACCTGCGCAAGGTGAAGGGCAAGATCCAGGCGCTTGACGACGGCGACCTCAAGCCCGACCAGATCGCCGAAATCGCCACGAGGCTGAACGTCTCGGAAGCGGAAGTCGTGTCGATGAACCGCCGCCTGTCGGGCGACGCCTCGCTCAACGCGCCGATCCGGGCGACGGAAGGCGAGTCCGGCGAATGGCAGGACTGGCTGGTCGACGACCACGAAAGCCAGGAAGAGATGCTGATCGAGCAGGACGAGCTGGAAAACCGGCGCGGCATGCTGTCAGGCGCCCTTGCGGTGCTCAACGAACGCGAACGGCGCATCTTCGAGGCGCGCCGCCTCGCCGATGAGCCGCTGACCCTGGAAGAACTGTCGGCCGAGTTCGACATCAGCCGCGAGCGCGTGCGCCAGATCGAAGTGCGCGCTTTCGAGAAGGTGCAGGATGCGGTCAAGGCCGCCGCCAAGCGCCAGACCCAGGCGCTGCGCACCATCGAGGCGCAGCCGGCGGCTTAAAAGCCAAGTTCGGCAACGAAACATCCAGGCGGCGTCAGGAAACTGGCGCCGCCTTTTTCGTATACCGCATCGGCTGCCGTGATTGCTTCAAAGCCCATCCAGCGGAAATTTCAGATACCGTCGGCCATTGGCTTCCGGTTCCGGCAGGCGTCCGCCATTCATGTTGACCTGTAGCGCATGCAGGATCAGCCTCGGCATCGGCAATGTCCGGTCGCGCGCCTCGCGAAGGGCAACGAACTCGGCCTCGCTGCGCGCGGCGGCAAGATGAATGTTGTCGGCTTTCTGCGCGGCAACCGTGCTCTCCCATAGCGCCTGACGCCCGCCGGGCTGATAGTCATGGCCGACAAAGACGCGCGTGTCCTCCGGCAAGGCTAGAATGTCCTGGATCGAGTGCCACAGGCGCGCGGCACTGCCACCGGGAAAATCCGTTCTTGCGGTGCCGCTGTCGGGCATGAACAGCGTGTCGTGCACGAAGGCTGCATCCCCGATCACATAGGTGATCGACGCCAGCGTGTGCCCGGGCGAGAAAAGCACCCTTGCTGGAAGCGTCCCCACCCGAAAAGTCTCGCCGTCACCGAACAGCCGATCCCACTGCGAACCGTCGGCGGGAAAGTCCGGCCAATTGTAGATCGCCTTCCACAATTTCTGGACGTCGACGATCCTCTCGCCGATCGCCGTCGGCGCCCCGGTCTTCTGCTTCAGGTACTGCGCGGAAGAGAAATGGTCGGCATGCGGATGGGTGTCGAGGATCCATTCAACGCTCAGTCCCTCCGCCCTGATGAAATCCAGCAGCGCATCGGCATTGCCGGTCGAGGTGGCGCCGGACTTCTCGTCGAAATCGAGAACCGGATCGATTATGGCGCACCGATTCGTCACCCGGTCGGCGATGACATACTGGATGGCGCCGGTCGGCTTGTCGTGGAAACCGGTGACTTCAGGCTTTGCCGAACCTAGGTCCAATCCGACTTCCCCTCCCGTTAGCCGGGCAGGAATGATTTTCTCTGCCAGAGCAACATAAGAGCATGCTTGTCTAGCAGGGCGCTGCCGTCAAGCACGCCTTGCCAGAAAAGCTACGGAAGTCGAAAAAAGCCGTCCAGGCAACTGGAGCAATTCCAAGCGGTTTCCCGGGAAAGCGCATAGCGCTTTGCCCAGGGAACTGGGCAAAAACAAATGGTCTACGCGGAAGGCTGCTTGGTCTTCCGGAGATAGGGCAGGATGGTCTCGTAGGCGCCGAAGCGCTTGATGGCGTCCTCGTTGGAAACGGCCGCGGTGATGATGACGTCCTCGCCCTGCTTCCAGTTCGCCGGCGTCGCCACCTGGTGCTTGGCGGTCAGCTGCATGGAATCGACCGCGCGCAGGATCTCGTCAAAGTTGCGGCCCGTGGTCATCGGATAGGTCAGCACCAGCTTGATCTTCTTGTCGGGCCCGATGACATAGACCGAACGCACGGTGGCATTGTCGGCGGGCGTGCGACCCTCCGAGGTCTCGCCGGCACCAGCAGGCAGCATGTCGTAAAGCTTGGCGACTTTGAGATCCTTGTCGCCGATCAGCGGATAGTTCACCGAATGGCCGGTCGCCGTCTTGATGTCGTCCTGCCATTTGCCGTGGCTTTCGACCGGATCGACCGAAATGCCGATGATCTTGACGTTGCGCTTCTTGAACTCGCCCTCGAGCCCCGCCATCGTGCCCAACTCGGTCGTGCAGACGGGGGTGAAATTCTTCGGGTGGCTGAACAGCACCGCCCAGCCGTCACCGATCCACTGGTGAAAGCTGATCGGTCCTTGCGTGGTCTCGGCGGTGAAATCCGGGGCGATATCGTTGATGCGAAGGCTCATGATGTTTCCCTACCCTTGAAATGATGCCGGCAACGGCTGGCGAGCGCTCAAATCTTTTTAACACCTCGGCGGCAACCCACAAATGCCTAAAGCCACAGGCGCCCGTCGCGCCCGCGAAAAAATTTCTCATCTTGCCGCCAAGTTCGGCAGGATTTTCCGGGGAGACCGCTTATGCCTTGTTGACGGCCAGCGTCGCCGCAAGATCTTCCATGCGCTGCGCCAGCGCGCCAAGCGCGTTGGTCAGCACGCTGTCGCTCTTGTCGGCCTTGGTCAGCGCCTCGTCGCGGGTCTTGCGCAAGGTCAGCACTTCGCTTTCCATGCCCTTGACGCGCTTCTGCAGCTCCGAGAGTTCATCCATGACCATGATGCCGGCCATGACCGTCAGCCGCTGGTCGCCGATCTCGCCGAATGAATCCTTCAGATGCGAGACGTAGCGGTCGAAACGCTCGGCGAGATCGATCAGATGCTCTTCCTGGCCTTCGTCGCAGGCCATCCGATACTGCTTGCCGTCGATGGAAACCGTGACCTGTGCCATGAGCCTACCTATCCAACACAGCGCGGATGGTTTCCATGGCGGTCACCAGTCGTCGCGACACTTCCTTGTTGGCATCCTCCAGCCGCTCGGCGCGCGCCTCGGAATTGTCGAGCTCCTGCGCCAGCCGCGAGCGGTCGGCATTCATCCGCTGCACCTCGGCCTCGGCTTCCGAATAATCGCGCTCGTGCTCGAGCTTGGCCGCGACGGCGTTTTCCAGGCCTTCCATGGCCTTGCCCAGCCTTGCGATGACTTCCTTGAGTGTCGTTTCCCCGGTCATGGCCTCGTCCTGTGCCCTGCCCATCACCGAATCGTTCGCGTTCAGAACGCGTTATCTCTGAAACATTAGGCACCGGGTGAAGGCGACGTCAACAAAGCTCTCGCGACTGTCCCCTGCTAACGCTAATATAGGCCTGCCCGCGGCATCACAAGGCCGGCAAATGCGCACCGGTTTGTTGACTAAAAGTGCGCGCCTGCTATGTGTCGCGCACGCTTTTCAAGGGCTCTCCCAAGGCCCCGAACCCCACCCCGGAGGAACCATGACGTCGCGTGAACAACATGACCGGATGGCCAATGCGATACGCTTTCTCTCCATGGACGCCGTCGAGAAGGCGAATTCCGGCCATCCCGGCCTGCCCATGGGCTGCGCCGACATTGCCACGGTACTGTTCACCCGCTTCCTGAAATTCGACGCCAAGGCGCCGCATTGGGCCGACCGCGACCGCTTCATCCTGTCGGCCGGCCATGGCTCGATGCTGCTCTACTCGCTGCTCTACCTGACCGGCTACGAAGACATGACGATCGACCAGATCAAGCACTTCCGCCAGTTGGGCTCGAAAACCGCCGGCCATCCCGAATATGGCCACGCCGCCGGCATCGAAACGACCACCGGCCCGCTCGGCCAGGGCCTTGCCAATTCTGTCGGCTTCGCGCTCGGCGAGCGCATCATGAACGCCGCCTTTGGTAACGACCTCGTCAGCCACTACACCTATGTGCTGGCCGGCGACGGCTGCCTGATGGAAGGTGTCTCCCAGGAGGCGATCGCGCTTGCCGGCCACCTCAAGCTCAACAAGCTGATCGTGTTCTGGGACAACAACAACATCTCGATCGACGGCCCGGTGTCGCTGGCTGACAACACCGACCAGGTCGCGCGCTTCCAGGCTTCCGGTTGGAACGCCAGCCACATCGACGGCACGGATCCGGAAGCCATCGCCTATGCGATCGAAGCCGCCCGCCATTCCGACAAGCCGACGATGATCGCCTGCAAGACGACCATCGGCTTCGGCGCCCCGACCAAGGCCGGCACCAACAAGGCGCATGGCTCGCCGCTCGGCGCCGACGAGATCGCCGGCGCGCGCAAGTTCTTCAACTGGGAGTCACCCCCCTTCGAGGTTCCAGCCGACATCCTCGATGCCTGGCGCAGCGCCGGCACGGCTGGCGCCGAGGCGCGCGCCGACTGGGAAGGCCGCCTCGCCAAGGCCGACGCCAAGCTCAGGGCAGAGTTCGAGCGCCGCGTTGCCGGCAAGCTGCCGTCCAACTTCGACGCCGTCATTGCCGACTACAAAAAGAAGCTCTCCACCGACAAGCCGAAGGTCGCCACCCGCAAATCTTCCGAAATGGCGCTGGAAGTCATCAACGGCGCCGTGCCGGAAACCATCGGCGGCTCGGCCGATCTTACCGGCTCCAACAACACCAAGACCAGCCAGACCAAGAACATCACGCCGGACGATTACGGCCAGCGCTATGTTCACTACGGCATCCGCGAACACGGCATGGCTGCCGCCATCAACGGTCTGACGCTGCATGGCGGCCTGATCGCCTATGGCGGCACTTTCCTGTGCTTCTCCGACTACGCCCGCCCCTCGATGCGGCTGGCCTCGCTGATGGGCATCCGCTCGATCTTCGTCATGACCCATGACTCCATCGGTCTCGGCGAAGACGGCCCGACCCATCAGCCGGTCGAGCATGTGGCGGCACTGCGCGCCATCCCGAACCACAACGTGTTCCGTCCGGCGGACGCGGTCGAGACCGCCGAATGCTGGCAGTTGGCCCTTGAATCGCAAAAGACGCCGTCGACGCTGGCGCTGACCCGACAGAACCTGCCGACCGTGCGCACCGAATTCACAGAGAAGAACCTGAGCAGTCAGGGCGCTTATGAGCTCGCCGCCGCCAGTGGCGAAGCCGCGGTGACGATCTTCGCCACGGGTTCGGAAGTCGAGATCGCGCTCGGCGCCCGCGACCTCCTGGAGAAGCACGGCCATCCGACCCGCGTCGTCTCGGTACCTTGCTTCGAACTGTTCGACAAGCAGAGCGAGGACTACCGCCGCAAGACGATCGGCAATGCGAAAGTGAAGATGGCGATCGAAGCGGGCATCCGCCAAGGCTGGGATCATATCATCGGCTCCGATGGCATCTTCATCGGCATGACCGGCTTCGGCGCCTCGGGAACGATCGAGCAGCTCTATCCGCATTTCGGCATCACCGCGGAGGCGGCCGCGAAGGCGGCGGAAGCCCGCCTGCATGGCAAGTAAGGCCGTGCATGTTGCCCAAAAGTGTATCTCGATTTTGGGACAGCGACATGTATGAAACAAGAACGCCCGGCGAAACCGCGTACAGCGGTTCCGCCGGACTGGCCTGACCTAATCGATTTAAATCCACGTCGCCGCGGCTGGATTCTTTCCGCTTCCGCCGCTATGAAGCTGCGGACCAATCGTCTGCCCTCCAGCTCCCAAGGAGAGAAAAATGACCGTCAGAGTTGCCATCAACGGATTCGGCCGCATCGGCCGCAACATCCTGCGCGCCATCCATGAATCCGGCCGCAAGGACATCGACGTCGTCGCCGTCAATGACCTCGGCCCGGTCGAAACCAACGCCCACCTCCTGCGCTACGACAGCGTACACGGCCGCTTCCCGCACGAAGTGTCGGTTTCCGGCGATCAGATCACCGTCGGCAAGGAGACGTTCAAGGTCACGGCGATCAAGGATCCGACCCAGCTGCCGTGGAAGGAGCTCGGCATCGACATCGCGCTCGAATGCACCGGCATCTTCACCGCCCGCGACAAGGCCGCCGCGCACCTGACCGCCGGCGCCAAGCGCGTCCTCGTTTCGGCGCCGGCCGAAGGCGCCGACCTCACTGTCGTCTATGGCATCAACCACGATAAGCTGACCAAGGACCACATCGTTATCTCGAACGCGTCCTGCACCACCAATTGCCTGGCGCCGCTGGCCGCAGTCCTGCACGAGACGGTCGGCATCGAAAAGGGCATGATGACGACGATCCATTCCTACACCGGCGACCAGCCGACGCTGGACACCATGCACAAGGATCTCTACCGCGCCCGCGCCGCGGCACTCTCGCAGATCCCGACCTCGACCGGTGCCGCCAAGGCCATCGGCCTGGTGTTGCCCGAGCTCAAGGGCAAGCTCGACGGCATCTCGATCCGCGTGCCGACGCCGAACGTCTCGGTCGTCGACTTCAAGTTCATCGCCAAGCGCTCGACGTCGGCGCAGGAGATCAACGAGGCGGTGATCGCCGCCTCCAACGGCAAGCTCAAGGGTATCCTGTCGGTTACCCATCATCCGAACGTGTCGATCGACTTCAACCACGACCCGCACTCCTCGATCGTGGCGCTCGACCAGACCAAGGTGATGGACGGCAACTTCGTTTCGGTGCTGTCCTGGTACGACAATGAATGGGG
Organism: Mesorhizobium sp. BR1-1-13; assembly: GCF_020165515.1. Taxonomy (NCBI): domain Bacteria; kingdom Pseudomonadati; phylum Pseudomonadota; class Alphaproteobacteria; order Hyphomicrobiales; family Phyllobacteriaceae; genus Mesorhizobium; species Mesorhizobium sp. BR1-1-13. The sequence continues at coordinate 63,135 of NZ_JAIUIH010000001.1, forward strand.
CTTCTCCAATCGCATGGGCGATACCGCGGTCGCCTTCGGCAAGACCATCGCCTGATCGCGGGCCCATCTTCCAGAGACTTGAAACGCCCGGCTTCGTCCGGGCGTTTTTCGTCGGAGTGCTCGGCAAGGCGTCGCTTCGCTCCTGCTAAGCCCAAGGACGACGAAGTTGTAGGGCTTCGGCCAAAAAACCGCTCTCCCGCCTTGCGCCGGCCATGCCTTCGCCCCACTCTTCCTTGAATCCAGAGAAGAGGCAGGGGACAAATCACGGATGGAGCATGCGATCTATCTCGTCACGCTGGTGGGCACCGCGCTTGTCGTCGTCGCCGCGTTTTCGAGCCTGATCGCCTTCCGCTTCGGCGCACCGCTGCTGCTTCTGTTTCTCTGCATCGGGCTCGCCACCGGAACCGATGGCCTCGGCATCGAGTTCGACAACGCCCGCATCGCCTATTTTGCCGGCTCACTGGCGCTGGCGGTGATCCTGTTCGATTCCGGCTTCGGCACGCCTCTCAATGCCTTGCGGCAGGCAGCCGGGCCGGCGCTGTCGCTGGCCACATTCGGCGTGATCCTCACCACTGGCCTGTTCGGCGCCGCCGCCTACTATATGCTCGATCTCACCTGGCTGGAATCCTTCCTGCTCGGTGCCGCCGTCGCCTCCACCGACGCGGCCGCCGTGTTCTTTCTTCTGCGCGCCGGCGAGATCAATCTGCGCGAGCGCGTGCGCTCCACGTTGGAGGTGGAGTCCGGCACCAACGATCCGATCGCCATCTTCCTGACCATCACCCTGGTCGAGATCATAGCCGCCCATGCCGACCCCGAGGCCAATGTCCTGGTCACCAACCTCATGCTCGGCTTCCTCATCAATATGGGCCTGGGCGCCATTGTCGGCGTGCTGGGGGGCCTCGCCATCGTGCGCCTCGTCGACCGGCTCAATCTCGACCATGGCCTGCTGCCGATCTTCGTGCTGACCCTGTCGCTGATGGTCTTCGCCGCCGCCGGCGCCATCGGCGGCTCCGGTTTCCTGGCGGTCTATCTTGCCGGTCTCATCGCGGGTAATTCCGACATCCGCGCCGTCACTATCCTCAAACGCTTCCAGGACGGCATGTCCTGGCTGGCGCAGATCATCATGTTCCTGATCCTCGGCCTGTTCGCGACGCCCTCGCAATTTCCGGCGATCATGGTGCCGGCGGTGCTGCTCGGCCTGTTCCTGATGTTCGTCGCCCGGCCGATCGCGGTCTGGCTTTGCCTGATCCCGTTTCGTCTGCCGCGCCCCGAAGTCGCCTTCGTTTCCTGGGTCGGCCTGCGCGGCGCCGTCTCGATCCTGCTTGCCATCACTCCCTTGCTCGGCGGGCTGGAGAATGGCCGCACCATCTTCAACGCCGCCTTCATCATCGTCCTGGTGTCACTCGTCATCCAGGGCTGGACCGTTGGTCCGCTGGCGCGCCGTCTCGGCCTGATCGTGCCGGCGCGGCTCGGACCTCTCGACAAGGTCGAGCTCGAACTGCCGGGCTCGGCCCATCACGAGCTCCTCGCCTACCGCGTCGCGCCGGGCAGCCCGGTGGCACGCGGCGAGCGCATCCCTCGCTGGGCGCGGCCCTCGCTGGTGTTGCGCGACGGACGCTCGATGCGTTTCCAGGACATGGGCAGGCTTGCCGCCGGCGACCAGGTCTACATCTTCGTGCCGGACCGCTATCCACGCCTCCTCGACAAGCTGTTCGCCAGCCGCGCCGTCGTCGACCCCGAGGATGCCGATTTCTTCGGTGCCTTTGCTGTCGATCCGGCGCGTTCCGCTGCCGAACTGGAAGCCGCTTACGCGCCGGGCCTGAGCGAGGCGGAACAGAACCTGACCGTCGGCGCTCTGGTCACGGCGCGGCTCGGCGGTCATGTCGAATACGCCGACCGCGTGCTGATCGGCCCGATCGAGCTGATCGTGCGTGACGTCGACGACAAGGGCAGGATCACAGGCCTGGGCCTCTCCTTCGAACCGACCGCGCCCGTGGCGCGGGTACCGGTCTTCCTCAGCGCAGGCGAGATCGCCGACCGGATCAAGGCTTTCGTCCAAACCTGGCGCAAGCCGGTGGAAACACCGATCACCGCGGCACGCGCAGACGAGAAAACCGAGCCGGCGGTGGAAAAGGCAACGACCGAAAGCTGACACGGCGATCCTTTGCGCCGCACCCATCCGCCTGCCGTGACGCTTCGCGACGTCAACGCCTTCGCCTTGAAAATTTCGCGCCCTCCCCAGCCAAGTCTTGCATCGTCGTCGGTGCGGGGTATGGTCCCGGCGATTTCTCAGCGAAAGGAACCAGCATGGCCAGCTTCAAGACACTGGACGATATCGGCAACATCAATGGCAAGCGCGTGCTGGTGCGCGTCGACCTCAACGTTCCCGTCGCTGAGGGCAAGGTCACCGACACGACCCGCATCGAACGCATCGCGCCGACCATCGCTGAATTGTCAGGCAAGGGCGCCAAGGTCATCCTGCTCGCCCATTTCGGCCGGCCCAAGGACGGTCCTTCGTCGGAATTCTCGCTGGAGCCGATCGCCAGGGCGACGGCCGAGGTGCTTGGCCGCCCCGTGGGCTTTGCCGGCGACTGCGTCGGCGACACGGCGGGAAGTGCGGTCGCCGCCATGAACAAGGGCGACGTGCTGCTGCTCGAGAACACCCGCTTCTACAAGGCCGAGGAGAAGAACGACCCGGCCTTCACCGAACGGCTCGCCGCCAATGGCGACATCTTCGTCAACGACGCCTTCTCCGCTGCCCACCGGGCGCATTCCTCGACCGAGGGACTGGCGCATCTGTTGCCGGCCTTTGCCGGCCGCACCATGCAGGCCGAACTGGAAGCGCTGGAGAAGGGCCTTGGAAATCCTGTTCGCCCCGTGGTCGCCATTGTCGGCGGCGCCAAGGTCTCGACCAAGATCGACCTGCTGATGAACCTGGTCAAGAAAGTCGACGCGCTGGTCATCGGCGGCGGTATGGCCAACACCTTTCTCGCCGCACGCGGCACCGACGTCGGCAAGTCGCTGTGCGAGCGCGACCTCGCCGCTACCGCCAAGCAGATCATGATCGAGGCGGCCGAGGCCGGCTGCGCCATCATCCTGCCCGTCGACGGTGTCGTGGCGAAGGAATTCAAGGCGGGTGCGGCCAGCGAAACCGTCGCCATCTCGGACGTTCCGGCGGATGGCATGATCCTCGATGTCGGCGAAAAGACCGTGAAGGCCGTTGCCGACTGGATCGACCGCGCCGCGACCTTGGTCTGGAACGGCCCGCTCGGCGCGTTCGAGATCGAACCCTTCGACCGCGCGACGATGGCGGCAGCCAGGCATGCGGCGACGCGCACCAAGGCCGGCAAGCTGGTTTCGGTGGCCGGTGGCGGCGATACCGTGGCGGCGCTCAACCAGGCCGGGGTTGCCGACGATTTCACCTATGTCTCGACCGCCGGCGGCGCCTTCCTCGAATGGATGGAAGGCAAGCCGCTGCCGGGCGTCGACGTGCTCAAGCGTTGAGACGATCAACTCGAGGCGAGCGCGCAGCGTTGCCGGGACTTTCGATCGATTGGAGCTTTCCGGCGTCATTCCTTTGGCGGTAGTGTTCTGTCAGGCGCAGAACAACACCGTCAAGGAGAAGCACGATGAGCGAACGTCTCGAAGGCATTGCCGCCGCGATGGTGGCCAACGGCAAGGGCCTGCTGGCCGCCGACGAAAGCTCGGGAACCATCAAGAAGCGCTTCGACGTCATCGGCGTCGAATCGACCGCGGACAGCCGGCGCGACTACCGCGAGATGATGTTCCGCACCAGCGACGCCATGACCAGGTATATTTCCGGCGTCATCCTCTATGACGAGACCATTCGCCAGAAAGCGGCCGACGGCACGCCGCTGGTCGATATCATCAAGGCTTCAGGCGCTATTCCCGGAATCAAGGTCGATGCCGGCGCCAAGCCTCTGGCCGGTTTTCCCGGCGACACGGTCACGGAGGGCCTCGACGGCCTGCGCGAGCGGCTCGCCGACTATTACAAGCTCGGCGCCCGCTTCGCCAAATGGCGTGCCGTAATCGACATCGACACGGCCAAGGGCGTGCCGTCGGTCACCTCGATCAGCGCGAACACCCACGCGCTCGCCCGCTATGCGGCCCTTTGCCAGGAAGCCGGCATCGTGCCGATCGTGGAGCCGGAAGTGCTGATGGACGGCGCCCACGACATCGACACGTGCTATGAAATCTCGAGGGCGACGCTGACGAAGCTCTACGACGAGCTCTACGCGGCCCGGGTGGTGCTCGAAGGCACGATCCTGAAGCCCAACATGGTGCTGGCGGGCAGGAAGTCGGGCGCGGTGAGCAGCCCTGAAGAGGTCGCGGAAAAGACCATAAAACTGTTCCGCGAGGCCGTGCCGGCGGCGGTGCCGGGGATAGCCTTCCTGTCCGGCGGCCAAGAGGACGAGGAAGCGACCGCCAACCTCAATGCCATCAACGCCATCGGCCCGCATCCGTGGAAGCTGACCTTCTCCTATGGCCGCGCCCTGCAGGCTGCCCCGCAGAAGGCCTGGAGCGGCAAGGCATCCAACGTTGCCGCGGGCCAGGCCGCCTTCACCCACCGCGCCCACATGAACCATCTGGCGGCGCTTGGACAATGGAGGCCGAGCCTGGAGCAGGCTGCCTGACCGCGGTTTTCCGTCTCTATCGGACCCGGGCCATGGGCCCGGGTTTTGCTGCGCTCCGCCGGACTTGGGATAAAGCGCCTCGATCCCTATTTCTCTCCAGCGCAGCAGGCGCGATGTCGGCTCACGCCCGTCCCGAACGTCCTTGGGATGAAGCCAGGGAGAGGTTCATGCATCGCAACAAGGTCGTTTCACGCGAGGATTGGTTCCAGGCGCACAAAACTCATCTGGCGCGCGAGAAGGAATTGACGCGCTTTCGCGAGCGCATCGCGGCGGAACGGCGCGAATTGCCCTGGCTGAAGGTGAGAAAGGACTACGTCTTCGAAACCGAGCAGGGTCCAAGATGCCTGGCCGAACTGTTCGCCGGCCGCAGCCAGCTGATCGTCTATCATTTCGTGTTCGGGCCCGGCTCGACCCATCATTGCGAAAGCTGTGCGTTCGTCGCCGACCACATCGACGGCGCCAATCAGCATCTGAGACATCATGACGTGTCGCTTGTCGCGGTGTCACGCGCGCCGCTCTCCGAGCTGCTGCCCTACCGAGAGCGCATGGGTTGGAAATTCGACTGGGTCTCATCCTATGCCTCGGACTTCAACTTCGACATGCAGGTGTCGTTCACCGACAAGCAGATCGCATCCGGTGAAGCGATCTACAATTTCGAGACGCCCGTTCTGAAATCGAAAGACCTGCCGGGCACCACGGTGTTCTACCGCGACGAGACCGGCGACATCTTCCTGACCTTCATGTCGCGCGCCCGCGGCAGCGAACAGCTGATCGGCGCCTATCAATATCTCGACCTTGCGCCGAAAGGCCGCGACGAGACCGGCCCTTACAGAACCTTGATGGACTGGGTGCGGCTGCACGACCAGTATGGAAACAGGTCGCAAGCGGACAAGGCTTAGGGCATTCAGCGATCCCATCGAACATTGGACGCTTGAAGGCGTCCGCCACCGGTGCAAGGATCGTTCACCTCCGGCGCAACATGCGTTAAATGCTGCTCGATGCGACGCTTTCCGGCTCTCCTCACCTGGCTCGCCTTCCCTGTCTATGTCTGGCAGGGGCTTGGCGTGCGCCGACGCACCTCGCGCATGCTGCCCGCGCAAGGCCCGGTCATCCATGAGATAGCCGGCGGGCAGCCGGCGGTCTGGCTGCTGGTGCTGGGCGATTCCTCCGCCGCCTCGGTCGGCATCGAAAAATCCGAGAATGGCCTGGCCGCGCAACTGGCCGCCCTGATCTCGCAGCGAACCGGCCGCGCCGTGCGCTGGCGCGCCGCTGGGTTCAATTCGGCGACCTCTGGGCAGATCCGCGACCACGTCCTGCCCAATCTCTCGGCCGATCCGTGGACGCATATCGTGCTCGCCATTGGCACCAACGATACCAAGAATTTCCACTCCGTGCCCCGCTTCAAGAAGGCGTTCGGCGGTCTGCTCTACGCGCTGCGCGCCAAATGGCCTGAGGCCCGCGTGGTGTGGTCTCCTGTGCTGGAGTTCACGCAAGCGCCGGCGATGCCGCCGCTGCTCGGCAGGAGCCTGGAAGTTCGCGCCGGTGAAATGAACCGGATGGGCGAACGTCTTTGCCTCGAACGCGGCGCGGTGCCGGCGCCGCGCTTGCCGATCACCAATCCCGATGCCGGCTTCGCCTCGGACGGATTTCATGCTTCGGAAGCCGGTTACCGGGCCTGGGCCGAGCACCTCGTCGGCTGCGTGATCGAAGAGTGATTGCCGCCGGCTGCGTGCCGGCCGACATCTTACGCATTCCGGGCGGAAAACCGCCAGACACCTTCCTGGAACTGCGCTACGTCCAGTGTCCAAGCACGGCCGTTATCGAAATGGCCGCCATAGCCAGGAGCGCCAGCTTCCAGAAGTCGCTGCGCCGTTTCAGCCCCGGCCAGCCGAGCGGCTTGATCAACTGGATGACCATGATGCCAAGGATGACGAGGGCGAGGAGTTTCGACATGCCGCCTTTGACCAGCATCGGAACCCGCTGTCAAAGCCTCTCGCGAGCGCCGAACCGGGCCATGCCGGCACTGATCGGCCGTTACTTCGCCGAGCTGACATCCTCCTGACAGACTGCTGTCAGGAGGGGTGTGCGATAGTGGCTCATCGAAGCAAGAGGAGGATAGCCATGAACGGGTTCACCATTCTGCATAATATGAAGCACTATGTCGGCAAGGTGCGCACGATGCGCAATGAGATCCGCACCAGGCGGTTCCTGAATGCATTGCCGGCGGACGTCCGCAAGGATATCGGCTGGCCGGACATGTATGATGGTCTTCATATCCGCGACAATTGAGTAATTTTTTTAGGCAAAGCTTGGAGGCCGGGATTGCCGCACCCAGATATCAAGCCCAGGCAAGCAAGTAACGCAATTCCCGGCGAAGGCGAACTGAGTGCGGCCTGTCACTTGAGACCGCGCATCTGGAGACGGAGCAAGTGCATGCCTGAGCAAAAGACGATTGGCTTTTTGTTCATCGAAGGCTTCGCCGACTGGGAATATGGCCTGCTGGCGGCATCTGCCGTCGAATGGTTCGGCGCCCGCGCGGTTTCGCTGACGCCGGACGGCAGGCCGGTGAGCGGGATCAGCGGTTTCCGGCTGACGCCCGACCGCTCGGCCCGCGCCGATGAAAATGCCGATCTCGATGCAATCGCCGTCATTGGCTCCGACCGATGGGCGGGCGAGACGCCGCCCGAGGTGGCGGAATTGCTCAGAGATGTCGCGAGGCGGGATGGTGTCGTCGGCGGTATCTGCGCCGGAACGCTGGCGCTGGCCCGAGCCGGCATGTTCGAGAAGGCGAGGCACACCAGCAATGGCCGTGACTGGATCAATCGCCACATTGCTGGCTATGCCGGCGATCACAATTATCAGGACGTGCCGCATGCCGTGTCCGACGGCAAGATCGTTTCCGCGCCAGGTTCGGCGCCCGGCACCTTCGCGCTGGCCTTCCTGAAGACGCTCTATCCTGAACGAAACGGCGAACTTGCCGAGATGCGGACGCTATTCGCCAGGGAGTATGCTGAACCCTCCTGACAGAATGGTGTCAGGAGCGCCATGCCATAGATGCGAGCGGTGAACAGGACGAGCGATGAAGAGCTGGACCGACAGATTGAACACGCCGAGGGTCAACGGCATCAAACCGGCCCCGCGCACGGTGGGAGATGGAGTCGAAGACCAGACGATGCTGGTGCCGACGGCGCGACAGGTCGACGAGTTCATCCGCTCGGTTCCCGAAGGCGTCGAGATGGACGTTCGCGCGCTGCGCATGGCGCTTGCCTTTGAACGTGGCGCCGAAGTGACATGCCCGGTCGCGATGGGCTATCATCGGCGTACCGTTGCCGAAGCAGCCATTGAGGATCTCGGGCGCGGCATGACGCTGAGCGATGTAGCGCCCTTCTGGCGCGAGCTCGATGCCGATGACGCCGACAACGAGGAAATTGTGCTTCGGCGCGGGATTTGTGGCCGCGCAGCGCAAGTGCGAAGGCCCGAAACCACCATGCATGCCGCCGAGTGTTCTGCGGTTTCGGAATAAAGGCATGCGCAAGAACACGATGCATGCCGCCCAAAAATGGGAACCGGTTTTGGGCGACATGCATAGAAACAACATCGAGGGACCATACGATGCGACGCGCCGACAGGCTCTTCCAGATCGTGCAGCATCTGCGCGGTGGCCGTCTGGTCACCGCGCAGAAGCTTGGCACATGGCTCGAGGTTTCCGAGCGAACCATCTATCGCGACATAGCCGACCTGCAGTCGACCGGAGTGCCGATCGACGGGGAAGCGGGCGTCGGCTACATGATGAGGGAGGGTTTCGACCTTCCACCGCTGATGTTCACGCGTGACGAGATCGTGGCGTTGGTCGCCGGCGCCCGCATGGTGCGTGCCTTTGGCGGTGCGGCCATGGCCCGGGCTGCTGATGAGGCTTTGGTCAAGATCGGCGCAGTGCTGCCCGATGCCGAAAAGGACCGTATCGCCCGCACCGAGATCCACACGCCGATGTGGGTGGTGAGCGACGCCGCGCGCGAGGCGATCGACCTGATCGAGCGCGCCATCGAAAAGCGCCAGGTGCTGACCATCGACTATTCGGACGAAGCTGGCCGCGGCACCGCCCGCGACATCAGGCCCTTGGGCCTTTGGTTCTGGGGCAAGGTGTGGACGCTGGTCGCCTGGTGCGAGATGCGCGACGATTTCCGCGCCTTCCGCATCGATCGCATCGCCTCGGTGGTCATCGCAGGCCGCGTCTTCAAGCCGGAGCGCGGCAAGCAGCTCGCCGATTTCTACCGGGCGGTGGAACGCAGCGAGGATTACGGCATGGCGCCGGATCGCGCGGCGCGAAGCTGAAATCTCCCGACCACGTAAAAAAGCCCGCTCGAAGCGGGCTTTTCGGTCGAATTGACGAGAATTCTACTCCTCGTCGTCGTTATCCTTGTCCTTCGACTTCAGAGCCGAGAGCTTGGCGAACACGGCATTGGCGTCGAGTTCGGCATCCTCGTCCTTCGGCTTTTCGGGAGCCGGAACCAGGCGCTCGGTCAGCGCCGCCGGCAGCAGTGTGTCGCCGACCGGCTGTGCCTGCTCGCGACCGCGCGATGCGCGGTTGACTTCCATGTCAAGATCGATCTGCGAGGCGAGACCGAGCGTCACCGGATCCATCGGCTGCAGGTTGGCAGAGTTCCAGTGCTTGCGCTCGCGGATCTGCTCGATCGTGGACTTGGTGGTGCCGACGAGGCGCGAGATCTGCGCGTCCTTCAATTCGGGATGGTTGCGCACCAGCCAGAGAATGGCGTTCGGCCGGTCCTGACGCTTCGACAGCGGGGTGTAGCGCGGACCCTTGCGCTTGGATTCGGGCACCCGCACCTTGGGGTCCGAAAGCTTCAACCGCTGGTTCGGATCCTTCTCGGCACGCGCGATCTCGTCGCGGGTCAGCTGGCCGGTCATGATCGGATCCATGCCCTTGATGCCTTGCGCCGATTCGCCGTCGGCGATCGCCTTGACCTCGAGCGGATGCAGCCCGCAGAACTGTGCTATCTGCTCGAAGGAAAGCGCGGTGTTGTCGACCAGCCAGACGGCGGTCGCCTTGGGCATCAGCAGGGTGTTGGCCATTGAAAAATCCTTCTCGTTCGCCCGCGTTCCCGCGCGGGCGGTGGTTTAGAGCCACCAAAATGGGAAATTCGCAGGTTATATAACCGCTCTCCGGCGGTTCCGCAATGTTTTTGGGAATGCGTTTTTGGGGACGCGCGTCGATCTGGCAACCACACCGGGGGCGGATCGATCACGGACCGGCACGAAATGGCGCCGCGAATATGTTTGGGATCCAGAAAGACAAAACCCGCCGGACAAGGTCCGGCGGGTTCGGAACCGGCGACGAGCAAGCGTCTGCGGCGGCTCTGCTTTGCGACCCCGCCTTGCGGCGGGGTGGTTCCTGAAGTCAGATCGCCTGGCGGGCGATCTTTTCGATGTCGGCGCGATTGATGCCGAGATCGCTGAGCTGGCGCGCATTGAGGCGGTTCAGTTCGCGCACGGTCTCGTTGTACATGCGCCAGTTACGGAAAGCGCGGATCGGGTTCATGTCAGTCCTCCAAGTGGGGTGTTCGTTTCGATGATGCTGAAATAGTCATCATCGAGCGGTACTTGAATGGCTGATTTTGCATAGCAATGATGCAAATGCTGCATTGCACCATTAAGCTTTTGTTCAGCTTGCAGGCAGGGACCGGGGTCGCGGGTATGAGCCCGCCTCGGCCAGCCGGGCATCGGCAATGTTGGCGTCAGCCGACGTCGAGCACGATCTTGCCGATGTGATCGCCTTCCTCCATACGCTCATGCGCCCGCCAGGCATCGGCAAGCGGGAAGATCATGTCCATCACGGGCGCGATCCGGCGCGTGCCGAGCAACGGCCACACCTGCGCTTCGAGCGCGGCTGCCAGCGCCGCCTTGAACTCGACGGTGCGCGGCCTCAGTGTCGAACCAGTATGAACAAGCCGCTTGACCATGATTTTCGAGAAATCGGCGCTCGCCACCGCGCCGCCTTGCAGGGCGATCTGGACGATCCGGCCCTCGACCGCCGCGGCCTCGTAGTTGCGCGCCACATAGTCGCCGCCGACCATGTCGAGGATGACGTCGGCACCCTTGCCGCCCGTCACTTCCTTGACCGCCGCGACGAAGTCCTCCTCGCGGTAGTTGATCGCCCGGTCGGCGCCGAGCTTCAGGCAGGCATCGCATTTCTCCTTGTTACCGGCCGTGGTGATGACATGGGCGCCGAAGGCAGATGCAAGCTGGATCGCCGTCGTGCCGATACCCGAAGAGCCGCCATGCACCAGCAGCGTTTCGCCTTTCTTCAAGCCGCCGCGCTCGAACACATTGTGCCAGACGGTGAAATAGTTCTCCGGCACGGCCGCCGCTTCCGTGTGGGTGAAACCGGCCGGCAGCGGCAGCACGCTGCCGGCATGGACCTTGACATATTCGGCATAGGCGCCGCCGGGGGTGAGCGCGCAGACGCGCTCGCCAAGGCGCCAGCGAGAGATCTCGTCGCCGAGCGCGGCCACTTCGCCCGACGCCTCCAGGCCCGGCAGGTCCGACGCGCCGGGCGGCGGTGGATAGGCGCCCTTGCGCTGCTGCACGTCGGGCCTGTTGACGCCGGCGGCGCGCACCTTGATCAATATCTCGCCGGGACCGGGCACAGGCACATCGCGCGTCTCCGGTTTCAGCACCCTGGGCCCACCCGGCTCGGAGATCGCGATGGCCGTCATCTTTGCCGGAATTTTAGATCCGCTCGCCATGAAATCTCCCGTCTTTCTTCGCCGCATTCTTGCCGGCCGTTTGCATCGACGCCCCTGTCCTATGTATGCTCATTGGCAAATCAGGCAAATGGCCAATCGGTATGGCGGAGGAGGAGCACAAATGGCGATCTTCGACGACGAACCCAAGAAGAAGGCGCGTCCGCACGAGATCGGCCAGGACCTGTCGCTGCTCTCCGTCGGCGAGTTGTCGGAACGGATTTCCATCCTGCGTGACGAGATCGCCCGGCTGGAGGCTGAACTCAAGTCGAAGGACAGCACCAAATCCGCGGCCGAGGCGCTGTTCCGCCGCGGATAAGGCCGAAAAGACCCGCCTCCGAAAAGCCCGAATGCGACTGTCTTCAGACTCTGCGTCTCTCCTCGATTTCAGCCGGATCAAAAAATGCTCGCAGCCTACAGACCGATCCTTTCGCTGCTGCGCGGCACCGCTTTCCTCTTGGCGGCGTCGGGATTGCACGGCCTGCTGTTACCCCTGCGCGGCCAGGTGGAAGGCTTCTCGACCGCATCGCTCGGCCTGATGGGCACGGCCTGGGCCGGCGGCTTCGTCACCGGCTGCTTCTTTGCACCACGTATCGTGCGCCGTGCCGGCCACGTGCGCGCCTTCGGCGCCTTCGCCGCGTCCGGCGCCATCGTTGCGCTGCTCACCGGACTGGTCATCGACGAATATGTCTGGATCCTGCTGCGCGCCTTCACCGGCTTCACCATGGCCGGCGCCTTCATGGTCATCGAAAGCTGGCTGAACGAAAAGGCCACCAACGAGAATCGCGGCACCGTCTTCGGCCTCTACATGATGGTCACCTATGCCTCGATCATGGGCGGGCAGATGATCGTCGCCGGCGGCGACGTGAAATCGGCCTCGCTCTTCATGATCACCGGCATCCTGTTCTGCCTGTCGCTGATCCCGACCGCGGTATCGACCGCCTCGCACCCCAAGCCGCTCCAGGACGTCAAGCTCGACGTCAAGGGGCTCTACGCCAACTCGCCGGTCTCGGCCATCGCTTGCGTCCTCATCGGCATCGCCAACGGCGCATGGGGCACGCTTGGCGCCGTCTATGGCGCCCGCATCGGCATCTCCACCGCCGAGATCGCCTTGATGATGAGCCTGGTGGTGGTGGCGGGTGCCGCCATGCAGCTTCCGGCGGGGCGTTTCTCCGACAAGACCGACCGGCGCTTCGTGCTGGCGGGTGCCGCCTTCGGCGCGGCGCTGTTCGCACTCTTGATCTTCCTGTTCGAGCCGCGCTCCGGCGTCTTCGTCATCGTCTTCACCGCCGCCTACGGTGCTTTCGCCTATACGCTCTATTCGATCGCCGTGGCGCATGCCAACGACCACGCCAGTGCCGAGGACTTCGTCAAGGTTTCGGGCGGCCTGCTGCTGCTCTATGGCTTCGGCACCATGATCGGACCCTTGCTGGCGGCCGCCCTGATGGGCTGGATGCGTCCGGAGGGCCTGTTCCTTGCGACCGCGTTCGCGCATCTTTCCCTGGCAGGCTACACGCTGCTGCGCATCAGCCGCCGCGCGCCGGTGCCGATCGAGGACCGCGATGCCTTCAAGACGCAGCCCGCCGACCGTTCGGTGACGCCGGAAGCATTGCGGCTTGACCCAAGAAGAAAAGCAGAAGCAAACGGTTGAGATTCGAAGAACTTTGCCTCACAAATGAGGCATGATGCTTTCCGACGCCTTCATGGCGATCGCCGATCCCAACCGGCGCCATCTCCTGGAAGAACTTCGACGCGGTCCAAAAACCGTCAATCAACTGGCAGCCGGGCTGCCGGTCTCCCGTCCGGCCGTATCGCAGCATCTGAAGGTGTTGCTCGATGCCGGCCTTGTCCACGCCAAGGCCGAAGGCACGCGGCGTGTCTATAGGGTGAGCAATGCCGGCTTCCTGAAGCTCAACATCTGGCTCGACCAATTCTGGCAGGCTTGATCGTTCCTGTTCAAACGACCGATCAAGGACCACGATCAGCCATCATTATAGGGGAAGAGCTCGAAATAGGGCTGCGCCTCCTCGATCACCCTGATGAAGGCTGGCCGCTGCAACAGCCGGTCATGATAGCGCTTCACGGCAGGATATCTGTCGCCGAACGGCTCGACCTTGTTGGCGTAGAACAGAGCCGGGGATGCCGCGCAATCGGCCATGGTGAAGGCATCACCCACAGCCCAGGTCCTCGACGCCATCTCCTGTTCGATGATCGCGTAGGAATTGCGCAACTGGTCGCGCGCCTGTTCGACGCCGAACGGATCGGTCCTGCCTTCCGGGCGCAGCCGGTCGCCGACGATCTTCTGCATCGGTTCCTGCACATAGAGATCGTAAAAGCGATCGGCCTGGCGAACCGCGATGGCGAGGTCGATATCGGCCGGGACGAGTTCGACCGGCCCGGGATAGTGCACGGCCAGATACTCGATGACGATGGTCGATTCCAGCACGGTGCGATCGCGCGCATCGTCGTGCAAGGCGGGCATCTTGCCCGAAGGCGCTATCTCCAGGAAGGCCGCGCGCGACTGCTGGTCGCCGAGATCGACGATGACGGACGCGAACGGCGTGCCGTTCTCGTAGAGCGCGATCAGCGGCTTCCAGCAGAACGAGGCCAGCGGATGGTAGTGAAGCGTCAGGGACATTTTTGCTCACCTGTCTCGGGGTTCACGTCGCCTAATACTGAAGTGTTTACTTAACTATTGTCCAAACTTGTGGCGTCAGGACCGCGCTTTGAGTGCCAATTGGCCCGGGTATGAGCGACGATGCCGGCGACGATCACATCCCAATCCTCCGGATGCAGTTCGTGGCCACCGCCTTCAACCCGGAGGAGTTTCGCGCCGGCGACCGCCCCGGCCAGCGCTTCGCCATGCTCGACCGGAAAGATGGGATCGGCCGTACCATGGATGACCAGCAGCGGCGCCTTCATCTCGTGCAGTCGGCCCCTCCATCGGTCGCTATCGCCCTTGAGCAGGAAATGGTTGGTCGCGCTGAGCAGGCCGCCGGAGCGATCATAGTCCCGCTCGATAAAAGCTCTCATGTGACCCTCGTCGAAGGGATGCGCTGTGCTGGCGATTGCCCTGGCATCTTTGATCATGAAGTCGATGACCTGGCGGCGATCCGACCAGTCGATGTGCGCGCCTTCAGCCGAATGTTTGATATAGGCATCGCTGGTCTGCGGCAGGTTCGAGGTGTCCACTCCCATCGGTGAGCTGCTGATCACGGTCAGCGACGCGACGCGGGACGGATGCTTGAGTGCCACAAGCTGCGCGATCATGCCGCCCATCGACATGCCGGCGATATGCGCCTTATCGAGGCCGTGGCTGTCGAGAACGCCGATCGCATCGTCGGCCTTGTCGTCGAATGTGTAGGGTGGCTCTCCACGCGGGTATGTGGTCGATCGGCCGGTATCGCGATTATCATAGCGGAGCACGAACAGTCCGGCTGCGGCGAGTTTCCGGCAAAGCGCCTCCGGCCACCACAGCATTGAGGCCATCGCTCCCATGATCAGCAACAGAGCGGGGTCGGCGGGGTCGCCAAAGGCTTCGGATATGATATCGGGGCGTCCGGTCTTCCTCATCGCGTGGCCTCCTCATCTGCTTGCATTTTGCAATCGGTTGCACCATAATAAAACCGATACGATAATGCAACCGGTTTTGGAGAAGTCGAATGAACATCGATCGCCGCTCGGGTTGCCCGATCAATCTCTCGCTGGAAGTGTTCGGCGACCGCTGGAGCCTGATCATCCTTCGCGACATGATTTTTGGCGGCAGGCGCCATTTTCGCGAATTGCTCAACGGATCGATGGAAGGCATTGCCTCCAACATACTGGCCGACCGGCTGAAGCGGCTGATGGATCTGGGCATGCTGACCAAGGCCGACGATCCCTCGCACAAGCAGAAGGCGATCTACAGCCTGACCGAAATGGCGATCACCCTGGTGCCGATCCTGGCCCATCTCGGCGCCTGGGGCCGCGTCTGGCTGCCGGTCAGCGCGGAATTGTCGATCCGCGCCGAGCTTCTGGAAAAGGGCGGGCCGCCACTATGGGAGAAATTCATGGACGAGTTGCGCCACGAGCATCTCGGCACGCCCGTCGATCCAGCGTCCGGCCCTTCTGTACGTGCGACCCTGCAGACCGCCTATGAAGCCGTGCTCGCCAGCAATGCTCTCAGCGCCAACCCGGCCGCTTGACCAACTATTTTCCCCGTTGAGTGGCCGGCTCTGCTACAAGAGGCCGAAAATCACGTCACGAGATTGGAACAGACTCTTGGTTGAGAACTCTAGGGATACTGCCCGCGCGCGCGCCGATCTGCGCTTTAAGAAGCAGGAAGAAGCGGCCACGGTCCGACAGAAGGCGATGGCCGAGTATGTCGCCGAGAGCGATGCTCGCAAGGTCAAGACCGACAAGCTGCGGGCGCTGCGGCTGGCCAAGGAAGCCGAAGACCTTGCCAACGCGCCGGCAGTGCCCGCCAAGAAGCCCGCCCGCGCCAAGAAGAAGTAGCACGCCGCTCCCCGGTTGCTTCGTTGCCGGCCCTGAGCCGTTGGCCGTTGATCGTGTTGGCATCGCGGCATCGGATCCGAATTTGCGGTGCCATCATCCCGCTTCCAGCGCGAAGCAATTTCAACCGGAACCTGGGTTGCCTCGTCCGGCTGGCCGCCGATGATATCCGTTTCAAAACAGGAGACTGCCATGACCGCGCTGCCGCTCGACAAAGCCCTCGAGATCATCGATGCCGCCTTCACCAAGGGCGCGGAGCTCAAGCTCAGGCCGCTCGGTGTCTCGGTGCTCGACGCCGGCGGCCATCTCGTCGCCTTCCAGCGCCAGGACGGCGCCTCGTTCCTGCGCCCGCAAATGTCCGCCGGCAAGGCCTATGGCGCGCTCGCCATCGGCATGGGCTCGCGCCGCGTCGAGGCCTTCGCCAAGGAGCGCCCGCATCTCATGACCGGCATCTCCGACGTCTCGGGCGGACGCGTGTTGCCGGTCGTGGGCGGTGTGCTGATCCGCGACAAGGCAGGCAGCATCATAGGCGCCGTCGGCATTTCCGGCGACAGCTCGGACAATGACGAAGCCGCCGCCATCGCCGGCATCGAGGCCGCCGGCTTCACCGCCGATCCGGGCTGAGGTTAATTCAGGTTGATATCCCTGCTCGCCGACCGCATCGACACCGAGAAGCCGGCGAGCACGTCGAACAGCGCGATGATCATCAGCGTGAAGAAGACCGAGTGCGCGGCGCCCTTGACCAGCAGGAACTCGACCAGGAAGGCCACGAAGACCAGCGTCGACAACAGATGGTCCATGATCGAGGCATTCGTGGTGCGCGCCGATTTCACGATCTCGACGAAGAGGAAGATGAGCCCGATCAGCACTATCAGGTCGCCGAGCGTCATCGAGAACACCCCGCCCGACATCATGCCGACGGAAAAGACCTCGCTCGCCCACGGATCGTCACCGCTGCCGAATATTCCGAGCAGCCCGAGATTGTAGAGAACAAAAGGCACGATCAGCAGCGGGACGGCACCGAACATCTGGCGTCTCCATTTGGGGGCACCTCTTTTGTAGAGTGCGCCAGCGGCACGCCGTCAAGAATTTTCGCAGCACGCCCCGAACACGCTAGAAGACCGAATGCAACAACGATGTCAGCCGGTTGTCCGGCCGACATCTTTGAATCGAGCCGCGGGATGCGTGACCGCGCACCCCGCTCGCGCTCAACGCTTGAAGTAGCCGGCGCGCACGGCCGCGCCGATGACGTTGAGGATGATATGGCCGGCCGTCATCGAGGTGATCTCGTTGACGTCGCGCGCCGGCGCGATCTCGACGATATCCATGCCGACCAGCCTTCCTTTGCCGACCAGCCCCTTGATGAGCTCAATCGTCTGCCGGTAGCTGACGCCGCCCGGCTGTGGCCCCTCGACCGCCGGCATCACCGCCGGATCGAGGCCGTCGGCATCGATGGTGAGATAGTAGCGGCCGCCGTCGGGAATTCGCTTCAGGAGCGCGGCGGTGCCGATGTCCTGCCATTCATTGGTGGTGATGATGTTGGCGCCATAGGCGCGGGCGGCCTCGACCTCCTCGGTGCGCGCGCTGCCTTGGCCGCGAACGCCGACCTGAAAAATATCCTTGATATGCGCCATTTCCGAGGCCCGCCGGATAGTGCTGGAATAGCCCTCCTTGACCCCGTTGACGTTGTCACGCCAGTCGAGATGGGCGTCGAGCTGAACCAGCGTGATCGGGCCCTCGCCATCGAGCGCCCGGAAGATCGGGATCGGAATGCCGTGGTCGCCGCCGATTGTGATCGGCAATGCGCCCGCGGCGCGGATCTTGCGGATCGCCGCTTCGGCTCTGCCGTAGTGCCCGACATGATCGGCCGCCGCGCCGGGAACGTCGCCGACGTCTACCACCTTGATGTCCTTGCCGTCGAAGACTGGCCCACCAATGTCGAAATCATAGCGGTCGAGCGCCTGGCTGATCCGCTGCGAGGCGCGCCGCACCGCGGTCGGCGCATTGGTCTGGTCGTTGATCAGCTCGTCGATCGTGTAGGGATCGCCATAGGGCATGCCGATGATGGCGACATCGGCCTTCAGCGTGTCGAGGTCCTCGACCAGCGGAAAGTTCATGAATGTCTGGAAGACATCGCGCGGCGCGGTGGTGAGTTTGGACATGGGATCTCCTCTTCGTTGAAGCTTTTTTGGATCAGGCGCCACGGCGGGCTGCGAGATGGGGCTGCAGCCTATGCTCCAGGCTGCGCGAGATCGCTGCCACGAAGGCCGTCAGCCCCCAGTACAGCAATGCGATGGCGGTGAATATTTCCACCGGCGAGAAGGTGCGGCCAATGATATTCTGGGCCATGTAGGTGAGTTCCGGCACGGTGATCGCCGACAGGATCGCCGATTCCTTGATCAGCGTGATGGTGAGATTGGTGGCCGCGGGCAGGATGTAGCCGAGCACCTGCGGCACCAGGATCGTGCGGAAGATGGTCAGGTAGCGCAGTCCCAGCGCGTAGCCGGCCTCGACCTGGCCGTACGAAATCGACTGGATCGCGCCCCTGATGATCTCGGCGGAATAGGCGCTGGCATAGGCCGACAGCGCGCCGATCGAAACAACCACCGGGGAGAGCCTGACACCGAACATCGGCAAGGCGTAGAACAAAAGGAAGATCTGGATCAGGAACGGGATGTTGCGGAATATTTCGACATAGGCCGAGACGATTGCCGCCGGCACCCGTCCGCCGCGCAGCCGGATCAGCGCCAGCACGGTACCGAGCGCGAAGCCGAACGGCAGTGCGACAGCGCACATCAGCACCGTGTTGCCGAAGCCCTTGGCGAGTATGTGCCAGTTATCCGCTATGACGGAAAAATCGAAGCTCATGCGCGTGCGCCTCGCGCCTTGAATTCCAGATGCCTGGTCAGCAGACTGCATGAGAGCAGCACGACGAAATACAGCACCGCCGCGATGCAGAAGGCCTCGACCGGCCGGTAGGTGACGTTCATGATGTTCTGCGCGGTGCGGGTCAGTTCCACCACCGCGATCACCGACAGGATCGAGGATGCCTTCACCAGCATGGTGAACTCGTTGACCATCGGCGGGATAATGGCGCGGAAGAGCTGTGGCAGGATGATCTTGAACCAGGTCACGGCAGGCTTCAGCCCGAGCGCCTTGGCCGCCTCGTACTGGCCGGCGGGAATGCGCGTCAGCCCGGCGCGCAGGATTTCGGCGACGAAGGCCGCGCTGTTGAAGCTGAGCGCCAGCACGCCGGCCAGGAGCGGCGGCAGGTCGATACCGACGAGGCCCGGCAGCACGTAGTAGACCATGAAGATCTGCACGATCAGCGGCGTGCCTCGGATGAAGCTGGTGTAGAGCGCGCCGATCCAGCGGATCACGCGCCAGCGCGACCTGCCGCATGCGAGCAGGCCGAAGCCGATCAATGTGCCCACCAGAAACCCCAGCGCCGAGACACCCAGCGTGATGCCGGCGCCGGCCAGGAATTCCGGCAGGAAGGTCAGCGTCTTGGAAAAATGGAACATTTTTCAGCTCGAATGATCCCTGAACGTCCGGCCCATCCAAGACCGGCGCGTCCAATGACTGGAACCGCCGGTCCGGCAGCACCGGGCGCCTGGTCGGCGGGCTTAGAGCGCGCCAGGCGGCAGATAGCCCTCGTCGGGCGTCTTCATCTCGAACCCGAACCATTTGAGCTGAAGCTCCTTCAGCTTGCCGCTATCCTTCAGCTCGCCAATCTTGGCGTTGATGAAGGCGCGCAGGTCCTTGTCCTCCGGCCGCACCACCCAGGACAGATAGGAGAATTCGCCGATCGAGCCGACGACCTTGTAGGTGTCGGGAACGTTCTTCATCAGAACGGCCGCCGAAGGCGAGGCGATGACGATGGCGTCGACCTGGCCGGAGGCCAGAGCGACATGGGTCTCGGGGAAGGAGGTGAACAGCTTCAGCTCGCCGACACCCTTGCCGCCCTTATCCTTGAGCTCCTTGTCATAGGCCTCGATGATGGGCTGCACGGAGGAGGCGAGTTGCGTGGCCACCACCATGCCGTTGATGTCCTCCGGCTTCTTGATGCGCTCCTCGTCGACGCGCACGACGACGACGTTCTCGAAAGAACCGGTCGGCCGCGTGTAGGCGTATTTCGCCGCCCGCTCGGCGTTGATGCCGGTCGAGGTTGCCATCAGGTCGAACTTCTTGGCCAGCAGCCCTGGCAGCAAGCCTTGGAAAGGCAGGTTGAGCTGGTCGAGCTTCACGCCGAGCTGACCGACCACATAGTCGAGAATGTCCTTGTTATAGCCGACGATCTGGCCGTCGCGGACGAATTCGAACGGCTCGAACGCCGCCTCGGTTCCGACGAGAATGGCGCCGCGTTGCTTGATTTGATCGACCAGCCCATCGGCATGGGCGGTGGCAGCGAACGGCAGGAGGAGCGGCGCGGCGGCAAGAAGGGCTAGGACGCGGCGGCGCGAAGCGGAAAGAAACTCACCCATTGTTACCCTCTTTTTTCTTCGGTTTTGCTGTGCTGGTAAGCCCGGCCGCTATGCTTGAAGACGCGACCGATCATGTAGCTCTCGGAATCCTTGATCCCGGGAACGTTGGCCAGTTCACTGACGAGGAAATCGTGCAAGCTGGTCGTGGATGGCAAAGTGAGCTGGATGATGATGTCGAACGGCCCGGTCATGGCGTAGACGCTGTCGACGAACGAGTATTCCGATAGTTTTCGAGCAACGCTGATGATGTGCTCGCGGTCGACGTCGAGCCCGACAATGGCCGCAATGCCGACATCGCTGCGCAAAGGGCGCACGACCGCCTGGATGCAGATATCGGGGTCGTCGAGCACACGGGCCATTTTCCGCCGCACCGTTGCTTCGGTGACGCCGATCCGCTTGGCGATATCCACGCTCGACATCCGCCCATCGACCTTGAGTTGGGAAAGCACGGCCTGCTCGGTATCGTCGAGATCACTTGTGCTGACGAAATCCCACATCGAATGCCCAATCTGTGTCGATTTCCGACTATAAATTCGAAAATTACATAAGAAACCGTCTATGGCAATCCCACAGATTGCGAAAAACACCGAGCGACGCTGCCTCCGGCGGGTGCCGGGCATCGGGCTCACGGTTCGATCATTGGGAAAAGGCGTGTCGAGCGATGTCGAAGGCGATGTCCGGCACGTAATCGGCTATGCCTCGAGGATGCACGACGAGGCAGCGTCCGGGCCGATCGGAGATCAAGGCCTGGAGACGCAGCTACGCTGTCGGTCGTCGGGTCCGACAGACGCAAAAAGACCGGCCAGCGGCCGGTCTTTTTAGCTCAAACATCAGGAAAGCTGGTCTCAGCTTTCCTTGGGCGTCAGCACCTGGCGGCCGCGATACATGCCGGTCTTCAGGTCGATGTGGTGCGGGCGGCGCATCTCGCCGGAGTTCTTGTCCTCGACATAGGTCGGGGCCTTGAGGGCGTCTGCCGAGCGGCGCATGCCGCGCTTGGACGGAGAGGTTTTTCGTTTCGGAACGGCCATGGATATGCTCCACTACATGGTCAAAAGCCCCGCCCGCCCTCGTGAAAGGGCCGTGTCAGGGGCCGGAATCTGAGAAAGTCGGGTGCCTATACACGCCCGGTGCCGTTTTGGCCAGCGCTGCCCGCGAATTTTTTTGTGTCGGCTACTGGAGGCAGCCGACATAAGCGCCGGATCGGCCGGCGCGCCGCTCGATCAGGTTGGCCAGCCTCCTCAGCCCCGGCCCGGGCTTGGCCGGGTTGCGGGCGATCGGATTTGGCAAGCTAACGGCAAGCAGCGCGGCCTGACGGCGCGACAGCTGTTTTGCCGAAATACCGAAATGGTGCCGCGCCGCCGCCTCGATGCCGTATATGCCGGGCCCCCACTCGGCGATGTTGAGGTAGATTTCCATGATGCGCCGCTTCGACATCACCGCATCGAAGTACACGGCCAGCGGCAACTCGACGACTTTGCGAACCGTGCCCAGCGGACGGGACCACAAAAACAGGTTCTTCACCGTCTGCATGGTGATGGTCGAAGCGCCGCGCGCCCCTTCGCCTGCCAGCGCGTCGTCGACGACACCCCGCAATTCGCCGAGGTCGACGCCGCGATGGAAACAGAACTGTCCGTCCTCCGACATGATCACCGAATTGGCCAGCACCGGTGCCACGTCGTCGATCGACACCCAGCGGCGGTCATAGCCGGAGAAGGTGGCGAGATCCTTCAGCATCAACGTCGACACCGGATGCACGAAAGACGGCAGATAGAGGAAGGTCAGCACTGTAGGGATAAGCGCCAGCACGGCAGCCACGACGATACCGCGCCGGACCCAGCGTTTGAGAGCACGACGGTTCACGCCACGGGATCTCGTCGCCATGTCCAGCTTTTCGGTTTCATGATCGACGATCGGTTCCGCCAAGTCGCCCAACCCGTGTCTCTCCCTCCCCCGGCATAATGGCGCTTGTCTTCTTGCGCAACGTCTGAGTGTCGGCTACCGGTCCGGGCCATGACGAATGACGACGAAATGGCGTTCGAAACGGCGCTCGTTGCACGGGCCGCCGCCGTCGAGACCTTGCTGCGGCGATTGCTCGCCGACCGCGCGCTCACGGGCGAGATCGCGCGGCCCGAGCGCCTTATGGCGGCGATGCGGCACGGCGTGCTCAACGGCGGCAAGCGCCTGCGCCCCTTTCTGGTGATGGAAAGTGCGGCGCTGTTTTCCGCCGACGGCGACGCGGCACTGCGCGTGGCGGCCGCACTGGAATGCGTGCATTGCTATTCACTGATCCATGACGATCTGCCGGCGATGGACGACGACGATCTGCGCCGCGGCCAGCCTACCGTGCACAGGGCCTTCGACGAGGCGACCGCCATCCTGGCCGGCGACGCCCTGCTGACGCTTGCCTTCGACATCCTCGCCGAGGAGACTACGGCGCTACCGGCGGAGCGGCGGGCCGCCCTTGTGCTGGCGCTCGCCCGCGCCGCCGGGACCGGCGGCATGGTCGGCGGCCAGACGCTGGACCTCGAGGCCGAGCGCATCGCGCCTGACGAGGCAGGGATCATCCGGCTGCAGGCGATGAAGACCGGTGCGCTGATCCGCTTTGCCTGCGAGGCGGGCGCGGTCGTCGCCGGCGTGCCTGCCGGGGATCGCGAAAGACTGGCCGAGTTCGGCTCGGCGATCGGGCTTGCCTTCCAGCTTGCCGACGATCTTCTCGATTTGACCGCGGATGCCGCACAGATGGGCAAGGCGACGGGCAAGGACGCTGCCGCCGGCAAGGCAACGCTGGTGGCGCTGCACGGCGAGGCATGGGCACGCGCCCAGTTGCATGGCCTTGTCCATCAGGCGCATGCGCTGCTCGAACCCTATGGCGAGCAGGCCGGCCTGCTGAAAGCAGCCGCGACCTTCGTGGCGACGCGCAACAATTGAGATCGGGACAGACCCCGAGGCTTGGCGTGAAGGTTTCTGTTTAACAGGGCAATCGGGAGGATCAGGTTCGATGTCGGCCAAATTGTTCGATCTCAGCGGGCGCACCGCGCTCGTAACCGGCTCCTCGCAAGGCATAGGCTTCGCCTTGGCCAAGGGCTTGGCCGAAGCCGGCGCCAGAGTGATCCTCAACGGCCGTGACGAGGCAAGGCTCGCCGCGGCGGTTACGCAGATCCCCGGAGCGGAAAAGCTGGCCTTCGATGCTACCGATCATGAAGCGGTCCGCTCGGCGATCGACCGTTTCGAACTGGGCGGCGGAGCGATCGACATTTTGGTGAACAATGCCGGCATGCAGTTCCGCGCGCCGCTCGAGGAGTTTCCCGCCGATGCGTTCGAGCGCCTGCTGCAGACCAATGTCGCCAGCGTCTTCCATGTCGGCCAGGCGGTGGCGCGCCATATGATCGGCCGTGGCCGTGGCAAGATCATCAACATCGCCAGCGTGCAGACCGCGCTCGCCCGTCCGGGCATCGCGCCCTACACGGCAACGAAAGGCGCGGTTGGCAACCTGACCAAGGGCATGGCTACGGATTGGGCCAAACACGGCCTGCAATGCAATGCCGTTGCACCCGGTTATTTCGATACGCCGCTCAACGCTGCCCTTGTCGCCGACCCTGCGTTCAGCACTTGGCTGGAAAAGCGCACGCCGGCCGGCCGCTGGGGAAAGGTCGAGGAACTGGTCGGCGCCTGCATCTTCCTGGCCAGCGACGCCTCCTCTTTCGTGAACGGCCATATTCTCTATGTGGACGGCGGCATCACAGCGTCGATCTGATCCGCCGCGCCGAACAGGCCGGCGCGCCAAATGCTGCCCGATCGATAATCGGTTGACGCGGAGCCGACGTCACTCGTGGCAGCACGGCCGTGGCCTCGTTCCCGGCCAGAGTGTGTGGGGAACTGGTGCGTCGGGAGCTGGTGTTTCGGGAACTCGTGTTTCGGGAACAATTGCACCCGTCGCGACGTTCGGGACCAGAAGCAGGAGGCAACCCATGAACGACAACAAGCATCGCAAACAGCCGAGGCCAAGCGATCGCGACTTGCGCAACGACCCCGGCATCGGCGCTTCCAAAGGCACCATCAAGGGTGGCGACATCCTTGACGACGACGAGGAACTCGATGGCGAAAACACTTTTCGGGGCGATGTCGAGAACGACACCACCCCACAAGGCGGTGTGAATCCCGACCAGACCGGCCGGACGAACAAATAGAGGGAGATATCCCATGACCGGCAAGAAGACCCACGAACAGCAGGTGCAAATCATCGAGGAGCGGGTGAACACCAAGAATGCGGACAAGAATTTCAATGCCGAGGACGAACTGAAGCGATCGAAGCAGGAGAGAACGGCTCGCCAGCAGGGCCAGGCGCTCAGGGGTGGCGACGTCGATCTGGTCGATGCCGACGACCGCGAAACGCTTCGCGGCTCGAACCAGGAATCCCGGCATCACAAACGGCCCGCGGATTGAAGGAACACCCGAAGCTTGACCGTCCCTTGAAGTGCCGCCGCCCTTCATCTCGGCGCAGCCGGGAGGATACATGGGAGGCTCTGCGGGAGTCCGAGATTCTCGGTCGCCAGAACGAAATCTTAATGTAAATCAAGCGTAATCCCGACCGTTAAAATAATGCGTATGTGTTGGGGTTGCGCATGCCGGAATATTCTTCCTTCATACGGTCCATCCGGACCCGTTATCTCTCAGGATTGCTGATCTTCGCGTTGGCTTCGCTCGCGATCATGGTTGCACTTGATCGTGTCAATTCCTTCCGCCACCAGGTCGATGCGCTGAGCAGCAACCTTGTCATATTCACTCGCGACCTGCGCAACGCGACCAGCTTCGCCGAAACGACGGGAACCGCCTGGCGCGCTGAGACGCGCGATGCGTTGGCCGCATCGGCGCGCGGCCATTCGGAACGCCTCTCCCGCGAGATTGGGACGCTTGCGGCCCAGATCGCCGCATTGCGTCCACGCCTGTCGACAAAGACTGTCAACGAGCTCGAATCCGCTTCGGTCAATGGCGACCTGTTCTGGTCGCCGCGCGATATGGTCCGAAACTTCAACCTCATGTCGGTGGCGCAAAAGGTCGATGAGTGGAGCTATCGCGAAATCCGCAACCAGAACGACCTGTTTGCCCAGCCGATGCTGGTCCGCGTCCGCACCGCCATGGACGACGAGCGCCATTTGGCCGACGCCTCCAGTGACCGGCTGCTGCTGTGGGCGAGCGGATTGCTGTTCGCGGTGCTCTCCATCGCCGCTTTCTGGATCTTCCGGCCGATGGAGCAGGCCATCCGCCGGGCCTTCGCCGAATCCGCCGAGTCGCTGTTCAAGGCCGAGGCCGCCGACCGCGCCAAATCGGAATTCCTGGCCAATATGAGCCACGAAATCCGCACGCCGATGAACGGCGTGCTCGGCATGGCCGAGTTGCTGGCCAAGACCGAGCTGACCGCGCGCCAGAAGACCTTCACCGACGTCATCGTCAAATCCGGCAACGCGCTGCTCACCATCATCAACGACATCCTCGATTTCTCCAAGATCAATGCCGGCCAGCTCACGCTCGACCCGGCGCCGTTCCGCCTTGCCGAGGCGGTCGAGGATGTGGCCACGCTCGTCTCCGCCCACGTTGCCGAAAAGAACCTCGAACTGATCGTGCGCGTCGACCCGCGCCTGCCGGCCTACGTCGTCGGCGACGCCGGGCGGTTCCGCCAGATCGTCACCAATCTGCTCGGCAACGCGGTGAAGTTCACCGAGAAGGGCCATGTGTTGATCGACGTCGGCGGCGAAACCGTCAATGATGTCGTCCAGCTTAAGCTGCGCGTCGAGGACACCGGCATCGGCATCCCGGCCGAGAAGTTGCAGAACGTGTTCGAAAAATTCGCCCAGGTCGACGGCTCCTCGACCCGCCGTCACGAGGGCACCGGCCTCGGTCTCGCCATCGCCGCCCGCCTCGTCGACCTGATGGCCGGCAAGATCGGCGTCGAGAGCGAGATCGGCCGCGGGTCCGTATTCTGGTTCGCGGTGCCCCTGCCCGTGCATCGTGCCGAGGCTCGCGACGAGATCGTGCCGGTCGACGTCACCGGCGCGCGCGTTCTGGTCATCGACGACAATCCGGTCAACCGCGAGATCCTGCTCGAACAGCTCAGGAGCTGGAGCTTCGACTGCGCCGCCGCCGAAAGCGGTGCGGTCGGCTTGGCTTTCCTCGACCGCGCTTGGCAGCTGGGGGCCGCCGTCGATTGCATTATCCTCGACTACCAGATGCCCGGTATGAACGGCGCCGATGTCGCGAAAGCCATTGCCGCCGACAGCCGGCTGTCGGCCATACCGGTCGTGCTCTTGACCTCGGTCGATCAGGTCGATTTCGGCAAGATGATCATCGATTTCGGCATTGCCGCGCATCTGACCAAGCCGGCACGCTCCGCGGTCCTGCTCGGCACCGTCATCTCGGTCGTCCAGAAAGCCCGCTCGCAGCTCGGCAGGGCGCAGTTCGTTCGCGAACCGGTACCTGCCCTGCCGCAGGCGGCGCCGCCCGCCTTTACCGTCATCCGCGGCCCGGCAATGCCGGCCGTCTCCGTGCCGGAGCCGACGGTCGCGCCGAACGGTCCGATCGACATCCTCATCGCCGAGGACAATGAGGTGAACCAGCTGGTGTTCGGCCAAATCCTCAACGGGTTGGGCTTGAGCTATCGCATAGCCGGCAACGGCCGCACGGCGGTCGAGATGTACCGCTCGCTGCGCCCGAGGCTGATCCTGATGGACGTCTCCATGCCGGAAATGAACGGCTACGAGGCGACCCGCGCCATCCGGGCGACGGAGGCCTCGGATGGCAGCCGCATCCCGATCATCGGCGTCACCGCGCATGCGCTGAAGGGCGACCGCGACAAGTGCATCGAAGCCGGCATGGACGATTATCTGCCGAAGCCGGTTTCACCCGACCGCCTCGGCGCCAAGATCGGCACCTGGCTCAGCGAAACGGTGGTGGCGAAGACGGCGTAGATGTGAACTGACGGGCGCAGCGGTTTTGCGACAACGACATGCGCAAAACAAACATTTAAAGCATGTCGTTTCGATGCGCTTTAAGCACGCCCGGCCTGGAGCCAGATCAGCGCAGCCGGCCGATCGGGATGATTTCCGGCGAGGTGGAGACATAGGGTTCGCCCCGCCAGTCGCCGAGCCATTGCTCCACCAGCAGGCCTGACTCGTCCAGCATCGCGGCAAGGTCATCCTTGTCGGGGAAGGCTATTTTCGATTCTGCGGCCAGCACCTGTCTGCCCCCCGGAATTTCATAGAAGGTTGAATAGGTGACGACGCCGGTGGCGGCATCATGTTCGACATCATTCCAGGTCTTGACGGCGCCGAGGCTGAGATGCGTCACCATCCGTTCGGAGCGCTGCGGCGTCCATTCGCGCCATTCTTCCATGGCGGGATTTCGTGTGTCGAAAATGAAGCGCCCGCCCGGAGCGAGATGATTTGCGATGGTGCGCAACACCGCCGCTTGATCCTCGGCCGTCAGGAAGACTTGGAAGGCATGTCCCGTCAGCAATATTAGGTCGAAGTGCCGCCCAAGCCGAACGGTTCGAGCATCGGCCTCGACCCAGTCGACCTTGTCTCCGCCGGCCCTGCCGCGCGCGACATCGAGCATCGCCGACGCGGGATCAACGCCGGTGACGGAGCGTCCTTCACTAAGGGCCGCGGCCAATTGCCCAGTGCCGCAGCCGAGATCAAGAATCGAGTGGGCATTGCCGGCGAATCCAACGCAATAGTTGAAATCGTCGCCGCCTTTATTCTCGATATCATAAAACTGGACGAGATCCGGATCGCTGTAGAGTCTGTCGGTCATGGCGATCGCCTATAATCGAAATTTGTGATGGATGCGACAGACGCATTCGGGCGAACAAAGCGTTACCCAGCTCGCTCATGCGGCTCTACCGGTTGCGCACCACCACGCATGCCCCGCCGACACTTTGCAGTTTCTGGCAAATGGCGCCCGCGGCGGCACGGTCGTCGACCCCGATCCTGACCGCGTAGATGCCGCGTCGGCCGATCGGCGTCCGCACCCGGCTGACCACCGGATCATGCCCGGCTAGCAGGGCCGGGAAGCGGCCCCTCACCCTGAGCCACTGGTTGATCGCGGCGCTGCGGCGGAAATTGCCGGCCACCTGGACTCCCCACGGCCTTATGTTGATGGAAGCCATCGCCACCGTCCGCGACATGATCACCGGGAGCTTGCGGCAGGCCGCGACGAAATCGGATTTCGCGTCGAGCGGTCGCACGCTTCCGGCATAGGCGCGATCGGCGAACTTATCGACCGGCTCGCCCATAATGTCGAAGACATAGCTTTCGGTTTCCATCGGCAGGAAGCCGCCCGAGCCCAGCCAGCGCGAGACCCGGTTTTCGCCGGCATTGTAGGCGGCGGCCGCCAGGCCGAGATTGCCATAGCTGGTCTTCATCTCGGCGAGGTATTTCGCCGAGGCCGGGATCGCCTGGTTGATGTCGAAGGAATTGGCGAGCCCGCGCATCTTGGCGGTCCCCGGCATGAACTGGGCGATACCTTCGGCGCCGACCGGACTGACGGCGTTGGGATCGAACCGACTTTCCTTCCAGATCAGCCGGGCGAAGAAATCCCTGGGCAAGCCGTTCTGGTCGGCATGGGCCTGGATCAGGTTGCAGACCTTGTCGATCAGCCGCTGCTTGGCCGATTGCGGCGGATCGGCCTGGGCCAGGGTCGGCCACCCGCACAGCAGGATCAGCGCCACCGGGAGGAAGCGCAGCATTCGACCTACTCTGCCGCGGCCTTGCCGCGACCAAATCGTTGCTCGATATAGTCTGCGACCATCTTCTCGAAATCCTGCGCGATCGACGGTCCGCGCAGCGTCGCCGCCTTCTTGCCGTCGACGAAGACAGGGGCTGTCGGCGTCTCGCCGGTGCCGGGCAGCGAAATGCCGATATCGGCATGCTTGGACTCGCCCGGGCCGTTGACGATGCAGCCCATCACCGCGACCTTGAGGTTCTCGACCCCTGGGTATTTCTCACGCCACGCCGGCATGTTCTTCCTGAGATCGGCCTGGATGTTCTGGGCCAGTTCCTGGAACACGGTCGAGGTTGTGCGGCCGCAGCCGGGGCAAGCAGCGACGATCGGCACGAACTGCCTGAAGCCCATGGTCTGCAGCAATTCTTGCGACACCTGCACCTCGCGCGTGCGATCGCCATTCGGCTCCGGCGTCAGCGATATGCGGATTGTGTCGCCGATGCCTTGCTGCAACAGGATGCCCATGGCGGCGGATGAGGCGACGATGCCTTTCGAGCCCATGCCGGCTTCGGTGAGGCCGAGATGCAGCGCATGGTCGGAACGGCTGGCGAGCTCGGTGTAGACTGCGATCAGGTCCTGCACGCCGCTGACCTTCGCCGAGAGAATGATCTTGTCGCGGCCAAGGCCGATCTCCTCGGCCATCTCGGCCGAGAGGATGGCCGACTGCACGATCGCCTCGCGCGTCACTTGCTGTGCGGTCAACGGAAAGCCGCGAGCCTGGTTGTCGTCCATCAGCCGGGTCAGGAGTTCCTGGTCGAGCGAGCCCCAGTTGACGCCGATGCGCACCGGCTTGTCATGTTTGATCGCCATTTCGACGATTGCCGCGAACTGCCGGTCCTTCTTGTCCTTGAAACCGACATTGCCGGGATTGATGCGGTATTTGGCCAGCGCCTCGGCGCAGGCCGGATGATCGGCCAGGAGCTTGTGGCCAATATAGTGGAAGTCGCCGACAATCGGCACGTTGATACCGAGCCGCGCCAGCCGCTCCCGGATGCGCGGCACGGCGGCGGCGCTTTCATCGCGGTCGACGGTAATGCGCACGATCTCGGAGCCGGCGCGATGCAGCGCCGCGACCTGGGCGACCGTCTGGTCGACATCGGCGGTATCCGTATTGGTCATCGACTGCACGACGACGGGAGCACCGCCGCCAACCACCACGCCGCCCACATCGACGCCAACCGAGGTGCGGCGCGGGAAGGGGAAGGAATAATATCCGGTCATGCCGGCAGCCTTTAATCTCTGGGGCGCCGCGCGTCCACTTGGACGCACAAAAGCGCGCTCCGGGCCGATGCGCTGAAGTCCGGGCATGAGGTGGAGGAGCAAAGATGGCTTGTCAATGGCGACAGGTCGCCACTGGCCGCAATCGATCCCGCCGCCAGTTCCTTGGCACCCGATTTTTGCCGGTCGCTTGCGTTGGCCAATCGGCTACCTGGCGATTGGCGGACCCCCAATCGCTTCACCATTCCGGGAATGAGTTCCGGGGAGGAGCAAGGAGAAGAGCGACGCAGCACAGACCAGAATCCAAGCCCTGACCTCAGAGCGCCACGGCAAGGCAGAATTCTGCTCCGCTGCACTCTTCGGTCAAGAGTTACCGCATGGATTCAGGGATTCCCGCGAAGCGCTTCGCTCCTGCTCGTCCTCGGATTCCGAAGTCGGAAGGCCTCGGCCTGGTACGAATATCTGTGATGGCCGACCTGAAAACGGAAATCAAAACCACCAGTCCGGCGGCAATTGCCGCCGGCAGGAAAGACCCGGATGGTGAGCGGTTATGTCAGTGGGGCGTCAATGCGTCGTGGGTTTGGCCCTCAGTTTTTCAATCTCGTCCTTGATTGCCAGCTTGCGTCGCTTGAGATTCACGATTTCGAGGTCGTCCACCGACGGATGATTCATCGCATCATCGAGCTCGCGTTCGATGTCGCCGTGTTTCCGCTGCAACTCATCAAGATGGGATGCAAGAGACATGATTGGTTCTCCCTTTCATGGTTTCCTCGACTGCAGCCGCCAAAGGCGCGTCCACCGCAGGCTCGCTCTGTGACGGCACAATGACAGTGTGCCACCTTCGCGCAGCGATGTCGAATGATCCGTGGTAGCATTCCACGGCACTGTGAAATGTGATATGGGCTGCGCGCCGGTGGCAAAACGAGCCGCCCCCGCCCAATCAGGCCCAGTTTTGGGCGCCGCAGACGTGCAGACGGTAGAGAATGTCCGATCAGGAACAGGCCGATATTCGCCTCGAATTTTCCCGGCTGAAGCAGGAACACGCCGATTTCGACGCCGCGATCAATGCGATGATCGCCATGAACTGCGACCCGCTGCAGATCCAGCGCATGAAGAAGAAGAAGCTTGCGCTGAAGGACCGGCTGATGAAGCTGGAAGACAAGATCATCCCGGATATCATCGCCTGACTTCAGGTCCAGGCCGCGATCGAAAGCCTCGCCGCGCGCTCGCGCAGCAGGGCCAGGAGTTCACCTGTCTTGTCCTGCGACGTGTCGATGGGCACCACCAGGCACATCGTCGCTTCAACCGTGCCGGGAGCTGAAAACACCGGCGCGGCGAGGCATTTCGTATAGGCGTCGACGAGCCCCGAAGTGATGCAATAGCCGGTGGCGCGCGCCGTCGCTATGTCGGCGATGAAATCGTCCAGCCGCAATCTGCGGCCATCGGGCAGGATGAGATCGTCTTCCGATATCATCGCCTCGATCCGGGCCTGTTCGAGACCGGCGAGCAGGAGCCTGCCTGAGGCGGTCCAGGGCAGCGGGATCTGCAATCCGGTGGCGGAGCTGATGCGGAACGGCCGGGTGCCCGGGCTCGAGTGGACGATCGTGTAGCGGCCGCTCTGCAGCATGCACAGTTCGGACGTCTCGCCGGTCTCGCGCGACAGGTTGTCGACCTCCTGGCGTCCTCGCCTCAAGAGGTCGTTACCGCGCACATAATCCATTCCATAGAGATAGAGCTTCTTGCCGAAATAGACGCGGTTGCCGTCGCCGGCCATTTCCAGGAGGCCGGCATCGACCAGCGATCGCACCAGCGTGTAGGTGGTCGAACGCGGCGCGTTGACCCCCTTGGCTAGGTCGCCGATGCCGATGGCGCGCTGTGTCGAATGAAGGAACTCCAGAATCTCGAGCACCCGGTTGAGGCCCTTCTCCCGAGAGGCCGAAATCTTTGCGTCCGCTGAGACCGCCAAGGCGCTGCCATCTTGCATTGTCGATTCCTGATGTTAGTATCTGTCTTGTACAGGATACACACGTCCCTTGTAAGAGACAATTTTTGAATGATCCGGGCGCGTGTATTGCCTGTGCGTAGGGGAACACAACACGAAAGGAGGTCGCCGTGAACGACACATCCAAAAGGCGTGATTTTCTGAAACTGGGCATGGCCGGACTGGCAACGGCCGGCGTCATGAGCGCGGCGGCAACGGTCGACGTCCAGAAGGCGGCGGCGCAGGCTGCGCCCGATAGTCTGCTGCGCACCGTGCTGGAGCGCGGCAAGCTGATTGTCGGCACCGGAAGCACCAATGCGCCCTGGCATTTCGAGAACGATGCCGGCGAACTCGTCGGCATGGACATCACGATGGGGCGCATTCTCGCAAAGGGTTTGTTCGATGACCCGGCCAAGGTCGAGTTCGTCATGCAGGACCCGGCGCAGCGCATTCCGAACGTAACGACGAACAAGGTCGACATCACCATCCAGTTCATGACCATGACCGCGCAGCGCTCGCAGCTGATCAACTTCTCCAGGCCCTACTACGTCGAGGGCGTCGCCTTGCTGACTTTGCCCGGCGCCGAGAACAAGACCTTCGACAAGCTGCTTGCCGCAGGCTCCGCGACGCGCGTTTCCATCCTGCAGAATGTCGACGCCGAATCTTCGGTGCATTTTGCCTTGCCGGAGGCGCAAGTGATGCAGATCGATACACAGGCCAACGTGCTGCAGGCATTGGAATCCAAGCGTGCCGATGCCGCTGCCGTCGACCTCTCCACCGTGCGCTGGCTCGCCTCGCGCAATCCTGACAAATACTTCGATGCCGGCAAGAGCTGGTACTCGATGCTATATGGCGCAGCGCTCCGGCAAGGCGATCTCGACTGGCTGACCTTCGTCAACCAGACCTTCACCATCGCCATGTTCGGCCATGAGACGGCGCTCTATGACGCCGCGTTCAAGGACTATTTCGGGCAGGAGCCGCCGGCGCGCCACCCCGGTTTCCCGGTTATCTGACGTCATCGGCGGGAAAGGCGCCGCCGGCGCCCTTCCCGCCCTTTTTCCTGGCGACGCGGCCAGCTTTGCGTCACATCGGGAGCACTGAGGCCGACGCATGGGTTATGCGCTTAATTTCAACCTGATCTGGCGGCATTTCGACAAGCTGTGGGGCGGCCTGCTGCTCAGCCTCGAACTCGCCGTCATCTCGATCGCCATCGGCATCGTCATCGGCCTGGTCCTGGCGGTCTGGTACGTGTCGGCCGGACGCATGGTGCGCGGCATCATCGCCGCCTACGTCGAATTCATCCGCAACGTGCCGCTGATCCTGCTCGTCTATCTCGTCTTCTACGGCCTGCCGACCGTGGTCGACATCGCTTACAGCGCGCAAACCTCGTTCGTCGCCACGCTGGCGCTCTACAGCGGCGCCTATCTGGTCGAGGTGTTCCGCTCCGGTCTCGAAGCGGTTCCTCGCGGCCAGCTCGACGCCGGCAAGGCGATTGGCCTGACGCCCTGGCAAAGGCTGCTGCATGTGCGCCTGCCGACCATGCTGCGCATTACGCTGCCGGCGCTTTCCAACACCTTCATATCGCTGTTCAAGGATACCTCCGTCGCCTCGGTCATCTCGGTGCCCGAGCTGACCTTCGGCGCGCAATGGATCAACTTCAACACCTTCCGCATCGTCGAGGTCTATCTCGTCGTGACGGCGATGTACCTGTTGACCGGCTACGCCCTGCTTTACGCGCTCCGGCTCGTCGAACGCTGGTTCAAGGTAGTGCACTAGCATGCTTAGCCAGATCGCCTACGCCTTGCCTTTCCTTGCTCAGGGTTTCGCCCTGACGCTGTGGGTGTCGCTGCTGGTCGTGACGTTCTCGCTCGTCGCCGGCGTCGTCCTTGGCGTCGGCCTGGTCTACGGCCCGGCGCCGGCGCGCTGGGCGGTGCGCATCTTCAGCGACACCATTCGCGGCATACCGATCCTGGTGCTCATCTTCTTCGTCTATTACGGGATGCCGGCCGTCGGGCTTCACCTGCCGTCCTTCTGGGCTGCCGTGCTGGCGCTGACCTTGTTCAAGACAGCCCAGGTCGTCGAATACCTGCGGGGCGCCGTCGGCTCCATCCCGAAGGGACAATCGGAGGCCGCAATGGCGATCGGCCTGACCTTCCGCCAGCGGCTGGCCCATGTCATCTTTCCGCAAGCGTTCAGGCGTTTCCTGCCGCCTTGGATCAATGGCGTCACCGACGCGGTCAAGGGCAGCGCGCTGGTCTCGTTGCTCGGCATCACCGATCTCATGCAGGCCATCAACCAAGTCATCGGCCGCACCTACGAGGCCATGCCGCTCTACATCCTTGGCGCCCTCATCTACTTCGCCGTCAACTATGCGCTTTCGCTTGCCAGTCGGCGGCTGGAGCGGCGTTTCTCCTTCATCCGGGAATAGCAATGTCCACAAGCTCGAACGATGCCCCGGCCCTTCTCGATATCCGCGATGTGTCCAAATCCTTTGGCGCCGTTCAGGTCCTGCGCTCGGTCAGCCTGCGCGTGGCGCGTGGCGAGGTGGTGACGGTCATCGGGCCCTCGGGCAGCGGCAAGACCACGCTGCTGCGCTGCGTCAACTTCCTGGAGAGCTATGACAGCGGGTCCATCCGCATCGACGGCAAGGAGGTCGGCTTCCGCGAAACCGGGGCCCCCCAGCGCCGCAGCGAACGCGACCTTGCCGCGATGCGCGCCGAGACCGGCATGGTGTTCCAGAGCTTCAACCTGTTTCCGCATCTCACCGCCGCCGGCAACATCATGCTCGGCCTCACCAAGGTGCGCGGCAAAAGCACCGCGGAGGCGCGCGCGATTGCCGAACACTGGCTCGGCCGCGTCGGTCTTGCCCATAAGGCCGACAGCCTGCCGGCGGAGCTCTCCGGCGGCCAGCAGCAGCGCGTCGGCATTGCGCGCGCCGTGGCCATGGGGCCGAAAATCCTGCTGCTAGACGAGATAACCTCCGCCCTCGATCCGGAACTCGTCGGCGAGGTGCTTGAGGTGGTGCGCAGCCTCGCCGAGGACGGCATGACGATGGTGATGGTCACGCATGAGATGGCCTTTGCCCGCGACGCCTCGAGCCGCATCGTCTTCATGGCCGATGGCGGCGTCGGCGCGGTCGGGCCCCCGAAGGAGATCCTTGCTGCGGACGCCGACAATGAGCGTCTGCGCAATTTCCTGGCGCGCTTCCGCGCCTCGCACTTCTGACATTGGATGGTTGACGCCGTCCCAAGGAGCCTTCTTCCATGACGCCTTACACCAGGCTCGCCGAACTCGGCCTCACATTGCCCGAGCCGCCGACGCCCATCGCCAACTTCGTCACCCATGCCGAGAGCGGCCGGCTGATCTTCTTGTCCGGCCAGGGACCGCTGCGGGCCGACGGCACGCTCTGCACCGGGAAGGTGGGCGAGGACGTGACAGTGGAGCAGGCCTATCAGCATGCCCGCCTCACCGGCCTCAACCTGCTTGCCGTCATGCATGCTGCCGCCGGCGATCTCGGCCGCATCGTGCGCGTCGTCAAGCTGCTCGGCTTCGTCAACGCCACGCCGACCTTCAGCGACCACCCCAAAGTGGTGAATGGCTGCTCCGATCTTTTCGCCGACGTTTTCGCAACGATCGGCGGGCATGCCCGCTCGGCGATCGGCGTAGGCTCCTTGCCCGGAAACATCACCGTCGAAATCGAAGCGGTCGTCGAGATCGCTGCCTGATCTGTCATCCACGGGATTGCTCACATGAAAACCTATTCAGACACCGGCTCCAACACCACGATCCGCGAACGGCTCGGCCTTCGCCCGATCATCAACGTCTCCGGCACGATGACGGCGCTCGGTGCGTCGATCATCGTGCCTGAAGCGATCAGCGCGATGTCTGAAATGGCATCGCAATGGGTGGAAATGGACGATCTGCAGCGCGCCGCAAGCGCCATCGTCGCGCGCCTCACCGGTGGCGAGGCCGGCTTCATCACCGCCTGCTGCGCCAGCGGCATCACCATGGCGATCGCCGGCGCGATGACGGGAACCAACCTGCTCGCCATCGAACGCCTGCCGGACGACACCGGCGACCTCAGGTCGGAGGTGATCATCCAGCTTGGCCACATCGTCAACTACGGCGCCCCGATCGACCAGTCGGTCCGAGTTGCCGGCGCCAGGGTGGTGCCCGCCGGCACGGTCAGCGTCACGCAGGACTATCATGTGCGCGACGCGATCAACGAGCGAACGGCGGCAGGCCTCTATGTCGTCGCGCATCACACCGTGCAGTACGGCATGCTGTCGCTGGAGGAATTCTGCGAAATCTGCCACGCCAGGGGCGTGCCGGTGATCGTCGACGCGGCTTCCGAATATGACCTGCGCGGCTTCCTGGCGCGTGGCGCCGACATCGTCATCTACAGCGGCCACAAATTCCTGAGCGGCCCGACCAGCGGCATCGTCACCGGACGCAAGGATCTGGTGCGCGCCGCCTATCTGCAGAACCGCGGCGTCGCCCGCGCCATGAAGGTCGGCAAGGAAAGCATCGCCGGCACCATGGCCGCGCTCGAGGCATGGGAGAAGCGCGACCACGCCGGCATCCGCCGGCGCGAAGAGGCCGCGCTCAACCTGTGGAAGGATGCTCTGCAAGGTGTTACGGGCATTGGCGCGGAGATCATTCCCGATCCGACCGCCAACCCGCTCGACCGCCTGCAGGTCTTCGTGCTGCCGGAAAGCCGCTTCACCGCCGCCGGCCTTGCCTCGGCGCTTGCCGGTGGATCGCCGCCCATCATCGTGCGCAATCACGAGGTCGAACGCGGCCATTTCTTCCTCGACCCCTGTAATCTTCATCCCGGTGAGGCGGAGATCGTCGCCGAACGGCTGCGCGCCCTGTTGACCGCGAAGGACCGGCCCGCCGACGCCATGAAGATTGCTCGCAAGGACTCTTCCGGCGCCTTGCGCTGGCCGGATTGAGCGCCAAGCGGACCAACGAACCCAAAGCACCGGCTGATCACGTGACCGTGAACAGCCGGATGCGTACGCGGCGGGAATAAATCTCGGCCGCAACGGGTCTCCTCGACATAGGCCGCTACAGGCGTTGAGGAGATCGGCATGTCCGTGATTATGAAAACGACAGCGAACACGGCCGCGGCGGCGGCGGCCGCCATGTGCTGGAGCGCATGACGTTAGCCGGCCTCTCTCCCATGA
The DNA here is from genome assembly GCF_020165515.1 of Mesorhizobium sp. BR1-1-13. Classification (NCBI taxonomy): domain Bacteria; kingdom Pseudomonadati; phylum Pseudomonadota; class Alphaproteobacteria; order Hyphomicrobiales; family Phyllobacteriaceae; genus Mesorhizobium; species Mesorhizobium sp. BR1-1-13. The sequence continues at coordinate 100,689 of NZ_JAIUIH010000001.1, forward strand.
TGCACGGCTTCCCCATTGCGCTTGACACTGGTGACGCAGATGAATCCACTTTCGCCACGGCAGGCGGCTTTGCCTGTTGCCGAGGGTTTCGCCCGCACGGGCGGGGCGAGATCACCGGTATTGCTTGAAAGCGCACGGCCTGTTCCTCGTGGAGTATCGGATGGTGCTGCTTTGAGCGAGAAGGCCGGAGCCGAGCGCTTCAGCGAGGTGGTGCTGCCGCATCTTGGCGACGCGCTGGCGCTTGCCCGCTGGTTGACCGGCAATGGCGCCGATGCCGAGGATGTCGTGCAGGACGCCTGCATAAAGGCGCAAGCGGGCATATCAGGCTATGCAGGCGGCAATGCCCGTGCCTGGCTGCTGACCATCGTGCGCAACACCGCCTATACCTGGATGTCGCGCAACCGGCCGCGCGGCATGTTGGCCGTCGGTGATCTCGGCGATCTCGACGAGATGGCGGCGGCACACGGCATCAGCGTGCCGGACGAATATGGTCCGGAGGCAAGCCTGATCGCCAAGGCCGACACGGTGGCGCTTGAAACGGCGATAGCAGCCCTGCCGCAGCCGTTTCGCGAGACGCTTGTGCTGCGCGACATCAGCGGCCTCAGCTATCGCGAGATAGCGGCCATGCTCGGCGTGCCGATGGGCACGGTGATGTCCAGGCTGGCCCGCGCGCGGAGCCTGCTTATGTCTGACCTGGGGAGAGCGCCATGACCATGCATGACGATGGACTGCCCAATGATCCGGAAGGCATCAGGCTGATGATCCACGCCCTCGTCGATGGCGAACTTGATGCAGCCGCCGCGCTGGCGGTTGAGCGGCGCATTGCGGCCGATCCGCGGCTTGCCTCGGAGCATGCCCGCATCGTCGCCTTGCAGGGCGCAATTGGCCGCCTGTCGCGCCCAGATGTCGACGCCGCCTTTCGCGCCCGCATCGCGGCCATTGGCACTGCGGCCACCGCGCAGCAGGCGTCAGGCGAAACGGCCAAGCCGCAGCAGGGCCCGACGGCGCTCCCGGGGGTGATTGCCCCGGGCGGGGGAGGCCAGAGGCGAAACGCCGATACGCGGCTGTCGCCAAGTCGAGCACGCCGCTTCGGCTCGTTCGACTGGCGCGCTCTTGCCGCCTCGATCATGATCAGCGCGGTGTTGGCCAGCGGGGCGACGCAGTGGGTGATGGTCAACGGCACGTCGGACAGCTTTGCCGCGGCGGTCGCCAGCGGCCATCGCCGCAGCCTGCTTGCCGCCAGCCCGATCGACATCGTCTCGTCCGATCGCCATACGGTAAAGCCCTGGCTCGACGCCCGGATCGGCGTTTCGCCGCCGGCACCGGATCTTGCCCAGGACGGTTTTGCGCTGATCGGCGGCCGGGTCGAGGTGATTTCCGGCCGCCCGGTGCCGGCACTTGTCTACCGCCACCGCGAGCATCTGATCACGCTGGTCGCCGAACCGCAGCAGGCTGGCAAGACCAGCGAGCCCGACGATCTTTCCTCGGGCGGCTTTTCGCTGGTGCAGTGGAGCGACGGCGCCTTCTCCTACTGGGCGATCTCCGACATGGAGCGGCCCGAACTCGACGATTTCGTTGCCCGCTTCCGCAAGGCTGCGGCATAGGCTGATTTCCCGGCCGGACGCCGGCAATGCCCCGCATCCTTGCCGCCGCCGCCGAATTCCGCTAAGGCGCGCCTTTGTCGCCGGGAGCAGAAGCTTGGACGATCAACGCGCCGACGTCGCCATCATCATGGGCAGCCAGTCCGACTGGGCGACCATGCGCCACGCTGCCGAGACGCTGGAGGCGCTTGGCATCCCGCACATCAGGCTGATTGTCTCGGCGCACCGCACACCCGACCGTCTCTACGACTTCGCCAAGGGCGCCAAGGCCGCCGGCTATAAGGTCATCATCGCCGGCGCCGGCGGTGCGGCGCACCTGCCTGGCATGACGGCGGCGATGACACCGCTGCCGGTGTTCGGCGTGCCGGTGGAATCCAAGGCGCTGTCGGGACAGGATTCGCTGCTGTCCATCGTCCAGATGCCGGCCGGCATTCCCGTCGGGACGCTGGCCATCGGCAAGGCGGGTGCTGCCAACGCGGCCCTTCTCGCGGCCGCCGTGCTGGCGCTCAACGACGACAAGCTTGCCCAACGGCTCGATGCCTGGCGCGCGTCGCAGACCGCCAAGGTCGCGGCCGAACCCACGGACACGCCGTGAGCCTGATCGCCGGATCGACCATCGGCATCATCGGCGGCGGCCAGCTCGGCCGCATGCTGGCGATGGCCGCCGCCCGCCTCGGCTACCGCACCGTGGTGCTGGAGCCGCAGCCGGATTGCCCGGCGGCGCAGGTCGCCAATCGGCAGATAACAGCCGCCTATGACGACCCGACCGCTCTTGCCGAACTGGCGGCCGCAAGTTCGGTCGTCACCTACGAATTCGAGAACGTTCCGGTTGCCGCGGCAAATGCGCTTGCCGCCCAAGTGCCAGTTTATCCGCCGCCGCGCGCGCTTGACGTGGCGCAGGACCGGGTGAACGAAAAGACATTCCTCAACGGTATTGGCATTGCGACCGCCGACTTCCGGCCGGTCGACACTGACGATGAGCTGACGGCGGCGCTGAAGGCATTCGACGGCAGCGGCATATTGAAGACACGGCGCATGGGCTATGACGGCAAGGGCCAGCGCGTCTTCCGCGACACGCAAGCGGGCGATTTTGCCGGCACCTGCGAGGCCATGGGCAACGTGCCGTTGATCCTGGAAAGCTTCGTGCCGTTCGAGTGCGAGGTTTCCGTCATCGCCGCGCGCGGCATCGAAGGCGCGGTCGCCGCCTACGATCCGGCCGAGAATGTGCACCGCAACGGCATTCTCCACACATCGACCGTGCCGGCCGCGATCGCGCCTCGGACAGCAGAGGCGGCTCGGGCGGCGGCGTCAAAGATCCTGTCGGCGCTCGATTATGTCGGCGTCATCGGTGTCGAGTTCTTCGTGCTGGCCGACGGTTCGCTGCTGGCCAACGAGATCGCGCCGCGCGTGCACAATTCGGGCCACTGGACGGAAGCCGCCTGCATCGTCTCGCAGTTCGAGCAGCACATCCGCGCCGTCGCGGGACTGCCGCTCGGCAGCCCGAACCGCCATTCCGATTGCGTGATGGAAAACCTGATCGGCGACGATATCTTGCGCGTTCCGGAATTGCTGGCCGAGCCAGACCTGATGTTGCATCTCTACGGCAAGGCCGAGGCGCGGCCCGGCCGCAAGATGGGCCATTTCACCCGGATCAGCCGCCGCGCCTGACAGCAATCTCGACGCCGCGAGCTACTGGCAGGAAAACTCGGCGCATGTCGTTCCCAAGTCACGTGGCGACCACCACATCATACCAGCCGGTGCAGAGCCATTGGCCGATTGCGGATATTTGATGACATCGGGCATTCATCTCCGCTACCAGGCATGCTTGCGGTTGACACGGACAAGGCTCCTCGTTTATGAGCCACCCACAGTTCAAAGGCGCGTCTTCTGGCGCGCCTTAAAATTTCGACCCGGACCGGGTCCACACCGACAGGCAAGGCCATGAAGATCAAGAATTCGCTCAAGGCGCTGAAGGCGCGTCATCGCGACAACCGTCTGGTTCGCCGCAAGGGCCGCATCTACATCATCAACAAGACCGCCCCGCGCTACAAGGCGCGCCAGGGCTGAGCTTCGTCGCGAGGCTTTTTGCCATCGCAGTTGGTGTTTATCGTCGGTCCGCCGGCCTTTCACGCTAAAATCAGTTTGACGTTCCGCCGCCCGGGACTAGATTCGGGCGATGCGGATTCTTTTTGCATTTTTGACGGTCCTTCTCTTTTGCAGCGCCGTCTCGTTGCCGGCTCGGGCCGATGATCGGGCGGCCGGGCAAGCGGCCCCGGAGCCGGCGCCTCCGGGTGCCCAGCCAGTGCCGGAAGCCGCGCCTCCCGCAATGAACAGGGAAGCCCGACTCGACAAACTGTTTGCCGATCTCAAGCGCGAGCGCAACGAAAAGGCGGCAGAGCGTATCGCCGGCATCATCTGGAGCGAATGGTCCCAGTCGGGCAGCGCCTCGATCGACCTGATGATGCAATGGTCGCAAAAAGCGATCGAGAACCAGAAGTTCGACGTCGCGCTCGATTTCCTCGATCAGGTGGTCACCTTGCAGCCGGCCTATGCCGAAGGCTGGAACCGGCGTGCCACGGTGCATTTCATGATGAAGAACTACGGCAAGTCGATGTCCGACATCGACCATACGCTGCAACTCGAACCACGCCATTTCGGCGCGCTGTCGGGGCTGGCGCAGATCATGACCGTGACCGGACGCAAGCAATCGGCGCTCGAGGCCTGGCAGAAGGTCCTTGCCATTTATCCGATGCTGCGCAGCGCCCAGGACCAGGTCGGCACGCTTTCGGAAGAGCTCGCCGGCGAAGGAATTTGATAGTGGAAGGCAGTAGGGGAATAGGGCAGTAAGGCAGTAGGGAAAAGATCGCCCGGGAAATACTGCCCTACTGCCCTACTGCCCTACTGCCCTACTGCCCTACTGCCCTACTGCCCTACTGCCCTACTGCCTCTCGTATATCCCACATGAACCTGCTCTATGCCGTCTTCGCCTTCCTTCTGGCGCTCGTCCTTGGCTTTGTCGGCATCACCCGCGTCGGCTCCTGGCTGATCGAGCGCCGCAACCCGGCCGTCGGCGAATTCGTCGACATCGATGGCGCACGCATCCATTATCTCCACGTTCCTGGCCCCGCCAAGGCCGACCTGCCGCCTGTTGTCTTCATCCACGGCGCCAGCGCCAATCTCAGGGATCAGATGCTGCCGCTCAGGCCGCTGCTCGAAGGGCGCGCCGAATTGCTGTTCTTCGACCGGCCGGGATTCGGTTGGTCGGGACGCGGGCCCGGCAACAACGAGGATCCGGGGTCGCAGGCCGACACCGTCGCCGCGCTGATGGACCATCTCGGCATGAAGCAGGCTATCATCGTCGGCCATTCCTTCGGTGGCGCGGTAACGACCGCCTTCGGCCGCGAGCATGCCGACAAGACGCTCGGGCTGGTATTCCTGGCACCGGCGACCCATCCGTGGCCCGGCGGCGCAACCGCCTGGTACTACGACCTGACCACCATTCCGGTGATCGGCCGGCTGTTCTCCGAAACGCTGAACTATCCGGCAGGAATGCTGCGGATCGCCGACGCTACGACCTGCGTCTTTTCGCCCAACAAAGTGCCGGACAATTATGTCGCCGAAGCCTCGATCCCGCTGGTGCTGAGACCGTCGGCCTTCCGCGCAAATGCCAGCGATGTCGCCGGCCTCTACCGCTATGCCCTTGGGGCCGCGCCGCGCTACGCCGAGATCAAGGCGCCGACCGTGGTCATCTCGGGCGATCGAGACAAGGTCGTCTACGCCCATATCCATTCGGTCGGCCTCGAGCGCAACATTGCCGGTGCCGAGCTCATCTGGGTGCGCAATCTCGGCCACAAGCCGGACTGGATCGCGTCTGATCTGGTCGTTGGCGCCATCGAGAAGGTCGCCGGCAGGAGCCTGGATCTGGAGGCGATGGCAAGGGCGGTGGAAGCGCGGATCGCCGGCGATGCCTATGGCGCCGGCAAATGCGCCGACCTCAAGGAACCCGAAGCGGAGTTGGCGCCGACCTGATGTGCGTCTTCCGGAAACGGTCATCGACAAACGGCATGGGGCCAGAGCGGCATGTACGTCCTGAAACACGGCATAAAGAAAAATCCGCAGAAGCGATGGGCATTGCCGGATCGCATCTTTTTCGGGCACGGCGCGTGCCACATTCTTGCGGGCGTCTTTCTCACCCATCCGCCTCTTGGAGGATTTTACGCGGAGCGAATCATCCCAGGCGAAGGTTTTTCGGGCAACCATATTTATGTGACGAACGGCATCGTCGCTTTCGACTACCACGGCTATTCCAGCCGCGAGCGGCTCCTGGAGCACCACGGAAAAGGATGGGCATCGCACAGTGCGGGATGGCACGCTGCGATCACAAAGGTCGATTTCGATCTGCTCGACACCGCAGAATTGAACCAGCGCAAAATGTACGGGCCGGATCAGTATCTATATGATCCGGTCCCGCGCGCGTCCCGGTTTCTCCAGCGTATAGACCACGCTGCGGCGGCAGCAAGAGCTCTCAAAATCGCGACGGTGAAGCCTCGGGGCGCTTATCGGGTGCCCAAGTCCGATCCGACATAGGCGATGCGCAGCATATTGGTCGAACCGGGCGTCCTTAGCGGCACGCCGGCGGTGATGATGACGCGGTCGCCGGGCTTGCCGAATTCCTCTTCCAGCGCGATGCGGCAGGCGCGATCGACCATGTCGTCGAGGTCGGTGGCATCGGGCGAGACGACACAGTGCGTACCCCACAGCAGCGACAGCCGCCGCGCCGTGTTGACGATCGGCGACAGCGCCACGATCGGCACCTGCGGGCGCTCGCGCGCGGCGCGCAGGCCGGTGGTGCCGGAGGCCGTGTAGGTGATGATCGCAGACAGTTTCAGCGTCTCGGCGATTTCGCGGGCGGCCAGCGAGATCGCATCGGCGCCGGTCGCTTCCGGTTCGGAGCGCTGCGCGTTGATGATGCCGGCATAGGTCGGGTCTGTTTCGACCTTGGTGGCGATGCGGTTCATCATCGCCACCGCCTCGACCGGATAGGCGCCCGCCGCCGATTCCGCCGACAGCATGATAGCGTCGGCGCCTTCGAAGACCGCGATGGAGACGTCGGAGACCTCGGCGCGGGTCGGCACCGGTGCGGTGATCATCGATTCCAGCATCTGCGTGGCGACCACCACCGGCTTGCCGGCGCGGCGCGCGGCGCGCGTGATCTGTTTCTGGATGCCGGGCACCGCTTCCAACGGCATCTCGACGCCGAGATCGCCGCGCGCGACCATCAGCGCATCCGACAGTTCGATGATTTCGGCGAGACGGGCAACCGCTTGCGGCTTCTCGATCTTGGCCATGATCAACGCCCGGCCGCGCGCGATCTTGCGCGCCTCGGCAAGGTCCTCCGGCCGCTGCACGAAGGACAGCGCTATCCAGTCAACACCGGTGGCGAGCACCGCGTCGAGATCCCTACGGTCCTTCTCGGTCAGCGCGCCGACCGGCAGGTCGGTATCGGGCAGGCTGACGCCCTTTCTGTCGGAAATCGTCGTGCCGGCAACGACGGTGCAGACGATGGTCTTGCCATTGGCCTTCACCGCCTTCAGCTCCAGCTTCCCGTCGTCGATCAACAGCCGGTGGCCGGCTTCGACCGAACTCAGGATTTCGGGATGCGGCAGATAGACCCTGGCCGCGGTCCCGGGCTCGGGATTGTCGTCGAGCGTGAAGGTCTGGCCGACGGTCAGCACCTCCTTGCCGTTGGCGAACTTGCCGACGCGCAGCTTGGGCCCTTGCAGGTCGGCAAGGATGCCGATCGGCCTGCCGACCGTCTCCTCGACGGCGCGGATGCGTCCGACCAGCGTGCGCATCAACTCGTGATCCGTATGGCTCATGTTGATGCGGAACACATCGGCGCCCGCTTCGAACAGCTTCTTCAGCATTTCCTCGGAAGAGGAGGCCGGACCGATGGTGGCTAGGATCTTGACCTTGCGGCTGCGTCTCATTGACTGTTTGTTCCCGGGGCGGCTGGTGCGCCTCCCGTTGCGGGGTCGTCGGTCAGCTGGACCATCCAGCTTGCCTGCTCGCCCGTGTCGTATTCCTGGAATCCGGCGCGCTGGAAGCCCCGGGCGACGCAATCGGTGACGCCGGCGATCTTGAACTCTTTTTCAGCCACGCACATGTTGATCGGGCCGTCCCAGCGTCCGCCGCGTTCGGCGTCTTCTGCATAAAGATAGTAAAACCTTGATGACAGCGGCCCCTCGATCAGCGTCTTGCAGCTCGATCCTTCGATGTGCCACCAGCCCTCGGTGATCCAGCCGGCCTTGGCACGATAGCCGATGCCGACGCCGACCAGGTTTTGCGTCGCGTTGCAGACGCGGAAATCAGCGCGTGCGGGCGAGGCCGCAACCATCGCGGACAAGCCCACGGCGAGCGTCAGGAGCGGCATGGCGAAGGCGAAGCGCACGCGCCGCCCGCCGGCGGAACTCATCCTGAAACCCCTCAAGAACCACATCAGCATCTCTCTGCGCCCCTTTTCGGAAAAGTCCGGGCGCATGTCAACGCGCCGTTTTGTCCAATTCCAATCGATTTAAGAAGGCTCCCGGCGCGCGATCCGTCGCCCCTTGCCAGATTTCAGCGGAAACCTTGGCCAAACAACGGCATTGCGCCCGCGTCGTCTTCGTGGAAAGACGATAGCATCCTCCCCCGAAGCCAGCGAACAGACCCTTTCCCGCCAATGACCCGATCCACAGTTTTCGCGCCTTTCGATGTCGTCGAGGGCGATCGCAAGCGGGGCGTGGTGCTGCTTGCCGACCATGCCCGACGCGACCTGCCTGAAGACTATGGCAGCCTTGGCCTGCCGGCGGCCGCGTTCGACCGCCACATCGCCTATGACATCGGCGTCGAGGCGGTGACGCGCGAACTCGCTGCCTTGCTCGACGTGCCAGCGGTGCTCGCCAATTTTTCGCGGCTGCTGATCGATCCCAATCGCGGCGAGGATGATCCGACGCTGATCCGCCAGCTCTATGACGGCACCGTCGTGACGGGCAACTATCCCCTCGCCCCGGAAGAGCGCGAAAGACGGCTTGATCGCTTCTACCGGCCCTATCACGACGCCGTCGGCGCCATGATCGCCTCGGTCGCGCAGGCTTCCGGCAAGGCACCGTTCATCTTCTCCGTGCATTCCTTCACGCCGGTCATGCAGGGCAGGCAGCGGCCGTGGCATGTCGGCGTACTGTGGGACCGCGACGACCGCGTGGCGCGGCCGCTGATCGACATGCTGGCCGCTGACAAAAACCTCGTTGTCGGCGACAACGAGCCCTATGACGGCGCGCTGCGGGGCGACACCATGTTCAGGCACGCCATCGTCAACGGCTATGCCCACGCGCTGATCGAAATCCGCCAGGACCTGATCGCGACCGGCGGGGATGCGCTTTCGTGGGCTGAGCGTCTGGCGCCGATCGTTGACGCGATCGATCGCCGTCCCGATATACACAAAGTGAAGATGTTCGGCTCACGCACCGGGCCGTTATGAGGAGGTTTCGATGACCGAACTCAGCGACGAACAGAAACGTGACTTCGAGGCCGCCGCCTTTCGCAGGCTGGTGGCGCATTTGCGTGAGCGCGGCGACGTGCAGAACATCGATTTGATGAATCTCGCCGGCTTCTGCCGCAACTGCCTGTCGAACTGGTATCGCGAGGCCGCGGAAGCCGAAGGCGTCGATCTCAGTAAGGACCAGTCGCGCGAGATCGTCTACGGCATGCCTTACGCACAATGGCAGGCGCTACACCAGACCGAAGCCTCCGACGCCAAGAAGGCCGAGTTCGAGACCAGGCGACCCAGAGACCACTAGGTGGTCTCTCACGTCCTCGATTACCTCAAGGCTTCGGTTTGGCCCAAATGCTTCCCGAGCGCAGCGCTTGACTGGAAATTGAATCGATCTAATTTGCCGCGCAAAGCCACTTTCTGACCGGATTCGCCTATGAACGCGTCGAATGCAATGCAGACCGCCATTCGCGGCCGCTGGGCCGTGGCGGCCATCTTCCTCGCCAATGGCTTCCTGACCGGCAGCTGGGCGCCGCAGATCCCGGTGTTCCTGACCCGGCTCGATATTTCCAAGTTCACTCTGGGGCTTTTGATCCTGCTGTTTGGCGCCGGCGCCGTCACCGCCATGACCTGGTGCGGGCACCTGATCTCCAAACACGGCTCGCGCACCGTGCTGCGCTGGTTTGGCCTCTGCGGCAGCCTCGGCCTGCTGGTCGTGGCGCTGGCGCCCAACGTGCCGCTGGCTGCCGTCGCCATGTTCATCTTTGGCGGCTCCATTGGCGGCATGGATGTCGCCATGAACGCCAATGCGGTAGTGGTCGAGCGGCGGCTGTCGCGCGCGATCATGTCCTCCTCGCATGGCTTCTGGAGCCTAGGCGGTTTCGCCGGCGGTGCCCTTGGCGGCTTTGCCATCCAGAATTACGGCCACCTCGCCCATGCCGCGGTGGTGACGGCGCTTGCCTTCGCGGCGATCGCGGCGGCGGTGCCCTATATCGTCGCCGAGGGCAGGCCGCAGGCTGCCGAGCATCATAAATTCACCTTGCCGGGGAACCCGCTGGTCTACTTCGTCGGCCTGATGGCGCTGCTGACGATGGTCTCCGAAGGCGCCGTGCTCGACTGGGCAGCGCTTTATCTCAGGCAGGAACTTGGCGCCGATCTCGCCATTGCCGGCCTCGCCTACGCCGCCTTTTCCGGCGTCATGGCGATCATGCGTTTCTTCGGCGATGGCGTGCGCAATCGTTTCGGGGCCGTGACGACGTTGCGCGGTTCGGCGATCATCGCTGCCGCCGGCATGCTGATCGCAGGCCTGTCGCCCTCACCCTGGCTTGCCATCTCGGCCTTCGCGCTGTGCGGCTTCGGCATTGCCAATATGGTGCCGATCATCTTTTCGGCCGGCGGCAACCAGGAAGGCATGTCGTCGGGCACCGGCATGAGCGTGGTCACCACGATGGGCTATTCCGGCATCCTCGTGGCGCCCTCCGCGATCGGCTTTGTCGCCGAGCATTCCAGCTTCGGCCCGATCTTCATCGCCATGTCGGGCCTGCTGATCGTCGTCCTGCTGATGGCCGGATTGGCTCATCGCGCCGAATTTGCTCCCGACGCGGCGCCGGCCGAATAGCGTTTCAGTTCCTCGTGAAGGGAAATCCGCCACGCGTCGGATGCGCACGATCATTCTGCGCGCCGGCGATTTCTTCGGCGGCACCGCAACGGCTCCTGGTTCGACCTCGTCGTGGCCGCCAAGATGAGCAAGGGCATCTACACTGCGCCTGGCCCGGCCGATCTGGTGCATAAATGGGCCTATCTGCCGGATTTCGCTGTCGGTTTCGTCGCGCTGGCGCGCAATCTCGACAGGCTCGGCTCTTGCGAGGCGCTGAATTTTCCGGCCCACGCCGTCACCGACATCGAGATCAAGACGGCCGCCGAAAGGCGCTCGGACGCAAGCTTAAACTAAGCTTGATGCCCTGGTGGGTGCTTGCGCGCCGGCAGCCCGTTCGTGGCGATGTGGCGCGAGATCGTCTCGATGTCCTATCTGCGCTTCGAAGCGCACCGGCTGGCCTCGGCGCGACTGAACGAGATCTTGGTGAAAATCCCGCACACCCCTCTGGACCAGGCGGTGCACGAAGCCTTGCAGCATATCGGCGTCGCCGTCGCGCCGGCCTGGCACCAAGCAGCGTGATTGCCGAGCGTGCCGAAAAGATGAGAACGGCAGGCCCGGCCGCAAATCGTTGCCGGTCAGATCCGGCCCATCAGAAGCAGGATAAGCACCACGACGAGGACGACGCCGACGATGCCCGACGGCCCGTAGCCCCAGGAGCGCGAATGCGGCCATGCCGGCACCGCGCCGATCAGGATCAGGATCAGGATGATGATGAGAATCGTACTGATCGTCATTTTAGCCCTCGCCGTCTGGTTGAATGCGAGGGAACAATGCAAAAGGCCGCCCGGTAGTTCCCAGGCGGCCTTTTGACCTACCTTGCGAAACCGCTCTATTCGGCGGCCTTCGGGAAGGCGATTGCCGGCTCGGTGTCGCCATCGGCCGTTGGCTCCTGCGGCGAGATCTCTCCCTTGCCGCGTCGCAACAGCCGGCTGAACCACCCTCGCCGCGCGCCGGGCTTGACCTTGGCGCGGGTGAACACCATCAGCATCGACGGCGTCACCACCAGCGTCAGCACGGTGGCGAAGGACAGGCCGAACACGATCGCCGAGGACAGCGAAATCCACCATTGCGTCGACGGCGCGTTGATCGTCGTCTCATGATGGAAGATCTCGAGGCCGAGGCCGAAGGCGATCGGCAGCACGCCGAGGATAGCCGAAACAGCCGTCAGCACCACTGGGCGGGCACGCTCGCGGCAGGTCTGCAGCACCGCTTCCATCTTGTCCCAGCCCTCCTCGCGCAGCCGGTCATAGGTGTCGATCAGCACGATGTTGTTGTTGACCACCACGCCGGCCAGCGCGATGACGCCGATGCCCGACATGACGATGCCGAACGCCTCGCCTGTCAGAAGCAGGCCCAGGAACACGCCGATCGTCGCCATGACCACGCAGGAGAGCACCAGCCAGACGCTGGTGAACTTGTTGAACTGCGCCAGCAGCACCAGGAAGATCAGGAAGATCGCCGCGCCGAAGGCCTTGCTGAGGAAGGCGCTCGCTTCCGCGCTGTCCTCGTTGGAGCCGGCGAGCTTCCAGCGTATGCCGCTGCCGAGATCCATGTCCGAGACCGCCTTGGTCACCTGCTCCTGTACGGCGGCGACCTGCGCGCCGGCGGCGACATTGGCCTGCACCACCACGGTGCGCGCGCCGTCGATGCGGTTGAGGATGCCGACCGTCGGCTCGGGCTTGCGCACGACGAAGTTGGAGATCGGCACCGACCCTTGCGACGTCTGCACCCTGAGTTCGTCGAGCGTCGACAGCGTGCGCCGGTCTTCCGGAAGGCGCAGGCGGATGTCGACGGCATCGTCGGCGCCCGCCGGCCGGTATTCCGACAGCTTCAAGCCGTTGGTCACCAGTTGCACCACGGTGCCGACCGACGTCGGGCTGATGCCGTATTGGGCGGCCTTGGCGCGGTCGACCTCGAGCGCCCAGTCGACGCCGGGCGGCGGCAGGCCGTCCGAAATGTCGATGACGTTGGGCACCTTGGCGATCCGCGCCGCCACCGCGCGCGCCTTGTCGTCGAGCCCCTTGGGATCGGCGGCCGAAAGCCTGATCTGGATCGGCTTGCCGGTCGGCGGACCGGCCTCCGGCACGCGCACCTCGACATCGACGCCGGGAATGCCGGCCATGACGCCGCGCAGGTCGCTGAGGATCTGGTTGGCGGATTTGCGCTCGCGCCAGTCGACGAACTCGTACTGGATCACGCCGACGACGTCCTCGGGAATGTCCTGGCCGCCGCCCTGAGTCTTGCCGACACGGGTATAGACCGATTTCACGCCCGGCCAGCCGAGCAGCCTGTTCTCCGCTGTCTTGGTGGCGGCATCCATCTCGGCCAGCGAAAGATTGCCGCGCGCATGCACGTAGAGCAGGCCGTAATCCGGCTCGACGCTGGGGAAGAACTCGACGCCGGCGCCGTATTTCGAATAGGCGTAGCCGACGCCGAACAGCAGCGCCACGGTGAGCACCAGGACGGTGATCGGGAAGCGCACTGCCTGCTTGACTATGGCCATGTACCAGCCGTCGCGGTTGTCGTCCTCGTGATGCTTCGGCGCCTTGGCGAAGATCGCGCCCAGCGTCGGCGCGAACACCAGCGCATAGAGCATCGAGGCCGACAGCGTGACGATCAGCGTGATCGGCATGTATTTCATGAAGTCGCCGATGATGCCGGGCCAGAACAGGAGCGGCGAGAAGGCGGCGATGCGCGTCATCGTCGCCGCGATGACCGGGCCGGCCATGCGCTTGGCGGCGAGTTCGAAGGCATCCGCCTTCGGCATGCCTTCGCTCATGCGCCGTTCGGCGAACTCGGTGACGATGATGGCGTCGTCGACCAGCATGCCGACCGCCAGGATGAGGCTGAACAGCACGATCATGTTGATCGTGTAGCCCATCATGGCAAGCAGCAATATGCCGATCAGGAAGGACGATGGAATGGCCAGCCCGATGAGCAGCGAGGCGCGGCCCGACAGCGCGTAGAGAATGACGATGAACACCAGGATCACGGCGATCATGACGTGGTTCTGGAGGTCACCCAAGAGCTGGTTGACAAAGACCGACTTGTCCTGCGTGTAGGTGACATGCATGCCTTCGGGCATCGTCTTGATGAAGGTGTCGGACACCTCCCTGACATGGTTCAGCGTGTCGATCAGGTTGGCGCCGATGCGCTTCTTCACCTCGATGGCGATAGCCGGCTTGCCGTCGAGGCGAGTGACCGTCTCGGCATCCTTGAAGGTCGAGCGTATGGTGGCGATGTCCTTGGCCTGCACCACGGCGTTGGGTGTGGCGACGACCGGCAGGTTGGCGACGTCCTCGGGCGTCTCGATCAGCGACGGCACCTTGACTGCGTATTTGCCTTCCGAGCCTTCGAGATTGCCGGCCGCGACCAGGCTGTTGGAGGCGCCGACGCCTTGCATCAGCTGGTCGAGCTGCAGCCCGTAGGAGGACAGCCTCACCGGATCGATGACCACTTCGACCAGATCGTCGCGCGCGCCCTGCAGCGAGCCTTCCAGCACGCCCGGCACCTCTTCGATGCGATCGCGCAGTTCGCGCGCCGCCGCCGTCAGCACGCGCTCCGGCACGTCGCCCGACAGAGTGACGACGAGGACCGGAAACTCGGAGACGTTGACCTCGTTGACCGTCGGCTCTTCGGCCGCCTGCGGCAGGTCGGCCTTGGCGTCCTGCACCTTGCTGCGCGTGTCCTGGAGCGCCGTGGCCAGATTGGTCTGCGGCTGGAACTCGACCAGCACGTAGCCGCCGCCCTGGAAGGCGGCCGAGCGCATCTCCTTGAGGCCCTTCAGGCTCTTCAGCTTGCTTTCCATCGGCCGCAACAGAAGCCGTTCCGAATCCTCCGGCGAAATGCCCTGGTAGATCAGGCTGATATACATCATCGGGATCGGAACGTCGGGTTCCGCTTCCTTGGGCGTCGACTGATAGGCGACCCAGCCCGCCGCCAGCAGGAACAGCAGGGCGGATATTGTGAGGCGGGCGTTGTGGATTGCGAGTCTGACGATATCCATGACTTGATGCCTGCTGTTTCTTCGGAAGCGGCGAACTGGCGGGCGGCGCCGGAGATCCCGGCGCCAGGGTTTGCGCTACTGGGTACCGGCGGTGGCTTCGCCGATCAGCTTGTTGATGGTCGCCTGGTCGGCCTCGACGGGCTTGACGATGTCGCCTTCCTTCACCAGTTCCTGGCCGGCGACAATGATGCGCGCATCTTTCGGAATTCCGCCGAGCACGAGGCCGTTCGGCATGTCGTCCACCAGGTCGATCGGGTAGAAGGCCACCTTATCGTCGCTGCCGACGGCGCGGATGCCGAGATCGCCCTTGTCGCCAAGCGTCACCACCGAACGCGGCAGCAGAACCGCGTCGGTCGGTTCGGCGCTGAGCGTGATCTCGGCCGTCATGCCGGCGGGGATGCTGCCATCCGCATTGGGGATCGCCACTTCGACACGGAAGGTGCGGGTCTGCGAGGAGGCGTCGCGGCTGATATACCGCACGGTGCCGGTGACCTTCTGGTCGTTGACCAGGCGCACATTGGCCTCTTCGCCGATCTTGATATAGCGCAGGTCGCGTTCGCTGATTTCGCCGCGGGCGATCACCGGATCGAGCTTGAGGATGGTCGCCACCTCGCCGCCTTGCATGACCGAGCTGCCGAGTTCCACCGGCACCCTGTCGATGACGCCGTCGAACGGCGCCTTGACCTCGTTGCGGTCGAGCTCGGCCTGGGCGGTCTCCAGCATCGATTGCGCCGCAGTCAAATTCGAGCGCGCCGTGTCGAGCTGCAGCTTTGGCAGATTGCCGGTCTTGGCCAGCCGTTCGGCGGCGTCGAGCTCGGCCTTGCGTTGCGCCAGCAACTGCTTGGCGTTGTCGACATTCGAGATTTTCTCTTCGGCCGCCAGCATCAGAACCAGGTCGCCCGTCTTGACGTGCTGGCCTTGGCTGACCGGCAGTTTGTCGATGACGCCGGCGACGCGCGTTGCCAGCACCGCGCGCTTGTCGGCCTCGGTCAGCCCCGAAATGCGGATAGCGCGCGCATAGGTCTTGCGCGGCGGCGTCACCACCGCGACGGTCCGCGGCGCGGCCTTCGGCTCGGCTTGCGCCGTGTTCGGCTTGCCGGCCTCCGGCGTCTTGGCCTTGTCGGCCTCTGCTGCCTTCTGGGCGTCGGCGGCACTGCCAACGGAGGAAAACTCGCCCGTCGCCATCCAGGCGGCGAAACCGATGAGCACAACAATGGCAGCAAGCTTGTGAAACCTGATTTTCGGCATCGTCGTTTTTTCCACTGCGGGGTTTGGCCGGGACTGCGTCCTCCTCGAGGAGCGCGTCGCCGATATGGGTGCGCGCCAGGCCGTGTTCAAATTGCCGTGATCGGCGAAGCGCGCTTCTACATCAAGTTTGCAACGCAATACAGTCGGAAAGTTGCAGCAGCATTGCAAAGCCGGACGGAGTGTGACTGCCGCGAAACGTTTTTGCTTAAGGCGGGTGCGGCTTTAGCGGGGCTCGCTGGCGGCCCATGATCGGCCGTTAAAGGCCCGGTGCCGACGGGCCTGCGTCTGCTCTCTGAGGCACGACGCCGGCGCGGGACGATTTTTCGCCCTGCGCAGGTTTCGAGCATGCTGATGACCTCTGCCTGATGGATCATCGCGGCGCACGGCGTTTCATGCAACGCATTGGAATTGCTTGAAGAACGAGCCGTTCAACTCAGATCCGAATTGCCGGTTCTTGATCAAGCCAGATGCTCCAAGAGCGAGGCGGGTCGCCGCGATGCGTGTACTCCATGGGTCCCGCCGACTAGATTTGAGACATGATACAGTCCCAAACAGACCGCCTGCCGACCCTGTTGGTGACAGTATTCCTCGCCCGCCAGTCACCGTTCCGGATACGGTCGAGGGATGGCGCCCAACAGCGGCGCCCGCACGACACTGGCAGCAGGCGTCAGCATGATGATGCGCGCTTCACACGCGATGGTTGTTGCCGATGCTGGAAGGAACTTGCTGGCGCCGCGCGGCAGATCATGCCCGTGTGACGGATGCGGGTTCAGGCCCGGCGGCGCTCCGCTTCGGGGCTCTTGCGCGCCGCCAGGAATTCCTTCACCCGTCGGCCAGGTGCCGGCCCCCGCACCGGCTTGAAGCCATCGTCGAGTTCGCCGGAGAGGTCCAGCGTCGGCCGCTTGCCGACGGCATCGTAGTTCTCCTCCAGCCAGTCGCTGGCGGCGGTACGGCCGAGATCCCGCAGATAAGCCAGGAATGCCCATTCGGCATTGACCTTCGATGATGCCGACAGATCCTTGAAGGCTTCGTCGGCGTCGATGCGGTGCATGCGGATGTCCCGGTACTCGCCCCGCGGCAGGCGGCCGGCGGCGATCAGTTCCTTGACGAAGGCGATCGAGCGGAATTCACGCAGCAGCCCGGCGTTGAAGGTGATCTCGTCAATGCGATTCTGGATCTCGTTGGCGCTCTTGGGCGTTCCCTCGCGCACGACCGGATTGATCTGCACCAAAAGCACGTCCTCGGTGGCAGCCGCTTTGAAGAACGGATAGAGCGCCGGATTGCCGCCATAACCGCCGTCCCAATAGGGCACGCCCTTGATCTCGACGGCGCGGAACAGTTGCGGCAGGCAGGCCGAGGCCATCACTGTGTCGAGGTCGATCTCGCCATCGGAAAACACCCGTAGCTGTCCGGTCTCGACATTGGTGGCGGAAATGAATAGTTCCATCGACTTGCAGGCGCGTACATTATCGAAATTGATCTCCTGCGCGACGACGTCGCGCAGCGGATTGAGGCCGAGCGGGTTGGCGACATAGGGCGAGAACACCCGCGACATCGTGTCGAAGAAGACATAGCCCGGCGTGTTCTCGATCGACCAATTGCCCCAGGCGACGTCCCACGGCGTGCGCTGCACCGGGCTGAACCGGCCCTTCGCCGCCACCGCATGCCAGAAGTCGTCGAGCTTCTTGCGCGCGCCTTCGACGCCGCCGCGAACGAAGCCGTCGGCCAGCGCCACCGCGTTCATCGCACCCGCGCTTGTGCCGGACACCGCTGCGATCTCCAGCCGGCCATCCTCCAGAAGCCGGTCGAGCACGCCCCAGGAAAAAGCCCCGTGCGAACCGCCGCCCTGAAGCGCGATGTTGATCTTCTTCACTTCCTCCGCCTTGCCGTTCTTCGTCATGCGTTCCTGTCGATCCCGGTGCCTGACTTATTGCGCGCCCGGGAATCGGGACGTCAGCGTCACGGCAGACCTATGTTGCAGTGCAGCATATAAGGACGCACCAAGGCAAGAACACGAGCACGGTCGCGTGATCGCATGAAATTTCGATCATGCGGAAACACCTCCGCCTTGTGGCGGAGGGCGCGGTGTATCTTCCAAACAGATTTGATGCTCAGGCGACGAGGTCCGGCATCGGTCCGACATAGCGCGACAGCGGCCGGATCAGCCGTCCCGTCGTCTGCTGCTCGCGCGCATGCGCTACCCAACCGGCGACGCGCCCGGCCGCGAAGACATTGCTGAAGGCTTGGCTGTGAAAACCCGCCGCTTCCAGCACCAGCGCGGTGTAGAACTCGACATTGGTCTGCAGCGAGCGCTGCGGCTTGGCGATGCGAAGCGCCTCGAGCGCAGCCTGCTCGACTGTCTCGGCGAAGGCCAGCCGACGGCCGGTTTCGCCCTCCCCGCCGAGTTGGCGCACAACCGCCTTCAGCACATCGGCGCGCGGATCGCGCACGCGGTAGATGCGATGGCCGAAGCCCATGATGCGTGCGCCACGCGCGAGCTCGCCGCGCAGCCAGCCGGCGGCGTCGCCATGCGCCTGGATGGCGTCGAGCATCTCGATGACAGGGCCGGGCGCGCCGCCATGCAGCGGCCCCTTAAGCGCGCCGAGGCCAGCCAGCACCGACGATGTCAGCCCGGCCTGCGTCGAGGCGACGATGCGCGTGGCGAAGGTCGAGGCATTGAGGCCATGATCGCAGACGGTCACGAGGTAAGTGTCGAGTGCCTTTGCCAGAGCCGGCGTCGGCACGGAACCGTCGAGCATCCTCAGCATATCGGCGGCATGATCGGCCTTCCCGTCGGGCGCGACCGGCTGTTCGCCGCGCTGCATGCGCAAGAGCGCCGGCGTCAGCACGGCGGGCGCCGCGATCAGCCGAAGCGCGTCCGTCAGCGTCTCGCCGTCCGGCAGCAGCGCCATGCCGGCGCGCATGGCGCTATAGACGTCGAGCGGCGCCAGCAGGGGCAGGCAAGGCAAGAGCCGGTCGAACACCTCGACGCGCGCCTGGCCCAGTTTCGCGGCCAGCTCCGCGTCTCCGGGAAGGTCGTCGAAGAAGCCGTTGAGAAGCAGGCGAACGACCTGCGGATAGTTCCATCGCCCGGCCAGTTCCGGCAGGGAATACCCCCGGATCGTCAAGCGGCCGCCCAGCCCATCCACGTCGGACAGCACCGTTTCCGCCGCCACCACGTCATCGAGCCCGTTCGCCATGGCTTTGTCTCCTTGAGCTTCTCCGACATCAAGGATAAGGATGGGCAACACGCGCATCAATCTTGATCAATAGAATCAATATGGGGCCGACATGTCCGAATGGCTGTCGCGGGACGAGGCGCTGGAACGGCTCAAGGTGCGTCCGCAGACGCTCTACGCCTATGTCAGTCGCGGGCGCATCGGCATGCGCCCGGACAGTGCCGATCCGCGCCGCAGCCAGTATCGCGCCGACGATATCGCGGCCCTGACGTTGCGAAGAGCGCGCGGACGCAGCCCATCGGCCATCGCCGAAAGCGCCATCGCCTGGGGCGAACCGTCGATCGTCACCTCGATCTCGACCGTTTCGCACGGGCACCTTGTCTATCGGGGCCGTGACGCCGTTACGCTGTCCGAACATGCCACGCTCGAAGAGACCGCCGCCGTGCTGTGGGCCCTGCCTGAGCCGGTGAGTTTCGAAGCCCCGGCCTCGGATCAATCCCAACAACTCGGCCGAGCCCCGGCCTTCATGCAACTTGCCATGCTCGCCGGCCAGGGGCGGCCTTCACTTGGACGCGGCGCCGCCTCGCTGTGTACCGACGCCGCGCGCGCGATCGGCGTGCTGGCCGGCGCCCTTGGCGCCTCGGCGGGATCCGATCCCGTGCACTTGCGGTTGGCGCGAGGCTGGTCGGTGGATGAAGGCGGGGCGCAGGCTATCCGGCGCGCCCTTGTGCTGCTTGCCGATCACGAACTCAACGCATCGACCTTCGCGGCGCGCGTCGCGGCCTCGACCGGAGCCTCGCCCGCCGCCTGCCTGCTCGCGGGTCTGGCGACACTTTCCGGTCCGCGGCACGGTGGCGCCAGCGAGGCGGTGATGCAGCTCGCGGACGATGCGGCGCGGCACGGCGCCGATGCGGCGATCCGGCGCTGGCTCGGCCACGATAGGCCTTTGCCAGCGTTCGGCCATCCGCTCTATCCCGAAGGCGATCCCCGCGCCACGGCGCTTTTGGCGGCCATCGACAACACCGACAAAATATTGCGATCGCTGGAAATCGCCGCCATTGCCGCGACCGGCGCCCGCCCGAACGTCGACTTTGCCCTGGCCGTTCTGACGCGCAGCCTCGGCCTGCCGCGCGATGCGCCGTTCCAGCTGTTCGCGCTTGGGCGCAGCGTTGGCTGGGCCGCCCACATGGTCGAACAGGCAATGAGCGGCGGCAGCATCAGGCCGCGCGGTCGCTATGAGGGATTATTGCCGTAGGATCGGAAGAAAAGCGCTGCGCGCTCACGACATGGTGTCGAGCTTGCGCTGCATGGCCGCGATCTGGTCCTTCAACTGCTGCAGATCGTCGGGTTTTTCCGGCGTTTCCTTCCTGGCCGGTTCGGCGGGGGCTGCCGCAGGTGCCGAGCCTGCCGGCGGGAAAGGCGTGAACAGACGCATGGCATTCTGGAACATTTCCATGTTGCGGCGCGTCTGCTCCTCCAGCGCCTTGATCGGCGTGGCCATCTTCATCATGTCGAGTGGTGACTTGCCGATGGCGCCCTTCATCTGCTCGCGGAAGCGCTCCTGTTCCTTGGAGAAGGCGATCATCGACTGTTCGAGGAAGCTCGGCACGATCATCTGCATCTGGTCGCCGTAGAAGGCGATCAACTGGCGCAGGAACGGGATCGGCAGCATGTTCTGCCCGTCCTTGTTCTCCAATTCGAAGATGATCTGGGTCAGAACCGGATGCGTGATGTCGTCACCGGTCTTGGCGTCCTGCACCGTGAACTCTTCGCCCTTCTTGACCATTTCGGCCAGGTCCTCGAGCGTCACATAGGTGCTGGTGCCGGTGTTGTAGAGCCGGCGATTGGCATATTTCTTGATGACGATCGGATCGTCTTTCGCAGCCATCTGCATCCTCCCCGGACACCCGCGCGCCTGAGTAAGCCGCCGGCAACGATTGCGCCCGTTCAAAGGATATGCGCAAAAGCGTCACAATTCCAAGCAGTTTGTGCAGTGCGGGATTAATTATCGCTGCATGGCCGGTGAAATATGCTGCGCAGCAGCGGACAGCTTGATGTCGCGGCCGTGCGCAGCTTGCTTGCGGCGCATGGGTGCCCTGCCGATTTCCGGTTTGACTCGCGATTTGGAAAGGGCAAGAAAAGTCTTCAACGACAGAACATCAGCTTGAAGTTTGGAGAACAGAATGCCCGCTTCCAATGCCATCGTCGTCGCCAGCGCGGCGCGCACACCGGTCGGTTCCTTCAACGGCGCTTTCGCCGCCACCCCGGCGCACGAGCTTGGCGCCGTCGTCGTAAGGGAACTGCTGTCGCGCGCCGGCGTCGAGCCGGCCGAGGTCGACGAGGTGATCCTAGGCCAGGTGCTGACCGCGGCCCAAGGGCAGAACCCCGCCCGCCAGGCTTCGATCCTCGCCGGGCTGCCCAGGGAGACCACCGCCTGGGGCCTCAACCAGGTGTGCGGTTCGGGCCTGCGTGCGATTGCGCTTGGCATGCAGCAGATCGCCGCCGGCGATGCCAAGGTGATCGTCGCCGGCGGTCAGGAATCGATGTCGCTGTCACCGCACGCCCAGCATCTGCGCGCCGGCGTCAAGATGGGCGACTACAAGATGATCGACACCATGATCAAGGATGGGCTGTGGGATGCCTTCAACGGCTATCACATGGGCAACACCGCCGAGAACGTCGCGCGTCAGTTCCAGATCACCCGCGAAGATCAGGACCAGTTCGCGCTGGCCTCGCAGAACAAGGCCGAGGCCGCGCAGAAGGCGGGCCGGTTCAAGGACGAGATCGTCGCCTTCACCATCAAGGGCAAGAAGGGCGATACAATTGTCGACCAGGACGAATACATCCGCCATGGCGCGACGCTGGATGCCATGACCAAACTGAAGCCAGCCTTCGACAAGGACGGCACTGTGACCGCCGCCAATGCCTCCGGCATCAACGACGGCGCCGCCGGCGCGCTTTTGATGAGCGAAGCGGAAGCTGCCAGGCGGGGCATCACCCCGCTGGCGCGCATCGTCTCCTGGGCGACCGCGGGCGTTGACCCCGCGATCATGGGCACCGGTCCGATTCCCGCCTCGCGAAAAGCGCTGGAAAAGGCCGGCTGGTCGGTCGGCGATCTCGACCTGATCGAGGCCAACGAGGCTTTCGCCGCGCAGGCCTGCGCGGTCAACAAGGACATGGGCTGGGATCCCTCGATCGTCAACGTCAATGGCGGCGCCATCGCCATCGGCCACCCGATCGGCGCCTCTGGCGCGCGCATTTTCAACACGCTGGTCCACGAGATGCGCCGAAGAGGTGCCAAGAAGGGTCTCGCCACCCTGTGCATCGGCGGCGGCATGGGCGTCGCCATGTGCGTCGAAGCGCTCTAAAAGAGAAGTAAATGGGGAGTAGCGAACAGGGAGAACGGCGTCGGCGCAACGGGATATCTGATCCCTACTCGTTATTCGCTGCTCCCTGTTCACTCTCCCAACCAAAGGGAGGGAGCGCATGACCAAGGTTGCAATCGTCACGGGCGGATCGCGCGGCATCGGCGCGGCAATATCGATGGCGCTGAAGGAAGCCGGCTATTCGGTTGCCGCCAACTACGCCGGCAATGATGAGGCGGCGAGCAAATTCACGGCCACAACCGGCATCAAGACCTACAAATGGTCGGTCGCCGACTACGACGCCTGCGCCGCCGGCATCAAGCAAGTCGAGGCCGATCTAGGCCCGGTCGCGGTGCTGGTCAACAATGCCGGCATCACGCGCGACGCCATGTTCCACAAGCTAACGCGCGAGCAGTGGAAGGAGGTCATCGACACCAATCTCTCCGGCGTTTTCAACATGACGCATCCGCTGTGGAGCGGCATGCGCGACCGCAAGTTCGGCCGCGTCATCACCATCTCCTCCATCAATGGCCAGAAGGGCCAGGCCGGCCAGGTCAACTACTCCGCGGCCAAGGCCGGCGACATCGGTTTCTCGAAGGCTCTGGCCCAGGAAGGAGCCCGCGCGGGCATCACCGTCAACATCATCTGCCCAGGCTATATCGCCACCGAAATGGTCCGGGCGATCGACGAGAAGGTGCTCAACGAACGCATCATCCCGCAAATCCCGGTCGGGCGCCTCGGCGAGCCGGAGGAGATCGCGCGTTGCGTCGTCTTCCTCGCCTCCGAGGACGCCGGCTTCATCACGGGATCGACCATCACCGCCAATGGCGGCCAGTACTTCGCCTGAGGCCTCGCCGGGCTGCCGGCTTCCGGTGCCGATTTGAAGGAGGGCTCGTTCGCCATCCGCTTGGCATGTCCGTGACGCCGTCCGATGATGGCTGTCGGTCTGCTGTTCCAATCCGGCACGTAAAGGTTAATGGCGCCAGCGGGTATTGTGCAAAACTGCATGGACAAGCTGTGCATTGTCGGTGGAAAACCTGTGCGCAACACTACATCTTGTCGTGAACAAACAGGGAAAATCCCGACGTCGCCGATTCGTCGCCCTTTCGTTCCATGTTTGGCCGAAACGTTAACGAGAGCAGCCGCAATCGCCTGTCAAACCGTTAATTCTATTAAGAAAGGTCAACAATTTCATAAGCTTGGATGAAGCAAGGCGGGCTGCCGCGCGGCCTTGCCGGCAAAAGTTAACGGCGGCTCTCGCCTAGCATGAATCGGGCCAATTCCGTGATTCAGCATGTGGTAAGGATCATCAGCCAAAACTCCACATCTAGCCGTGAACAAAACCTGAATCCGGGCGAGTCAGCGATTCGTCGCCGATTCGTTCCAGACTCGTTCCAACCCTTAATCAGCAGCCGAACCGAAACTTGACGGAGGCGGCTTCGAACCGACGGCGGAACATTCCGCTTTCGCTTCGCGCCTGAAATCCCTATGTGTCGCCTGTCATACGCGCCGACCGAGGCGTGCTCCCGACAATGAGAGGCCAGAAAGCCTTATTTCCGAGCCGATGAACATCCATCCGAAACCCACCGAGCCGCTGATCCTGTCGGGTCGCGACGTGACTGCCGTGCTTGGGCCGACCAACACAGGCAAGACCCACCTCGCCATCGAGCGAATGGTGGCGCATGAAAGCGGCATCATCGGCCTACCGCTCAGGCTCTTGGCGCGAGAGGTCTATACCCGCGTCTGCGAAAAGGTCGGTGCCCACAAGGTGGCGCTCATCACCGGCGAGGAGAAGATCCAGCCGCCAGGCGCCAGATATTCGGTCTGTACCGTCGAAGCCATGCCGCGCGAGACCGATGCCGCCTTTGTCGCCATCGACGAGGTGCAGCTTGCCGGTGATCTCGAGCGCGGCCATATCTTCACCGACCGCATCCTGCACCTGCGCGGCCGCCAGGAGACGCTGCTGCTCGGCGCCGCCACCATGCACGGCATCTTGCAGCGCCTGTTGAAAGGCGTCTCGGTGGTGACGCGGCCGCGGCTGTCGCATCTGGCCTATGCCGGTTCGAAGAAGCTGACCCGCTTGCCGCGGCGCACAGCGATCGTCGCCTTCTCCGCCGACGAGGTCTATGCCATCGCCGAACTGATCCGCCGCCAGCAGGGCGGTGCGGCCGTCGTGCTTGGCGCGCTCTCGCCCCGCACCCGCAACGCCCAGGTGGCGCTGTTTCAGTCGGGCGACGTCGACTATCTCGTCGCCACCGATGCCATCGGCATGGGCCTTAATCTCGATCTCGACCATGTCGCCTTCGCCCAGAACCGCAAGTTCGACGGCTACCAGTATCGCAACCTGACGGCGGCCGAACTCGGCCAGATCGCCGGGCGCGCCGGCCGGCACCTGCGCGACGGCACCTTTGGCGTCACCGGCCAGGTCGACCCGCTGGACGAGGAATTGGTCAAGAAGATCGAAAGCCACGACTTTGACCCGGTGAAGGTTCTGCAATGGCGCACAGCGCGTTTCAATTTCGCCAGCCTCGACGCGCTGAAGCGCTCGATTGAGACCAATGCCCCGGTAGAGGGCCTGACCCGCGCGCTGCCGGCAGTCGATGCGCAGGCGCTTGAGCACCTGTCGCGTGACGAGGACATCAGGGCGCTCGCCACCGACGCAAGGCGCGTCGCGCTGCTGTGGGAGGCCTGCGCGCTTCCCGACTACCGCAAGATAGCCCCGGCCCAGCACGCCGACCTCATTGCGTCGATCTACATGGACCTCGCCAGGCATGGCCATGTCGACGAGAATTATATGGCCGAGCAGGTGCGCCGCGCCGACACCACCGAGGGTGACATCGATACGCTGTCGCACCGCATTGCCCAGATCCGCACCTGGACATTCGTGTCGAACCGGCCCGGCTGGCTGGCCGATCAGGCACACTGGCAGGAAAAGACGCGCGAAATCGAAGACAGATTGTCGGATGCGCTGCATGAGCGGTTGACGAAACGCTTCGTAGACCGCAGGACTTCCGTCCTCATGCGGCGCCTTAGAGAAAATACCATGCCTGAAGCCGAAATAAGCCCAACCGGAACTGTCCTCGTCGAAGGCCACCATGTCGGCGAGTTGCAGGGGTTCCGTTTCACCGCCGATCAGAGCGCTGGCGGCGAAGACGCCAAGGCCGTGCGCGCGGCCGCCCAGAAGGCGCTGGCGGCGGAGTTCGAGGCACGCGCCGAACGCTTCGGCGCCTGCGCGAATGGCGACATCGCGCTCGGCTCCGACGGCACGCTGCGCTGGATCGGTGCGCCGATCGGCACGCTGGTGGCCGGCGAGGACGCGCTGAAGCCTCGCCTGGTGCTTTTGGCCGACGAACAACTGACCGGCCCAGCGCGTGACAAGGTCGCGGCGCGCGCCGAGCGCTTCGTCAATTTTCAGATCGAATCCCTGCTGAAGCCGCTGGTCGATTTAAAGAATGCCGAGCAGATATCGGGTATCGGCCGCGGCATTGCCTTCCAGCTGGTCGAGAATTTCGGCCTTATCAATCGCCGCGACATCGCCGAGGAGATGAAGTCGCTCGACCAGGAAGGCCGCGCGGCATTGCGCCGG
The DNA here is from genome assembly GCF_020165515.1 of Mesorhizobium sp. BR1-1-13. NCBI lineage: Bacteria > Pseudomonadati > Pseudomonadota > Alphaproteobacteria > Hyphomicrobiales > Phyllobacteriaceae > Mesorhizobium > Mesorhizobium sp. BR1-1-13. The sequence goes on from NZ_JAIUIH010000001.1 coordinate 126,862, forward strand.
CTGGGCGTGCGCTTCGGCGCCTATCATGTCTTCGTGCCGGCGCTGATCAAGCCGGCGCCCGCGGGATTGGTGACGTTGCTGTGGGCGCTGAAAAACGACGGCAAGGACAAGCCCGGCTTCGGCGACGTCGTCCATGCGCTGGCATCGGGCCGCACCTCTGTGGTCATCGATCCGGCTTTCGACAAGGCCTTCTACAAGCTTGCCGGCTACCGCAATCTCGGCCGCCGCGCCGTGCGCATCGACATTCTGGAACGGCTGGCCGACCTGATCCGCCCGGCGACCAACTGGAAGCCCGGCCTCGGCCAGCGTCCGGATGGCGCCTATGACGGCCAGTCTTTCATGGTGACGCCGCCGATGATGTCGATTCTCGGCGCCACGGCCGATGACATGGAAGAAATCCTGAAAGGTCTTGGCTATCGTGCCGAGCCGAAGCCGGCGGCCGAAATCAAGGCACGGCTGGAAGCGCAGGACAACGCCGCCCGGGAAGCCGTGGCGGCCAAGCTGGCAGCGGAAGAGACCGCGCGCGCCGAGCAGGCCAAGGCGGCGGAGGCGGCTGCGACGGATACGCCTGCGGAGACATCGGCGGAAGATCCGGAAACCGCGACTGCCCAGACCGCCGTCGAAATTCCTGCTGAACCCATTGCGGAAGCGGCCGAGTCTGTTGCGGAAGAACAACCCGAAGCTCCAGCCGAAGCTACGGAAGGGGTTGCGCCTGTAGCAGAAGCCTTGCTTGAAACTCCTGCCGCCGAAAGCGCCGACGCTCTCACCTCCCCCTCGGCGGGGGAGGTCGCGGAGCGAAGCGAGGGGGGTGACAGCGCCGACGCTCCCCAACAGGGACAGGATGAAGCCGGCGTGCCCGCCGCGGAAGCCGAAGAGCCTAAGCCGATCCTGTTGTGGCGGCAGGGACGCTTCGACCAGCGGCCTCGTCACCGTCACCACGAGAACCGCGCCCGGCCGCGCAACGGCCAGGCGGCGCGCTCCGATGCCCCGGCGGATGCCGCTGGCGGCCAGCCCGGCACCCGGCCCGCTCATGAAGGGCGCCGCGATGGCGCCGGCCAGCCGCGTTTCGATCGCTCGAAGTTCAAGCCCAGGCCGCAAGGCGAAGGCGGGGAACGGCGGGAGAGCAAGCCGCAGGGCGAGCGTTCTGACCGCCGTGAAGGCCGGCCGGGCGGCAGGCCGGAAGGCAAGGGCGGCCCGCAGGGTGGCAAACCCTCGTTCCAGGCAAAACCGCGCGAGGAGCGCCCGGCGCGCTTCGATCCCGACTCTCCCTTCGCCAAGCTCGCCGCTTTGCGCGACCAGCTGAAGAAGTAGCCGCACAGGATCCGATGGTCGCCCCGATGGCCACCGACCGCCAGCGCATCGACAAATGGCTGTTCTTCTCGCGCGCGGTGAAATCGCGCTCGCTGGCCGCCAAACTGGTCGTGGCCGGCCGGGTGCGCATCAATCGCGACAAAGCAGCGCAGGCCTCCGACCTGGTCAAGCTTGGCGACGTCCTGACCATCACGCTGGAGCGGCGCATCTTCATCTGGAAGGTGCTCGATGCGGGAAGCCGGCGGGGCCCCGCCGTGGAGGCACGCACGCTCTACGAAGACATGTCGCCGCCTGCCGCGCCGACGGGCGAGGCGCCTCCCGACGCGATCCCAGGGCTGCGCGAGGCCGGAAGCGGCCGCCCGACGAAGAAGGAGCGCCGCGAGACCGACCGTTTGCTTGGCGATGACTGACCGCCGATGCACGGAGGGAGCATGTATGTTCCTCCACGCCGCCGACACAACGGTCCGAGCACATGACCGATGCCCGCCATTGCCGACCCGTTGGAATTCCATTCCGGCAATGCCGGCATGGCCGGAATGGCCACCCTTGCAAGCGAGCGCCAAAGGCGTTACCTCACGGAAAAAGCCAACAAAAACGGGACGTCCCGGAGCAGATCGATGACCTATGTCGTGACCGACAATTGCATCAAATGCAAATATATGGACTGCATCGAGGTCTGTCCGGTCGACTGTTTCTACGAGGGCGAGAACATGCTCGTCATCCATCCCGACGAGTGCATCGACTGCGGTGTCTGCGAACCGGAATGCCCCGCCGACGCGATCAAGCCCGATACTGAGTCGGGCCTCGACAAATGGCTGCAGATAAACACCGAATACGCCGAGAAATGGCCTAATATCACCGCCAAGAAGGAGCCGCCGGCCGACGCCAAGGCCTTCGATGGCGAGGCCGGCAAGTTCGAGAAATATTTCTCGGCTGAACCCGGAGAAGGCGACTGACAGCGCTGCCGTTTCAACCGGCATGACGCGGCGTAAGAGGTACGGCCTATTAACCGCCTTGACAGGCGGCGTGAACCTGTGGCCTTCGCTTATGCAGCAAAACCTTGATTCTTCCGACTTTTTGTGTTACATGAGCGAAACATGCCGGTGACACAACGTCGATTTATGGCGCTAACGCCCCAAATCACTGAAAGGTGAAAATCCTATATCGGACCAGAGCGATCTGGGCCAGGCGATCGCAATCGTGCGGTTTGCCGGTCCCGGCTTTTCCGGTGGGTTCATCTGTTGTGCGGCTAATGATCGGTAACCCGATCGCGCGAGTTCAGCCGGCACCGCCGCCGGCCCACAACAAGGAGTTCAGGGCGTAATGGCAACGATCACCCCGCAGAAGAAGTCCACCGCTGCACGTCACGGTTTCAAGACCGGCGAGTACATCGTCTATCCGGCGCATGGTGTCGGCCAGATCGTCTCGATCGACGAGCAGGAAGTGGCCGGGCACAAGCTGGAACTGTTCGTCATCGATTTCCAGAAGGACAAGATGCGCCTCAAGGTGCCGGTCGCCAAGGCAACCTCGATCGGCATGCGCAAGCTGTCGGAAGAGGATTATGTCGAGCGCGCACTGAAGGTCGTTCAGGGCCGCGCCCGCGTCAAGCGCACCATGTGGTCGCGTCGCGCGCAGGAATATGATGCCAAGATCAATTCCGGCGACCTGATCTCGATCTCGGAAGTTGTTCGCGACCTCTACCGTGCCGACAACCAGCCGGAGCAATCCTATTCCGAACGCCAGCTCTACGAGGCCGCGCTCGATCGCATGGCCCGTGAGATCGCCGCGGTCAACCGCATGTCGGAAACCGAAGCCGTGCGTTTGATCGAGGTCAATCTCAACAAGGGCCCTAAGCGCGGCGCCAAGGCCGACAATGAGGAAGCCGAGCAGGAAGAAGCTGCCTGAGGCCTTGCGCCTTTTGAGTTTTTGAAAAACCCGGCCTTGCGCCGGGTTTTTTGTTGCAGGCAGTATTTGGAAAGTTGGTGCACGCCCCTCGGCGTGCAATCGCCGTCCATCGAAATAGAAACACCGTGCCTGACGGCCGGCTCACGAGGAGAAATGCCCGGCAGGGGGCAAGGGCAGCGCAGGCCTACGACGAGAAATTACCGCCTTCTCCCCCACCCTCCTTCTCCGCCATTTCCTGCTTTAGCGTCGCGATGAATCGCCTTGTCCGTTCGCGCTCCGGATTGCCGAACAGCACCGCCGCGGGGCCCTTTTCGACGACAATGCCGGCGTCGAGGAACACCACCTCGCGAGCGATCTTTGAAGCAAGCCGCAGATCGTGCGTGGCCATCACCATCGTCGTCCCCTCGCTGGCGAGCCGGCCGAGCACGTCGACGACTTCCTGCGCCAGTTCCGGGTCGAGCGCGGAGGTCGGCTCGTCGCACAAAAGCACCTTTGGCGACGGCGCCAGCGCCCGGGCGATCGCTACCCGCTGCTGCTGGCCGCCCGACAGCGTTGCCGGCCAGGCATCGACCTTGTGCGCCATGCCGACCTTTTCCAGCAGCGCGAGCGCCCGTTCGCGCGCCCGTGCCTGGGGCCACTTCAGCACCGTCACCAGCCCTTCCATGACGTTCTCGATCGCGGTGCGGTGCGGGAACAGCTGGAAGTTCTGGAACACCATGCCGGTCTGCAGCCGCAGCCGCTGAATGTCCCGGGCCGCCACCTTCGCTCCCGGATGGAACTCCAGCGCCTGATCGCCGATACGCACTGTGCCCGAGGTTGGGATCTCAAGCAGGTTGATGCAGCGCAGCAGCGTACTTTTGCCACCACCCGAAGGACCGACCAGCGCGGTGACGCTGCCTTCGGCAATGGCAACCGTCACGCCCTTCAGCACGAGATTGTCGCCGAAGCGCTTTTCGATGTTGGCAAGGTCGATCACGAGCGCGCCTCCAGGAAGCCGCCATAGCGGTTGAGCCGCGCCTCCAACCGCGTCTGCAAGGCCGACAGAACCGAACTCATCGCCAGATAGAGGATCGCCGCCTCGACATAGAGGATCAGCGGCTCATAGGTGGTGGCGACGATGCGCTGCGCAGCCTGGAACATTTCCGGCACGGTGATGGCGGCGGCCAGCGACGTGTCCTTGACCAGCGAGATGAAGGTGTTGGAGAGCGGCGGCACCGCCACGCGCCCGGCCTGCGGCAGGATGGTGCGGCGCATCGCCTGGCTCCAGGTCATGCCGATCGAATAGGCCGCCTCCCATTGCCCCTTTGGCACCGCGCCTATCGCCGCGCGAACGATTTCCGACGAGTAGGCGCCGATATTGAGCGTGAAGCCGATCAACGCCGCGGGAAACGCGTCAAGCAGGATGCCGACCGAGGGCAGGCCGTAGAAGATCAGGAACAGCTGCACCAGGAGCGGCGTGCCGCGGAATATCCAGACGTAGAAACGCGCCACCGCGACCAGGGGCATTGGCCCAAAGAGCCGGATCAGCGCGGTTCCGAGACCGACGCTCAAGCCAAGCAAAAAAGACAGGAGCGTCAGCGGTACGGTGAAGATCAACGCCGCCCACAGCAGCGAAGGCAGCGATTCCAGCATGAGTTGCAGCCAGTGCGGCACGAAAGGCTCCTTCTTGCGACTGCCGTATATCACGCGAAAGGCGGCGGGCCGTCAAAACGGTCCGCCGCCGGGCGATGTCGCGCGGGCCGCCAAAGGCCCGGCCGTAAATTACTTCGAAACGTCCTGGCCGAAATAGGTGTCTGCGATCTTCTGATAGGTGCCGTCTGCCTTGATGTCGGCCAGCGCCTTGTTGATCGCGGCAACCAGTTCCGGATCGCCCTTGCGAACGATGACGCCGGAATAGTCGGCGTTCTCTTCCTGGGCCGCGATCTTCACATTGGCATCCGGCTTGTGCTTCTTGAAATCGAGGAAGGATAGGCTGTCATTGATGGTTGCGTCGGCGCGGCCGGTCAGGAGCAGCTGGATCGACTGGTCGAACCCGTCGGTGCCGACCAGTTCGGCGCCGTTGGCCTCGGCAAGCTTGCCGAAATTCGAAGTCAGCGACTGCGCCGACTTCTTGCCCTTGAGATCGGCGAAGCTCTTGATGTCGGTGTCGTCGCCGCGCACGATCAGCACTGCCTTGGAGGCGATGTAGGGGTCGGAGAAATCGTATTTCGCCTTGCGGGCGTCGGTGATGCCGACTTCGTTGATGACCGCGTCATAGCGGTTGGCATCGAGGCCCGCGATCAGCCCGTCCCATTTGCCCTCGAGGAACTCTACCTTCACGCCGAGCTTGTCGCCGATCGCCTTGGCGATTTCGACATCGAAGCCGACCAGCGCTCCGCCGGCATCATGATAGGTAAAGGGTGCGTAGGTGCCCTCCGTGCCGACCTTGATGACGCCGGCCAGCTTGATCTGATCGAGATTGGCGCCGGCATAGCCTGCGGTAACAGCCAAAACCTGCAAAGTTCCGGCGACGATGAGCGACTTGAGCCATTTCATTTTTCTGTGATCCCGTCCTGGCCTGATATCCGGCATGGTGTGAGCGCTGGAAATTGACAGATGTAAGTTGAAAAAATAAGGAATGGAATTTCAAAAACATCCATCATTGGGAATCGTATTCTACAACTGACGTTTCCGGCGGCGTCTCGAACCCGCCCGGACTTTTTCGCGCAGCTTCCACGCAGCGCCGCCAGCGGCGGAACCTTTCCCGCGCATGGCACGTTTTGCGTTCGTTGTAGGGCAGGACGCCGTCATTTCAAGTCGAGGCGGCTGCCGGGCTTCGAAATGACATCCGTATCGCCTGAGCCAGGGAGCGCCTCATGATGGAAGACACGGCAGGACGGATCATGGTCCGCGCGGCAATGAGAGCTCCCTATCTCGAACGCGACGAGGAGCTGCGGCTGGCGCTGCGCTGGAAAAAGGACAACGACCAGAACGCGCTGCACAGCATCACCGTGGCGCATATGCGCCTGGTCATTTCCATGGCCTCCAAATTCCGTCACTACGGCCTGCCGCTTGGCGATCTGGTCCAGGAGGGCCATGTCGGTCTGCTCGAGGCCGCGGCCCGTTTCGAGCCGGAGCGCGAAGTGCGGTTTTCGACCTATGCGACCTGGTGGATCCGGGCCTCGATGCAGGACTACATCCTGCGCAACTGGTCGATCGTGCGCGGCGGCACCAGCTCGGCGCAAAAGGCTCTGTTCTTCAACCTGCGGCGCCTGCGCGCCCGGCTGGCGAACGGCGCCGCGGAGCCGCTGTCGAACAGGACGCTGTACCGCGAGGTTTCAGCGGCTCTCGGCGTCTCCGAAGCCGATGTCGCGCTGATGGACTCGCGGCTCTCGGCGCCCGACTCCTCCCTCAATGTTCCGCTTGCCGACGATGGAGGCGCGACCGAGCGGATGGACTTCCTGGTGTCGGACGATCCCTTGCCCGACGAGGTCGTCAGCGACACCATCGACATCGAACGCCGCTCGATATGGCTGAAGGCGGCGCTTGCCGCACTCAACGCGCGTGAGCTGCGCATCATCGAGGAGCGTCGGCTGAGCGACGAGGGCGCCACGCTCGAAGCGCTCGGCGAGACGCTTGGCATTTCCAAGGAACGCGTGCGCCAGATCGAGGCCCGCGCCATGGAAAAGCTGAAAGTGGCGCTGGTGAAGCAGAACCCGGAATTCCTCGCCACCGCCGCCTAAATCAATTCCAGGAAAACGAGAGAGCGGGTCAGCGCCGACTATCGGCTATTTGTCGGTGACGATCTTGACCTTGTCGCCGGCCGAAACCGCAGCCCCCGGCGACAGCGCGTTGAGCACCCGGAACAGGTCGAGTTTGCGGTCGACGCCGACCATCTGCGCCGAAAGCGACCCCATCGTCTGCCCCGGCTGGACGGTGACGACGCGGATATGCAGCGGCTTGAGTGCCGCCTTTTCGGCGGCACTCAGAATACGGAACGAGCCGCTGACGGAACGCGCCACGGTGTCGAGCGACGTGCTGGCGGACGGTGCCGCCGTCAGCAGCCGGTAGACCTGGCCGCCGGCGCGGACTACCGCGATATCGAACTGCCAGCCTTCGGCGCCGGCATGCGCTGTCGCCGCCTCGTTGCCGTTGATCGTTTCCTGCCTGACGCTCGCGTCGTCGAGACCGGCCACCCAGCCGCTCCTGATATAATCGGTCAGCGCACGGTTCTTGTCGATCGACACGCCGTCGAAGCGGATCGCAATGTCGCCCGGCCCGGTCGCCGTCACGGCGGCGGCCGAATTGTCGATGATGAAGCCCTCCGGCACCGAGAAGGACACGCCCAAGCCCGGATGCAGAAAGGTCTCGCCGCGCACATAGCCTTCTTCCGGCGTGTCGCCGTAAAGCAGGCCGTCTATGCCGGCGAGAAAGGCGTCGCGATCGCGGGTGCCCACGCCCGGCGGGCCGAACTGGCGGGCATGGCGTTGCGCAAGGTCGATACGCTGCGGCGTATTGGGATGCGTTGCCAGGAAATCGAGGCTGGCGTCGGTGGCGCCACTGATCGAGCGGAAATCGGTGTAGGCCGACATGGACTGCAGGAAACGGCCGGCGGCGTAAGGATCGTAGCCGGCTTCGCCGATCGACTTGATGCCGATCGCGTCGGCCTCCAGTTCCTGGTTGCGCGAAAACTGCGCCAGCCTCAGCTTGCCGCGGATCAGCGCCGCCTTGGCGGTCGGGCTGTCGCCGAGCACGTCGGAAACAACCTTGGTGGCGAGCCCCTCCTCGGCCTCGAGCTGCTGGCGCTGCAGGCCGTGGTTGGCGGTGACGTGGCCCATCTCATGCGCGATGACGGCGGCGAGCTCGGCCGAATCATTGGCCAGCGCCAGCAGGCCGCGCGTGACGTAGAGATAGCCGCCCGGCAGCGCGAAGGCATTGACGTTGGGCGAATTGAGGATGGTGATGCGATAGGTCTGGGTCGGATTGGCCGACACCACCGTCAGGCTGCCTACGACCTTGGCGACCATGCGCTCGAGCTTGGGATCGGAATATTCGCCGCCATAGGTCGCCAGGATGCGTGGATGCTGCGCCTTGGCCAGTTCGGCCAATTTGTTATTGGCCGCGACATTGTCGACCGTGATCGGTTTGTCGGAAGGCTGGAAACCGGATTCCTGGACTTCCGGAGGTGTGAACATCTGGCAGCTTGCCAGGGCCACGACAAAGCCGGCCAGCGCCAGAAAGCGCGCCAGCATTTTCCCTCTTGGTCTTTCCGTGCCGGTCGGCAGAACGGCTTCCTTTCGGGTCTGGCGCATGCCCGCGAAAATCGGGGCGATCCTCGCAAGGGCTCATGCGCAAATCAAAGCATTACAGCATCCACGCCATACCAACGCGCGGCGGATGCTGCAGGCAAATCACGGCCTGCACCGGACCGGTACGGGGCGGACCTAGCCACACTACCTCTGTCATGGCAAGCAATCGCCCCGTCGCCAGGAGCCGGTTTGAGCGTAAATTATGTCCGCTTCCGGGCAATATCTCGTGATCCAGCCTCCCAGGCGCTTGTGCCAACATAGCGCCGGAAAACTTCAGGACCAGCCCCGGCAAAGAAATCATCCGCCTTTCCCTTGGCGGCAACCATGCCGTTGTCGAGGAACACCACCTCCTCACAAATACGGCGTGCGTCCCGTGGCTGGTGCGTGACGAACAGCAGCGTCATGCCCCGCTCGGCATGCACGTCGGCGACAAGATCGAGCATGTCGTCGCGCAAGGCCGGTCCGAGTGAAGCGAACGGCTCGTCCAGAAGAAGCACCGGGCGGTTGCGAACCAGCACGCGCGCCAATGCGACACGCTGGCGTTCGCCTCCCGAAAGTTCGCGCGGCAGGCGTCTTTCCTTGCCCGCGAGGCCCGTGCGCGCGATCGCCTCCGCGATATCAGCGCGGTCGGCCTCGGTCAGCCGCAGCGAGGGCGAGCGGCCGAGCCCGACATTCTCTTCGACCGAAAGATGGGCAAAAAGATTGTTTTCCTGGAACACCATCGACACCGGCCGCGCCGAAGGCGGCGCCGCGCCGACATCGGCGCCGCCGATCAGCACACGGCCGGACTGCGGCGTCTCGAAGCCCGCCACCAGATTGAGCAGCGTCGACTTGCCCGAACCGCTCGGCCCCATGATGGCGGTGATTTTCGACGCGGCGAAATCGACATCGAAAATAAGCGGCGCATCGCCGTAGCTGAACGAGACTGAGTCCAGCCGCACCTCGACTCCCCTTTTCGCACCATTGGTGGCGCCCGCAGCCATCAATCTCGTTCTCCCCTTCCCAGCCAGCTCGCCGCCACCACAAGCGCAAGGCAGACCAGACCGAGCAGCAGCGCCAGGCCGGCGGCGTCCTCGGTACGGTAGCTGCCCATGCGCGCCAGGAGAAGGTAGGGCAAGGTCTGCACGGAATCACTGCCGAACAGTGCGATGACGCCGAGATCGCCAAGTGACAGCGCCATGGCAAACGCGAAGGCGGTGGCCAGCGGCCGTCGCAGCGACGGCCAGTCGACCAGTCGCAACCGGGCCCAGCCCGCTATTCCCAGAAGCGCGCAGAGCCGCTCATGGCGCTCGCTCGCCGCATCATAGGCGGGGCGGATGGCACGGATGGCGAAAGGCATCGCCATGACTGCATTGACGGTGACGACCATGACCGGGGCTATCGCAAAGACATCGCCGACATTGCGCAGCAGAAGGAACCAGCCGGCGCCGATGACGATGGGCGGCACGACCAGGACGAAGCCGGCACCGGTGTCGGTGGCGTGTTCGAGCACAGTCCGCGGACCGGAGCGACGCTTCAGGCTCAGCACGCGGCGCGCCATGGTGAGCGAAAGCGACAACGCAACCGACAGCAGCGCCGACAGGAAGGCCAGCACGGCGCTGGTCAGCGTCGCCTGCCGCACGGCCGTCTCGCCGGCGAGACGGCCGAGGTCAGCGCCGAGGCCTGACATCACCGTCGCCGTCATCGGCCCAGCGACAAACAAAAGGGCCAGCACGACGAGCGCGGCATTCAGCGCGGTCTCGGTCCTGCCGGCCGAGACATAGCGGCGCGGCGCAACCGGCAGATTGGCGTCACCGGTGGTGTTGGCGCCGAGCCGCGTCAACGCCAGCACCACGACAAAGGTCAGCGCGATCTGCAGCAGCGTCAGCGCCACCGCACGCGCGGGATCGAAATCGAAACGCAGCGCCTGGTAGATGCCAACCTCCAGCGTCGTCGCGCTGGGGCCACCGCCCAGCGTCAACACGATCGTGAAGGATGTGATGCAGAGCATGAACACCAGGCCGGCGACGCCCGGCAGAGCGGCGCGCAGTGTCGGCCACTCGATCAGCCGGAAAGCCGGTGCGGCACCCATGCCGAGCTGGCTCGCCAGCCGCCACTGGTCGGCTTGGATGGTTTGCAGCGCTTCGAGAAACAGCCGCGTGGCCAGCGGCAGGTTGAAGAAGACATGAGCGACGAGGATGCCGGAGAGGCCATAGATGCCCGGCCAATGGTAACCGTCGACGGAACCAAGAAAGCCGGCGAAATAGCCGGCGCGGCCGTAGAGCGCCAGGATGCCGAGCGCCGCCACGATCGCCGGCAGCGCCAACGGCAGGGCGAAGAGCTGGAGGATGAAGCCGCGGCCGCGAAAGTGCGGATGGCGCGACAGCGCGCGAGCCACGAACAGGGCCGGCGCCACCGACAGCAGCGTCGAAAGCGCCGCCTGCCACAACGTAAAGCGCACGACGCGCAGGAGATAAGGATCGAACGCTGCCCAGGCTCCGGAGAAATTGTTTGCGCCTTCGAAAAGAAGACCCGCAAACGCGCCGCCGATCAGCAGCGCGATCGCCGCAAGCGCGAGGATGCCGGCGGAGATGCGGGGGTCAGACGCGCGCTGCACGCTGGGCCGCCCAAAGGACCTTTAGCGAGCGTCGCGTTCCTTCGCGCCCCCCTCTGTCCTGCCGGACATCTCCCCCACTTGGGGGGAGATTGACTGCTTCAGCGCTCCACCCTCTCCTGTGACGTCGCCAATTGGCGAAAGCCGTCGTGACGGCCAATCTCCCCCCTCGTGGGGGAGATGTCCGGCAGGACAGAGGGGGGCGCCGTAGAGCACTCATCGTTCGATCATACGACCCAACTACTTGCTCATCACCGCCAGCCATTCATCCACCCATGCCTTGCGGTTGGCCGCGACCTCCTCGGGACTGAACAGCAAGGTCTTGGTCGGTTTGACCAGTCTGTCGAAGGCCGGATTGAGCGGCTTGTCGGTCTTGCCGGCCGGGAACATCCAGTTGGTCTCGGGGATGGCATCCTGGAATTTCGGCCCGGTCATGAAGGCGATGAACTTTTCCGCCAGCGGATTTTTGGCTCCCGTCGTGGTGATGCCGGCGACCTCGATCTGCAGATATTCGCCCTCCTCGAAGGAAGCGGCCTGATAGCGCTCGGTGTTCTCGGCAATCATGTGGTAGGCGGGCGAGGTCGTGTAGGACAACACCATCGGCGCCTCGCCCTTGGTGAACAGGCCGTAGGCCTCGCTCCAGCCCGGCGTCACGGTCAAGACCTTCGCCTTGAGCTTGGCCCAGGCCTCCGGCGCCTTGTCGCCATAGACCGACTTCACCCATAACAGCAGGCCGAGGCCCGGCGTCGAGGTGCGCGGATCCTGAATGACGATCTTGTCGTCGGCACTGCCCTCGACCAATTCCTCCAGGCTCTTGGGCGGCGTCTTCAGCTTCTGCGTGTCATAGATGACGGCGAAATAGCCATAGTCGTACGGGACAAAGACGTCGTCGTTCCAGCCGCCCGGCACATTGAGCCCGGTCACGGCGCCGTGCGGCGCAAAAAGGCCGGTGGCCCTGGCATCGGCGGTGAGATTGGTGTCGAGGCCAAGCACGATGTCGGCCTTGGTCGCGGTCCCTTCCAGCTTGACGCGGTTGAGCAGCGCGACGCCATCGGCGACCGAGACGAAATCGACATCGCAGCCGCATTCAGCCTCGAATTCCTTCTTCACCACCGGGCCGGGACCCCAGTCGGCGGTGAAGCTCTCATAGGTGTAGACGGTGAGTTTGTCCTTGGCCAAGGCCGGCCCGGAGAAAACCACGACCATTGCAGAGACAAGGGCGTATAAAAGCGTGCGCATCGGCGCCTCCTTCGTTCGCGTTAAAGGAATTGAGGCGTCGGACTGTCCGAAACGTCTAATCCCTCCGCCGGTACAAACCGGATCAGGTTCAGCGGGTTGGCGAGACTGCCTCTCAGCCGGTCCGCGAAATATCGCGTCCGGCACCCCGTTAGAGCGCCTCGACACATAGGCCCGGCCGGTGAACCGCGCAAGTGGCTGTTTGCCGGCCTTCCGTTTCCGCCGCCGGGCTGGTAAGGGCCACACGATATGAGCACATTCACCATCTTGCTTGGCGGCGATCTCATCCGCACGCCACGGCTCGACCGTCAGGTCGAGGGAACCCGCGTCATCGCCGCCGATGCCGGCATCGGCCATGCGTGGACGCTCGGCCTTGTGCCGGAACTGTGGGTCGGCGATTTCGATTCCGTGCCCGCCGGCCTGCCGGATGAGTTGGCTGCTGTGCCGCGCCGAACCTTTCCGGCAGAGAAGGACGCCACCGATGGCGAACTCGCGATATCGGCCGCCCTGGAGCGCGGCGCGACCAGCCTCGTTCTTGCCGGCGCCTTCGGCGGCAAGCGCGCCGACCATGCCTTCCTGCACATGGCGCTCGCCCTGCGGCTGGCCGGGGCCGGGACAAAGGTGCTGTTGACCAGCGGCGCGCAGGAAGGCGTGCCCCTGGCGCACGGCACGGCCCGCTTCGACTATCCCGACGGCACCCTGTTCTCGATCCTGGGTTTTTCCGAGCTTGCCGGGCTGACCGTCGCCGGCGCGAAATGGCCGCTTGACCGCGTCAAGGTCGCGTTCGGCTCGTCGCTGACCATCTCCAACGAGGTCAAGGGCAGGCTGGAGATCGCGTTGGGAGCGGGCCGCGCGCTGCTGCTCGCCCATCCCTATCCCTTGCCAGAAAGCTGATATGGCGCCGCCTCTTCTCAATCTCGACGGAATAAAACTGACCTTCGGCGGCACGCCCCTGCTCGACGGCGCCGACTTGGCAGCGTCGGCCGGCGACAAGATTGCGCTGGTCGGCCGCAACGGGTCCGGCAAGTCGACGCTGCTCAAGATCGCCGCCGGGCTGATCGAGCCGCAAGACGGCGAGGTGTTCCGCCAGCCATCGGCGACCGTCCGCTATCTGCCGCAAATGCCCGACATGGACGGCTTCGCAACCGTGCGGGCCTATGTCGAGGCCGGGCTCGGTCCCGCCGACGATCCTTATCGCGCCAGTTACCTGATGGAGCATCTCGGCCTCTCCGGCGAGGAGCGGCCAGGCGACCTCTCCGGCGGCGAGGCCAGGCGCGCCGCCCTTGCCCGGGTCATGGCGCCCGAGCCCGATATCCTGCTGCTCGATGAGCCGACCAACCATCTCGATCTCTCGGTGATCGAATGGCTGGAAGAGGAGCTCGTCCGCACCTCCTCGGCTCTCATCGTCATCTCGCACGACCGCCGTTTCCTCGAGCGCGTCTCGCGCGCCACCGTCTGGCTCGACCGGGGCCAGACGCGCCGGCTGGATAAGGGCTTTGGCCAGTTCGAGGAATGGCGCGACCAGGTGCTTGAGGAAGAAGAGCGCGAACAGCACAAGCTCGGCCGCCAGATCGTGCGCGAGGAACACTGGCTGCGCTATGGGGTGACCGCGCGGCGCAAGCGCAACATGCGCCGCCTGGGCGAATTGCAGACCATGCGCCAGCGTTTTCGCGGCCATCGCGGCGCCGAAGGGGCCGCGACCATGGTGGCCAGCGACGCCGCCGAATCCGGCAAGCTGGTGATCGAGGCCAGGAACATCGAGAAGAGCTTTGGCGATCTTACCGTGGTCAAGGGATTCTCGACCCGCATCCAGCGCGGCGACCGCGTCGGCCTGGTAGGGCCGAACGGCGCGGGCAAGACGACGCTCCTGAAGATGCTGACCGGGGAGTTGCAGCCGGACGCCGGTTCGGTGCGGCTCGGCACCAATCTGGAGATCGCCACGCTCGACCAGAAGCGCGAGGCGGTCGATCCGCAGGAGACGCTGGCGCAATATCTCACCGACGGGCGCGGCGAGAACCTTGTCATCAATGGCGAGCAGCGCCACGTCGTGTCCTACATGAAGGATTTCCTGTTCAAACCGGAACAGGCGCGCACGCCGGTGCGCGAGCTTTCCGGCGGCGAACGCGCGCGGCTGATCCTGGCGCGTGTGCTGGCGCGGCCGGCCAACCTTCTGGTGCTCGACGAGCCCACCAACGATCTCGACATGGAAACGCTGGAGTTGCTGCAGGAACTGGTCGCCGGCTTTGCCGGCACGGTCATCCTGGTCAGCCACGACCGCGATTTCCTCGACCGCACCGTGACCAGCGTGATCGCGCCGGACGGCGGCGGTCGCTGGGTCGAATATGCCGGCGGCTATTCCGACATGCTGGCGCAGCGCGGCGGCACCAGGCTCGATGACCGCAAGGCGCGGGCGAAGGCGGATGCAAGCGAGGCCCCGACGGCCAAGGCGGACAGCGCCACCGCCAAAGCCCCGGCAAAAAAACTCTCGTTCAAGCAGAAATTCGCGCTGGAATCGCTGCCCAAGAAGATCGAGGCGGTCACAGCCTCGATCTCACGGCTGGAGAACAACATCGCCGATCCCGCCTACTACGAGCGCGATCCGGCCTCGTTCCAGAAGACCATCGCCGCCCTCGACAAGGAGCGCGCGACACTGGCGGCACTGGAGGAAGAGTGGCTCGAACTGGAGATGTTGCGCGAGGAGATGGAGGGGTGAGCATTGCATGCGCTACGTTATGCGCCTCTATTATGCGCATAAAAGAGGGCTCTCTCCGTGCTTCAATCGACGCCAAAGCCTCAGCGAAAGTCGGTCAACACATCCATTGACGCTCAGCTGATCAACGACGCCAAAGCGTTGGGCATCAATCTCTCCCGCGCCGCCGAGGCAGGTATCGCAAAGGCCATCGCGGTGGAAAAAACGCGTCGGTGGCAGGAAGAGAACAAGGAAGCGATCGAACGCTCGAACGCTTATGTCGAGCGCAACGGGTTGCCATTGGCCAAACGCCGGCTGTTTTGATGGCACGCTACGATCTTTATCGGAATAGCGATGGCAACGGTTATCTTCTTGAGCGGCTGAGCACGAGAGTGGTCATTCCACTGATGCCGTCTGATATAGCCCCGGTTCCCGGCTGCCGACTGAACCCGACCTTCCCTATAGATGGCAAGGATCATGTAATGGTCACCCAGTTCATGTCGGCCTTGACGGCCTCCGAATTGCCGGATGCCAAGGGGATCTCTCCAGGCATCACGACGACATCGTCTCCGCGCTCGACATGCTGTTCCAGGGTTTCTGACCGACGTCGACTTTACCTCAGCCGGCCGTCTTCGCCTGCCAGGCCTTGATGGCCTCGTCGAACACCTTCTCGCCGGGAATGCCTTTTTCCATCGTCAGCAACGCTCGTCGTCCGGTCTTGTAGACGACGGGCACGTCGATCCAGTCCTGTCCCCGAAGCAAGGTCAGGTTGGCGTCCTCGTCTGCCTTGGTGTCGTTGAGCGCGACGAGGAAGAAGCCGTCGGCGATCTTGGCCGGAATGCCTATCAGCGGACTGCCGGCGTCCTGCTCGGAACTCTTCATGGCCACGCGCAGGATGTTATCGACGCCGCCGCCTTCGAAACCGTCGGGCGTCAGGAAGATCATCTCGATGATGTGGCTGGCCGGCAGCGTCTGGTCAGTGTTGCGGCGGATGGTCATACGCAACTGGATGTCCTTGCCAGGAATGGTCGCCTCGGCGCGGATCGCCGGCTCAGGCGGCAGGTCGCCGCCGGGCGATTCCTGCACCAGCGACCAGACGATGTTGCCCGGCTCGGCCGAACCCTGCGCGGTGCTGGTGCGCTCCTCGTAGAAGATCGCCTTCTGGCCGACCGGCAGAGAGGTTTGCGTCGGCGCACCGGCCGGCGCGGGCGGCGTGGCGGCGTTGTCAGCCGGCGCCGCGGGTGCCGTTCCATTGGCGGGTGGCGCCGTTGGCGCAGCGCCCGGTGCAGGGGGCGTGGTCCCGGCGGGCGCGCCTGCGGCCGGCGTGCCTCCTGCCGGAGCCGACAAGGCCGGGGCGGTCGTGGCTGAAGGCGGCGTCGTCAGCGCCGCGACGGACTCGCCCTCGCCCACGCCGCTCTGTCCGCCGGCCGGGCCAGGATCGACCTCGCTTCCTTGCGGTGTCAGTCTTTGAGTGAACTTCGGTGTCCCTTCGGGCTCGGCACCGCTGGCCGCAGGTGCCGGGGGCGTTGCCGCCGCATCGCTCGCCGGTTTGGCGGGTGTCAATTTGACCGGCTCGGTCTTCGCGACCTTGCTGCCGGCGCCCAGACCCAGAAGCTTGCCGAAGGCATCCTTGTTTAGCCAGATGCCATAGCCGCCGCCGGCAATGACCAGCAACGCAACCGCAGCGGCGATCAGCCCGCCATAGCTGCGCTTGCGTTCAGCCGGACGCAGGCGCTGGAAAGTGTCGGCGGTCGCAGGCTCTTCGTCGCTCGCAAAGACATCGGCATGCTCGTCGTCCTGACCCGCGTCCAGACCAGGCTGAGCCCTGTCGTCGAACTCCGGGGCCGGCTGCACCGGTACGGGCTTTTGCCAGTTCGACTCGACCTCGGCGGTCGGCGATGCGGGCCTGGAGATGTCAGGCTTCGGAGCGGGGGGCGCAGGCTTATAGGGTTCAGCGTTCGGGGCGGGCGCTGCCGGCCAGGCCGGCTTCGCCTTTACCGGCTGCTTGGTATGGGTCGACTGGTTCTTGTTGCGGTCGATGGAGGAAAATATGTGTTCCAGTTCCGCAAGCGGATCGCTCTCCGGCACGCTTTTGGCATATTCGCGCTCGAGCCTCGATATGGCGTCTTCCAGGCCGCGCTTCTGCCTTTCGGCATCCGACGGCGAAAGCGGCGGCTCGCGCTCGGCAATCTTCTTTGCAATCGTCGAGCGCGCTTTGTCGTAGACTTTGGCCCGCAGCTCCGGCGTAGGATCGCCAAAATTGTTTATCGTATCCCTCAGAGCAGAAACGAAATCTTTCGCCATGCGTCAGTCGACCTGTATTGTGCTCCGGACCGGCCTCCGCAAATCAGCCGCAACGCCCGGAAAGGCTTGAGAAACTAGTCTTGAAACGGATCGGTCACAAGTATCGTGTCGTCCCGTTCCGGGCTGGTGGAGAGGAGCGCGACCGGCGCGCCGATCAACTCCTCGATATGGCGGACATATTTGACGGCCTGGGCTGGAAGGTCGTTCCAGCTGCGCGCGCCGGCGGTGGTGCCTTTCCACCCCTCCAGCGTCTCGTAGATTGGCTCGACGCGGGCCTGCGCGCCCTGGCTGGCGGGTAGATAATCGATCGTCTCGCCGTCGAGGCGGTAGCCGGTACAGACCTTGATCTCGTCCAGCCCGTCGAGCACGTCGAGCTTGGTCAGCGCGATGCCCTTGATGCCGTTGACGGCGACGGCCTGGCGCACCAGCACCGCGTCGAACCAGCCGCAGCGGCGCTTGCGGCCGGTGACGACGCCGAATTCATGGCCCCGCGTGCCGAGGAATTCACCGATCTCGTTCTGCTGCTCGGTCGGGAACGGACCTTCGCCGACGCGCGTCGTATAGGCCTTGGTGATGCCAAGCACATAGCCGATGGCGCCCGGGCCCACGCCGGCACCGGCTGCCGCCTGGCCGGCGACGGTGTTGGACGAGGTGACGAACGGATAGGTGCCATGATCGATGTCGAGCAGCGTGCCTTGGGCGCCCTCGAACAGGATGCGCTCGCCGGCCCGGCGCTTGTCGTCGAGCACCTTCCAGACCCGGTCCATGTAGGGCAGGATTTCGCCGGCGACCGAGGTCAGCTCTTGCATGACCGCGTCATGCGTGGCTTCGGCATGGCCAAGTCCGCGACGCAGTGCATTGTGATGCGTCAACAGCCTGTCGACCTTCAGGGGTAGTGTTTCCAAATCCGCCAGATCCATCACCCGCACCGCGCGCCGGCCCACCTTGTCTTCATAGGCGGGGCCGATACCGCGGCGGGTCGTGCCAATCTTGGTTCCGGAATTTGAGGCGGCGTCCTCGCGGAAGCCGTCCAGTTCCCGGTGCAGGGACAGGATAAGCGCTGTGTTTTCGGCTATTTTCAGGCGCTCCGGCGTTACCTCGACGCCCTGCCCCTTGAGCTTCGCCACTTCGGCGACGAATGCGTGCGGATCGAAGACGACGCCATTGCCGATGATGGACAGCTTGCCCTGCCGCACGACGCCCGACGGCAACAGCGACAGCTTGTAGACCTTGCCATCGACGACCAGCGTGTGGCCGGCATTGTGGCCGCCCTGGAAACGCACCACGACATCGGCGCGCTCCGACAGCCAGTCGACGATCTTGCCCTTGCCTTCGTCACCCCATTGCGAGCCGACGACCACCACATTGGCCATGTTTCTTTTCCTTCGAGGCGCCGCCGCGCGGCTTGAATACGGTTCGAAACGACAGGCCTCTATAACGTCAAGAGCAGGCCGATGCGACCTTTCTTTGCCGCCGAAAATGGCCTGAGGCACAACAATTTTCAGCTTTGACATCATTTACTTGTCCAGGCGGGGGCAATAGGCCGGCAGGCACGCCCCATTCACCTCTTCCCGCTGCGACCCGCCATGCACCGAAGCGCCTACATGTTCCTGCTGCTCACCACCTTGCTTTGGGGCGGCAACTCGGTGGCCGGCAAGTTGGCGGTCCATCACGTCTCGCCGATGACGCTGGTCTTCCTGCGCTGGGTGCTGGCGGTAGCGATCCTGCTGCCGATCGGCTGGAATGCGCTGAAAAAAGATTGGCCCGTCGTGCGCAGGCACTGGTTCGTGCTCGCCGCACTTGGCGCCAGCGGCTTCACCTTGTTCAACACGATCTTCTATACGGCGCTCAATTACACGACCGCGATCAACGTTTCGATCGAGCAGGCGGCAATGCCTATCCTGATCATCGTAGCCAATTTCATCTTCTTCCGCCTGCGCGTGAACTGGGCGCAGATCGCCGGCGTGGTGCTGACGATCTTCGGCGTCATCCTGACCGCCTGCCACGGCGATCCGCGCCGGCTGCTGACATTGGAGCTCAATTTCGGAGACGCCATCATGCTGGTCGCGGTCATTCTCTATAGCGGCTATTCGGTCGGATTGCGGCTGAAGCCGGCCATGCAATGGCAGAGCCTGATGTTGGCCATGTCGCTCGCCGCGCTCATCACCTCGCTGCCGTTCTTCCTATGGGAAATCGCGGCCGGCAAGGTCATCGTTCCCGACGCGCGCGGCTGGGCGGTGATCGTCTATACTGCGATCGGCGCCTCGGTCGTCTCGCAGATATTCTACATCAGGGGCAATGAGCTGATCGGCGCCAACCGGGCCGGCCTGTTCATCAACCTGGTGCCGATCTTCGGCACCCTGCTTTCGGTGCTGATCGTCGGCGAGACATTCCAGCTCTACCAGGCGTTGGCGCTCGTCCTCGTGCTGGGCGGCATCGCGCTTGCCGAATATAGCGGCCGCAAGATGGCGATACCGGGACCGAGCTGAATGCTGGCCGCCCTTGCGGCCTTGTCGCAGCAATGCCTTGCGCACCGCCGCTAAGTCGTCGGAGGAGACCGCAGGCACGGAATTGCCCCAGCTGCCGCGCACGGAAGTCAGCACGTCGGCGATCTCCCGGGGTGCAATGCAGCCACGGCGGCTCAGCCGTGGGCATGCGAATGGCAAACATCCGTTTGGGGATGATCAAGTCGGGACACCCCGATGTGCCGTCGGCAGCAACGGGCGCAAATCCGCCGGACGGTTGAGCCGGCGCCGGAACGTCCCCTATGCTCGCCGGCACGCGGGACGTCGCGATGATGCTGGGTGCGGCCCGTGTGGGGCCTTACACCCCACCGACGTCGAACTGTAGCCGCTTGGCCGAATCGATCGATTTGTGCGCCCGCACCTGCTCCAGCACTTTTTCCGGGAACGGTGCGTCGAGATAGAGCAGTGCGATGGCATCCCCCCCCGGCCGGTTGCGGCCGAGCTGGAAGTTGGCAATGTTGACGCCGTTCTCGCCGCACACCGTGCCGAGCAGGCCGATAATGCCCGGCGCGTCGGCATTGGTCGTGTAGAGCATGTGCTGGCCGACCTCGGCATCGAGATTGATGCCCTTGATCTGGATGAAGCGCGGCTTGCCGTCGGAGAAGCAAGTGCCGGCGATCGAGCGCGTCATATGCTCGGTCTTGACCGTCAGCTTGATATAGCCGTCGAACACGCCCGATTTGTCGCGCTTGACCTCGGCAACGATGATGCCGCGCTCCTTCACCATGATCGGCGCCGACACCATGTTGACGTCGGCGACCTGCGGCCTGATCAGCCCGGCGAGGGCCGCGCTGATCAGCGCGCGCGTATTCATCGTCGCGGTCGAGCCATCGAACAGGATTTCCACCTCCTTGATCGGGTCCTCGGTGACCTGGCCGACAAAGGCGCCAAGCACTTCGGCGAGCTTGACGAAGGGTTTGAGCCGCGGCGCTTCCTCCGCGGTGATCGACGGCATGTTGATGGCGTTGGAGACGGCGCCCTTGATCAGGTAGTCCGCCATCTGTTCGGCG
Organism: Mesorhizobium sp. BR1-1-13; assembly: GCF_020165515.1. NCBI lineage: Bacteria > Pseudomonadati > Pseudomonadota > Alphaproteobacteria > Hyphomicrobiales > Phyllobacteriaceae > Mesorhizobium > Mesorhizobium sp. BR1-1-13. Next base: position 147,723 of record NZ_JAIUIH010000001.1, read on the forward strand.
ACCTGCAGCGCGACATTCTCCTGCGCCTCCGCGGTCGAGGCGCCGAGATGGGGGGTGGCCACCACATTCTCCATGCCGAACAATGCGTTCTGTTCGGCCGGCTCGGCCTCGAACACGTCGATGCCGGCGCCGGCCACCTTGCCGCTCTTCAGCGCCGCCACCAGGTCGGCTTCGACGACCAGCCCGCCACGGGCGCAGTTGATGATGCGCACGCCGTCCTTCATCTTGGCGATCGCGGCGGCATCGATGATGTTGCGCGTCTTGTCGGTCAGCGGCGTGTGCAGCGTGATGAAGTCCGCGCGCGCGAAGAGCTCGTCCAGTTCAACCTTGTCGACGCCGAGTTCCTCGGCGCGTTTGTCCGACAGGAATGGATCGAAGGCGACGACATGCATCTTCAGGCCGACGCCGCGCGTGGCGACGATCGAGCCGATATTGCCGCAGCCGATGACACCGAGCGTCTTGCCGGTGATCTCGACGCCCATGAAGCGGTTCTTTTCCCATTTGCCTGCATGCGTCGAGGCGTTGGCTTCCGGGATCTGGCGGGCGAGCGCGAAGATCATCGCTACCGCGTGCTCGGCCGTCGTGATCGAATTGCCGAACGGCGTGTTCATCACGATAATGCCCTTGCGGCTGGCCGCCGGTATGTCGACATTATCGACGCCGATGCCGGCGCGGCCGACGACCTTGAGCCTGGTGGCGGCATTGATCAGCTTCTCGGTAACCTTGGTCGCCGAGCGGATGGCGAGGCCGTCATACTGGCCGATCACTTCAAGCAGCTTCTCCTTGTCCTTGCCGAGATCAGGGAGATAGTCGACCTCGATGCCGCGATCCCTGAAGATCTGAACGGCGGTGGTGGAAAGTTTATCCGAGACGAGAACGCGAGGCATGGGATTGGTCCTTGTTGCTTACCTCACACCCGCTTTCGCTTCGCTCAGGCACCTTCTCCACAAGGGGAGAATGTGAGGCGCCGATCCTTCTCCCCTTGTGGGAGAAGCTGGCCGCGAAGCGGCCGGATGAGGGGTGTTCCAGAAAATAACTGTTGAGTTTCAGGCCGCTGCTTTGAGCGACGCCTTCTGACCGGCGAAGGCCCAGTCGAGCCAGGGCAGCAGAGCTTCGAGATCGGAGGTCTCGACCGTTGCGCCGCACCAGATGCGCAGGCCAGGCGGCGCGTCGCGATAGGAGCCGATGTCATAGGCGACACCTTCCTTGTCGAGTACCGAAACCAGGCCCTTGGCGAAGGCCGCCTGTGCGTCGGCATCGAGTGCCGCGACTTGCCCATCGGTGAAGGACAGGCAGACGGACGTGTTCGACCGCGTCGCCGGCTCAACGGCGAGATGGCCCAGCCAGGAGGATTTCGCGACGAAACGGTCGAGCACGGCCGCGTTGGCGTCGGCCCTGGCGACCAGCGCATCGAGGCCGCCAATCGATTTCGCCCAGTTGAGCGCGTCGAGATAGTCCTCGACGCACAGCATCGACGGCGTGTTGATGGTTTCGCCCTTGAAGATGCCTTCGATCAATTTGCCGCCCGAGGTCAGGCGGAAGATCTTCGGCAGCGGCCATGCAGGCTTATAGCTCTCCAGCCGCTCGACGGCGCGGGGCGACAGGATCAGCATGCCATGCGCGCCTTCGCCGCCCAACACCTTCTGCCAGGAGAAGGTCACGACATCGAGTTTCTCGAAATCGAGCTTCTGCGCGAAGGCGGCCGACGTCGCGTCGCAGATGGTCAGACCCTTGCGATCGGCCGGGATGAAACCGCCGTTCGGCACGCGCACGCCCGAGGTCGTGCCGTTCCAGGTGAAGACCACGTCGCGGTCGAAATCGATCTTGCCGAGATCCGGCAGTTCGCCGTAACCGGCCTCGAGCTTGCGCACATCGGCAAGCTTCAACTGCTTGACCACGTCGGTGATCCAGCCGGAGCCGAAACTCTCCCAGGCGACCATGTCGACGCCGCGCTCGCCCAGCAGCGACCAAAGTGCCATCTCGACGGCGCCTGTGTCGGACGCCGGCACGATGCCGATGCGGTAGTCGGCAGGAACCTGGAGAATTTCGCGGGTCAGCGCGATCGCCTGTTCGAGCTTGGTCTTGCCGATCTTGGCGCGATGGGAACGGCCGAGTGCGGCAGCTTTCAGCGCCTCGACCGACCAGCCGGGACGTTTCGCGCAGGGACCTGAGGAAAAATTGGGGTTTGCCGGACGGAGTCCGGGCTTCGTATGCGTCGTCATCGTGGTCTATCCTTCCAGATAGTGGCCCCTCGTTGGGGAGGGGTGGCCCACGGACGGCGATATGCGCTCGGGCTTCGGGCGTCAAGGGGAAAGTTTTTGTCGCGGGCAGGATACTGGCGATCCGCGATCAGGATCTCGTGAGCCTCAAACGCAAACGGCGGACCGAAGAGATCCGCCGCCAGGGTTCATGTATGCCAGCCTGCTACCAGAGATCGTAGCGTAGCCCGAGCTTGACCTGATGATTGCTGATCCCCTTGTGGACCGGAAACGAGGTCAAGCTCTCGGCCGTCACATATTCGGCATCGGGCGCCGAGAAATACTGGTAGCCGAGATCGACGGAAACATTCTTCGACACCTGATAGGCAAGGCCGGCATTCAGCGTGTAAGCGAAGGAATATTTGGTCTTGTCGTCACTCAGGCCGAAGTCGTCGGTTGGATCGCCATTGTCGGTGAAATAGCTCGCCGAGAGCTTGTGCGTGCTCCTGACGATGCCGATGCCGGCGCCGAGATAGGGTGTTATGCCGACATAAGTACCAAGGTCGACATATCCGTTGAGCATGCCTGAAAAGGCATAGTTCTTCAGGGACGCCGACGCCAGGGTCGCCTCTGCCGCAGTCGCTGAATCATCATAGCCAATGCCGATCTTGTTGCCGGGCAGGTAACCGAGATTGAGATCGGCGCGCAGATAGTCGTTGAAGTGGTAGCCGAAGCCGATGCTGGCGAAGATCGGGTCTTCCTCGTTGTCGAAGCTCGCCGGCGTGAAGGCGAAATCCTCATTTTTGAAACTCTTCTCTACCAGGTAGGAGACATCGCCGCGCAGATACCAGCCCGAGCCGACCTCGACCGGCACGTAGTCGGGGGCCTGGTCGACATAGACCGGCGGATCATAGTCGGCGGCCAGCGCAGGCGTCAGCGGCATGATGGCGAATGTGGCAAGCACCGGCGCCAGACACGATATGAGTTTCATGATCCCCTGCTCCCGATTTCGGCGCCACCAGACGGCAGCCATCGTTTCAGGGAGCATTGTTAACCATAGTGGTTAAGTCGGGGTTAAGGCTAACAGAGCGTTAGCGAATTGACTTTCGGGCAGCCCGACAAACGAAAACCGCCCGGCTGATGCCGGGCGATTTCGGGCCGTTGGAGGGTCGGATGTTACTTGGTGTAGATCGGCTCGGGTTCGGGCTGATAGGCCACCGTCGGCGCGGCGCAACCGTTATTGCCGCCGAACTGGTAGCGCAGGCCGCCGCGCACCTCATGCGTGTCGATGCCACGGTCGAAGCCCGGCCCGGCGCTGCTGATGTCCCACTCGAACATGCGGCCGCCCTGGATGTGGCTGTAGCGATAACCCGCGTCCAGGATCAGCTTGTCGGTCAGACAGTAGGAAGCGCCGGCCATGAGCGCGTAGGCAAAGCGCCAGCTTTTCGCACCGGGGTTGAACTCGGTGGTGTTCGGATCCCTGACATCGTCCCATCTGACATGCGCGCCGCCGATGCCGGCGCCGACATAGGGCGTGATGCCGTGATAGGTGCCGAGATCGACATAGGCGTTGGCCAGCAGCAGCAAGGCGCTCATTTTCGACACTTCGGTCGACGTCGAGAAAGCGTCCGAAGTTCCGCCGTCGAAGTTCGACTTGAACCAGTAATCGGCGGTCAAATCCGTACGAAAATGATCGTTGATCTTGTAGCCGACGCCGGCGCCGAGCGAGAAGCCGCCCTTGAGCTTGCCGAAATCGAAGCTCCTGTCGCCGGGAATGACGTTACAATTACACGGATCGATTGTGTAGGTCGTGTAATCGATGCCGCGCACTTTCGACTTGTGATAGTCGAGATCGCCGCGAATGTACCAGCCGCCGACATCGACCGGCTGCTCGTACACCGGCGGCGGTGCCTCTTCGACCACCGGCTCCGGAAGGTCGGCCGCGAACACCGGCCATGCAAGGCCCGCGAACAGCGCGGCGAACAGGGCCTTTCTTGCTGTATTGAACATGCTTGTCACCCCTAGAAACCTTCGGAACAGCGGTCGCGTCCGAATGAGATTGGCTTTCAGGCGTGGATAATGAATTGCAAAGGTTAAAAGGCATTTAACCCTGTCTATTAACTACGACTCTCCAGCATTTGAGGAATTCGAATGGTTCCACGTGTCACGAGCCAGTCCGCAGGCAAACAAAAGCCCGCCGGACGGGCGGGCTTCGAAGCAATCAGAGCGGCGTCGGCCCTCCGGATGCGCCTGAGATCAGGCGGCGCTGCGTGTTTCCGAGATGACCTCGACGATGTCGTTGACGACGGCCTCGACCAGCTGCGGGTCGTCGCCCTCGGCCATGACACGGATCAGCGGCTCGGTGCCGGACGGCCGGATGACGAGTCGCCCCGCCTTGCCGAGGCGTTGACGGGCGTCCTCGATCGCAGCCTTGACCGGAGCTGCCTCGAGCGGCTTGCCGCCGGCGATGCGGACGTTCTTGAGGAGTTGCGGCACCGGCTCGAACTTTTTCGACAATTCGCTGACCGGCCGGCCCTGCCGCTTGATGCAGGCCAGCACCTGCAGCGCCGAAACCAGGCCGTCGCCCGTGGTTGAGAAGTCCGACAGCACGATGTGGCCCGACTGCTCGCCGCCGACATTGAGCCCGTGCGCGCGCATATGCTCGACGACATAGCGGTCGCCGACCTTGGTGCGGTGCAATTGCAGCTTCATGTCGCCGAGGAAGCGTTCGAGGCCGAGATTGGACATGACCGTCGAAACGACGCCACCGCCGGCAAGCCTCCCGCTCTGGTGCCAGGACTCGGCGATCATTGCCATGATCTGGTCGCCGTCGACGATCGCGCCGTTCTCGTCAACGATGACGACACGGTCGGCATCGCCGTCGAGCGCGATGCCGATGTCGGCGCGCACCTCGTGCACTTTCTTCTGCAGGCCCGCCGGATGGGTCGAGCCGCATTCCTTGTTGATGTTGAAGCCGTTGGGCTCGACATTGATGGCCACCACTTCGGCGCCCAGCTCCCAAAGCGCCTCGGGGGCAACCTTGTAGGCGGCGCCATTGGCGCAATCGACGACGATCCTCAAACCTGAAAGCGACATCGAACGCGGCAAGGTGCGTTTTGCAAACTCGATATAGCGGTCATGCACGCCATCGACGCGCTTGGCGCGACCAAGCCCGTCGGAATCGGCGAGTGCCAGTTCGATATCCTTGTCCAGCATGCTCTCGATGCGCTCTTCGATCTCGTCGGAGAGCTTGTAGCCGTCGGGACCGAACAGCTTGATGCCATTGTCGTAATAAGGATTGTGCGAGGCCGAGATCATGACGCCGATATCGGCGCGCAGCGAACGCACAAGCATGGCGACCGCCGGCGTCGGGATGGGGCCGAGCAGGAACACGTCCATGCCGGCGGCGCAGAGGCCCGCCACCATGGCGTTCTCGATCATGTAGCCGGAAAGTCTGGTGTCCTTGCCGAGCACCACACGGTGACGATGGCTGCCGCGCTGGAAGGACAGGCCGGCCGCCATGCCGACCCTCATCGCGATCTCCGCCGTCATGGGAAACTTGTTGGCGCGCCCGCGAATACCGTCCGTGCCGAAATAATTTCCTGCCATGTTAGTCAGTGTCCCCGGTGGTTCTCGCCCGGTACGTCATGCCATAATTGGCCGGCGCACTACGATCACATTTCGTGATTATCTGTTACCAATCCTTTAGAAAACCCTTGTTGTGCATTGCACACAGACTGGCGCAACCTAGCGTGACGGCGCTGCCTTGCCACAATATACCACGCCTCTGGAGCATTCGACATGGATTTACCCGTAAATTCTTGTCTTCGAGCCGGCAACAGGCAACGATTTCATCACCTTGTCGGCAGAAGCCGGGTTTCGGCGATGTATACGCCACTTAGCATCTGGCGCAACCGACCGTTGAGCGTTATTGATTTGCAGGGACGTATAATGGGCTGCTGCAACGGAGAAACGCCATGCTCATCCACCGACTTGCCACTTTGACCGGCCTTGCGGTCGCGACGCTATTCCTGGCCGCGCCAGCCAACGCGCTGACGATGGCCGAGTGCAGCACGAAGTATAACGCGGCCAAGGACGCAGGGACACTTGCCGGCCAGACCTGGAACCAGTTCCGCAAGGCGCAGTGCGGCACTGATGCCGCCGCGGCGGCCAAGCCCGACGCCAAAGCAGCGGACACCAAGGCGGCCGATACGAAGGCGACCAAGGCTGCGGCCGCCGCCGACGACGACGGAGCGAAAGGCCTGACCGCAAAGGAATGCAGCACCAAATACCAGGCGGCCAAGGCTGCCGGCACGCTCAACGGCATGAAGTGGAACGACTTCCGCAAGAGCGAATGCGGCGCCGGCGCATCCGCTGCCGCCGCCACCAAGCCGGCGACCACCAAGGCGGCAACCACGGCTGCGGCGACCGACAGCGCGGGCAAGGGCCTGAGCATGGCCGACTGCAGCAGCAAGTACCAGGCCGCCAAGACCGCCAATACGCTCAACGGCATGAAGTGGAACGACTTCCGCAAGGCCGAATGCGGCGCCAGCGCGTCGGACGATGACACCGTCCCGGCTCCAACAGAGGCGACCTACACCAAGGAGCCGGCAAAGCCGACTGTCGCTGCGCCGAAGGGCGTGAGTTTCCCGACCGCGATCTCGCCGAAATTCGCCACCGAAACCCCGGCCAAGGCCCGCATGCATACCTGCCTCCAGCAGTACTATGCCAACAAGGACGCCAACACGCTTGGCGGCTTGAAGTGGATCCAGAAGGGCGGCGGCTTCTACAGCCTGTGCAATGCCAAGCTGAAGAGCTGAGCGACAGCACTATTTGAGGAAAGTAAGGCCCGCGAGCCGCAAGGTTCGCGGGCCTTTTCCCATCCGTGCCGTTCGAAAGCGCGCCGTTGGCGACCCCTCCTGGGGGAGATGGCCGGCAGGCCAGAGGGGGCACGAAGGATCGTTGCCTGCTCCGGCCAGGTTGCCTTGCATTCACGAAAAGCTGGGCGAGGGTGGCTCGAGGAATCGAACGGCAAGAGAGATCCTCCCGCAGCCGGAAGGCCCAACCTCGATTTGTCGGCGGACACTGCCCTCTGAGCTGCCGGGCACCTTCCACAAAGTGGGAAGATTGGCTGTCACGCCGGCTTCCGCCAATCGCCCAACCAACCTTGCAGGCGCAGGCCACGGAGAAACTCGGCAGCCTGCCCTAAAAAAACGCCGCGGTTCAACCGCGGCGTTTCTCAATTTGTTCTTGGCCGGGTTCAGCTGGACGGCTGCGGTTCCATGCCGCCTTCGGGCTCGGGACCCTTTTTGCGGCGGCCCGACTTCGGCACGGCCGAACCACGGCTCGGCGGCGTGTCGTCGCCGAGGTCGCGCGCGGGCTTCTCGCCGGCGATCAGCTGCTTGATCTCGTCGCCCGACAGCGTCTCGTATTCGAGCAAGCCCTGCGCCAGCGCGATCCATTCCTTCTTCTTCTTGGTCAGCACCGACCTCGCGGTCGAATAGGCCTCGTCGATCAGGCGGCGCACTTCGGCGTCGATGATCTGCGCGGTCTCTTCCGAGATGTTCTGCGTCCGCGCCACCGAATGGCCGAGGAACACTTCCTCCTGATTGTCGCCATAGGCGACATGGCCGAGCTTGTCCGAGAACCCCCAGCGCGTGACCATGGCGCGCGCCAGCTTGGTCGCCTGCTCGATATCGGAGGAAGCGCCCGACGTGATGTTCTCCTTGCCGAACTTGAACTCCTCGGCGACGCGGCCGCCCATCATGATGGCAAGCCGTGAGATCATGTACTTGTAGCTCATCGAATAGCGGTCGCCTTCCGGCAGCTGCATGACCATGCCGAGCGCGCGGCCGCGCGGGATGATGGTCGCCTTGTGCAGCGGATCGGCCGACGGCACGTTGAGCGCCAGTATGGCGTGGCCGGCCTCGTGATAGGCGGTCAACTCCTTCTCGGCCTGGGTCATCGCCGAGGAGCGGCGCTCGGCGCCCATCATGATCTTGTCCTTGGCGTCCTCGAACTCGGCCATGGTGACGAGGCGCTTGTTGCGCCGCGCCGCCATCAGGGCGGCTTCGTTGACGAGGTTCATCAGATCGGCGCCGGAAAAGCCCGGCGTGCCGCGGGAGACGACCTTGAGGTCGACATTGGGCGCCAGCGGCACGTTGCGCACATGCACTTTCAGGATCTTCTCGCGTCCCACGATGTCGGGGTTCGGCACCACCACCTGGCGGTCGAAACGGCCGGGCCTCAGCAGCGCCGGGTCGAGCACGTCGGGCCGGTTGGTGGCGGCGATCAGGATGATGCTTTCGTTGGACTCGAAGCCGTCCATCTCGACCAGCAGCTGATTCAGCGTCTGCTCGCGCTCGTCATTGCCGCCGCCGAGGCCGGCGCCGCGATGACGGCCGACCGCGTCGATTTCGTCGATGAAGATGATGCAGGGCGCGTTCTTCTTGGCCTGGTCGAACATGTCGCGCACACGGGATGCGCCGACGCCGACGAACATCTCGACGAAGTCCGAACCCGAAATGGTGAAGAACGGCACGTTGGCCTCGCCGGCGACCGAGCGGGCGAGCAGCGTCTTGCCGGTTCCCGGAGGGCCGACCAAGAGCACGCCGCGCGGGATCTTGCCGCCGAGCCGCTGGAATTTCTGCGGATCGCGCAGGAACTCGACGATTTCCTCCAGGTCTTCCTTGGCCTCATCGACGCCGGCGACGTCCTGGAAGGTGACGCGGCCATGCGCCTCGGTCAGAAGCTTGGCCTTCGACTTGCCGAAGCCCATGGCGCGGCCGGAGCCGGACTGCATCTGGCGCATGAAGAATATCCATACGCCGAGGATCAGGATCATCGGCAGCCACGAGATCAGGTAACCGAACAGCGAGTTTGAGCCGTCGGTCTCTGGCCGCGCATTGATGGTGACGTTCTTGTCCTGCAGCCGCGAGACCAGCGACGGATCGCCGGGCGAATAGGTCTGGAAGCCGCTCGAATTGTCGGTGTAGGTGCCGGAGATGCGGGCGCCGGCGATGGTCACCGTCTTGACCCGGCCCGCCGCGACATCCTGCAGGAACTGCGAATAAGGCACATCGCTCGAAGCCCCACGCGTCTGCGGCGTCTGGAACAGATTGAAGAGGGCGATGAGCAGGACCGCTATGATCGCCCAGAGCGCGAGGTTGCGATAGTTCGGATTCATCAATTGTCCCGTTGGCGTCCGCGGGCGGACACGCGTCGTGAGAGGAAACTTGAGCCTAACATAGGGAGAGCGTCCCCCCTTGCCAAGCAGAACAGCACGTCTGGGTTAAGCTTTCGCCCACGACCGACCGGCGCTATGGCCGGTTGAAAGGCGCGGCGGGAAGCGCCGGTGCGCCGATCAATTCGGCGACGGCCCGCGCTGGCGCCAGGTCGAAGGACGGCAGGAAGCGGGCAAAGGGGGCGACGACGGCCTGTGCCGTGAACCCCCGCGACGCCTGCCCACCTTGAGGCAGGCCAGGGTTTTCAACGGCCTGCCGCGATGCCGGCTCGCAGGCCAGCGCCGCGCGCACGAGGCTGCGCGGCGTCTCGCCTTCCGCGATTGCCAGACGCTTCGCCGCCGCTGCCCCGAACGGCGCGATCAACAATGCACTGCCGCCGTCGTCCAACGTGATGTTCCGGCGGCTGTCCCAAAGCAGCCCGCCGGTGGCCGCGACCACAGGCGGCAAGCCTCGCGCCTCGCGGCGCAGAAAGATGCCGGCGCGCCTGGAATCCACCACCGTCCGCGACAATGTGGCGCAAAGAAATCCAGCCTTCAGCCCACCGAACAGCGCCTCGCATCGCGCCTGGTCCGGCAGAAACTCGACGCCCCCGCTTGTGGCAAGGAGGATGCGCAGCGCATAGACGGCCGCCGGATCGTCGCCGGCCGAAAGCAGGGTCGGATCGAGGCGGACAAGACCCGGCGCCGGCTGGCTGGCGAAGCGCGCGATCAAATCCGCGGCGCGGACGCCAAGCCGGCTGCGCGCCTCGCTCTCGCGCGCCGCCAGCGTCAATGCGTCATCGATGCGCTGCGCGCCGTCCGCGCCGGCCAGTGCCGCCCGCATGCGCGGTCGCTCGAAGGCCGCGTCGGCGTTGGTCGGGTCCTCGGCCCAGCCGACATGCTCGCGCCGCAGGAAGTCGCGCAGGGCCGCGCGCCGAATGCCAAGGAGCGGCCGCACGATCCACTCGTGCCAGTCGTGCAAGGTGGCCGGCGCCATGCCGGCAAGGCCGCGCCCTTCCTCGCGGGCGCCCTTGCCTCGGACTTGCCGCATCAGCACCGTCTCGGCCTGGTCGTCCGCTGTATGACCGGTCACGATCAGGCCGAGGCCTTCCGCCCGCGCCGCCTCGGCCAGCAACCGGTAGCGCGCCTCCCGCGCGGCGGCCGGCAGCCCGGTCGACGGCTTGCGTCCGGACCAGGCGACGATGCGGTGCGCGATGGCATGCGCGGCGCAAAGCCTGGCCACCGCCTCCGCTTCGGCCGCCGCGCCCTGCCGCAAACCGTGGTCGATCGTCACCGCCAGCAGCTTCGCGGACGGCGCGGTTCGGTCGAGATGTCGTTTGAGAAGGAGAAGCAGGGCGGTCGAGTCGCTGCCGCCGGATACGGCCGCAACGGCGCCGCTGGTAAAGTCGATGTGCGAAAAAAGGTCTTTCGAAAGATCAGGCTCGGTGTCGAGCATCAATGCATGTCGCCCGAACGCGGCTCCGAGGGCAAGGCAACGGCAGGCAGGAGAAGGGCTAGCACGCCGCCAGGGCCTTTTCCTGCTTCACACGCTCCTTGAGCGTGTTGGAAATGTCGGGGTAGCGCTTGCCGACCTCGCTGAAGGTGGCGCAGGCCACGTCGTGCTGCTTCAGGCCGACCAGCGACACGCCGAGCTTCAGCAGCATGTCAGGGGCCTTCTTGGCCTTGGGATAGTCCTTGCTGGCGGCGAGGAAGACCTCCGCGGCATCGCGGTATTTCTGCTGGCCAAGCAGCGATTCGCCCAGCCAATAGTGCGCATCCGCCGTTTTGGCGTCACGGGGAAAACGCGCGATGTGGTCGCGAAAACCCTGTTCGGCGGTGCCGTAGTCGCCCGACAGGATGAACTGGTAGGAATTGCGGTAGAGCTCCTCGGGATCGTTCGTGGAAGGCAGCGCCGCAACCACCGTGCCGTCGGACTTGCCCCCCTTCGCCGGAGCGCCGGTGGCTGGAGCGACATCCTGCGCCGGCGCGGTCGCCTGCGTGCTGCCGCCGGCATCGACCACATTGCCGTTCTTGTCGACGGTGATGCTGCCGAAGGTCTTTTCGTGCGCTCCCGTTCCGGGGATCACCTTGCCCGGATCGCCGTTGGAGGATTCGACGATGACGTCCTCGACGCTCTGGCCGCCGCCAGCCGACTGGCCGGCCGCCGCCTGACTACCGGCGTCGGCGGGCGGTTGCGCGGCCGGCGCCTCGGCCACGCTGCTGTCGCCGTCTGCGGGCGCGGCCTGCGACTTCTTCGGTCCGGCCGGCTGCTGCGCGCCTTGCGTGCCGCCTTCGAGCTGCTGGAAGCGGAACTCGTTGTCTTCCTGCTGTTTGCGGATCTGCTCCTGCATCTGCAAGATTTGGAAGTTGAGCTCCTCGATCTTGCCGTTCATCTGGCGTAGCTGGTCCTCGAGCCCGGTGGCGCCTGTGCCGGTCGACTGCTGCGCGAACTGAACCTGGTCCGACTTCTTCTTTTCGCCGAAAATGCCAGGCAACTCGATGCTGGGCAGATGGAAGGAAAAGCCGCTGTCGGCTGGCTGTCCCGTGCCATCAGTCCCTAAGCCACCCGCCATCGCGGTGACGCCTGAAAGGAGCAGCAGCGCAAGCGTGCCGCTCAGAACTGATCTCAAATGCATATGCCTCTCGCCGTGTCGTTAGCTTGTTCGCGCCTTCCAATCGGTATGGGACCAGCCAAGCGCCCTCGGCTCATAGCAGGACGCGAGACTTCGGCCAAATTTTGTTTGAAGGGGCCAAACATGAAAAAGGCGGCCTTTCAGCCGCCTTTCGCAAACCTGTGTTGCATTTTTGCCGGTCGTGTTTTTCGCGTGTCGCTCGAGGCGCGAAAATGTCAGGAACCGGCGCCGCTGAGCGTGGTGACCGCGCGGCGGTTCTGCGACCAGCAGGAGATGTCGTCGCACACCGCGACCGGCCGTTCCTTGCCGTAGGAAATGGTCTTCAGGCGGTTGGCGGAGACGCCCTTGGAGACCAGGAAGTCGCGCGTTGCGGCGGCGCGGCGGGCACCGAGCGCCAGATTGTATTCGCGCGTACCGCGTTCGTCGGCATGGCCTTCGACGACGATCGCATACTGCTTGTACTGGTTCAGCCACTGCGCCTGGCGCGACAGCGTCGTCTGAGCATCGGCGCGGATCGAGGAGGAGTCCGTGTCGAAGAAGATGCGGTCGCCGATATTGACGGTGAAGTCCTGCGCCGATCCAGGCGTTGCGGCACCGGCGCCGTTGAGGCCGAGATCGGCAGCGCTGTTGGGCGTCTTCTTCGAGGCGCAGCCGGTGATGGCAAGTGCTGCCACCAGCGCGATCATGGCCGGGTTTCTGGTAAGTGCTGCGATACGGCCCATGCCGCCTCTCCTTCGCATTTGAGTGATTTCGTTGATCACCCAGTAACCACGTTTGGGTTAACCGGCATTCAAGAAACACGGTTAAAATTTGGTTTAGGGCTGCCCGTCCGCAGCCTTTCATCCGGGTCACAGTTGGCGCGGACCCTAGGCGGAAATGCGGCCAAAACGCGACAAAGGGGTGGAAATGGAGAATTGAGGAATTCAAGAAATGAGGAAAGGGTCATTTCAACTTCTTCCTGAGATTCACCAGCATTCCATAGATATGGACATAGGATTGCCGCCATTCATCGCGCTGCGCGTGCGTGATGTAGCCAAGGTCGAACGCATACGAAATCCACGTCTCTACTTCGCTGCATGATCCCATGGTCATCGAAATGAAACGCGCAAATTCGGGCCTGGAATGGGTCTGTTTGGCAAATCCTTCAGCCAGATTGGCACAGATCGCCTTGCTGGATCGCCGCATTTGGTCAGCCAACGCGTATTGTTCCATTTTCGGAAAAACAAGCGTGGCCTTGTGGACGTCAAGGGAAACCGCATAAGCGTGCCTATACACATCCAAATCCTTCGCGCGCTTGATGTAGCCCGCTTCTCTCTCCATCCCTCAATTCTTCATTTCTTCATTTCTCCAATTCCTCTCACTCCAGTAGCGGCGACCAGGCCGGATCGGAGGCAAAGTTCGCGGTCGGGATCGACTGCTCGTTGCGGCCGGTGAGATCGACAGAAACCAGTTTCGGGCCGCCGGCGGAATCGCGGAAGAACATCAGCACGCGGCCGTTCGGCGCCCAGGTCGGTCCTTCCTGCTGGAAGCCGGACGACAGGATGCGCTCGCCCGAACCGTCGGTCTTCATGACGCCGATCTGGAATTCGCCGCCGGTCTGCTTGGTGAAGGCGATGAGATCGCCGCGCGGCGACCACACCGGCGTCGAATAGACCCCGTCGCCGAAGGAGATGCGGGTCTGGCCCGAACCGTCGGCGCCCATCACATAGATCTGCGCGCGGCCGCCGCGGTCGGAGGTGAACACCACCTTGCTGCCGTCGGGCGAATAGGAAGGCGAGGTGTCGATGGCGGTCGAGTTGGTGAGCCGGGTGGTCGAGCGGCTCCTGAGGTCCATGGCGAAGATGTTGGAATTGCCGTCGTCGCGCAGCAGGCTCATGATTACCTTCTGCCCATCCGGCGAAAAGCGCGGCGCAAACGTCATGCCCGGAAAATTGCCGACCAGTTCGCGCTGGCCGGTCTCGATCTGCAGGAGATACACCCGCGGCTGGCCGCTCTCATAGGACATGTAGGTGATTTCCTGCCGGTTCGGCGAGAAGCGCGGCGTCAAGACGATCGCCCTGCCGTCCGAGAGATAGCGCACATTGGCACCGTCCTGGTCCATGATGGCGAGGCGCTTCTTGCGCGCGTTCTTGGCGCCGGACTCGTCGATGAAAACGACGCGCGTGTCGAAATAGCCCTTCTCGCCGGTCAGCCGCTCGTAGATGGCGTCCGCGATGATGTGAGCGACGCGTCGTTGATTGGCGTCGTTGGCGAAGAACTGTTCGCCCGACATCTGCTGTCCCGCGAACGTGTCCCACAGCCGATACTGCGCGCGGATGCGCCCGTCGGCCTCCTTGCTGACGCTGCCGGTGACCAGCGCCTGGGCATTGATCACCTTCCAGTCGTCGAAGCGAGGCGCTGCGTCAGGATTGGCGATCTTCTCGATGAAGGCGCTTTTGTCGATCGGTGCGAACAGGCCCGAGCGCTTCAGGTCGGCGGTGACGATGCCGGAAATCTGCGCGCCAAGCCCATCGCCCGACTGGAAATCGGTGATGGCGATCGGCAGCGGCTCGACATTGCCCTTGTTGACGTTGATTTCGACGAGCGCCCACGCAGGCATGACGGCGCCGGCCATCGAGCCCAGCGCTACTATCGCGACCATCAGGAGCGGCTTGAGGATGAATTTCATGTCTTCTCGCTTCTCTTCACTGATTCTGCGGAGGGCAGGCCTCAAAGGCCAAGCATTTCCCTCGGATCGAAAGTGACACGGACCTGGGCCCAGATGTCCTGTTTGCCCGCCGGAACCTGAAGGCCGGCCATGTTGCATTTCTGAACCGCACGCACGGCGCTTTCATCGAACTGCCGGTTTCCGCTCGATTTCTCGACGGTGGGCCGGCCATCCAGCTTGCCCGAGGGGTCGAGGTTGAACATGACCACGGCGACGAAATTCTCCGAGCCCTCCAGCCCCGCCGGCAATGTCCAGCAACCGCCAAGCTGATCCGACAGGGCGCCCAGTTCTGATCTCGACAGCTTCTGACCCTGGTCCTTCTCGCCACCGAGCGAAGCCTGCTGTGTCGAACGCTTGGCGCCGCCGCCGGACGGCTTCTGCTTGTCCAGCAGGGCCGAGATCTCGTCGGAATTGAACTGCTTGTCATCCGACTTCGGCTTGGATGAAGCCTCCTTGACCGGTTTGTCGGCGTCCTTGCGCTCCGGCGCTTTGGCGCTTTCGGCCTGTGCCGGCTGCGGCTTCGGCCGCGCCTGCGGCGCGGGCGCGGAGTCCGGCAGTTGGGCATCGTCAGGCTGGTCCTTGGCGATCGCCTGGGCGACCGCGTCCGGCTTCACCTCGGGCGTCGGCTCGATGGCCGCGGTCTTGTCCTGTGGCGGTGCGGGCGTCGGCTCCTTGGCTGGCGCCGGCTTCGGCTCGGTCTGCTTGACCGGCTCGGGCTTGACCTCTTCCTTGGGCTGCGGCGCGGGAGCCACTTCCGTGGCCGGCGTCGGCTTGGGCTTTTCCTGCGGCTTCGGCACGTCCTCGGTCTTCGGCTTTTCGATCGGCGTTGGCGCCGGCGGCGGAGCCGACGTCATGTCGACCGGCTTCGGCTTGGCCTCGGGCGTTACCGGCTTGTCGGTATCGACGCTGTTCTCGCCGACCTTCTGCGCATCCGCCACCACATCGGGACGCTGCGTGGGCAAGGGAGCCGGCTTTTCATGCACCACCGATTTCTTGTCGCCCTGCAGCACCTGGGCAGTGGCTTCGATCGGAACGATGTCGACAGCGACCGACTCCACGTCGGCCGACGGAAGCGCGGCCGGTGCCGACAGCGTGAACAGGCCGAAGCCAATCAGCGCCGCATGCATGATCACCGATGTGGTGAAGCCGGTCCTCATAGTGGGTCTATTGATCCTGTTCCTGCAGTGAAACCAGGCCGATATTCTTGTAGCCGGCGGCCGAAATGCGGGCCATCACCTTCATCGCCGTGCCGTAGTCGGTGGACTTGTCGCCGCGGATGAAGATGCGCTCGTCATAGCCGGTCTTCGAGATCGCCTGCAGCTTCGCCACCAATTCCTCGATCGGGATTTCGGTTTCCTGGAGATAGATCTGACCGGCGGCATTGATCGAAACGGTGATCGGCTGTGTGTCGGCATTCATCGCCTTGGCCTGCGTATCCGGCAGATCGATCGGCACGCCGACCGTCAACAGCGGCGCGGCGACCATGAAGATGATCAACAGCACCAGCATCACGTCGACCATCGGCGTGACATTGATTTCGGCGATGAGGCCATGATGGCGGCCGCGCCGCCTGTGGCCGCGCCCGCCGCGTCCAGCCATGCCTACGGACATTCCCATCGGCTTACTCCTCAGGCCTTCGGCGCTACTTTTTCATCGATTTGGCGCGAGAGTATGGCGGAGAACTCGTCGGAGAACCCTTCCATGCGCACCGCGATCTTGCTCGCATCCGATGACAGCTTGTTGTAGGCGATGACAGCCGGAATGGCGGCGAGCAGGCCGATAGCGGTCGCCAGCAGCGCCTCGGCGATGCCGGGCGCGACCACCGACAAGCTGGTGTTCTTGGAGCCGGCGATCGCCTGGAACGACGTCATGATGCCGATGACGGTGCCGAACAGGCCGATGAACGGGGCGGCCGAGCCGGTGGTGGCGAGGAAGCCGAGGCGGCCTTCGAGCTTCTCCATCTCGCGGGTCAGCGCCAGGTCCATTGCCTTGTCGATGCGGGTTTGTAAGCCGAGTGGCGACTTGGCGCCCTTCTCGAAACTCTTCTTCCACTCGCGCATGGCGGCGACGAAGATGGCGCCCATGCCCGATGTCTTGCGGTCGGCAAGCGTGCGGTAAAGCTCCTCCAGCGACTGCCCCGACCAGAATACCTGCTCGAACCGGTTTAGCGCCAGCCGCATGCGGGCATAGGATACGAGCTTGTCGACGATGATTGCCCAGGTCCAGACCGAGGCGCAGAGCAGACCGATCATGACAAGCTTGACCACCCAGCTGGCCTGCATGAACAGCGCCCAAATCGATAATTGCGCGCCCGGTTCGGCGAGTGCGATATTTTCCATCGTAACGTCCTTAAGATTTCCGGGCGAAGCTGGCGGCTGGCCCCTGGCATCCCTTGTGGTCGGTTCGCACGAAGCTACCGGAACAACCCCAAAACGTGCCTTTCGCGGCCTTTTCGGGGCAAATGTTGGTGAAAGGAAGGCGCCGTATAGCGCCAATCTTCACCAATCTCTTCATGAACCGTTATGGTTAAGGATGGGTTAGTCGATCAGGCGCGGCGCATCGCCGCGCTTCAAGCCGGCGCCGGCGATACCAACGGCGCCGACCCTTTTAACCCGCCTTGGGCATGAACGCTGCGATCCACTCCCTGGGGAAGCGGCGTGGCCGGCCGTTCTCGCCGATGATCGCCGCCTCCACCCTGGCCTCGACCAGCACCTCGTCGCCGCGCTTGAGCTGCTGGGCCATGAAGATGCGCGCGCCGGAAATTTCCTCGGTCCGGGTGTCGATCGTCAGGATGTCGTCCATGCGGGCCGGGATGCGGAAGTCGATCTCCATGCGACGCACCACCCAGACAATTCTTTCGCCATGCTTGCCATCGGCAAGTTCGGTGTGGTGCACCCCGCTCAGCCTCAGATAGTCGGAGCGGCCGCGCTCAAGGAATTCGAGATAGCGGGCGTGGTAGACGACACCGGAGAAATCGGTGTCGGCATAGTAGACCCGCGCCATCAGCCGGTGGCCGAACGGCGTCAGCGCACCGGAAATCCCCGCCAGCAAGGTCGCGGATTCACCATGATCGTCCATTGCGCTTCCTTTTTCAGTCGCGGCAAGGCACCTGTGCCGCGCGTGACATGGCATCGGATGGCACTGTTGACGGCGATGATCAAGACCTTGGCGACGGCGCTGCTCGTGGTGATGGCTCTGTTCGTCGTGATGGCTCTGGCCGAGCCGGGCCAGGCCGCGGCCTTCTCCATGAAGCGCGGGCTCAATCTCGACCAGTGGGTGACCTGGCCGGGCGAAGACCAGTGGGGCGACGCCAAGGCCATCCTGCCTTACCCGGAATGGCGCAAATTTCTCAAGGACGACGATCTCGAGGCTTTGAAGGATGCAGGCTTCGATTTCCTGCGCATGCCGGTCGATCCTTCGCCCTTCCTTTCCGAAAACACGATGGCCTTGCGCGACGATCTCTATGCCAGCGTGCTGGACTCTGTCCGCATGATCAACCGCGCCGGCTTGAAGGTTGTCGTCGACATGCATCTGATCCCCGCCGGCGGCGGGCGCAAGATCGGCATGGCCGAGGTGATGAACAACCCGGTGACATTCGATGCCTATGTCGAGATGGTGCGCAAGATGGCGCACACGCTCGCCGGGGAAGATCCGGCGCAAGTGGCTTTCGAACCGATGAACGAACCGATCGTCGACTGCGACGCCGACGGCACCAGCCTGTGGCCGCAACGCCAGCAGAGATTGTTCGCCGCGGCGCGCTCTTCGGCGACGAGATTGACGCTTGTTCTGACCGGGGCCTGCTATTCCGCGGCGGCGTCGCTGGAAAAAATCGATCCGAAGGCGATTCCGGACGACAACGTCATCTGGACCTTCCATTCCTACGATCCGTTCCTGCTTACCCATCAGGGCGCGACCTGGGCCGGCGATTTCATTCCCTATGTGACCGGCCTGCCTTACCCGCTGACCGCGGTGCCGCAGGCTGAGCTCGACGTCACGCTCGACACCATCCGCGCCAGGATCAAGGCCGAGGCGCCCTGGGCGCGGCAGGGCGGGCTGCTTGCCTATCTCGACGAGCAGGTCGCCAGCATGGACACCGACGCCAAGCTGCTTGGTCTCATGGACGCCCCGTTCAAGGCCGTAGATGCCTGGACGAAGGCCAACGGCATCAAGCCGGAAAACGTCACGCTGGGCGAGTTCGGCATGATCCGCCAGGAATACGGCAATTCCCATGTGATGCCGGCCGGATATCGCGCCGCCTATGTCCGGGACATGATCGCGCGCGCCGAGGCGCATGGCTTCTCCTGGTCGGTGTGGAGTTACGGCGGCGCTTTCGGCATTGTCGACGCCTTCAATGGCGACAGGGCCGAGCCTGATGTGCTGGACGTGATCCGGTCGCTTCATTGAGCGCCGTTGCTCCACGCGCCGGGACCGATCAGCAAGATCTCAGATTGCACGCCGCAAAGCGGTTGCGGACGCTCGATCGCCGGCCGAACGCCGCCGCCGCGGCCGCTATTCTTCCTGAAACAAATTGATCTGCTGTTGCGCCAGGTCCTTCGGCGCGTCGAGGCCAAGATGGCGCCAGGCATTGGCGGTCAGCACACGGCCGCGCGGCGTGCGCTGGATGAAACCCTGCTGGATGAGATAGGGCTCGATGATGTCCTCGATGGCGTCGCGCGGCTCGGACAGGCCGGCGGCGATCGTCTCGATGCCGACCGGCCCGCCGCCGAAATTGCGCGCGATCATCGAAAGATACCGGCGGTCGAGCGCATCGAGGCCGAGCGCGTCGACCTCCAGCCGGGTCAAGGCCTCGTCAGCGATCAAGCGGTTCACATGACCATCGCCGGCGACCGAGGCGAAATCGCGCACGCGGCGCAACAGCCGGCCGGCGATGCGCGGCGTGCCACGCGCGCGCCGCGCGATCTCCAGCGCGCCGTCATCGCCGAGCGGCATTTGCAGAATGCGTGCGCCGCGCCGCACGATCTGCTCCAGTTCCTCGACCGTGTAGAAGTTGAGCCGCACCGGGATGCCGAAGCGGTCGCGCAGCGGATTGGTGAGCAGGCCGAGCCGCGTGGTGGCGGCCACCAACGTGAAACGGGCAAGGTCGATCTTGACCGAGCGCGCCGCCGGTCCCTCGCCGATGATCAGGTCGAGCTGGAAATCCTCCATCGCCGGATAGAGGATCTCTTCCACCGCCGGGTTCAGCCTGTGGATCTCATCGATGAACAGGACGTCGCCTTCCTCGAGATTGGTCAAGAGTGCGGCGAGATCGCCGGCCTTGGCGATGACCGGTCCGGAGGTCGAGCGGAAGTTGACGCCGAGCTCGCGCGCCATGATCTGCGCCAGCGTCGTCTTGCCTAGCCCGGGAGGACCGACGAACAGCACATGGTCGAGCGCTTCCTTGCGGCCCTTGGCGGCCTCGATAAATACTTTGAGGTTGGCCCGCACCGCCGCCTGGCCGACGAAATCGTCAAGCGTCTGCGGCCGCAAACTCTGATCGGCATCCTCGCCGCGTTTTTCGGGAGCGATCAGACGGGGGGACAGGCTCATGCCGCCTTCCTTGCATATGGCCGGGAACCGGACAAGCGTGCGCTCACCGCGCCAGTTCCTTGAGCCCGAAGCGAATCAGCTTCGACGCGTCCGCCTCCTCGCCCGCCGTCTTCAGTGCCGCCGCCACCGCATTGGCGGCGGTGTCGCGGGAATAACCGAGATTGACTAGGGCCGAGACCGCGTCTGTGATCGGCGCGGCTGCCACGCCCTCGCCGAGCTCCTGCTTCAAGCCGATCGTGCCCGAGGCGGCACCGGCATAGGCCGGCGCCTTGTTCTTCAATTCGGTAACGATGCGCTCGGCCACTTTCTTGCCGACGCCGGGCGCGCGGGAGACCATGGCGATGTCGCGCAGCGCGATCGCGTTGGCAAGGTCGGCCGGCGCCAGCGTCGACAGGATGGCCAGCGCCACCTTGGCGCCGACGCCCTGCACATTGCTCATCAACAGCCGGAACCATTCACGCTCCAGCACCGACTGGAAGCCGTAGAGCCGGATCATGTCCTCGCGCACATAGGTCTCGACGAACAGCACCACCGCTTCGCCGGGCGAAGGCAGCGCGGCAAGCGTGCGCGCCGAGCAGTAGGCGACGTAGCCGACGCCATGGACGTCGACGAGGCAATGATCCTCGTCGATTTCGTCAAGCGTACCCTTGAGCTTGCCTATCATGCCGAACAATCCCTCACGATGCCAATGCCGTCATCCGATAGGCGACGCTTTGCCGGTGATGCGCGTGGCAAATGGCTATGGCGAGCGCGTCGGCGGCATGTTCGGTGTCGAAGGTCGCTTTCGGCAGCAGCACCTTTACCATCATGTGGATCTGCTTCTTGTCGCCATGGCCGACGCCGATCACCGCCTTCTTGACGGCATTGGGTGCATATTCGGCAACGACCAGGCCGGCGCGTGCCGGCACCAGCATGGCGATGCCGCGCGCCTGGCCAAGCTTCAGCGTCGCCACCGCATCCTTGTTGACGAAGGTCTGTTCGACGGCCGCCTCATGCGGCATGGCGGAATGCAGGATTTCAGCCAACCCGTCATGCAGTTGGCAAAGCCGCGTTGCCAGCGCCGCCTTGTCTTCGGAACGCACCGTGCCGGACGCGACGAAGCGCAGCGAATTGCCGAGGCTCTCGACAATACCCCAGCCGGTGCGCCTGAGCCCCGGATCGATACCGATGATGCGAATCGCGTCCCCCATCCGGTTACTCTACCTCCGGCGGACAGCGATGCCAGCGAAATGTGAACAAACCGGAAACAGCAGCCTGCCGGGCCAGAAATGCTCCAAACTCCTTAGTTGCGGGCGAAAGCCGTATTGAGCAGGCTGATCTGGGCCGAGACCGGATTGGGCCGGCGGCTCATGGGCTGCATGTCGACCACCGCGCCGGCGCCGTAGATCTCCTCGTCCATGCGGCGCACCAGTGCCTGCAGGCGCAGCGACCGGTTGACGAGGTCGAGGAAATCCTTGGGCAGTTCGGCCCAGCCGGCCGCCTCGTCATGGGCGGAGGCGGTGTCGAGGCGCACCTTGGACTTTTCCGACGCGACCTGATCGCGGGTCATCTCGCCGGAATTCGCGGCGCGCTGCAGAAGCAGCCACGAGGCGACCTGCATCAGCCTTGTGGTTAGCCGCATCGATTCGGCTGCATAGAGCGTGGCCGCCAGCCGGGACAGCTTCTTGGCCTCGGCCCGGCCCTTGCCGTCTAGATACTCCGCCGCCTGTTCGACCAGCCCCATGCCTTCCTGGTAGAGCGGTTTGAAGGAGTGCGAAAAGACCCGACGTTCCGCCAGCTTGACGGTTTTCGCGCTGCCCTTCGAAGGCTCGTTCATCGATGCGCCCCTGCACTTGCAACCGGCCGATTCGGCTTACTGCCGATACACCCGGAACCCTACATAACTGAAGCTTGAAAATGCGCTTCGTCCGGGGTGAAGGCAAGCACATGTTTAACAGAAGGTTAACGCGATCCGGCGCGTGTCGCTGGAAAGCGGACAAAAAAAGAGCCGCGGATAAGGCGGCTCTCAGGAGTTTAACAGGGAGGCGTCAAACAAAGTGGCTCCAACCACTCGGTAAGAATCCAGATCACTGGATGCGCATAGTAAACGCCTGTAAAGCTTAATGAACCCTTAACGGCGCCGATGTTTTTTGAGCGAACCCCGCGCCACTGTGCCGTAACAGCACAGTTCCTGAAGATGTGCCGAGCCTCGACTCAGGCCGTTTTCCACACCGCCGGCAAGGCAATGAAGGCAAACAGCAGCAAGGCCGCGTAGAAACCCATCGAAGACGCCGCCACCAGCGGTTCGATCGCGGCATTGCCGCCAAGCAGGAAGTAGAGCCCGATCAAAAGGCCGATGCCGCTGATTGCGGTCAGCCAGAAGTGAACGACGGCAACCGTCTTCTGTCCGACCGC
Organism: Mesorhizobium sp. BR1-1-13; assembly: GCF_020165515.1. Classification (NCBI taxonomy): domain Bacteria; kingdom Pseudomonadati; phylum Pseudomonadota; class Alphaproteobacteria; order Hyphomicrobiales; family Phyllobacteriaceae; genus Mesorhizobium; species Mesorhizobium sp. BR1-1-13. The sequence goes on from NZ_JAIUIH010000001.1 coordinate 170,424, forward strand.
CGGAAACAGGTGATAGAAGAAGGCGAAGACCGCCGACATCAGCCATCCAGCGACCATCGTATGGGCGTGGGTCGGCATCTGGCCATGGTCCTGGCTGATCGCCATGTACAGGCCGAGCGCCATGCCGCACAGCGCATAGATAACGGCCAGCGTGAAGAAATTCCGTGCTACCCCTTGCATATCTTTCCCCCGAGTTGCCTTTCCCGTGTTCGGGAAAGGGTTGATCGTCAGGCGATTGCTCTCGCCACCGGGCTCCCGGCTCGGGCGCACTAGCATCGGCACTGTTTCTGGACGATGTCGCGCCCCCGGACGCTGCTCATAATGGCAGAAACCCGGATGGCGCGCTCGCAATATCAGCGGCTCCTTACGTTATCCGGCACTTGAAACAGAACTGGTTTTTTCACGACATCGTTCCGAAACAGGCGCGGCGATACACGCTTGGCCATCGAAGCGGTGGGGGGCGACGGCTCGCTTCCTTCGCTACATCAGGCACCGGGGAGAAAGCCATGGATTGGTATTCCATCGTCAAATTGCTGCACATACTTTCGGCGACCCTGTGGGTCGGCGGCGGCTTCGCGCTGATGGTGCTGGCGACGCTTGCCGACCGCTCGGGAAACATCCAGGGAACGCTGCAGGCAATGCGCGCCACGGGCGAATTGGGAAACCGCTTCTTCGCGCCGATGTCGATGCTGACACTGGCCTTCGGGCTGATCATGTGCTGGTTCTGGGTCGGCTTCTCGCAACTGTGGATCCTGATCGGTCTTGCCGGCTACGCGACCACCTTTTCAATCGGCATGTTCGTCTTCAAGCCGAGCGCCGACCACATGGGCGCGATGATCGCCAGGGATGGCGTGACGCCGGCCGCCCTAGCCTATGGCCAGCGCATCCTGCGGGCGGCGCGCTTCGACTATGCGGTGATGCTGGTCATCATCGCCGACATGGTGCTGAAGCCGACCATCGACGACTTCACGGTCCTTGCCGCCATGGTGCTTGTGTTGGCGGCTGGCGCCACCCTGGCGCTCGGCCGACCAAGGCGCATGGTGCCGGGCGTCGCCTGAGGCAGGCGAAAACGGTCGCGGCTACATCAGGCCGGCGATCCCGTCCCACAGAAGCTTCACCGCGACGACCGCCACCGTCGCATAGGTGAAGGGATAGAATATCTCCGGACGCATGCGGCGCACCAGCCAGGCGCCGGCGACGGTGGATAGCGGCGCCAGCGGCATCAGCACCGCCGACGCGGTCAGATTGGTGCTGTCGAACTGGCCGAGCGCGAAATAGGGAACGAGCTTCAGCGCGTTGGTGGCGGCAAAGAAGATCGCCGCCGTGCCAGACAACACCTTCGGGTCGAGCCGGATCGGCAGCGCGTAGACCTGAAAGGGCGGGCCGCCGACATGGGCGACGAAGCTGGTGAAGCCGGCGACCGTGCCCCAGAGGGCCGCGGCGACGCGGTTGGGGTGCGCCGCATGGTCGGCGCCGTGGCGGTACTTCAGATAGAGCCAGCGCAGCACGAAAATGATGGCGACGGCGCCGACGATCAGCCGCACCGCCTCCTCAGTGACCAGTGCGGCCGTCAGCCAACCGAGACCGATGCCGATCACCGCGCCGGGCATCATGTCGGCCAGCATCTTTCTGTTATAGACGCCCCACCACGTCCATACCGAAACGATGTCCATCAGGCACAGGATGGGCAGCAGGATGGCCGCCGCTTGCACCGGCGGCATGGTCAGCGCCATCAGCGGCACGCCGACGAAACCGACCGCACCGCCAAATCCGCCCTTGGACAGGCCGACCAGAATGATCGCCGGGACGGCGGCCGCATAGAACCACGGATCGGAAAGCAGGCCTGACATGGAGGAGGGACTGGTCTGGAGGGAAAGCGCGTCAACGCCTGAATAGCCCAGATTCCCGAGCGGAGCGACAGCAAATGTGGGCGTCGCCACAGCAAGGCCGGCCCATTCTGCTCTGATCTATCGCCGGGCCGAGACCAGCAGGAACATCGGTCGCTCGAGCTCTTCCGCCAGTTCGGGCTTGGCCGCGATCTGCGCGTCCGTCGGACGGAATTCCTCGACATGCTCGATGGTGAAGCCGCACCGGATCAGCGCGTTGAGCGTGGTGCCGATGGTGCGGTGATGTTTCACAACTCCCTTGGCCAGCCAGTCTGTCTTGCGCGGTCCCTCCACCAGATACCGGTCGACAGGCCATGTCTTGCGGCCTTCGGCATCGACAGACCAGCCGGGAAGGGTCGGCGCCATATAGATCGGATGCTCCGTCGAGAAGACGAAATGCCCGCCGGGGACCAGGGACTGATGCACGGTCTGGAACAGCCGCGCGGCATCGCTGACATAGTGCAGGGCAAGCGAGCTGTAGGCGAGATCGAAAGCCGTCCGCGGCAGGCTGAGTTCATCGAGATCGGCGCGTTCGTAGACGATGCCGGCATCCGGGCCGGCGGCACGCGCCCGGGCGAGCATCTTTTCCGACAGGTCGAGACCCAGAACCTCCTTGGCCCCGTGTTCAAGAGCCCAGCGGCAGAACCAGCCGAAACCGCAACCAAGATCGACGATTCGCAAGCCGCCGACGTCGGGAAGCATCGCGCGCAGCGCCGGCCACTCGGCGGCGCCCTCCAGCCCTTCGACGGACCGGCCGAGCTGGCTGTAGCCTGCGAAGAAATCCGGCTGATCGTAGACATTCTGCGCCATGTTCCTTCCTCGTTGTTCATATGCCTGACTGGCGGAGCCGCCACGCATTTCCACCACCGGCAGGCAGAGTCAAGAAACGCGGACCGGTCATGCGCCGAGCGGTGGCGGCCGCCGCCGGATCGGCTGAGCCTTGACGATGGCGGTGCTGGTCTCAGCCTTGTCGGCGATGCGATCGAGGATACCGTCGAGGTCGCCGATCGAACGCACGAACAGCCTGGCAACGAAGCAGTCGTCCCCCGTCACCTTATCGCATTCGCCGAATTCGGCGATCTCCTCGATCAGCTTCTGGACGATGTGCAGCTTGCCCGGGAGCGGCTTGATGCGCACGATCGCCTGCAATGTATAGCCGAGCGCCAGCGGGTCGATCTCGACGGTGAAAGCCCTGATCACGCCACGCTCCTCGAGCCGCCTCAGCCGCTCCGAAACGCTCGGCGACGACAGCCCGACCTGGCCGGCCAGCTCCTTCAGCGAAGTCCGCGCATCCCTCACCAGGATTTCGAGGAGGCGTCGGTCGAGCTCGTCAAGCATTTTACATTCTCAGGATTTCTAGCGCGATGCCTGTTTAAATTAGGAGAAAACAGCTTATCGCCTTTCTAGTTTCATGGAAACCCCTTGAGCCGCATGAGATTATGCCCGCAACGCTTCGGAGGTTTGCCGTGAACGATAAAGTCCGTGGGACGATCGAAATGTCCGCCGCAATGGCGATCCTGGGAACGATCGGATGGTTCGTTGTCCTGTCCGGCCAGCCTATCATGGATGTGGTGTTCTGGCGCTGCGCTTTCGGCGCGGTGACGCTGCTCGTCATCTGCGCCGGCCTCGGCCTTTTGCGCAACAGGCTGTCGCTTCGCGTTTTCGTCATCGCAGCCCTCGGTGGCGCAGCCATCGTCGTCAACTGGCTGCTGCTGTTCAGCGCATTCTCGCGCGCGTCGATCTCGATCGCCACCGCTGTCTACAATACCCAGCCTTTCATGCTGGTCGGCTTCGGCGCGCTCTTCTTCGGCGAGCGGCTGACCCTGACGAAATTGACCTGGCTGGCAATCGCCTTCGCCGGCATGGTGCTGATCGTCGAGGCCGCCCCCGACGCCGGCGAAGTCGGCACCAACTATTTCGCCGGCATCGTCATGGCGCTGGCCGCTGCCTTCTTCTGGGCCGTCGCTGCCATCGTCACCAAGAAGCTCAAGGGCACGCCGCCGCATCTCATCGCGCTCGTCCAGGTCTGTGTCGGCGTGTTGATGCTGGCGCCCTTCGCCAATCTCTCGCATCTTCCGACCGACGCCCGGAGCTGGGCCATGCTGGCAACGCTCGGCATCGTCCACACCGGCCTGATGTACATCCTGATGTATGGCGCCATCCAGAAGCTGCCGACGCATCTGCAGGGATCGCTGTCCTTCATCTACCCGATCGTTGCGATCCTGGTCGACGTCACGGCATTCGGCCATCGCCTGCATCTCAGCCAGCTCGTCGGCGCCGTCGCCATCCTTATCGCGGCCGCCGGCATGAATCTCGGCTGGACATTGTGGAAGCGGAGGCCTGCCGCGGCAGGTCCGCAACCGATCGAGTAACGCCAATCGCCGGCGCCCCGGCGGTCAAGATAGCGATCCCGCCTGCCCGCCTGTTCAAAGCGGGCACTTTGCTCTATGCCGCAATCCAACCATCTTCGCCCGGCATAGGCGAAACCCGGGATCGAAGACCATGAACGACGCAACGCCCCCCAATCGCTGCCGCATCGTGCTGATCGCGCCGTCTGGCGTGCCGGCCGCCCATATTGTCTCGGCCTTCGACGGTGGCGACGTCGCCTCGCTGATCCTGCCGCAGAACGACATGGACGAAGCCTCCTTCCAGGCCTTCGCCGCCGAAATCGTGCCGGCAGCACAGGCAGCCGGCATCGCGGTCGTCATTGCCGGCGATACGCGCATCGCCGGGCGTGTCCAGGCCGACGGCATTCATGTCGAGGTTTCCAAGGCCGAGCTCGCCGAGACGGTCGAGCATTTCCAGGCAAAGATGATGGTCGGCGCCGGCGGCGCCAAGACGCGTGATGACGCGCTCGAACTCGGCGAAGTCAGGCCCGACTATATTTTCTTCGGCCGCTTCGGCTACGACAACAAGCCCGATCCGCATCCGCGCAACCTGGCGCTGGGGCGATGGTGGGCGCAGATGATCCAGATCCCCTGCATCGTCATGGCCGGATCGGAGCTCGCTTCCATCGAAACCGTTGCAGATACGGGCGCCGAGTTCGTTGCGCTGTCGAGTGCGGCGTTCGCCGACGGCGTCGATCCCAAAGCGGCGATCGCGCAGGCCAATGCGGTGCTCGACGAAACCGCACCGCGCTTCGAGGACTGACATGTCTTCGGCAAGGCTTCCCCTTCAGGCCCTGCTTGCCGCGGTCATGATCCAGGCCGCTGCCGCCGAAACGATTCCTTTGCCGCACCCTAAGCCCGATGCCGGCGTGCATACCGACAAGCCGATCGAAAAGCAGTTGCCGCAGCCCGCCACCACCGCCGAGCCAGCGCCATTGCCTTCGGCCGACGCGATCAATCCCGACCGCTTCGGCGCCAAGCCGTCGGATGCGGCCTACGGCGCTTTCCAGCGCGGGCTCTACAAGACCGCCTACAATCTCGCGCTGGTGCGCGCGCAAAACGGCGACCCGGCGGCGCAGACGCTGGTGGCCGAGATCCTGTCGCGCGGACTGGGTGTGCCCCTCCACGCGGCCGAAGCGGCGAAATGGTACGCCGCCGCCGCCGAGCAAGGGGTGCCGGAATCGCAGTTCCAATATGCGCTGATGCTGCTCGACGGCCGCTACGTCAAAAAGGACGAAAAGGAAGCCTATGCGCTGATGCAGGCCGCCGCCGAAGCGGGCAACCGGCTGGCGCAATTCAATTTCGCGCAGATGCTGGTCCAGCAGGACCCCGGCGACGCCGGCATCGCCAAGGCCGTGACTTATTACGAGCGCGCCGCGGCGACCGGCCTCTCCGACGCCCAGTATGCGATGTCGCAGATCTATGCCAACGGCGTAGGCGGCAAATCGCGCGACGACGCCCAGGCCCGGCGCCTGCTGGCTCAGGCCGCGCGGCAAAACTACGACACCGCGCAGCTCGACCTCGCAACCTGGATGATCGAGGGCCGCGGCGGCGGGCGTGATTTGAAATCCGCCTTCGGCTGGATGAAGCAGGCCGCCGAAGGCGGCAATGTCGCCGCCCAGAACCGCCTGGCGAAACTCTATATGCAAGGCATCGGCACCGAGCCGGACCTCGTGCTTGCCGGCGCCTGGTACATCGTGGCCCGCCGCGCCGGCCTCATCGACCCCGAGATGGACGATTTCCTGCAAGGGTTGAGCGACGACCAGACCAAGCAGGCACTGCAGAAGGCGAACCGCTTGCCTTGATGGCGGTTGGCGAAATCGGCCGGCGCGTCGCCCCGTAACTCGGCCCATCCTGCCCACTCCCTTGCCTCTTTGGGTGTTTTGTGGTCTTGGGAGCCCGAAATCGCTGTCTTGCGAACATCTCATTCCCGGATCACATCATCATGGCCAAGATCAACGGCAACGAAATCCGTCCCGGCTACGTCATCGAGCACGATGGCGGCCTGTGGGTGGCCGTCAAAACCAACACCGTCAAGCCGGGCAAGGGCGGCGCCTATAACCAGGTCGAATTGAAGAACCTCATCAACGGCACCAAGCTGAACGAGCGCTTCCGTTCGGCAGAGACGGTCGAGCAGATCCGGCTCGATCTCAAGGATTTTTCCTTCCTCTACGAGCAGGGCGACGCCCTGGTATTCATGGACACCGAGAGCTACGAGCAGCTCGAGCTGGCGAAGGATTTCGTCGGCGACCGCGCCGCTTTCCTGCAGGACGGCATGATGGTGACGGTCCAGCTCTACGAGGAAAGGCCGATCGGTATTTCGCTCCCCGACCAGGTGACGCTGACCATCACCGAGGCGGACCCGGTGGTAAGGGGCCAGACAGCGGCCTCTTCCTACAAGCCTGCGGTGCTGGAAAACGGCATTCGCGTGCTGGTGCCGCCCTTCATCGGCGCGGGGGAACGCATCGTCGTCGACACCAATGAAATCACTTATATGCGCCGCGCCGACTGATGCAGGTCGCCCAAAGGTGGCCCAGGTTTCGGGTCGCCGACATGCATCAGGATAAAGGTTAAAGCGCGGGCAGCAGGAAGAGTTACGATGGCACGCTCAGCCCTTCTCAACGTCATGGTCCAGGCCGCAATGAAGGCCGGCCGCTCGCTGTCGCGCGATTTCGGCGAGGTCCAGAACCTGCAGGTCTCGATGAAGGGACCGGGCGACTATGTCAGCCAGGCAGACCGCAAGGCCGAGGACATTGTCTTTGCCGAACTGTCGAAGGCGCGGCCCGGCTACGGCTTCCTGATGGAAGAGCGCGGCACGATCACCGGCGATGACAGCCAGCACCGCTGGATCGTCGATCCGCTCGACGGCACCACCAATTTCCTGCACGGCATTCCGCTTTTCGCTGTCTCGATCGCGCTCGAGCGCCAGGGCCAGATCGTGGCCGGCGTCATCTACAATCCGGCGATGGACGAGCTCTATACGACCGAACGCGGCGGCGGCGCCTTCATGAACGATCGCCGCCTGCGTGTCGCCGGCCGCACCAAGCTCATCGACAGCGTCATCGGCTGCGGCGTGCCGCATCTGGGGCGTGGCCAGCATGGCAATTTCCTGATCGAATTGCGCAATGTCATGGCCGAGGTTTCCGGCGTCCGGCGCCTGGGTTCGGCCTCGCTCGATCTCGCTTACGTCGCCGCCGGCCGCATGGACGGGTTCTGGGAAGTCGGCCTGTCGCCTTGGGACATCGCAGCCGGCCTGTTGCTGATCCGTGAAGCAGGAGGGTTCGCCTCCGACATGGACGGCGGCCAGGACATGCTCGACAACGGTTCGGTCGTTGCCGGCAACGAGATCATCCAGCGCGCGCTCCTGAAAACCGTGAAAAAGCCCCTCGCTGCCCGCTGAAGCAGGAAAAAGCGTAGTGTAAAATCAAATCCCCGCCGCGCTGAAGCGACGCAGTCGCAAAACGGCAAACAAAGCTTGAAATACTGTCCGGCGCTTGCCCAGATAGGGTTGACGCAGGACGATGATGATCAAGACGCCGCCGCAGATCGAGATTCCCTTTGTCGGACGATGGCACTATTCGCGTGCCGAGATGATCGCCGACGGCATCGTCCATGCCGTCGGCATCGTGCTGGCGATAGCGGCCGGTTCGGCGCTGCTGGCGCTGGCCGCCTCCCGGGTCGGACCGGGTGAATACATCGCCGCCGCTTTCTATGTCGTATCGCTGCTCACCGTGCTCTCGGTGTCGCTGACCTATAATCTATGGCCGGTGACCTCGCCGGTGAAGTGGATTTTGCGGCGTTTCGACCACGCTGCGATCTATCTGCTGATCGCCGCCACCTACACGCCCTTTCTCGCGCAGCTCGACGGCTCGGCGCTGGCCGGCTGGATGATCGTCCTGGTCTGGACCGCGGCCATCATCGGCATCGCCATAAAGGTGTTTTTCCCCGGCCGCTTCGACCGGCTGGCGATCGTCTTCTATCTCGCCATCGGCTGGAGCGGCATCGTCCTGGTCGAGCCGCTCGTCGAGACTCTGCCGACCACCTCGATCGTGCTCATTGTCGCCGGCGGCGTCGTCTATTCCTGCGGCGTCATCTTCTTCGCCTGGAAAGGGCTGCGCTTCCACAATGCGCTGTGGCACGGCTTCGTCGTCACTGGCGCCGGCCTGCATCTGGCGGCGATGGTCGATTGTCTGGTCATCAATCGCCTGTAAAGCCGCTTGCGGCTATATTGCCAAGCACCATTCAATTTGGTCACAATTCCGTTTAGAGTCGCGGGCACGTGATCGGCGGCAGTGGCATCGGAAACGGGGCACGGATGGCTTTTCTCAGATCCTTCGGCATGGGCAGGCGCTCCGACGTGCTGATCTACGACCCACATAAATTGTCGAGCCCGCAGGTCTTCCTGCTGACCATGGTTATCTTCCTGGCCATCGTCGCCTTCATCGCAGCGATCCTGACCCGGCAGATCTCGACCGCCTTTGTCACCAATCCGGGGCTCAACGGCCTGATCATCGGCGTGCTTGCCGTCGGCATCCTTTTGGCCTTCGTCCAGGTCGGGCGGCTGTTTCGTGAAGTGCGCTGGGTCAACTCCTTCCGCGCTGGCTCCGAGATCACCGAACCGGTGCTGCTGGCGCCGATGAAGGCGATGATCGGCCGCTCGTCGAGCATGGCGTTTTCGACCAGTTCGATGCGCACCATGCTCGATTCCATCGCCACGCGCCTCGATGAAAGCCGCGACACCTCGCGCTACCTCGTCGGCCTCCTGGTGTTCCTTGGCCTGCTCGGCACTTTCTGGGGCCTGCTGAACACGATCGGCTCCATCCGCGAGACAATCGAGTCGCTCGATCCCGGCACGGGCGACGCCGCCGCTGTGTTGGATTCCCTGAAGCAAGGGCTGTCGGCGCCGCTCGCCGGCATGGGCACGGCTTTCTCGTCCTCGCTGTTCGGCCTGTCCGGCTCGCTCGTTCTCGGTTTTCTCGACCTGCAGGCCGGCCGCGCCCAGACGCGCTTCTACACCGAGCTGGAGAACTGGCTGTCCTCGGTCACCGACCTGTCGTCCGACATCGTCGTCTCCGACGCGGTCCGGACCGAGCCTTCCGACGAAATCCGCCTGCTGTCCGAGCGGCTGCGCAGCATGCAGGAGAATGGCGGCGGCTCCAACCCGCGCGTTGCCACCGCCATGGCCAATCTCGCCGACGGCATTTCCGGCCTGGTCAAGAACATGCGCTCCGAGCAGCAGATCATGCGCGACTGGGTCGAAGCGCAGTCGGATGAACAAAAGGCGATGCGCAACACGCTGGAAAAGATCGCCGACGCCCTGAAGAAGACCGGGGTGCACTAGCATGGCGCTCGCCAGGAGCCGGCGCGCCGACCGCCGTATCGACTATTGGCCGGGCTTCGTCGACGCGCTGTCGACGCTGCTTCTGGCCATCATGTTCCTGCTCACCGTCTTCGTGCTGGCGCAGTTCCTGCTCGGCCGCGAAATCTCCGGCAAGGACGCCGTGCTCAACCGCCTCAATTCGCAGATCAACGAACTGACGCAGCTTCTGGCGCTGGAGCGTTCCACGACGCAGGACAAGGAGGATTCGCTCGCCAATCTGCAGGCATCGCTGTCGGCGGCGGAGGCGGAGAAGAGCCGGCTCCAGCAGTTGCTGGCGCAAGGTGCGGGCGCCGGTGATGCAGCCAACCAGCGCGCGGCGGCGCTGACGGGCGAGCTCGACAGCCAGCGCCAGATCAGCCAGCAGGCACTGAGCCAGGTCGAGATCCTCAATCAGCAGATCGCGGCCTTGCGCAAGCAGATCGGCGCGCTCGAGGATGCGCTCAACGTCTCCGAGGCCCGCGACCGCGATTCCAACACCAAGATCGCCGACCTTGGCCGCCGCCTCAACGTGGCGTTGGCGCAGCGCGTGCAGGAACTCAACCGCTACCGCTCCGACTTCTTCGGCCGCCTGCGGGAGATCCTCGCCGACCGCGAGAACATCCGCATCGTCGGCGACCGCTTCGTCTTCCAGTCGGAAGTGTTGTTTCCGACCGGCTCGGAGGTGATCAACGATGCCGGCAAGGTCGAGATGAAGAAACTTGCCGACGCCATCATCGAATTACAGAAGGAGATCCCCCCGGAGATCAACTGGGTGCTGCGCGTCGATGGCCATACCGACAACAAGCCGTTGTCCGGCACCGGTCGCTATCGCGACAATTGGGAGCTGTCGACGGCGCGCTCGACTTCCGTAGTGAAGTTCCTGATCGAGAACGGCGTGCCGGCCAACCGGCTGGTCGCCGCCGGCTTCGGCGAGTTCCAGCCGCTCGACCCCGCCGACACCGAAGAGGCGCGCAACAAGAACCGCCGGATCGAACTGAAGCTCACCGAACGGTGATCCATCATCACGCGATCTCACGCGAATTTGTTCGCCGGCTCAACTCTAGGGCGCAGGTGCGCACCGGCAAGGCCTGAAAAGATTATCTTTTTTTAATTACACTTCGCCACGGAGCGCTCCTAGCGTGTCGCGCAGGGCCGAGAACCGCCGGCGATGCCTCCCATCGCGACGCGACGGAACTGGACGGCCCGCATCGTCCGGAAGCGGAACGCAGAGCCGTTCTTTTCCGCAGCAAAAAGGAGGCGCCGTCATGCGCTCTTCAGCATCTCTCAAGACTGCAACCCTTGCCGCGATTCTTGTCGCCGCCCCCCTTGCCGGCGCCTACGCCGCGGGTCACCACAGGGGCGCGCTCGACGCGACCGACCCGACCGACATGACCGGCCCGCGTGTCGAGGCTCTCATTGAACAGGTTCAAGGCGTCCATCAGGGCATAATCACCGCCAGACAGGCCAACAACATCACCCCGGCCGCGGCGGAGCGCCTGGAGATGCGCACCGCTCGCATAGGTCAGGCGGCCGAGAAGATTGCCTCGTCGGATCACGGCAGGATACCGGCCGCACAATATCATGACCTGCTGCGCCGTCTCGACAATGTCGACCAGCGGCTGAGGGTCGACGTCGGCAGCGGCTTCCTGATGGGCGACGGCGCCGACGGCGGGAACTATCCGAACGGCTGAGGCCATTCTGATCGCGGCCCAAGAGGAAGGGACCACCTGGCGTCTACGGGACCCGATCTCGCAGGCGCCTCTTTTCCTCACCAGCCGAGCCAGACCGCGACCAAGGCAGCCGCTGCCGGCGCGGCCTGCACGAACAGGATCTTGCGACCGACCGTTGCCGCCCCGTAGAGCCCGGCAACGGCCACGCAGAGCAGGAAGAAAACCTTGACCTGGAACCCGGCCGCGCCGAGGGAGAGCGCCCAGATCAGGCCGGCGGCGAGAAAGCCGTTGTAGAGCCCCTGATTGGCGGCAAGCACCTTCGAGGCGCTGGCGAATTCCGGCGTCAGCCGGAATGCCTTGTGCCCGCGCGGCGTGTCCCAGAGCACCATCTCCAGATAGACGATATAGACATGGATCAAGGCCACCAGTCCGACCAGGATGTTGCCGATCATTGTGTTCCCCCGTGATGTGTCATGGCCAGCATTCCACGCGTCGGCTCGCCAGCGCAAGGCGCATCTGCCGGACGGCGCGTGAGGGTTGCAAACGCTCAGGCGTTGGTATCTTTTCGCCCCGTCCCAATCACGGAAGCCACCATGTCCTTTCAAAAACTCGATGACCTCGGCCATAAGCTCGAAGCCCTGGAGCACGCGCTGGCCATCCTCGGCGCCGATGAAGCGACCCACATGGCCGTCGGCGGCGGCGAGAAGCGCGCCGAGGCCATGGCGGCACTTGCCGGCATGTACCACACCAGGGCGACCGCGCCGGAAATAGCGGACTGGATCGCCGCCGCCGAAGGCGAAGCGCTTGACGATGAACAGCGGGCGGCGCTGGCCGAACTGCGGCGGCACTACACCAACCTGACCTGCCTGCCTGTCGAATTCGTCGAACGCCAGACGACCGCCCGCATGCGCTGCGAGCAGTTGTGGCGCGACCTGCGGGCCAAGAACGACTGGGCGGGCTTCCTGCCGGCGCTTGAGGGCGTCGTGGCGCTGGTGCGCGAAGAGGCGGCCCTACGCGCCGACATTCTCGGCCTCGCCCCCTACGACGCGCTGATGGAGCAATACGACCCCGGCAACCGCGCCGCGGATATCACGCCTGTCTTCACCGAGCTGAGGACATTTCTCAGGGGTTTCGTGCCGGAAGCATTGGCGGTGCAGGAAGCGCGGCTGCGCAAGCGACCTCTGAAGCCGCTTTCGGGAACCTATGCGGTCGACAGGCAGCGCGAACTCGGCCTCGCCATGATGGCGGCGGTCGGCTTCGACCTGACGCACGGCTCGCTGTCGGTGTCGCACCATCCGTTCTGCGGCGGTGTGCCGAGCGACGTGCGCATCACCACCCGCTACAAGACGTCCGATTTCCTGTCGGCGCTGATGGGCGTGCTGCACGAGACCGGCCATGCACTCTACGAGCAGAATCTGCCCAAGGCCTGGTCGCACTGGCCGCTCGGCAAGGCGCGCGGCATGGCGGTGCATGAAAGCCAGAGCCTGTTCGTTGAAAAGCAGATCGGGCGCAATCCCGCCTTCTGGCGTTGGGCATTGCCGGTCGTGGAAAAGCATCTCGGCGAAGCCTGGTCGCTCGACGACATCCTGCCGCATGTCCACCATGTCGAGCGTGGCCTGATCCGTGTCGATGCCGACGAGGTGACATACCCGCTTCATGTCATCCTGCGCTACGAGCTGGAGCAGGAGCTCGTCTCCGGCAAGATCGAGGTGGCCGACCTGCCCGAGGCCTGGGATGCCAGGATGCGCGACTACCTCGGCCTCTCAACCATCGACAATCCCGCGGACGGGCCGATGCAGGACGTGCATTGGCCTGCTGCCGCCTTTGGCTACTTTCCGTCCTACACGCTGGGCGCCATGATGGCGGCGCAGCAATGGGCTGCGCTGACACGGGAGCATCCGTCGGCCGATGACGATCTTGCCAAGGGCAATTTCGGTGCCATCAACGATTGGCGCCGCAAGAACATATGGTCGCAGGGCTCGCGCTGGTCGACGCCCGACCTGCTCGAGCGCGCCACCGGTGAAAAGCTCAATGCCGTCTATTTCACCGACCACCTGCGCAAACGTTATGGAGCCGCGTGAGCACGCCCAGCGTAGCCGTTACTCAGCCGCGCCCCTGAAGGCGCTGGCACCGGTCTCGAACTGCAGCTTGGCCAGCCGGGCATAGATGCCGCCTTTGGTCACCAGGCTTTGATGCGTGCCTTCCTCGACGATGCGGCCGCCATCCATCACCAGGATACGGTCGGCCTTCAGCACCGTCGCCAGGCGGTGCGCGATGACGATTGTGGTGCGGCCCCGCATCAGCCGCTCCAGCGCCATTTGCACCAGCGTCTCGCTTTCGGCGTCGAGTGCCGAGGTCGCCTCGTCGAGCAACAGGATCGGCGCGTCGCGCAGGATGGCGCGCGCGATCGCCACCCGCTGGCGTTGCCCGCCCGACAGCGTCACGCCGCGCTCGCCGACCTGGCTGTCATAGCCCTTCTCGAGCTTGAGGATGAATTCGTCGGCCAGCGCGTCCTTCGCCGCTGTCTCGATCTCGGCCCCGCTGGCGCCCGGCCGGCCGAAGCCGATATTGTCGCGCGCGCTGGCCGCGAAGATGGTGACGTCCTGCGGCACGATGGCGATGCGCTGCCTGACCGAAACGGGATCGGCTTCGCGGATGTCGACGCCGTCGATCAGGATCCTGCCGGTCTCCGGATCGTAGAAGCGCAGGATCAGCGAGAATACCGTGCTCTTGCCCGCTCCCGAGGGACCGACGATCGCCACCGTCTCGCCAGGCTTGACCGAGAAGCTCAGGCCGTGGACGGCGGCGCGGTCGGGCCGGGCCGGGTAGGAGAAGGACACCGCCTCGAAGCTGATCGCTCCCTTGCTCGCCACCGGCAGCGGCCTGGGATCGGCAGGCGCCACGATCGCCGGCTCCTCGGCCAGGATTTCCGTTAGCCGTTCGGCGGCACCTGCTGCCTGGGCCAATTCGCCCCAGACCTCCGATAGCGCGCCGAGCGCACCGGCGGCGAATACCGAATAGAGCAGGAACTGGCCGAGCGTGCCCGGCGACAGATTGCCGTCGAGCACGTCGCGCGAGCCGAACCACAGCACCGCCACGACCGAGGAGAAAATCGTGAAAATGGCGAAGAAGGTGAGGAACGAGCGCGCGAAGATCGAGGCGCGCGCGGCCTCGAAGGCGGCCTCCACCGCACCCGAAAACCGCCCGGTGACCAGCGTCTCATTGGTGAAGGCCTGCAATGTGCGCACCGCGCCGATCTGCTCGCTGGCATAGGCGGTGGCATCGGCCAGCGTGTCCTGCGCCTGCCTTGACTTGCGCCGCACCGAGCGGCCGAAGGCGACCAGCGGCAGCACGATGATTGGAATGGCTGCGATGACCAGACCGGACAGTTTCGGGCTGGTGAAGACCATCATCGCGACCGCGCCGAGGCCAAGGATGACATTGCGCAGCGCCACCGAAGCGGTCGCCCCGACCGCCGACTTGACCTGCGTGGTGTCGGCGGCGAGCCGCGACACGATCTCGCCCGACTGGGCAGTGTCGAAGAAGGCCGGCGACAGTTTCGTCACATGGGCAAAGACATCGCGCCTGATATCGGCGACGACGCGCTCGCCGAGCGTGATGACGAAATAGTAGCGGCCCGCCGATGCCGCCGCCAGCAGCGCGGCCATCGCCACCAGCGCGGCGAAATATTCGGCGATGAAGGAGGAACCGGACGGCGTGAAACCATGATCGATCATGCGCCGTACCGCCAGCGGCAGCGCCAACGTCGTCACCGCCGCGATGATCAGCGAGATGACGGCGCCCGCCACCAATGTGCGGTAGCGGCCGATGTAGGGAAACAGGCGCCTGAGCGGCTTGAGCGAGCGCCGGCGCTCGTCTGCGCTGCTGGTTTGCGCCATCCTGGTCTTTCCTCTTGGCCGCCTTCAGCTATGCGCCTCAATATGCGCTTGCCGCGGCCTTGTGATTCAATTCCGGCTGATGTATAGGCTCGCCGACCGTTTTAGAAGCCGTGGCTCCTCAATAGCTGCGGCTTCGAGTTTTAAAAAGGGGCGCATCGACGCAGGCTTTCAGCCCGTCAGCCGCGCCCGGCAAGCCAGGAACCGAGCCATGAAGACCGATATCCATCCCGACTACCACACCATCAAGGTCGTCATGACCGACGGCACCGAGTACATGACCCGTTCGACCTGGGGCAAGGAAGGCGATACGATGAACCTCGACATCGACCCGACCACGCACCCGGCCTGGACCGGCGGCCAGCAGACCCTGCTCGATCGCGGCGGCCGCCTGTCGAAGTTCAAGAAGCGCTTCGAAGGTTTCGGCCTCTAGGCCACATCAGCTTTTCGCAGACCAGAGAACCCGCCCTCGTGGCGGGTTTTTTGTGCTTAGATGGATACTCATTCTAGCGCGCTGCCCGTGCATCCTGTTCCGCCAGCAATTCCCGGAGCGCCATGCGCTTGTAGGCAGCAACCAGTCTGTCGCCCTCCTGCCGCTCGACCGAGATCGCCAGCCGCATGGCGGCCTCGCCCATTTGCCAGACGAGAAACGCCGTCGTCTCCAGCGCGACGGCATCGGCATCGGGCCGCAGGCGCTTGAGCGCCGCAGTGAGAAATTCGGCGTTCGCACGGCTGTCGGCAAGCTCCAGTTCGCGCAGCGCCTTGTCCGCCTGCGTGCCCGACCAGATATCGCGCATCACCGGCTCGTCGAGAAACAGACGGTAATAAATGTCCACCAGCTCCGAGAACGCCTGCCGAAGGCCCTCGGCGTCGCCGACGTCCTTGAGCGAGGCTGAAATGCAGGCCTGGCTCTCGGCGGTGTAGCGCTCGGCCAGCGCCCAGACGATCGCCCGCTTGTCGGGAAAGAACTGGTAGAGCGAGCCGATCGACACCCCAGCCCGCTTCGCCACCTCGCCCATGCGCATGGCATCGCTGCCTTGCTCGGCAATCAGCGCCGAGGCGGCGGCGAGCATGCGCTCGACCCGTTCACGGCTGCGCTGCTGGCTCGGCGCGCGGCGTGGCGTGGCGACCTGTTCCTGTGGGGACGTGGCGGTTTTTTCCATGGCTCTTCAACAGACGCCGGGCGGTAATGCCACCCAGAAATGACTTGACTCGCAAAATACGAGAGTTTATCACGTTTTGCAAATATGAGGATTCCTCATGTTCTGAAAGAAGCAAACGGGATAATTGATTTGAAGGCGTCGAACGGGTGCCCGGCCACCCCCCAAAACCTTTCTGCCCATTGCGACTGAACCGCCGCAACCGGCATCTGGAGCAACTGACATGATCGCGAAACTACTTCCCACCCTCATCTTCATCGCCGCTATCGGCTCGGGCGTTGTCGGCGGCGTGTTCTTCGCCTTTTCCAACTTCGTCATGCCGGCAATGGCTCGCCTGCCTGCCGCGGGCGGCATCGCCGCCATGAACTCGATCAACATCACCGTCATCACGCCGATGTTCATGACCGCCTTGTTCGGCACCGGCCTGATCTGCCTTGTCTTGATCGCCGGCGCCATCATCGGCTGGCAGCAGCCAGGCTCCTTCTGGCTATTGGCCGGCGCAGTCATCTATCTCGTCGGCAACCCGATCGTGACGATGGTTTTCAACGTGCCGCTCAACGACGCGCTGGCCGCCGTCGATCCGGCGAGCAGCAACGGCGCTGCTGTATGGACCACCTATCTCAGGGACTGGGTGATGTGGAACCACGTGCGCGCCATCACCGCCATCGCCGCGCTGGCATCCTTCTGGTTCGCCGCGCATTGACATGTCTCGGTCCGCCGCGTTCGGCATCGCGGCGACGGAGGCCTGTTTGTCGGGAGACGCGCCGTGAACGACCCGTATTCCACCATGGCCTTGGGCATTGGCCGCGGGGATCGGCCTCGGCGCTGTCTGTGGCGCAGCGATGGATGACCTTGCCGTCGGCATCGGCATGGGCATAGCAATCGGCGCCGGGATCGGCGCGATTTTCGGGCAGAGGCGAGGAAAATGACGTTCGGCTTCCGCGAAAAGTCTCAGCTCTTCGCCTTGCGATCGGCATGACCGAGATCGCGGTCCGGGTCGATGACGTCGCGCACCAGTTGCTTGAGTTTTGCCGCATCCGGAAAGCCGCCGTCGCGCTTGCGATCCCAGACCAGCACCTCGTTGCAGCTTATGGTGAAGACGCCGCCGGTGCCGGGCACCAGCGTCACCTCGCCCAGATCGACGCCGAATGTCGACAGCAGTTCCTGCGCCATCCAGCCGGCACGCAGCAACCACTGGCACTGCGTGCAATAGGTGATGCGGATGGTGGGCAGCGGTTTTTCGGTCATGTCAGGCTTTGCTCACGCAGCGCTGAGCTTGGCCATGGTCTCCTCGTCGACCTCGAAATTGGCGTAGACGCTTTGAACGTCGTCGTCGTCCTCGAGCGTGGCGACCAGCTTCATCAGCGACTGGGCGCGTTCTTCGTCGACCGGAACATTGTTCTGCGGTTTCCAGATCGGCTTCACCGATTCCGCCTCGCCGAGAGAGGCTTCCAGTGCCTTCGACACCTCGCCGAGGTTTTCGAAGGCGCAATAGATGGTGTGACCTTCCTCGTCCGACTCCACGTCATCGGCGCCGGCTTCGATCGCCGCGTCCATGACCTTGTCGGCGCTGCCGGCCGATGCCGGATAATAGATCTCGCCGACCCGATCCCACATGAACGACACCGAGCCGGTTTCGCCCATCGCCCCACCGGCCTTGGTGAAGGCGGCGCGCACATTCGAAGCCGAGCGGTTGCGATTGTCGGTCAGCGCCTCGACGATCACGGCGACGCCGCCGGGACCGTAGCCCTCGTAACGCACGGCTTCGTAATTTTCGGCGTCGCCCATCGACGCCTTGTTGATGGCGCGCTGGATGTTGTCCTTCGGCATCGACACCGCCTTGGCGTTCTGCACGGCAAGGCGCAGGCGCGGATTCATCGACGGATCGGGCGTCCCGCTCTTGGCCGCGACGGTGATTTCGCGCGCCAGCTTGGAAAACATTTTCGACCGCACCGCGTCCTGACGGCCCTTGCGGTGCATGATGTTCTTGAACTGTGAATGGCCAGCCATGGCACCCCTGTCGTGTTCGGCTAGAGCATTGCGCGGCGATGCATGACCCGCCTTCCGCAATGCTCGAATTCAAAATGTCAGAACGTCCCTGCTGCGTCCGATGGACGTATGGCGCTCTTTGTCGGAATGGCTGGCTTATAGATAAATCGGCTCAATTCGTCCAGCCGCGCCGCGCTTTGCCACGCATGGCAAAGCCGTGACGGCCGTTCACCCCTCCAGATCGGATTTCAGCCGGTCTATGATGCTAAGCGCATGGCCGGCGTACTGGCTTATCCAGCGGTCGTGAATCTGCTTGATCGGCAGCGCGTTGAGATGGTTCCAGCGCTCGCGCCCCTCGCGCCGCGCCACGATGAGATCGGCCTCTTCCAGCACTTTGAGGTGCAGCATGACGGTGCAGCGGTCGACATCGGAAAATGCCTCGCACAGCATGCCGGTCGTCTTTGGCGCGTCCTTCAGCAGATCCAGCATCTCGCGCCGGCGCGGATGCGCCAGCGCCTTGAAAACATTGTCGTCTTGCGATCGGCTTGACATGTTATTTTTTTATAACATAAACTCCTATCAATCAAGGAAGGAGCTGTGGATATGTCTCTTGGATTCAGGGTTTCAGGACGCATCGGCAAACCGGTCGCCGACGTCTTCGACGCGGTCGTCAATCCGAAGAAGCTCAGCTCCTATTTCACCACCATCGGCGGTGCCAGCGCGCCCTTGGTGCCGGGCGCCAATGTCGTGTGGTGGGGCAAGGTGCCGGTCGAAGTCGACGAAATCGTCAGGTACAGCCGCATCGTGCTGCGCTGGGATGCCACCGACGAAGAGGGAAAGCCGGCCTACAAGACCCGCATCGAGATGAATTTCGAGCCGCTCGACGATGGCGGTACCTTCGTCACCATCGCCGAGAGTGGCTGGCAAGAAGGCGAAGTCGGCCTGCGGAAGTCCTATCTCAATTGCGAGGGCTGGTCGCAGATGCTGGCCTGCATGAAGGCCTATGTCGAATACGGCATCAATCTGCGCGACGGCTACTATCGCAGCGAGATGAAGGGCGAGCCTGCCAACGAGACCAACATTTGAGCGAAGGGAGGCCTGCCGTGAAAGTAACCCCGTTCCTGATGTTCGAAGGCAAGGCCGAGCAAGCCATGGCCTTCTATTGTGAGACCATTCCGGATAGCCGCGTCCTCGACCTCACGCGCTACGGTGCAGGCGAGGAGGGACCCGAAGGGGCAGTCAAGCTGGCTCGCGCATCCATCGGCGGCACGGAGGTTATGATCTTCAACAGCCCGGTTCGCCACGCCTTCACCTTCACGCCGTCGGTCTCGCTCTTCGTCGACTGTTCCACCGAAGACGAGCTGGAACGTATCGTCGAGGCCCTGTCCAAAGACGGCACGTTTCTGATGCCGACCGGCAATTACGGCTTCAGCCGCCGTTTTGCCTGGCTGAACGACAGGTTCGGCGTTTCCTGGCAGATCAATCTGCCATAGCAAGACCCGAGCCAGGCCGGCTGGAACTGTTCACCGGGGATTTCCCGGGCGCCGCCGATCATCTCGCCGGTGTCGAGCGATGCGATGCCATCGAGCCGCTGGGAGACGGCTTCCGCGGTTTTTGAATCACCAGCCCCGCCACGTCGTTCACATGGTGCGGGAGCCCGACGCCTGGTGAAGGCGTATTCGGAAGAGGAGAACGCTATGGAAATCCGCGAGCCACCGACGGCCGAAGCCGCCATGCTGATCCGGCGGCCGGTCTCCGACGTTTTCGAGGCCATCGTCGATCCGGCGATCACTACGAAGTTCTGGTTCACCCATTCCAGCGGCCGGCTCGACGGCGGCAGGCCGGTTCAGTGGGAGTGGCGCATGTACGGCGTCTCGACGACGGCGGTCGTCAACGAAATCGTCCGTAACGAAAAGATCGTCATACAATGGAACGATCCACCGGCGACGGTGGTGTGGACCTTCACCGAAATGCCAGGCGATGCAACCTTTCTCGAGGTTCGCAACTTCGGCTTTGCCGGCAATGGCGACGAACAGGTGAAACAGGCGGTCGATTCAACCAACGGCTTCTCGCTGGTGCTCGCCGGTGCCAAGGCCTGGCTTGAACAGGGCCTGACGCTTGATCTGATCGGCGACCGTCACCCCAAGGGCGTGCCGGCGGGCTAGCTCTTCTACACCGAAACGCTGGCGGGACTACTCGACAGCAAGCACCAGACTCAATTCCCGCCGGACTTCGCCTTCTTGCGGTTGCGCGCCAGCATGTTGAGCCCTTCGACAAGTGCCGAGAAACCCATGGCGGCGTAAATGTAACCCTTGGGCACATGGTAGCCCATGCCGTCGGCGATCAGCGTCATGCCGATCATCAAAAGGAAGCCCAGCGCCAGCATGACGATGCTGGGGTTCCTGGCGATGAAGTTCGCCAGGGGCGTGGCCGCCAGCATCATCACCGTAACCGCCACGATCACGGCGATATACATGATCGCGATCTCGTCGGTCATGCCGACCGCGGTGATGATGGAATCTATGGAGAAGACGAGGTCGAGCAACAGGATCTGGAAGATGGCGCCGGCCAGGCTGAGCTGCAGCGCGCCCACCATCGTGTCCTGATGATCCTGCGGATCGACCGTGTGGTGGATTTCCTTGGTTGCCTTCCAGACCAGGAACAGGCCACCGGCGATCAGGATCAGGTCGCGCCAGGAGAAACCGTGGCCGAAGGCCGTGAACACCGGCGCCGTCAGCTGGACGATGATCGAGATGGTGGCGAGCAGCACCAGACGCATGACCAGCGCCGCCGAGATGCCGAGCCGGCGGGCACGGGCCCGCTGCGCTTCAGGCAGTTTGTTGGTCAGGATCGAGATGAAGATCAGGTTGTCGATGCCGAGCACGATCTCGAGCACCACCAGGGTCAACAGCGCGACCCAGGCAGTGGGATCGGCTACGAAGGCGAAGTGCGGCGCCAGGAACTCGATAAGCTGCATGGAGGTCGTCCCCTCTACGATCTAGAGCAGTGTCGCCGGCAATTAGGTATTGAGAGCCCCCATATCAATGTCACGTCCAGAAAGACGGCGCGGTTTCCTCCAGTCGCGGGCCGCGGCGAAACGGCGCGATCTTCTCGGTCAGGCCGGTGCGGTCGGAAATTTCGACGCCGAGGCCGCACAATGTCGCCGGCCCGGTCGCGGCCTCGAAACGGCCCTTCGGCACCTTCGACAGGAACCGATTGAGCGGCTCCTCCTTGTCCATGCCGAGCGAGGAATCATAGTCGCCGCACATGCCGGCGTCGGAAATGTAGCCGGTGCCGCCATTGAGGATATGGTGATCGGCGGTCGGCTGGTGGGTGTGGGTGCCGACCACGAGACTGGCGCGGCCGTCGACGAAGTGCGCGAAGCACATCTTTTCGGAGGTCGCCTCGGCGTGGAAGTCGATGACCACGGCATCCGCCTGCTCGCCGAGCGGACAGGCGGCAAGCTCGCGCTCGCCGGCCTGGAAGGGATCGTCGAGCTCGGGATGCATGAACACCCGGCCCATGATGTTGGCGACCAGCACACGCGCGCCGCTCCTGGCAATGTAGACCCCCGAGCCGCGCCCGGGCGTCCCCTTGGGAAAATTGGACGGGCGCAGGAAGCGCTCTTCGCGCGGCGCGAAGGCGAGCGCATCGCGCTGGTCCCAGACATGGTTGCCGGTGGTGACGACATCGGCGCCGGCCGCGATGGTCTCGCGAAAAATCTCCTCGGTGATGCCGAAGCCGCCGGCCGCGTTTTCGCCGTTGACGATGACAAAATCGAGCCTGAAGTCCGAGATCAGGCCCGGCAGTTGCTCCCACACCGCCGTGCGGCCTGTCTTGCCGACCATGTCGCCGAGAAAGAGAAGTCTCATCTACGCCTGATCCCGAAAAGTGGCATGACTTTCGGCAAAGATCATGCGTTCCAAAGAACTATTTACAATTCTGGCGCGAACCGGCGCAACCCGCTCTCGGTCAGTATTTCCGGGATGATGACGTCGTGGTCCTCATTGGGAACCATCGTCACTTCCTGGCAGTCGAAAGCAATGCCGATCAGCCGGGGCGCATGCCCCTTGTCGACAAGCTTGGCGATCGCACGGTCATAATAGCCCGCGCCGTAACCGATGCGGTGGCCGCGCGCGTCGAAGCCGGCGAGCGGCACCAGCATGACGGAGGGGTCAAGAACTTCGGCCTCCTCATGCGGCCCGACGGTCCCAAATCCCATATCGATCATCGGCGCGCCGCGTACCAATTCGCGAAAGACGATGGTCGTCTTGTCGAGGATCGCCGGAAGGCAGAGCCGTGCGCCCTTTTCGCGCAAGGCGAACATCAGCGGCCGGACATCGACTTCCGAGCGCATCGGCCAAAAGCCGGACACGATTTGGCCTGGCTCGATGGCAAGCTGGTCGCGCGCGGTTTCGGCCATATCGAGCGCGACTTCCACTCGCCAGAATTCATCGAGCGCGTCGCGGCGGCCAAGTGCTTCCTTGCGCAGCTGTTTTTTCAGGTCTTTTAAGGATGCCATGCGCAGACGCTAGAAAAAGCCAGACCTGAATGGACGTTTTGGGAGCGACGTTTTCCATCGCATGATCCACGAAATACGTGGATGTGGCTAATAAGTGACGATCCACACAACCGGTGGAGAGGTCGATCCCGGGTGCCTACAAAGTAGGTGGGCGCCGTGTGAGAAAACCCACGGGTCTTCCCAGGGACAGCTCCCTAAGGATCGTTAAGGCCCCGGGGAAAAGTGTCTCCTGCCGGGAAGCGCAGACCGTCAGCCCCAATATAGGCCGATGCCCTCCCAAGCGCCAGAGAGTCGGCGCCAGAGAGTTAGTGCTCTTTCCCTGCCGGCTTCACACTTCGCCGCCACCAGCCCACCCTTGCATGGGCCAAGACGTCTCCTTACGGTCGTCCGTACTGAACCAAGGAGCAAAAATGCGTTTCGAAGGCACGGCGGCCTACGTCGCCGACAAGGATCTGATGGTGGCGGTCAACGCGGCGATCGCGCTGGAACGGCCCCTGCTGGTCAAGGGCGAGCCCGGCACCGGCAAGACGGAGCTTGCCAGGCAGGTGGCGGCTGCACTCGGGCTGGAACTCATCGAATGGCATGTCAAATCGACGACGCGGGCGCAGCAGGGCCTCTACGAGTACGATGCCGTGTCGCGGTTGCGCGACAGCCAGCTTGGCGATGTCAGGTTCAACGATATCAAGAATTACATCAAGCGCGGCAAATTGTGGGAGGCCTTCGCCGCCGGCAAGAAAGTCGTGCTTCTGATCGACGAGATCGACAAGGCCGATATCGAGTTCCCCAACGACCTCTTGCAGGAACTCGACCGGATGGAGTTCTTCGTCTACGAGACCGGCGAGACGATCCGCGCCAAAGTGAGGCCGATCGTCATCATCACCTCCAACAACGAGAAGGAACTGCCCGACGCCTTCCGGCGTCGCTGCTTCTTTCACTACATCCGCTTTCCCGACATCGAGACACTGCACAGAATCGTCGATGTCCACTATCCCGGCATCAAGCAGAATCTGGTGCGGGCGGCACTCACTCAGTTCTACGAGATCCGCGACGTACCGGGGCTGAAGAAGAAGCCGTCGACCTCCGAGGCGCTCGACTGGATCCGCCTGCTGGTCGCCGACGACATCGCGCCCGAGGATCTGCGCGCCGACCCGAAGAACGCGCTGCCCAAGCTGCATGGCGCATTGCTGAAGAACGAGCAGGACGTGCATCTGTTCGAACGGCTGGCCTTCATGGCGAGACGGCAAGGGTGAACGAGCGCATCGGCGTCCCGAGGCCGAGCCGCACAAGGCATTGCTACGAGCGCACCTCGCCAGCACCCTGCGCAGGACGCCCGGTTCGCTGCTTCGGCGCGCTATATTTTGGGCCGAAGATAGCAAAGCTGATGACGGCAAGAGCCAGAACGCCGATCCCGCTATAGAGCATGACCCAGCCAAAACCGTTGATCAGGGAGGCATGTACGATGGCGCCCGTCGGGTCGAGGGCCGTGAGCTTGGGCGAGTATTGCGCAAGGCCGTCGAGATTACCGGCTGCGATCTTCTCCGCCAGGGCGCGCAGTTCGTTCGGGTCGATAGCCGTGCCGAATGCGTTGCGCAGATAAGAAACGATCCCTTGCGTCAGCAGCAGTCCCAGCACCGCAATGTTGATGGCAAGCGTGATCAGCCGCGCACTGATATCGATGCCGGACGCCATGCCGGCACGATTGGGCGACACCGAGCCGGTCGTGGTGTTGGTGGTCGGCGAATTGGTCAGGCCGATGCCGATGCCGGCGATCAGCGTGCCGGGCAGCATGGTCAGCCAGTTGGCGCCCTCGAGCCCGGACCCTATCCACATGGCGATGAAACCGACCCCCAATGTCAGCAAGCCGAGCGGGATCGCCACCCGCGCCTGATAGCGCGCGCGCAGGCGCTCGGCGATCGACGGCATCAGCATGAGGGGTAGCGTGTAGACGAGCAGCAACAGCCCGGTCGTGGTGCTGTCGTAACCGAGAACCCCCGAAAAATAGATCGGCAGATAGATGATGAACGGCCAGTAGCTGAAATTCATGCCGATGCCGCCCATGATCGCTCCCGAGAATTGGCGGACTCGGAAAACGGAGAAATCGAACATCGGATAGGGATTGATCTTCTCGGCTACGAGGAACGCAAAGAAGGCCAGCACGGCCGCGCTTGCCACGCCGACGCGCGCGCCAGCCGCCAGATCAGCCCCTTGCGTGAGCAGATAGGAAAAGCCGAACACCGCAAGCGACAGCGTCAGTATGCCGGCCCGGTCAAGCTTCTGGGCATTGCGATCGCGCGACTCGGTGACGCCGGCGCTGATGAAGGCCAGGGCGAGAACGGCAAGCGGCACATGGATGAGGAACACCCATTGCCAGCTCGACAGCGTCACGATCAATCCGCCAATGGCGGGGCCAAAGCCAAGGCCGATGCCCGAGACGACGCTCCAGGCGACGAAAGCCTTGCCGCGTTCACTGCCGTCTTGAAACTGGTGGGACAACACCGCCACGCTGCAGGTAAACATCGCTCCGCCCGCCAGGCCCTGAAGAAACCGGGCGATGATCAGCAGCGGAGCGCTCGGTGCGAGGCCGCATAGCAAAGAGGCGAGGCCAAAGGCGACGGTGGTGCTCACCATCACGCGTTTGCGGCCGAAACGGTCGGCCAATGTCCCCGTCGCCATCAACACCGTGGTGCAGGCAATGGTGTAGGAATTCATGATCCATTGCAGATCCTTGAAATCAGCGCCAAGCACGGTTTCCAGTTTCGGCAGGATCACCGGAACGCTGGAGATTTCGAGGCCGAACAGCAGCGAGGCCAAGCAAACGCCAGCGAGCGCAATGGTGTTTCGGTCAATTTGAAACCTCATGTCGGGCACTTTCTGTCGGAACATTCGGAGAGACGGCTGGGGAGCAGTGCTCTTCAACTGGTCAGGCTGACATAGACGGGACTTGACCATGAAAAAAGGCTATGCACCTCTATTTCAGAGATGACAAAATGGAATACTTGAGATGCCCAGTCTTGACGTCGATGCCGTGCGGACGTTCGTCATGGTGGCCGACCTGCAGAGCTTCACGCGTGCGGCCGCCGCGCTGGGCAGCACCCAGGCGACGATCAGCGTCAAGCTGCGCCGGCTGGAAGAGAAGCTCGGCGCGCGCCTGATTGAACGAACGCCGCGCCGCGTGGCCCTCTCTGCAAGGGGAGCGGCTTTTCTCCCGGCGGCGCGTGAATTCCTTGCCGCCCACGAACGAGCCGTCACGGAATTTGCCGACGCGCCGTGTCGGCTTGCTCTCGGCTTTGTCGATCACGTCGCCGGGCCCGAGCTGTCCATATTGATAGCCCAGTTGCATGCCCACGATCCGTCGCTCGCGCTCAACATCAGGATCGATACGAGCTCCATGCTGGAGGAGGCTTTCGATCGCAGTGAGCTCGATGCGGTGATTGTCCATCAGGAAGACGACAGCCGCCGCGGCGAAGCCTTGTCGCGCACCCATTATGGCTGGTTCGCCGCCCCGGCCTTCGAATGGCGGCCGGGAACGCCATTGCGCCTGGCGCTGCTAAGCACCGTATGCAATTGCCCTGACCGCGTGAGAGCCGTCGAGGCGCTGGATAAGGCAGGCATTGCCTGGAACGAGGCTTTCGTGGGCGGCGGCGGCGCAGCCGTCAACATCGCGGTGTCGGCCGGCTTCGCCGTCGCTGCGCTCGCCCACCGTGTCGCGCCGCCCGGCCTGGTCGAGGTGGGCCGCAAACTCGGCCTGCCGCCAATTCCCCCTTCCGAGATCGTTTTGCATTCGCGCGGCTTGGCGCCGCGGGCACGAGAAGCGCTGCACATCCTCGCGACCGCTTTTCGCGAGTATAATTTGCCGGCGGGATAGGCAAAGGTGTTCATGATCCCGATTCTGTTGGTATGGATTGGGTTCCAGACCTCAGAGGGAAAGAAATGGCCGAGATCACTATCCGCCCGCTCGCAGAATCCGACCACGCCGACTGGCGTCGGCTGTGGACCGCTTACCTTGCCTTCTACGAGACGAAGCTGCCGCAAGAGGTCTATGAGGTCACCTGGAAGCGCCTGTTCACGCAAGGCGAGTTCGAACCGAAGGGCTTCATCGCCCTCCTCGACGGCAAGGCTGTCGGCCTCACCCATTACCTGTACCATCGCTCTTGCTGGTCTGAGAAAAACAACTGCTACTTGCAAGATCTGTTCGCCGACCCCGAAGTGCGCGGCAAGGGGATTGGCGCTGCGCTGATCGAGGCCGTGAAGCAGGAAGCCGGCAAGATCGGCGTCAGGAACGTCTACTGGATGACGCACGAAACCAACGCCACGGCGCGCAAGCTCTATGACCATGTCGCGCGCCGCACCGGCTTCATCGAATATGATCTTCTATGATAGAAAATGTTCATCCCCTTCTTCCTTGAACTGAAGGCAGCGCGCGTTCCCGTTTCGCTCAGGGAATATCTGTTGCTGCTGGAGGGGCTGGAGGCCGGGCTGGTCGACTATGACGTCGAAGGATTTTACCACCTCGCTCGCGCTGCGCTGGTGAAGGACGAGCGCCATATCGACCGCTCCGACCAGGTGTTCGCGCATGTCTTCAAGGGTGTGGAGGCGCTCAGCGGTCCGAAGGCCGTCAACGTCGCTGATATCCCCGAGGAATGGCTGCGCCGGCTGGCCGAAAAGCACCTGACCGAGGAAGAGAAAAAGCTGGTCGCGGCGCTCGGCGGTTTCGAGAAGCTGATGGAGACGCTGAAGCAGCGGCTCGAGGAACAGAAAGGCCGCCATCAAGGCGGCTCGAAATGGATCGGCACTGGCGGCACCTCACCTTTCGGCGCCTATGGCTACAATCCCGAAGGCGTGCGCATCGGCCAGCATGAGAGCCGCAACCGCCGGGCCGTGAAGGTCTGGGACAGGCGCGAGTTCAGGAATTTCGACGACGCCGTCGAGCTCGGCACCCGCAACATCAAGATCGCGCTCAAGCGGCTGCGCCGCTGGGTGCGTGAAGGCGCCGAGGAGGAGTTCGACCTGCCCGGCACCATCCACGCCACCGCCGAGCACGGTTATCTCGACGTCAAGACGCGGCCAGAGCGGCGCAACGCGGTGAAGCTTTTGATGTTCTTCGATGTCGGCGGCTCGATGGACGACCACATCAGAAGCGTCGAGGAATTGTTCTCGGCCGCTCGCGCCGAATTCCGCCAGCTCGAATATTTTTATTTCCACAACTGCCTCTACGAGGGCGTGTGGAAGGACAATCGCCGCCGCCATGCCGAGACGATCCCGACATCAGATCTCCTCCACAAATATGGACCTGACTACAAGGTGATCGTGGTCGGCGATGCCTCGATGAGCCCTTACGAGATCGCGCATCCCGGCGGCTCGGTCGAGCACTGGAACCCGGAGGCGGGCGCCGTCTGGCTCGGCCGCCTGCTGCGGCAGTGGCCGAACGCGGTATGGCTGAACCCCGAGAGCCAGAAGAACTGGGGTTTCACCCCTTCGATCGCTATGATCCGCGACATGTTCGGCGGCCGCATGTTTCCGCTGACGCTCGCCGGACTGGAAAGCGCCACCAGGCAATTGTCGCGCAAGCATTGAGCCGGGACAATGACGGGCGGTCCCATGACCTGTTTCCTCTGCCTGCAATGCGGTGTCCAGTTCGCGCAGAGCGGAGCGCCCCCGCGGCATTGTCCGATCTGCGAGGACGAGCGGCAATATGTGCGCTGGGAAGGCCAGGCCTGGACCACACCGGAAGAGCTCGCCGCCGGGCATCGGCTCGTGATGAAGGATGACGCCGGCGTTCTCGCCTTCGGCATCGAGCCGCGCTTCGCCATCGGTCAGCGGGCACTGCTGGCGCAGACGCCGCACGGCAACGTTCTGTGGGACTGCATCTCGATGGTGACTGATGAGGCGGTGGCCGAGATCAATCGCCGCGGCGGCCTTGCCGGGATCGCCATCTCGCACTGCCACTACTATTCGGTGATGGTCGAATGGAGCGAGGCATTTGGCGGCGTACCGATCTATCTCCATGACGACGACCGGCAGTGGATCATGCGGCCGCACCCGTCGATTGTCAGCTGGCAAGGCGAGATACTGGGCCTGAACCCGGCGTTGACGCTCATCCGCTGCGGCGGTCACTTTGCTGGCGGCCAGGTGCTGCACTGGAAGCGCGAAGGCGGCAATGCTCTGCTGGCCGGCGATATCTTGCAGGTGACGCCGACCCGCCGCCACGTCAGCTTCATGTACAGCTATCCCAACTACATCCCGCTCAACGCGGTCGCCGTGCGCCACATCGCGGCCGCGCTGGAGCCTTTCACATTCGATGACATCTACGGCGCGTGGTGGAACCAGAACGTTGTCGGTGGCGCGAAAGAGGCGCTGGCGGCCTCCGTTGCGCGTTATCTTGCGGCGATCGCGTGAGGAGCGCAGGCGGAGCGCTCGAAAATGCGGGTAAATCCCGTAACAAACCCCTATCTTGTTGCGAATAGAGATTGCAATCAACAATGAGCCGTCAAGGCCGAGGAGTTTTCTGCATGGACACCCACACCTATCCCGTCACCCGCACCGACGCCGAATGGCGCGCCCGGCTGACGCCTGAGCAATATGCCGTCATGCGCAACCATGGCACCGAACGCCCGGGCAGCTGTGCACTGCTTCACGAAAAGCGCGCAGGCACCTTCTTTTGCGTCGGCTGCGACCAGCCGCTGTTCGAATCCAAGCTGAAGTTCGAGAGCGGCACCGGCTGGCCGAGCTTCAACGACCCCGTTCCCGGTTCCATCGAGACCACGACCGACCGCAGCTACGGCATGGTCCGCACGGAATGCCATTGCGCTCGCTGCGGCAGCCATCTCGGCCACGTCTTCGAGGACGGCCCGCCGCCGACCGGCCTGCGCTACTGCATCAACGGCGTGGCGCTGAGATTCGAGCCGGCGGCCTGAGCGAGGCCTCGCCGACGCTTCCTGCGAAGGGCGGCTCCAGCCGCCCTTTTTCGTGCAGCATCATCAGGCGACGACTGTTGCGATCAGCCAGAGCGCCGAACCCAGCATAGCAAGGGAGGCCTTGGCGCCGCCGGTTCGCTCTGCCGTCCGCCAGACGGCCGAAGTCAGGAAGATGTTGTAGGGCACCGGCGCGAAATGCACCGCCAGCACAAGACCGAGCGGCATCTTCAACCCCAGCAGAATGAGCGCCGCCACGGACGATGCAATGTTGATCCCCGTGCCGACGAGCACCATATCGCGCCAGAACAGCCGGTCGAGCCGCACCTGGCCGAGCCAGCGTGAGCGAAAGAAGGATCTGACGACCCCCGGCGACACCGGATATCTATCCCTGTCCCAGAACTTCGGTGATGGCGCGCTCGAAACGCGAGCATTCGGTCACCAGCCAGTCGGTCATGGCCGGCCAATTGTCCTCGGCAAAACAGTTGACCCGCCACTGTGAATTGATGCCGAGGTTTTGTGCGCTCTGCTCCGGCCTGAGTTTCAGCCGTTCCTCGATCGCCGGCTGAAACGGCTTGAGGCGCACCCAGACGTCGGTTGCGCCAAGCTTCTCGTTACGGCCGAAGAAGACGCCGACCACATTCTCGCTCGGCGCCACATACATGGAGAGCACCAGCGCGAATTCCGGCAGCCCGCGCTGCCAGAACCAGGGCCCTCGCCTCGCCAGCCGGGTTCTTTCTTCCGGGTGACGCTCGGCAAACAGCGTCCAGAAGCCGCGTTGGCGGAACTCCGAGGCCCTTCGGCCACCGAAGTCGAACTCACTCATCGCCGACCCCGGACGTCACGAGATGCCTCGCCTTACACCATGCCGAGGGCGGCCTTGTAGAGGTCCAGGATGGACTCCTCCTCCTGGCGCTCGGCCTGGTCCTTCTTGCGCAGCCGGATGATCGCGCGCATCGCCTTGGTGTCGAAGCCGGTGCCCTTGGCCTCGGCGAACACTTCCTTGATGTCGTCAGAAATGGTCTTCTTCTCCTCCTCGAGCCGCTCGATGCGCTCGATGAAGGCACGCAACTGGCCGGCGGCAACAGTCTGGCTGGTCTCTGTGATATCGTCGGCCATGTCTTTCTCCAAAAAAATCGATGCTTCGCCGCGACTCGGGGAACCGTGCCGCCGCAAATTTCTGCGGTTCGATGCCCGACCAGGGACCGCGGGTCAAGCGGTTATCGAACAGGCCGTCAGGGCTGCCGACAGAAGCCGATAGTCTGTGGCTTTCTCTTGCGAGCTCTCAATTGAAGGCGATCAGCAGGTCCTTGGCATCGATCTGGTCGCCGGCCCTGACCAGCACCTCGGCGACCGTGCCGTCACGCTCGGCATGCAATGCCGTTTCCATCTTCATCGCCTCGATCGACAATAGCACGTCACCTGCCTTGACGGCTTGGCCGGCGGCCACAGCCAGCGCCGAGACCACGCCTGGCATTGGTGCGCCGACATGCGCCTCGTTGCCCGGCTCGGCCTTGCGCCGTGCCTTGGCAGCGGATGCGCCATGCGCCCGGTCGGGCACCTTGACGCGGCGCGGCTGGCCGTTGAGTTCGAAGAACACGGTGACCATGCCCTTGTCGTCCACGTCGCCGATCGCCTGGCAGCGTACGACCAGCGTCTTGCCTTTCTCGATGTCGACGAACACCTCGTCTTCCGGCTTCATGCCGTAGAAATAGGTCGGCGTCGGCAGCACGCTGACGGGACCGTAGGTTTCCTGCGCAGCCGCGAAGTCCGAGAAGACCTTCGGATACATCAGCCAGGAAGCGAACTCGTAGTCGCTGAGCTTGCGCTCGAGCTTCCGTTCGATCTCCTTGCGGCTGGCCTTGAGGTCCGCCGGCTTCAGCAGCGAGCCCGGCCGCGCCGTGATCGGCCTGTCGCCCTTCAGCACTTTCTTCTGCAGCGCCTGCGGCCAGCCCCCAGGCGACTGGCCGAGATCGCCGCGCAGCATCGAGACGACCGAGTCCGGGAAGGCGATGTCCCTGGCCGGGTTCTCGACGTCGGCGACGGTGAGATCCTGGCTGACCATCATCAGCGCCATGTCGCCGACCACCTTGGACGACGGGGTCACCTTGACGATGTCTCCGAACATCAGATTGACGTCATGATAGGTCTGCGCCACCTCGTGCCAGCGCGTCTCCAGCCCAAGCGAACGCGCCTGTTCCTTGAGGTTCGTGAACTGTCCGCCCGGCATCTCGTGCAGGTAGACTTCCGACGCCGGCCCCTTGAGGTCGCTTTCGAAGGCGGCATACTGGTTGCGCACCGCCTCCCAGTAAAAGGAGATCCTCCGGATCCATTGCGGGTCGAGCCCGGGATCGCGCTCGGTGCCCTTCAGCGCCTCGACGATAGAGCCGAGGCAGGGCTGCGAGGTGTTGCCGGAGAACGCATCCATCGCCGCGTCGATGGCGTCGACGCCGCTCTCCACCGCCGCCAGAACCGTTGCCGCTGAGAGCCCCGACGTATCGTGTGTATGGAAATGGATGGGCAGGTCTGTCGCTTCGCGCAGCGCCTTGAACAGCACGCGCGCGGCGCTCGGCTTCAACAGCCCGGCCATGTCCTTGACCGCTATGATGTGGGCGCCGGCCGCCTCGAGCTCTTTCGCCAGCCCGATATAATATTTCAGGTCGTACTTCGCCCGCGTGGGATCGAGAATATCGCCGGTATAGCAGATCGCCGCCTCGATCAGCTTGCCCTCGGCACCGACGGCGTCCATGGCGACGCGCATGTTCTCGACCCAGTTCAGGCAATCGAACACCCGGAACAGGTCGATGCCGCCTGATGCCGCCTGTTTGACGAAATGCTGCACGACATTGTCGGGATAGTTGGTGTAGCCGACGCCGTTGGCGCCCCGCAGGAGCATCTGCAGCAGGAGGTTGGGCGCCGCCTCGCGTACCAGCGAGAGCCGCTCCCAGGGATCCTCGGTGAGGAAGCGCATGGCGACGTCGAAGGTGGCGCCGCCCCAGCATTCAAGCGAAAGCAACTGCGGCAGGGCACGCGCATAGGTGCCCGCTATGCCGGCGATGTCATGCGTGCGCACACGCGTCGCCAGCAGGGATTGATGGCCGTCGCGCATCGTCGTGTCGGTGACCAGCACCTCTTTTTGCGTGCGCATCCAGGCGGCGAATTTTTCCGGACCGAGCACGTCAAGCTTCTGCTTGCTGCCGCCGGCCACATTGCCGTTGAGGTAGGGCACCACGGGTGCGGCGGCATCGGCTTTCGGCTGCGGCCGGCCGCGCGTCTCGGGATGGCCGTTGACGCTGACGTCGGCAAGATAGTTGAGCAGCTTCGTGGCGCGGTCCTGGCGCTTGACCTGCTCGAACAGCTCCGGCGTCGTGTCGATGAACTTGGTCGTGTAGGAATTGTCGGCGAAGCTCGGGTGATTGATGATCGCTTCGAGGAAAGTCAGGTTTGTGGCCACGCCGCGGATGCGGAATTCGCGCAGCGCCCGGTTCATGCGTGCGATCGTCTCGGCCGGCGTCGGCGCCCATGCGGTCACCTTTTCCAGCAACGGGTCATAGAAGCGGGTAATGACCGCGCCCGAATAGGCGGTGCCGCCATCGAGGCGGATACCGAAGCCGGTGGCGCCGCGATAGGCGGTGATGCGGCCATAGTCCGGGATGAAATTGTGCTCGGGATCCTCGGTGGTGATGCGGCATTGCAGGGCGTGGCCGTTCAGCCTGATGTCCTTTTGTGCCGGAACGCCCGATTCCGGCGTGCCGATGGCGAAGCCGTCGAGAATGTGGATCTGCGCCTTGACGATGTCGATGCCTGTCACCTGTTCGGTGACGGTGTGCTCGACCTGGATGCGCGGATTGACCTCGATGAAATAGAACTTGCCGGTGTCGGCGTCCTGCAGGAACTCGACCGTGCCGGCGCCGATATAGCTGGTTTCGCGCGCGATCTTTAGCGCATGGCTGCACAGCTCCTGGCGCAGCTCCTCGCTGAGATAGGGCGCGGGCGCCCGCTCGACGACCTTTTGGTTGCGGCGCTGGATCGAGCAGTCGCGCTCGAACAGATGCACCGCATTGCCACTGGTATCGCCCAGGATCTGCACTTCGACATGGCGGGCGCGCTCGATCAGCTTTTCGAGATAGACCTCGTCCTTGCCGAAGGCGGCTTTCGCCTCACGCTTGCCCTCCGTGACTTCACGGGCGAGATCGGCCTCGGCACGGATGGCGCGCATGCCGCGGCCGCCGCCGCCCCAGGAAGCCTTCAGCATCAGGGGATAGCCGATCTCCGTGGCAAGTTTCT
This sequence comes from Mesorhizobium sp. BR1-1-13, assembly GCF_020165515.1. Lineage (NCBI taxonomy): Bacteria > Pseudomonadati > Pseudomonadota > Alphaproteobacteria > Hyphomicrobiales > Phyllobacteriaceae > Mesorhizobium > Mesorhizobium sp. BR1-1-13. The sequence continues at coordinate 204,491 of NZ_JAIUIH010000001.1, forward strand.
TGACCGCCTCCATGTCGTCCGGCAACGGATCGGTGGCGGGAATGACAGGTACCCCGACCTCGATGGCCAGATTGCGCGCCGCGACCTTGTTGCCAAGCCGGCGCATCGTCTCCGGCTTGGGCCCGATGAAGGTGATCCCGGCTTCGGCGCAGGCCTCGGCGAATTCGGGGCTTTCCGAAAGCAGCCCGTAGCCGGGGTGGATCGCATCGGCGCCCGACAGCCTGGCGACGCGGATCACCTCCTCGATCGAGAGATAGCTTTCGATCGGCCCCATGTCCTTGTTGAGGTGCGGCCCGCGCCCGACTTGGTAGCTCTCGTCGGCCTTGAAGCGATGCAACGAATATTTGTCCTCCTCGGCCCAGATCGCCACCGTTTTAAGGCCAAGTTCATTGGCCGCGCGGAACACGCGGATGGCAATTTCGGACCGGTTGGCGACGAGGATCTTGGTGATGGCCAAGGATTGGGCTCCAGCAGCGGAAGGGAAGAGCAAGCGGCGCCATGATTAGCGTGAAAATGCTGCAGTGCAAACAAAATTTGACGCGCGTCTAAACCGATTTAAAATCGATTCTTCGCCCTGAATAGGACGGCTGAACATCAGCAGAAAGTCGTTATTGGCTCCAAAACGGAAAGCGTCGCGAGCCATAAACGCGCGATCGTTGCTTCCGTAAAAGAAAATGCCCGGCGCGAGGCGCCGGGCATTCCGTGAAGTCAATGCCGACAGGCTTACATCTTCTGGACGTAGGTGTACTTGCCGTCGTCGCCCTTCTTCCACTCGTACATGACGTAGCCGGGCAGCGTCGGGTCGCCCTTGGCATCGTAGGAGAGGTCGCCGAGCACGGTTTTGAACGGACCCTTCTCATGCAGCGCCTTGGCAACTTCCTGCGGGTCGTTGGACTTGGCAGCGGTGGCTGCCTCGGCGATCGCCTGCATGGCGGCATAGGAGTAGAGCGTGTAGGCCTCCGGTTCGAAGCCCTGCGCGCGGAACTTCTCGACCAGTTCCTTGTTCGCCGGGATCAGGCGAGGGTCCGGACCGAACGTGTTGAGCGTGCCCGCGACCGCGTCGCCAGCGATCGAAGCCAGTTCGTTCGACACGATGCCGTCGCCGGAAACCAGCGTGGCCTTGAGGCCCTGGTCGGCCGCCTGGCGGATGATCAGGCCGGCTTCAGTGTGCAGGCCGCCCCAGTAGATGATGGAAACGCCGGCTTCCTTCATCTTGGCGATCAGCGCCGAGAAGTCCTTGTCGCCGACGTTGACGCCTTCATACATGACTTCCGTCACGCCCTTGGCGTTCATCGCCTTCTTGGTCTCGTCGGCAAGGCCCTGGCCGTAGGTGGTCTTGTCATGCACGACGGCGATCTTGGCGTCCTTGAAATTGGCCGCCAGATAGGCGCCGGCGATGCCGCCCTGCTGGTCATCGCGTCCGCAGGTGCGGAACACGTTCCACAGGCCGCGCTCGGTGAACTGGGGGTTGGTCGCGGCAGGCGTGATCTCGACGATGCCGTTTTCCGCGTAGACTTCCGACGCCGGAATGGAGACGCCCGAGTTGAAGTGGCCGACCACGAACTTGACGCCGTCGCCGACGAACTTGTTGGCGACCGAGATGCCTTGCTTCGGATCGGAGACGTCGTCGCCGACTTCGAGCTTGATCTGCTCGCCATTGATGCCGCCCGCCGCATTGATGTCGGCGACCGCCTGCTCCGCGCCCTTCTGCAACTGTGCGCCGAAGGCGGCATTCGGACCCGTGATCGGGCCAGCAACGCCGACCATTAGATCAGCCCACGCATTGCCGCTGAACGCGATCAGCGCGGTCAGGGCGACGGCGGACAAAAGTGATTTTTTCATTTAAACGCTCCCATTAACGGAGTGGGCGTGGATGAAGCTTTCATGCGATGCCCACCCTTATCGCAGAAAGCATAGTTTGCCGATTTTCAGGCACTTGTCACGCCGATTCATCCCCGAAACGGCGTTAATGATGAACGTCAACCTTTCGGTTTCCAGCTCAAGATTGAAGCTCTTTCGTAGAGCCAATTATACTGTGTCACCATCTGGTTGGTTCGTGTGTATTGATAGCCGACAAAACCGAGGATCATCAGCACGATGGTGTCGACGACATAGTAATGCAGCGAGAACATCGTGCCGTTGAACAGCGCGTGGTGGATGAAGCGGATGCCGATGCCGAGACCCAGCAGATAGGCGAACAGCTGGACGAAGCTGCGCCAGGTCTGGGCGCTGGCCTTGCCGGTCATCCAGGCCGCCCAGCCGCCGAGCAGGCAGGTGACGAAGAAGAACTGCCAGATGGACGGTTCCTCGTAGAGAATGCCTTGCATGGTAAGGACTCCTGAACTCAGTGATGGCCGCCTTCGAGATAGGCGGCGCGCACTTCCGGATTGGCGAGCAGTTCCTTGCCGGTGCCGCTCATGGTCACATTGCCGTTGACCATGACATAGCCGCGCGTCGCGAGTTTGAGCGCGCCGAAGGCGTTCTGCTCGACCAGGAACACGGTCAGACCCTGCGTGCGGTTCAGCTCGCGAATGGCATCGAAGATCTGTTTGACGATCAACGGCGCAAGACCGAGCGACGGCTCGTCGAGAAGAAGCAGCTTCGGCCGCGCCATCAGCGCGCGCCCGATCGACAGCATCTGCTGCTCGCCGCCCGACAGAGTGCCGCCGCGCTGGGCGATGCGCTCCTTCAGGCGCGGGAACAGCGCGAACACCTTCTCGACGTCCTCGTCATAGTGCTTGAGGTTGTCGAGGCTGGCGCCCATCTGCAGGTTTTCCATCACCGTCATGCGCGGGAAGATGCGGCGGCCTTCCGGCGACTGGGCGATGCGCAAGCGCGCGATCTCGTGCGTCGGCAATTGGGTGATGTCGGCGCCGGCGAAGGTGATGGTGCCCGCGCGGGCGCGCGGCGCTCCAAAAATGGTCATCATCAGCGTCGATTTGCCGGCGCCGTTGGCGCCGATCAGCGCCACGATCTCGCCCTCGTTGACGGTGACGTCGACGCCGTTCAGCGCGCGGATGTTGCCGTAATAGGTTTGCACGCCCTTGATATCGAGCAGAGTCTTCCCGGCCATCACTTGCCCCCTCCGCGCTTGGCCCGAACGGGCTTGCCCGCTCCTGTCGCGGGCTTTGCTGCCTGCTTACCGGAAGCATGGCTCGTCGCCACCTTGCCGGCGTCGACGCGGCGCGAGAATTCCGTATCCTTGCCCTGGCTAAGCAGCCTGGCCTGCTTGACCCATTCTTCGCGGGCGATGCGTCCGTCAAAGGCGAGATACGCTTCGACGGCCTCGACATCGGCCTTCTTCCAGGCGCCGATCTGGTCGAAGTGGAAGATGCCGTGTTCGTTGAGCTTCTTCTCGTTGACCGCGCCGATCCCCTTGATGCGGGTGAGATTGTCGGCTTTGCCGCCGCGGGGTGCCGCGAGGCGGTTCGAGATCCCGGCGGCCTTCGCGGCCGGCGTCTTGGCCCCTGTCTTGACGGCCGCTTTGGCGGCCGGCTTCGCAGCCGGTTTGGCCCGCGAAGCAGGTGTTGGCGCGACAGCCTTGCTTGCAACGCTCGCCGCCCGCGCATCGACCTGCGCCGCCTTCGAGGCGCCCTTCGATACCGTGATGCGCTCGCCTTCGCTGTGGCCGACCGTGTCGCTCACCGGGCCGGCGAGATAGGACGACGATGTTCCCGGACCATGCGCGGCATCGGGACCGGTATCGAGTTGCTCGATGACGTCCTCGTCACCGACTTCGGTCAGCACGGTTTCGACCTCCTCGTCGTCGACGCCGAGATAGGCGGCGATGACGCGCGGATCGGTGCGCACCGACTGCGGATTGCCGTCGGAGATCTTGCGGCCGTATTCCAGCACCACGACGTGATCGGAGATCTGCATGACCACCGACATGTCGTGCTCGATCAGCAGGATCGAGGTGCCGGTGTTGTTCTTGATGTCCATCAGCAGGTCGTTGAGCGCGGCCGATTCCTTTGGATTGAGGCCGGCGGCGGGCTCGTCGAGGCACAAAAGCTCGGGGCCGGTGCACATGGCGCGCGCGATCTCGAGGCGCCGCTGCGCGCCATAGGGCAGGTCGCCGGCCGGATCGTCGGCGCGGTCGACCAGATCGGCCTTTTCCAGCCAGTGCTTGGCGAGTTCGACGGATTCGGCCGAGGCCTTGCGGTAACCGCTGAAGCCGAACAGGCCGAGCACCGTATAGCCCGAAGCCTTCATCAGCTTGTTGTGCTGGGCGACGAGCAGGTTCTCGAGCAGCGTCATGCCCGAGAACAGGCGGATGTTCTGGAAGGTGCGCGCCACCTTGGCGCGCGCCGGGATCTCATGGTTGGGCAGCCGTTCGAGCAGGTAGCTCGAGCCGTCCTGCCGGGTGAGCGTGATCATGCCTTCCGACGGCTTGTAGAAGCCGGTGATGCAGTTGAACACGGTGGTCTTGCCGGCGCCGTTGGGCCCGATCAGCGCCGTGATCTCGCCGCGCCTGGCGGTGAAGGACAGGTCACCGATCGCGACCAGGCCGCCGAACTTCATCGACAGGTGTTCGACCTTCAGGATGGCGTCGTTCATGGAGGGGTTCGCGTTCATCAGCCGTGCCCCTCCTTGGTGAAGGAACTGGAGACAGCCCTTCGCTCCTTGAGGAAGGCGGTCGGCTCACGGCTGCCGACAAAGCCGCGCGGCTTCCACAGCATGACGATCACCATGGCCATGCCGAACAGCAGCATACGGTAGAGTTCCGGCGTGAAGTCGGGTCCGAAGACCTGCTTGAGGAAGTCGAGTTCGCGCAGCACCTCGGTGCCGCCGATCATGACCAGAGCCGCAACGGCAATGCCGACCAGCGATCCCATGCCGCCAAGCACGACGATGGCCAGGATGATGGCCGATTCCAGGAAGACGAAGGATTCGGGGCTCACGAAGCCTTGCCGGGCGGCGAAGAACGAGCCGGCAAAACCGCCGAACATGGCGCCGGTGGCAAAGGCCGTCAGCTTGGTGGTCGTGGTGTTGATGCCGAGCGAGCGGCAGGCGATCTCGTCCTCGCGCAAGGCTTCCCAGGCGCGGCCGACCGGCATGCGCCTCAGCCTGATCGTGACGAAAGCCGTGAGCAGCGCCAGCCCCAGGATCAGGTAATAGAGGAAGATCTTGTAATAGGCGCTCGACGTCGCAATGTTCAGCACCTTGCCGATGTAGTTCGGGTCCGAGACGTTGAAGCTCATCAGGCCGAAGAAGGTGACCTTCGGGATGCCGGAAATGCCTGCCGAGCCGTTGGTCACCTCGCGCCAGTTGATGATCACCAGCCGGATGATCTCGCCGAAGGCAAGCGTCACGATGGCCAGGTAGTCGCCGCGCAGGCGCAGCACCGGAAAGCCGAGCAGCACGCCCCAGAAGGCGGCCATGGCGCCTGCGGCCGGCAGGAGGATCCAGAAGGAGAGGCCGTACTGCGTGCCGAGCAGCGCATAGGCATAGGCGCCGACCGCATAGAAGGCGACATAGCCGAGGTCGAGCAGGCCGGCCAGGCCGACGACGATGTTCAGCCCCCAGGCCAGCATGACATAGATCAGGATCTGGATGCCGAAATTGTCGACCCATTTCAGCGACCCTTGCAGCCCGCCGACGAGCGACCACGACATCAGCGACAGCATGCCCACGACAATGATCGGATAGAGCACCAGTGCGGCAATGCCGAGTTTTGTGAAGTTGGCATGGATGAAGCCGCGGAAATAATAGATCACGCAGGCCAGCGCGTAGATGACCGCCAGGGCACGCAGGAATTGCAGATAGCCGGCCGGCTCCGCCCCTACCCAGCCGGCGAGAGACCTGCTGAAGACGAACAGCAGCGCTGCGACGATGACGGCGATGATGAAGGCTGGAAAGAGGAAGAAGCGCGACGCCACGCTGGCCGGCAGCAAACCGGTGGCGACGTCGGCGATCTTCTGGTTGGCCAAAAAGGGCTGGCCGTAGGCGACATAGAGGAAGCGTCCGACGGCCGTGGCGATGACCACTGCGGCGAGCAGGCCCCAGCGCTGCACCAGGATCAGCTCGTTGGAGATGTTCTGGTCGGTCTTGAGCCCGATGAACAGCACGAACAGGCCGAGCGCGATGGCACCGGCATAGAAGGCCTCGCGCAAGGCGCGCTGCATGGGCGTGGCGGCGACGGTGTCGCGCTCGGGAGATACGGTGACGGCCATGATCTCAGACCTTTTCGACTTCTGGCCGGCCGAGAATGCCGGAAGGCAGGAAGATCAGTACGATGGCCAGGATCGAGAAGGCGGCGACATCCTTGTAGTCGATCGAGAAATAGGCCGACCACATGCTCTCGATGAAGCCGATCAAAAGGCCGCCCAGGACCGCGCCCGGCAACGAACCGATGCCGCCCAGCACCGCTGCGGTGAATGCCTTCACGCCGGGCACGAAGCCGTCCGAGAAGGCGATGACGCCGTAATACATCAGGAACAGCGTGCCGGCGACGGCGGCAAGTGCGGCGCCCATGATGAAGGTGATCGAGATGGTGCGGTCGACATCGATGCCGAGCAGCGCCGCCATCTTGCGGTCCTGCTCGCAGGCGCGCTGCGCCCGGCCAAGCGAGGTCTTGTTGACCAGGTACCAGAACAACACCAAGAGCAGCGCGGTGACGACGACGATGATGATCTGCTTCAGCGACACGCTGATGCCTTCGATGTTGTAGACCTTCGACACCATCGGCGGGATCGGCTTGTTGCGCGGGCCTTGCGTCACCTGCACGAAATTCGACAGCGCGATCGACATGCCGATGGCGGTGATCAGCGGCGCCAGCCGGAACGAGCCGCGCAGCGGCCGGTAGGCCACCTTCTCGATCGTCCAGTTGTAGAGGCTGGTCAGCAGCATCGCCACGATCATCATCACCAGCAGCGCGATGACCACGGGAACCGAATAGAACAGGGCACCCAGGATGAGGAAAACGATCAGCGCCGTGAAAGCGCCCACCATGAAGATATCGCCATGAGCAAAGTTGATCATGCCGATAATGCCGTAGACCATCGTGTAGCCGATCGCGATCAGCCCATAGATCGATCCCAGCGTCAGCCCATTGATAAGCTGCTGGACAAAATACTGCATGTGTACATGGCTCCCCTGGAATGTCGCCCATGCAGACGCATTCCTTTTCGTATTTCCCCTAGTCGTAAAGTTTCGAGGCGGGATTGCAACGTCATTTTTTGATCGTCATGCGTGTTTCCGACTACACGCCGTTCGATTGCCCGTTCTTTCGCACCCGCCCCCTGGACTATCGCGGACCCTATCATTGGCATAACGCAATGTCTTTGACGATTAAGCGTCATCATGCGCTCCATTTCGAAGAAATCGCCGTCAAAATAAGTTGATGAGACGATTTGTTGCGCTCGTGACAGCAATCCTTTTTGTCCTTCCCGACCTTCCGCAGCGTGATGAATCGACTATTTGACGACGAAGCCGTGTGCGAACGGATCGCGGTCATCGATGAAGATCGTGTTGTGCCCGGTCATGCGCGCCCAGCCGCCGATCGAGGGAATAATCGCCGGCTTGCCGGCGACCGTGACGTCCTTTTCAACCTTGCCCTTGAACAGCGAGCCGATGATCGATTCATGGACGAACGCATCGCCGGCCTTGAGCTTGCCCTTGGCGTGGAGCTGCGCCATGCGCGCCGAGGTGCCCGTGCCGCACGGTGAGCGGTCGATCGCCTTGTCGCCGTAGAAGACCGCGTTGCGCGCGTCCGCACCCGCCACCGTCGGCTCGCCGATCCACAACATGTGCGACAGCCGGTTGATGCCCGGATTCTCCGGATGCACGAAAGAGTATTTCTCGTTGAGCCGCTGCCGCACCACCGGGCTCCAGGCGATGAGGTCGCCCGCCGAATGGTCTGCCATGTCGCGATAGTTTTTCTGCGGCTCGACGATGGCGTAGAAATTGCCGCCATAGGCGACGTCGACGACGATCTCGCCGAGCCCGGGGCATTCGACCGTCAGGCCCTCGGCATGAAGGAAGGAGGGCACGTTGGTGATGCGCACCTCCTCGACATATTCGCCGACCTGTTTGTATTCGGCGATGACCAGGCCGGCCGGTGTGTCGAGCCTGAGCACGCCGGGCGTCTTAGGCTTGATCAGCCCGTGCTCGATGGCCATCGTCACCGTGCCGATGGTGCCGTGGCCGCACATTGGCAGGCAGCCCGAGGTCTCGATGAACAGGATGGCGATGTCGCAATCCTCGCGCGTCGGCGGGTAGAGGATCGAGCCGGACATCACATCGTGGCCGCGCGGCTCGAACATCAGGCCGGTGCGGATCCAGTCATATTCGGCCAGGAAATGCGCGCGCCGCTCCATCATCGTCGAACCCTGGAGCAGCGGGCCGCCGCCGGCGACCAGCCGCACCGGGTTGCCGCAGGTGTGGCCGTCGATGCAGAAGAAGGAATTCCTGGCCATGACGCTCCTCGAAAATTCAAAACCGTTGTGGACTGAAGGGGGCCACGTCGATCGGCGGAGTCTGCCCCAGGACAAGCTCGCGGATCAACCGTCCCGTCGCAGCAGCCTGGGTCAGGCCAAGATGGCCGTGGCCGAAAGCGTAGACCACCGGCCGGCTTCCCGATGCGCGGCCGACGACAGGCAATGAATCCGGCAGCGAGGGACGAAACCCCATCCATTCGCGTCCGCCCGAAGGATCGAGGCCCGGCAGGAAGTCTTGAGCCTTGCGCAGCAGCGCCTTCGAGCGCGCGTAGTTGGGCGGCCGCTCGATGCCGCCGAGCTCGACCGCGCCGCCGATGCGCAGGCCCGTGTCGAGCGGCGTGATGACGAAGCCTTGGCCGGAGAAGATCAGCATCCGCTTCACCTCGAAGGCGGTCTTTGGCAACGTCGTGTTGTAGCCGCGCTCGGTTTCGAGCGGAATGCGATCGCCGAGCTGCCGCGCCAGCAGATGCGACCAGGCACCGGCGGTGATGACCAGGTGCCGGGCTTGCCGCGTCGTACCGTCGGCCAGCCTCAACGTCGCGCCGTTCCCGTCCGCGGCGACGCCGGCGACGCCGGCCTTCTCAAACCGCGCGCCCTTGGATTGCGCATACTCCCAGATCGCCTTGCCGAGCAGTTTTGGATCGGCGACCGTCTTCCAGCCCGGCACGAACGTGCCCTTGCCGAAACGCGGTGACAGGCCGGGCTGCAGCTCCGCCAGCTCCTCGCCGCCGACATGGCGGAAGCCGATGCCGAAGCGCTGGCGCGCCGCCCAGCCGGACAGCGAAGCCTGGAATTCGGCCTCGCTTTCATAGAGTTCGAGCGAACCGTCCTCGCGCAGCATCCGCCTGGTGCCGGAGCGGTCGAGCAGATCAATCCATTCGGCCTCGGCGAGCGCCATCATTGCGGCCTGCGCCGCCAGGCCAGCCTCGTAGTGCTTCGCCGAGCCGGCACGCCAGAAGCGGATCAGCCAGGGCAGCAGCTTCGGCAGGTAGGCGGGCGGGATGGCGAGCGGGCCGAGCGGATCGGCCAGCCATTTCGGCAATTGCCGGATCATGCCCTTGTGCGCCAGTGGCAGCACGTCCGAAAAGGCGAAGGCCGCGGCATTGCCGGAGCTCGTCTCCTCGCAGATGCCGGTGCGGTCGTAGACCGTGACGTTTCGCCCCGCCTCGGCAAGAAACGCCGCCGCGCAGATGCCGATGATGCCGCCGCCGACGATGGCGATATCCATTCCTTCTCCCTGTTCACGGGGAGAAGACGCCCGCAGGGCGGGGCGCCGCCGTGCTTCCATCGATTTGGAACTTCCTGTCACGTGGGCGCCGCCTCTCGGAAGAAAGCCTCAGAACGCCGGCAGTATTGGCCGCACCGCCAGTGCGTCCTTGACGACCTTCTCGACCGCCTTGCGGCGCTCGCCCGACAGTGGCTGTCGCGGCATGCGGACGCGGTCGTTGGTTTGAATGGCGAACACCTCGGCAAGCTTGATGTTCTGCACCAGATAGGTCGAGACGTCGAGGTCAAGCAGCGGCCGGAACCAGCGATAGATGGCGAGCGCCTCTTCGCGGCGGCCCTGCTTCATCAGCTGGTAAATCGCCACCGTCTCGCGCGGGAAGGCGGTGACAAGGCCGGCCACCCAGCCGATGGCGCCCACCGACAGCGCCTCGAAAGCAAGGTTGTCGACGCCGGTGAACAGGTCGTAGCGGCCGCCCAGGCGATTGATGATCTCGGTCGAGCGCCTGATGTCGTCGGAGGATTCCTTGATGGCGACGAAGCGCTCGTCCGACGCCAGCTCCTCCATCTGGTCGACGGTAACATCGACGCGGTAGGCGAGCCGGTTGGAATAGATCATGACCGGCAAGTCGCCGGCCTTCGCGACGGCGCGCAGCGCCGCCACCGTCTCTTCCGCATTGGTATGGTAAATCGGGCTGGGCACCACCATCAGGCCGTTGGCGCCTTCTTTGGCGGCGCGGCGGGCGATGCTGGCGGCCTCGCGCGTCCCGGCCTCGTTCACCGTCAGCAGCACCGGTTTCTTGCCAGCCACCTTCTGCGCGGTTTTCAGCACTTCGATTTTCTCGTCATGCGACAGCATCGGCCCTTCGCCGAGCGATCCGCAGACGATGATGCCGTCGCAGCCGGCCTCCATCTGCAAGCCGAAGCAGCGCTCCATCTCGGCATGGTCGAGGCGGTCGTCCGTGGTGAATTTAGTCGTGACGGCTGGGAAAACTCCGGTCCACATGGTCATCGCTCCTCTGATATATCAGGCGTATATCTATTAAGAAAGCCGCTGTCAACACGGATTCCCCTATGATATATGCAAAATATATCAGGAGACCGCCTTTGATATCCATGGAAATGAGCACTGCGTTCGAGCCGGCTGCGACCAAGGCCTACCGCATGCTCGAGCATATGATTGTCACGCTCGAACTGGCGCCGGCGAGTTTCGTCACCGAAGGCGGCCTGATCGAGAAGCTGGCGCTCGGCCGTACGCCGGTGCGCGAGGCGATCCAGAGGCTGGCCTGGGAAGGATTGCTCGACGTGCGGCCACGCGCAGGCATTGCCGTCGCGCCGCTGCACCCCGGCGACTGGCTGCGCGTCATCGATGCGCGCCGCGGCGTCGAGGTGGTGCTGGCCCGCTCTGCGGCGCGCTTCGTCACCCGCGACGCAGCCGACCTCTTCCACGATGCCGCGCTTGCCATGCAGAAGGCTGTCATCTCCGGCGACGTGCTTGCCTTCATCCAGGCAGACAAGATGCTGGACGAGGCGCTGGCACGGGCTGCCGACAATCCGTTCGCGGCCAGGCTGGCCGCCCCGCTGCAGACCCACAGCCGCCGCTTCTGGTTCCGCTACAAGGCCGATACCGGCCTGGCGGAATCGGCCGAGCATCACGTCGCGCTGATCCGCTCGATTGTCGACGGTGACGAGGAAGCCGCCGCAAAGGATGCCAAGCGGCTGATGGCATTGCTACGCGGCCATGCCGAGGCGGCCGCCACACGTTGAAGTATGCCGCCGACACCGACCTCGGTTCGGGACAGTGCATGCCCAAGACTACGCGTAGGCTGAACCGCTTCGACGCGATGCGGCTCACGCTCCTGGCAAGGCCGCCTTGATCGTCGGGCTGTCCCAGCCCTCGCCCACGGACAGGATGCAACTCTGGCCCTTGGTGTCGGAGGCGAGGACGGTCCAACTGCCCTGTTCGGAAACGAACACCTCAAGCACCACATTGGGATTGATCAGGCCACGCCCGGCCTCGCTTTCGTGGAAATTCTCGCCGAGCGCTTTGACGATGTCGGCGCGTGCCGCACATTGGCCGGCTGCATGCGCCGGGCCTACCGAGAGCGCCGCAACGGCGCACAGCGTTAGCATGAGACGTTGTGTCATCGGACACCTCCTTACGCCCGACGATGCAATGCTAACGGTCAGCCGTCGGCGCCTTGGTTGGCTGCCATGCCTCCTCACGGCAGGATTGCAGCCCTAAGTCTCCGCGCCCCTCGCTGGTTCCATCACATTGATGTTTGCAATGAAAAAGGCGCGAGTCCGGGGACTCGGGCCTTGAGCGTCGATTTTCTTGTCCGGTCCGTTCATCGTCGAAATAACGAACTCGGCCCCGGCCTTGGTGCCTGCCCGCGCGCCCGCAGCCGAAGGCGAGGACGCGCAATCGGACAAGCGTCCGGCTAGTTCATCGTCGGGATGACGAACTCGGCCCCGTCCTTAATGCCGGCCCGCGCCCGCAGCCGAAGGCGAGGACGCGCAAGCAGGAAACCGTCCGGTCAGTTCATCGTCGGGATGACGAACTCGGCCCCGTCCTTGATGCCGGCCCGCGCCCGCAGCCGAAGGCGAGGACGCGCAAGCAGGAAACCGTCCGGTCAGTTCATCGTCGGATGACGAACTCGGCCCCGTCCTTGGTGCCTGCCCGCGCGCCCGCAGCCGAAGGCGAGGACGCGCAGTCGGACAAGCGTCCGGCTAGTTCATCGTCGGGATGACGAACTCGGCCCCGTCCTTGATGCCGGACGGCCAGCGCGAGGTGACCGTCTTGGTCTTGGTATAGAAGCGGAACGCGTCCGGACCGTGCTGGTTGAGGTCGCCGAAGGACGATGCCTTCCAGCCGCCGAACGTGTAGTAGGCGATCGGCACCGGGATCGGCACGTTGACGCCGACCATGCCGACCTGGACGCGCGAGGCGAAGTCGCGCGCGGCGTCGCCGTCGCGGGTGAAGATGGCGACGCCATTGCCCATCTCGTGGTCGTTGGCGAGCTTGATGGCGTTCTCGTAGGTCGGCGCGCGCACCACCGACAGCACCGGCCCGAAGATCTCTTCCTTGTAGATGCGCATGTCCGACGTGACGTTGTCGAACAGGCAGCCGCCCATATAGTAGCCGTTTTCATAGCCCTGCATCTTGAAGCCGCGGCCGTCGACGACCAGCTTGGCGCCTTCCTTGACGCCGGTGTCGACATAGCCCTTGACCCGCTCCAGCGCCTGGGCGGTGACCAGCGGGCCGAAATCGGCGGCGGAATCTGTCGAGGGCCCGACCTTCAGGCTTTCGACGCGCGGCACCAGCTTTTCCATCAGCCGGTTGGCGGTGTCGTTGCCGACCGGAACGGCCACCGAGATCGCCATGCAGCGCTCGCCGGCCGAGCCGTAGCCGGCGCCGATCAGCGCATCGACGGTCTGGTCCATGTCGGCGTCGGGCATGATGATCATGTGGTTCTTGGCGCCGCCGAAGCACTGCACGCGCTTGCCCGACGCGGTGCCGCGCGAATAGATGTAGTGAGCGATCGGTGTCGAGCCGACGAAGCCGATGGCCTTGATGTCGGGATCGTCAAGGATGGCGTCGACGACTTCCTTGTCGCCGTTGACGACGTTGAGGATACCGGCAGGCAGGCCCGCCTCGATGAACAGCTCGGCGATGCGGATCGGCACGCCCGGGTCGCGTTCGGAGGGCTTCAGGATGAAGGCGTTGCCGCAGGCGATCGCAGGCGCGATCTTCCACAGCGGGATCATCGCCGGAAAGTTGAACGGCGTGATGCCGGCGACGACGCCGAGCGGCTGGCGCATCGAATAGACGTCGATGCCGGGGCCGGCACCGTCGGTGAATTCGCCCTTCATCATGTGCGGCGCGCCGATGCAGACCTCGACCACTTCGAGGCCGCGCTGGATGTCGCCTCTGGCATCGGCGATCGTCTTGCCGTGCTCGCGCGCCAGGATGTCGGCCAGTTCGTCATAGTCGCGGGCGACCAGTTCAAGGAACTTCATCAGGACGCGTACGCGGCGCTGCGGGTTGGTCGCGGCCCATTTCGGCTGCGCCGCCTTGGCGTTCTCGACCGCCGCGCGCAGTTCCGCCTGCGAGGCCAGCGCCACCGTGCCGCGCACGGAGCCGTCCATCGGCTGCATCACGTCCTGCTTGCGGCCGCTGGTGCCGGCGACACGCTTGCCGCCGATGAAATGACCGTATTCGATCATGATATCTCTCCCTGTGTTTATGATGGTGCATTGTCCGCCTTTGGCACGCGGATGGCAACGCGAGGGAGAACGCAACCGTTGTGCGGAAATGGACAGCGGTTGACGGGAGAGCATCAATTCTCGCAAATGGGAGGGGTCACAAAGACGACGTCCAAGGATTGGCAGGTTGAGTTCCTTCACCACAGAACGCGACATTGGAAATTGTCATCCGGACCATCCCCATGAACTGGGATGACGTCCGCATCTTTCTGGCCGTTGCGCGCGCCGGGCAAATCCTTGGCGCGGCGAAGCGCCTGGAGCTCAACCACGCCACCGTCTCCCGCCGCATCGCCGCGCTCGAGGACGCACTGCGCACGAAACTCTTTCGCCGGCTGACCACCGGTAGTGAGCTGACGCCCGCCGGCGAGCGGTTCCTCGACATCGCCGAGCGCATGGAGGGCGATATGATCGCCGCCCGCTCGACAATATCGGGCGAAGGCGACGACGTTTCGGGCACGGTGCGGATCGGCGCGCCGGACGGGTTTGGCGTCGCGTTTCTCGCCCGGCGCCTCGGCGCACTGACCGCGCTGCACCGTGAATTGACGATTCAGCTCGTACCGGTGCCGCGCTCCTTCTCCCTGTCTCGCCGCGAGGCCGACATTGCCATCACCGTCGAGCGGCCGACCGAGGGCCGGCTGGTAGCGGGCAAGCTGGTCGACTACTCGCTCGGCCTGTTTGCCTCACGTGCCTATGCTGAGGCCCACGGCCTGCCCCAGACCGCTGCCGAACTGGGACGGCACACATTGATCGGCTATGTGCCGGACCTCATCGTCAGCCCATCGCTCGACTACGCCGCCGAATTCAGCGCGGACTGGCGCACCAGCTTCGCCATTTCCTCCGCGCTCGGGCAGGCCGAAGCGGTGCGGTCGGGGGCCGGCATCGGCATCCTGCACACTTTCGTCGCCCGCTCGATGCCGGAACTGGTGGCCGTCGACGTGGTGGCGCCCATCCGCCGTGCCTACTGGCTGGTTTATCACGAATCGGTCAGGCCGCTGCGCCGCGTCCAGATCGTTGCCTCCTTCATTACAAAGGCGGTGGAGCGGGAGAGAAATCTTTTCGTCTGACGCATGTTGGCCATCGCAGCTTCTTCCACGACTCGGAGAACGGCGTGATGGTGCTCGACCCGCCTTCTACGCCAGGATGAAACCGATTTATGACGAGTATCTCGCCCAGTCCAACCCGGTCGCCACCGACGTGACGATTCCGTGGGCTTACCGGCTGCTGTTCGACGAGGGCTGGGTGAAACAGGCGTTCTGACGCGATATCCGCTGGCCGCGCCCGCCGATGGCGAGCGAGCGGCTCTATTTCAGATAACGCTCCTGTGCCAGCGCGCGGGCGTCGATATCGGGCACTTTGTTCGAGATGATGTCGGCCAGCACCTTGGCCGAGCCGCAGGCCATGGTCCAGCCGAGCGTTCCATGGCCGGTGTTGAGGTAGAGATTGGAAAGCTCCGTGCGCCCGATCAGCGGCGGCCCGTCCGGCGTCATCGGTCGCAGCCCGCACCAGAACGTCGCCTCCCGCATGGCCCCGGCTCCCGGGAACAGGTCGCCGACCGAGTGTTCGAGCGTGCGCCGTCGCGATTCGTGCAGCCTGAGATCGAAGCCGGAAATCTCGGCCGTGCCGCCGACGCGGATGCGATCGCCGAGCCTCGTGATCGCGACCTTGTAGGTTTCATCCATCACCGTCGACACCGGTGCGGCGGCGGCATCCTTGATCGGCACCGTGATCGAATAGCCCTTGACCGGATAGACCGGAATCGGCCGCTTCATCCGGCGCATGAAGTCCGCCGAATAGCTGCCCAGCGCCATCACATAGGCGTCGGCGGTCAGCCAGCCCTTGCTGGTGCTCATATTGTTGACGCGGTTGCGGCTGCGGATGACGCGCCATATCGTCGTGTCGTATTCGAACTTGACCCCGCGTGCCACGCAAAGCTCGGCCAGCCTGTCGGTGAACATCTTGCAGTCACCGGTCTCGTCGCCCGGCAGCCTCAGGCCGCCGACGAATTTTTCGCGCACCGCGGCCAGAGCCGGTTCCGCCGCGATGCAGCCGTCCTGGTCGAGGATTTCGTAGGGCACGCCATATCTCTTCAGCACCTCGACATCGCCTGATGTGCCGTCGAGCTGCTTTTGCGTGCGAAACAGCTGCAGCGTGCCCTGCGTCCGCTCGTCATAGGCTATGCCGGTCGCCTCGCGCAGCGCCTTCAGCGTGTCGCGGCTGTACTCGGCCAGCGGCACCATGCGCGATTTGTTGACCGCGTAGCGTTCGGCGGTGCAGTTGCGCAGCATCTTGACCAGCCACGTCCACATATGCGGATCGAAGGCCGGCCGCACCACCAGCGGACCATGCTTCATCAGCAGCCATTTGATGGCCTTAAGGGGGATACCGGGCCCGGCCCAAGGCGAGGCATAGCCGGGCGAAATCTCGCCGGCATTGGCGAAGCTGGTTTCCAGTCCCGGCCCTTTCTGGCGGTCGATCACGGTCACCTCGTGGCCAGCCTCGGCGAGATAATAGGCCGTGGTCACCCCGATCACGCCACTGCCCAGCACCATGATTTTCATTCATTCACTCCTTGCCGCGCCGAGCGTCCTCAGGACGCCCGTGGACGCGGCCGTATTTTTCGGTTTGCGCATGATCCCAAGCGAAAATCGATGTCGATCTTCGAGACCACGCGCTGTTGCCCATTCACGCCGCCGAGGGACCGGGGTCGTCTTCTTCTGTCTGCCGCATTCCGGCCGTCTCGCCAAGAGGCCGCCAATCGGCTGCGGCACTGTAGACGAGCCTGAGCCCGTGCGGTCGCCGCGCGTCAGCTTGGTCTTTCTGCCTGATCGTGCGCCGGGCAGCTTCCGGCTGGTAGAGCACGGCCTTGATCAGGATCGACTCCCGCCTGCCGTCGGCATGTTCGACCATTGCCGTCTGGCCTTGCGCCATGCCAAGCATGCAGAGCCCGCGCCTCGTTGCGACCGACAGGCTGGAGCCGACCGGCCCGCGCACCTCGTGCTGCACCAGGGTTCGCGTCTCGGCGGGACCGGCATCGACGCCGAACACCACCCTGCTGTTCAGCGTAACGATGTCGGGGCCGACCGAATCGATCGGCACGACATCGGCGCGTGAAAGCTTGTGTTCGAGCATGCGCACGATCGGATCCGCGAATGCCCGCCGGCGCTCCAGCATGACTTCGAGGACGGCGAAGTCCTTCGTCGTCAGGCAGCAATTCGTGCTCGTCATCACCGCCTCCGCCATCAAGCTCGTTGCGGGCCGGAAGCCGGCTCATCGACGGCCTCGACGGTCACTGACAGTTCCCGACCGCCACGACCGTTCCAGCAAACCGCCTGCCCAACGCTGGCGCCGATGAGCGCGGTTCCCATCGGCGTCAGCACCGAGATCCGGTTCTCGGCGATGTCGGCCTCACCCGGGTAGACCAGCATGATGCACTGGGCGTCGCCGCTTTCGCCGCGCACGATCACCGTCGAACCCATTCGCACCACACCGGCCGGCATCGCCGCCGCGCTCCTGACGACGGCCCTGTCCATTTCCGAAAGCAGCTCCTCGGCCGTCTCGGGCGCGCGATCGAGCAAAGCCCTCGCCAGGCCCGTCAGCCTGTCATGGTCGGCGTCGCTGATCAGAATATGGCTGTTTGGACGCAGTTCTTTTGCGTGTTGCATGGCAAACCTCATGGATCGGCGCATCGAGCGGATGCGCGCCTGCCGGCGCGCTGGCGGCGGCGTGATGAAAGGCCGGCAGCCGCGAAGGGCTGTTCGACTTGATGGCGATTGTGGATGTATGGATGCCCCGGTACGGACGGACGCCGGAAGGCGGCCGCGCCGGGGCTACGATCCCGCGATCGGGCAGACCCTGAAGAAGGTTTTGATATAAGCGAGCTTGCTCATGTGCCAAAGCTTGCCGAATGGCACCCGCTTGTCAAGCGCGGCCAAACCGCTCAACCGCCCAGATAGCGCCGGTGAAAACGCGTTCCGAGGCTGGCCAGGATTTCATACCCGATGGTGCCGGCATGGTCGGCAGCATCGTCGACGCTCTGTGAGGGCCCTAGCAACTCCACCAGGTCGCCCTCTCCGAGCCGGCCGGGCGGCAAGGCGGAAATGTCGAGAATGATCGAATCCATCGACACGCGCCCGAGGAAAGGCAGGCGCACCGCCTCGAACCATGCGGCCGACGCGGAGCGGCGCAGCCAGCCGTCCGCATAGCCGAATGAAATCGTCGCCAGGCTGAGCGGGCCCTGCGCATGGTAGCTGTGCCCATAGCCGACGCCAGTGCCCTTTTGGACACTGCGCGTCTGCGCCACCTTGGCCTGCAGCCCGACCACGGGTAGCATCGGGTTGGATTCGCCAGGCGTCGGGTTGATGCCGTAGAGGGCGGCACCGGGCCGGGCGAGATCGCAATGATAGGGCGGGCCTAGAAAGATACCGGAGGAGTTGGCAAGCGAGGCCGGCGCCACGGGTAGCATGGCACGCAACCCCTCGAATGCCAGCCTCTGCTGTTCATTGGCCGGGTGGCGCGGTTCATCGGCGCAGGCCAGGTGGCTCATTACATATCTGACGTCGATGCCATCGAAAGCGCCGACATCCCCGGCCACCGCCTCGACCTCGGCTGGCGCCATCCCAAGCCGCGACATGCCGCTGTCGACCTGGACGGCAGCCGGGAGCCGGCGCCCGGCGCGGTGTGCCGCTGCGCGCCAGGCTTCCAACTGTGCGCCACTGTTGATGACGGCGCACAAGCCAGCCGCCACCGCTTCCGGCTCGGAACCCGGCGGCAGCCCGTTCAGCACGTAGATGTCCGGTCCGGCCCCCACCGCCTTGCGCAGCGCGATACCTTCGGACAGCAGCGCCACGAAGAAGATGTCGCAGCCTTCCTTCATCAGCGCCGATGCCACTTGCGCGGCGCCGAGACCGTAGCCGTCGGCCTTGACCACGCCTGCGCAGCGCACGCCATCCAGCCGCGCCTTCAGCCGCCGGTAATTTTCGCGGACCGCGCCAAGGTCGATGGTGAGGATGGCCCCGGCAGCAGCCTCGCTTGTGGCGTCGGCTTCCTCGGGCAGCGATCTTTTGGGGGCGTCGTGCATGGCGGCCCTTCTGTGACGGATGGACATCAATAAGACGGTCGAACCGGGGCGGCAACCGGGGGCGTTTGAACCGGCGCCGCGGCCCGTCCAGCTATGGCACAAGGTGACGGAACGCCGTCACCACGTCTTCATAGACCTTGCGCTTGAACGGCACGATCAGGTCGGGCAGCTCCTGCATCGGCCGCCACGACCATTTGTCGAATTCGGCGGTGTGGCCGCCGGGCGGCGGATTGATCTGGATCTCGCTGGTATCGCCATGGAAGCGGAAAGCGAACCATCGCTGCGTCTGGCCCCGATAGCGCCCCTTGAAGGCGACGCCGACCAGGTTGTCCGGCAGATCATAGTTGATCCAGTCCGGCGCCTCGGCTAGCAGCGAGACGCTGCGCATGCCGGTCTCCTCATAAAGCTCGCGCTCCGCCGCCTGCAGGGGCTCCTCGCCCTTGTCGATGCCGCCTTGCGGCATCTGCCAGAGCTGCGTGGTGCCGGCGAATTCACTGTCCGGCTCGGCGATGCGATGGCCGACCCAGACCAGGCCCTCGTCGTTGAGGATCATCAGCCCGACACAGGGGCGGTAGGGCAGCGTCTCGCGGTCGACCTTCTTCGTCTTCGGCATCATTCAGTCTTTCAAGCTGTTTCCCGGTGGCTAGCCCTTTTGCGGATCGACCGCCACCGCTGAAATCGGCACGATCTCGATGCCGCGTTTCTTGGCCTCGGCCGCCCATGACGACACCGTATCGACCGTCAGGTCGAAAGCGGAGCCGATGCCGACCGCAGTGCCCTTGGCACGGGCGGTCGCCTCCAGGCTGTCCAGTTTCTTCAGGATGGCGCCGCGATCCTGCACGGCGTCGATCGCCGTGTCTCCGGCGACGAAGGGCACGCCGTCCTTCAGCGCCAGATCCGGCGCAAGGCTGCGTGCCGACGAGCCGTCGTCGATATAGGCGAGCCCGCGCTTGCCGAGCTCGGCCATGAACGGCCCCATTGCCGCCGGGTCGGCGGAGAACCGCGCGCCCATATAGTTCATAACACCGGTATAGTTCGTCGTCCGCGACAGCGCCCAGTGCAGGCTCTTCAGGTTCTCTTCGGCGCTCGCCGCCACCGTCAGCGTGTTGCGCCCGGGGTTGACGTTGGGATAGTCGAACGGTTCGAGCGGCACCTGCATGACGATCTCGTGGCCGCTCTGCCGGGCGGCCTGCATCCAGCGGCCGATGCTGTTGCCTTGCGGCGCGAAGGCCAGCGTCACTTCTGCCGGCAGCTTGGCAATGGCCGCCTGGGTGCCGGTCTGTGAAACCGCGAGCCCGCCGATGACGATCGCCACGCGGGCGCCGCGCGCGCCAGACCATGGCCGCGCATAGACATCGAAGGGCCGCCTTCCGTCGGCGGCGCGCATCGGCAAGGGGCCGGCATCGCTGGCCTCGATCAGCGCCCTGTCGGGAATATGCGCGATCTTCAGGTTTTGGCCGATGGTCGACGGATCATGGATGACGATTGCCGCCTTGGGCGGACCATCGCCTTCCTCCGTCTGCACATGGATGATCTGCGGGCCTCCGGGCTTGGCCGGCATTTCCGCCTTTGGCGTCGTGACCGGCGCCAAAGCGGACGGCGCAGCGGTCGGCTCCGGCACCACTTTCGGGGTCGAAACGGCGACTTCCTGGGGCTTGCGGAATGGCTTGTCCCTGAGCGCGATGGCGCCGGAGACGCCGACAATCGCCAGCACGACGAACGCAGCCACGAGCGCACCCGCGCTGACCTTGCCGGCGGTGCGCGGCGGACGGACAGTCAGCCCGAGCGGTCGTTCGATGTCCTTGCCGATATCAGCCAAGCCCTGTCCCCGTCCGCATGGCTTCGAACATGGAACCCTTTCGAAGAGACATGCGCGAATTCTTCATCCCGGCGCACCCCTGGCGCCCTGTATCGAGGGATTCGCCTTGCCCCCGAATCAAACTGCCGGAACCTTTCGGTCCCGGCAGCATCGCATTGCTTCCATCGGGCGGCCAGATCCGTTGTTGGCCGCCACCTGTTACTGGTTGAGGACGGCCTTCTGCGGATTGGGCGGGAAGGACGGATCGGTCTTCTGGCCGCGCAGAAGCTGCTCGGCATAGATGAGCTGGAGATCGTCCTTCGGATCCGGCGGCACATAGGCTGCCGAGCCCGAACCGGTCGAGCTCTCGTCGGCACCCTTGATGTGCCCCTTGAGGTCGGATTCGCCACGCGTCAGGTCCCTGCCCTGCAGTTCCGGCGGCAGCGGCTGGTCGACCTTGATGTCGGGCGTGATGCCTTTGCCCTGGATCGACTTGCCGGACGGCGTGTAATAGAGCGCCGTCGTCAGCCTGAGCGCGCCATTCTCGCCAAGCGGGATGATGGTCTGCACCGAACCCTTGCCGAAGGACTGCGTTCCGACCACCGTGGCGCGGCGCAGGTCCTGCAGCGCGCCGGCGACGATTTCGGACGCACTGGCCGATCCGCCATTGACCAGCACGATCAGCGGCTTGCCGCCGATATCGTCGACCTGCTTGGACTTGGCGTCGAAGCGGGTGACATCCTTCGGATCGCGGCCGCGCGTCGACACGATCTCGCCGCGGTTGAGGAAGGCGTCCGATACGCTTACCGCCTGGTCGAGCAGACCGCCGGGATTGAGGCGCAGATCGAGCACGTAGCCCTTGAGCTTGTCGTTCGGCACCTGCTTCTTGATGGTGTCGATGGCATTCTCGAGGTCGTCATAGGTCTTTTCGGTGAAGGAGGTGATCTTCATGTAGCCGATGTCGTTCTCGACCCGGAACTTGACCGCCTTGACCTTGATGATGTCGCGCACCACCGTCAGCTCGATCGGCTTGTCGGCGCCCTGGCGCAGGATGGTGAGCTTGATCGGCGTGTTGACCAGGCCGCGCATCTTGTCGACCGCATCGTTCAGCGTCAGGCCGCGAACCTCCTCACCGTCGATCTTGGCGATGTAATCGCCGGCCAGCACGCCCGCCTTGGCGGCCGGCGTATCGTCGATCGGCGTGATCACCTTGACCAGGTCGTTCTCCATGGTGACCTCGATGCCGAGGCCGCCGAACTCACCCTTGGTCTGCACGCGCATGTCCTGCGCCTGCTCGGCGTTCATGTACGAGGAGTGCGGGTCGAGCGAGGCAAGCATGCCGTTGATGGCGTTCTCGACCAGCGATTTGTCGTCGGGCGGCGTCACATACTGCGCCCGCACCCGCTCGAAGATATCGCCGAAGATCGCCAGTTGCTTGTAGGTCTCCGACCCCGCAGCGTTCGCTGCCGAGCCGGGCGCGCCATAGACCAGGCTCATGGCGGACGCGCCCATCAGCGCACCGGCAAACAGAAGCGACAGTTTCCGCATCATTTCACGTCCTTCCAGAAAAACGGTCCGCCCACCATGGGGCCGGATCGACGGGTTTTCCATCCTTGCGGAACTCGACATAGAGCTCCGGCGTGGCATTTCCATTCTTCGAAGCCGAGGTGCTTGCCACCCGGGCCTCTCCCATCGCACCGACCGGCTCTCCTGCGAGCACTGATTGGCCGGTGGCGACGCTGATTCTGCTCATCCCCGCCAGGACGACATGATAACCGTCGCCGGCATTCAGGATCAAGAGTTGACCGTAGGAGCGAAACGGCCCCGCATAAAGCACATTCCCATCCGCCGGCGCGGTGACGATGGCGCCCGATTGTGTCGCAACCATGTCCCCGAGCATCACCGCGCCGTTACCGTCTTCGGCGCCGAACCTGCGTTTGATGCGGCCGATGACCGGCAGCGCGATCTGTCCTTGCAGCGCCGAGAAGGGTGCCGCCGCGGCAAGCCGGTTGGCTTCGGGGACCGGCAGCGACGCCGTCATGTCGCCGCCCGCCTTGTCGCCGCCGGCTTGGCCGGCATCCGCGGCCTTTGCGGCATCTGCGGCCTTGCGGTTGCGTTCGGCCTGCGCTTCGAGCGAGGCGATCAATTCCTTCAGGCTGCTGGCCTTGGCCGCGAGCGCCTCGGAATGCTGTCGCTCGGCCGACAACTGCGCCTGCGTGTCGGCTTCGAGCTTCTGCTTGGCTTCCAGCAGCATGCCGAGCCGCTTCTTCTCCGCCGTCTGCTCGCCCACCGCCGCCGTCAGCCGTGCCCGCTCGGCCTCGATCGAGGCCGTCACCCTCGTCTGCTCCTTGAGGTCGGCCAGGAGCCTGTCGGTCTGCTGGCGCAATTCAGGCACCACGGCGCCAAGCAAAATGGCGCTGCGCACCGACGACAGCGCGTCCTCCGGCTTGACCAGGATCGCCGGCGGCGGGTTCAGCCCCATGCGCTGCAATGCGCCCAGCACCTCCGCCAGCACGTCGCGCCGCGCCATCAGCGAGGCGCGGATCTTCTGCTGCTGGGTCTTCAGCCCTTCCAGCTTGGCGCCGATGTCCTCGATGTCCTGGCCAAGCTTCTGCTCGGTCATCGCCGACTGGATCAGCGCGGCGGTGATCGAGGCGTGGTCCTTCTTGACCGCGGCGATGTCGGCGGCCAGCTTGGCCAGCCGCTCGGACGACAGGTTTATCTCCTTGGATATCTGTTCGTATTCGGCACGGCTCTGGTCCGGATCGGGGGCCGTGTCGAGCGTGTTCTCGGCCCACGCGGCATTGAGCGACAGGATGACCACCGCCGCCGCGATACCGCAGCGCGCGCGCCAGGAGCCCGCTGTCGATGAGCCCGTCGTCGATTTCCAGCCTTCAGCCATGCGGGATGGACTCTATCTGCGGCTTCGTTAACGAACCATCAACCATATTAATGCGCATCGCCCAAAACTGTGCAGCGGTTTCGCACACCGGTGAGCAAAATAGGGAAAGCCGGCCCGAAGCCGTGATCTTGCGCGGCATTGGGGCGGAATTCGGTGCGATGCGACCTTCAGGCTCTGTGATAGGGGTGGCCGGACAGGATCGTCGAGACCCTGTAGAGCTGCTCTGCCAGCATCACCCGCACCAATTGGTGCGGCCATGTCAGCGCACCGAAAGATATTACCAGCTCGGCCTGGCTGCGCAGCGACGGATCGTGGCCATCGGCGCCGCCTATGGCCAGCGCCAGCGCCCTGCGGCCGGCGTCGCGCAACTGGCCGATGCGGCCGGCGAAATCTTCCGAGGACAAGTTCTTGCCGCGCTCGTCGAGCAGGACCAGCGCCGAGCCGGGCTGCAATTGGGCCTGCAGCCTCGCGCTTTCATCGCGCCGACGTTCATCGGCGTTCTGGGCGCGGCCTTCGGTGATCTCGGCGATGCCGGAGAATTCGAGGCCGACAGCCGGGCCGCTCTTGGAGAAACGCTCGAAATAGCGGTCGGCGAGTTCTCTCTCGGGGCCGCTTTTCATCCGGCCCACGGCATGAACGGTAATCTTCATCCTAGCCTCAGAGGGCCGCCGATGCGTGTCGCCCGAAATCGTCCTGGAACACGGCACGCATCCAAACCAACCGGCTCAGTGCAAGGTCTCTTCCTCGAGGTCTGGCGCCTGCCACATCTTTTCGAGATTGTAGAATTCGCGGACTTCGGGGCGGAAGACATGGACGATGATGTCGCCTGAATCGATCAGGACCCAGTCGGCGCCGGACAGCCCCTCGACGCGCGCCGTGCCGAGGCCGGCATCCTTCAACGCCTTGAGGAGATGGTCGGCAACAGCCGAGACATGACGGTGCGATCGGCCCGACGCGACGACCATGTAGTCGCCGAGGCTCGATTTTCCCTGAATGTCGATTGAGACGATGTTTTCGGCCTTGGAGTCTTCCAGACTGGCAAGGACTGTCTTGATGGCGCGGGACACGGCGTCGTTTACGCTGATCCCGGCCGGCGAAGGCACGATGTCGGCCTTCTTCCGCAGTGCTGTTCTCAGTGTATTTCCTTTCGCAGCAAGAACAACCAAATCACCCCTGAAAGCAGGTGACACCGCTTAGATAGGCAGAGTTCCGTTGCAGTTTCAAGACGGAGCCCTGCTTCCATGCGAACTCATTGAGCCCCCGCTTGTTCCGCGCGACACGCAAAAGATCGGAACCCAGGTGTTCCACAGGGGTTATCGGCTGATTGATCAACCGGAATCCCATTATGCCGATCGACCCGCAAAATGCCCTCCTGACCGTCCAGGCGGGGCTCTCGCAGCTCAGCGCACTCATTGTCTCCTATTCGCTTTCGGCGGTCGGCGCCGTCATCCTTCTGGTTGTCGGCTACATCGTCGCCGGCTTTGCCGAGCGTTCGATTTTTGCCGGCCTGGGCCACATCCATGGCTTTGACCAGACGCTGCGGCACTTCTTTTCCAAGATCGTCCGCTACGCCATCCTCGTCCTCGTCGTCATCATGGTGCTCGGCCAGTTCGGCGTGCAGACGGCCTCGATCATCGCCGCGATCGGCGCTATCGGCCTGGCCATAGGCCTGGCGCTGCAAGGCACGCTGCAGAACATCGCCGCCGGCATCATGCTTTTGGCATTGCGGCCGTTCCGCATGGGCGAATCCGTCGAAGTCGGGTCCATTGCCGGCTCGATCGAGGAAATCGGCCTCTTCGCCACCAAGCTCCGGAGCGCCGAAGGCGTCTACATCCTGGCGCCCAACTCGACGCTGTGGAACCAGCCAGTGCGCAATTTTTCGCGCAACGGCGTGCGGCGCGGCGACATCACGCTCTCGATCGGCTCCTGGAACGACATCGACCGCGCCCAGAAGACGCTGCTTGCGATCGCCGCCGCCGAGCGCCGCATCAGGCGTGAGCCGGCGCCGACCGCCTTTGTCGCGGCATTGGGCGAAAGCACCGTCTCGATCACCTTGCGTTACTGGACATCATCGGCGGATTTCTTCGCCGCCCAGGCCGACCTCACCAAGCGGGCCAAGCAGGAGTTCGACCGCGAACGCATATCGATCCCGCTGCCGCCACCGCAGGCCCCGGCGCCCGAAACCCGCCGGCAATAGTCAATCGCTCCTCTGCCGGTGCTGTTCGTCCGGCGCGAAGGCGAGTTCCACCGGCAGTGGCGCCTGCGCCGTCATCGGCGCGAAGCTGCCGGTTTCGGTTGCCGGCACCGGCCGCGTGGTGAACACGCGCAAAAGCACGAACAGGCAGAAGACGCAGGCGATGACCACAGTCACATAGATGAAGGCCTGCGTGCCGAAGACAGCCGACAGCGCGGTCACGATGCCCGGCACGATGAAGCCGGACAGCGACCAGGCAAACAACAGCGAACTCGACAGCGCCACCATGTCGTCCTTGCCGGCGCGGTCGGCGGCGTGCGCACTGGCCAACGAGTAGATCGATTCCGAGGCGCCGTCCCACATCACATAGATCACCAGCAGCACCGCCAGCGTACCGCCGTCGAAGCCGAGCGCAAACATCCCTGCCGCCGCGGCGATCGCGGATGCCGCGACCAGCACATAGCGGCGATCGGTGCGGTCGGAAATCCAGCCGAGCGGAACCTGCAGGATCAGTGTGCCGAGCGGCATCACCGACAGCAGCAGCGCCACGTCGGCCTGGCTGTACCCCTTCGCGGTGGCGTGGATCGGCGCGAAGCCGGAAATCGACATGGACAGGCCACCGACCGCCAGCATGCCGGCGACGCCGACCGGCGAAATCCGCCAGGCCCGGCGCAGCGCCACCGATGCCGCCTGCGGCGCCGGCGGCTGGGCCAGCCGGGTCATCCCGACGGGCAGGATGGATAGCGCGGTGAAGGCTATGCCGATCAGCGATGCATCCGCCGTCCTGATATCGACCAGCGCCAGCATCGCATAACCGATGCCGAGCCCGCCGACATAGGCAACGTAGAAGACGGCCATTACCCTGCCGCGTATGGCGTTGGCGACGGCATCGTTGAGCCAGCTCTGCGCGACGATGAAAAGCCCGCATATGGCAAAGCCGTAGAGCGCGCGCGCCGCGATCCACAACAGGGGGTGCGGCCCGGCGCCGATTGCGGCATTCGACAGCGCGATCAGCGCCGACAGCACCATGAAGGCGCGGGCATGGCCAACCCTGCGCACCAGCGGTCCGGTCAGGATGCAGCCGGCAAGACCACCGGCCGACAGGCCGGTGACGATCAGACCGGCCCAGGTCGGATCGAAGCCTTCGACGCCGAGCCGGACGGGGATGTAGGCGAACATCAGCCCGTTGCCGATGGCGATCAGCGCCATCGACACCACGACGCTGGCAATCGCGATCAGCGGCGTGGGCGTGTCGCCGTGCCTCGATTCCGCTTCGGTTTGGTTTTTCACGAGAGTGGTCATATCAGCGCAAGATCATCCATTCGATGACGAAAGGCCGCCGCAAAAGCGACATTGCCGGACTTGCCTCCTTCCTTGCGAAGAAGGGCGCTGTGCGGGACGATCAGCCCTTCGCCTGCTTGCGGATAGCGGTCGACGACAGCGACGAGCGCGGCCCGTGGATGAAGGTCCACGCGGGCGCCTTCATGCGCGCGAGCCTTGGCGCATCGCCTTCGTCGACGCGGGCATAGTCGAAGGTCTTGGCCACGACCGACGACAGGAACGACAGCGTCGCGCCCGGACGGTCGATGACCGCGATCGGGAAGGTCATGACGATTTCGCGCCAGCGCTGCCAGCGATGGAAATCGCGCAAGCTGTCGGCACCCATGATCCAGACGAAGTCGACGCCGGGATTGCGCGCCTTGACCAGCGCCAGCGTGTCGGCGGTGTAGCGCACATGATGCGCCGCTTCGAAAGCGGTGACCTTGATTTTCGGGTTCTTGGCGATCCGTTCGGACAGGCGCAGCCGCTCGGCCAGCGGCGCCAGCTCGTGCGTGTTCTTCAGCGGATTGCCCGGGGTGACCATCCACCACAACTGATCGAGCGCCAGCCGCCTGAGTGCGATCTCGGCGACGAGCGCGTGGCCGGCATGCGGCGGATTGAACGAGCCGCCGAACAGGCCGACGGCAAGGCCTTTGCCGGCATGCGGCATTTTGAGATAGCTGGACGGGATAGGTTGCTCAGGCAGGGAAAGCATTCGCTAGGCACCCCCCTCCGTCCTGCCGGAGATCGGCGAAACCAAAAATGTCAGCCAATCTCCCCCCTTGCGGGGGAGATGTCCGGCAGGACGGAGGGGGGTGGCTGGGCGCAAGCTTCAGGCCCTTTGGACGAAAAGCGTCAAGGCCTCACCTGTCCCGAGCCGCGCACGCGGTATTTGAACGAGGTCAGCTGCTCGACGCCAACGGGCCCGCGCGCGTGCATCTTGCCGGTGGCGATGCCGATCTCGGCGCCCATGCCGAACTCGCCGCCATCGGCGAACTGGGTTGAGGCGTTGTGCAACAGGATCGCCGAGTCGATCTCGTTGAAGAACCGTTCCACCGCCTGCGCGTCCTCGGCGACGATCGCCTCGGTATGGTGTGAGGAGAAAGTCTCGATATGCTCGATCGCGTCATCGACGCCGTCGACCAGCTTCACCGCGATGATGGCGTCCAGATATTCGGTGAGCCAGTCGGCATCGGTCGCCGGCTTGGCGTCGAAGAACAGCTTCAGCACCTCGGCATCGGCATGGATCTCGCAGCCGGCGGCGCGCAAGGCATCGAGGATCGGCACCAGGTGGGTGGAGGCAACCGCACGGTCGACCAGCAGCGTTTCGGCAGCGCCGCAGACGCCGGTGCGCCGCATCTTGGCGTTGACGGCGATGCCGACCGCCATGTCGAGCTTGGCCGAGCGGTCGATATAGAGATGGCAGATGCCTTCCAGATGCGCGAAGACCGGCACCCTTGCCTCGGTCTGCACCCGCTCGACCAGGCTCTTGCCGCCGCGCGGGATGATGACGTCGAGATTGCCGCCGAGGCCTTTCAGCATTTCGCCGACGGCGGCGCGGTCGGCGGTCGGCACAAGCTGGATGGCGTCCTGCGGCAGGCCGGCTGCCTTCAAGCCGTCGACCAGACAGGCGTGGATCACCGACGACGAGTTCAGCGAATCCGAGCCGCCGCGCAGGATCACCGGGTTGCCGGCCTTGAGGCAGAGCGCGCCGGCATCCGCCGTGACGTTCGGCCGGCTCTCATAGATGACGCCGATGACGCCGAGCGGCGTGCGCACGCGTTCGATCCTGAGGCCGTTCGGCCGCTCCCAACTGGCGATCACGTCGCCGACGGGATCGCCGAGTTCGGCAATTTCGCGAATGCCTTCGGCCATGGCGCGGATGCGGGCTGGATTGAGCTTCAGCCGGTCCATGGAGGACGCCGACAGACCGGCTTCATGCCCGTTCGCGATGTCGATGGCATTGGCGTCGAGTATGGCTCGCTCGCGGGCGGTGATCGCCTCCGCCATGGCGGCAAGTGCCGCGTTCTTGGCGGCTGTCGTGGCGATGGCCAGCGGTCGTGCGGCGGCGCGGGCACGGCGGCCGAGGTCGGCCATCGTCGCCACTGTATCGTTCTGGGATTTTTCATGCAGCTTCAGCATGGCTCATCCTCCGCTCGTTACTTGGTCGCCCGCGAGGCTGACCACAAGGTCGTCGCGGTGGATCATCGCCGAACGCGCCTCGTAGCCGAGCACGGTCTCGATTTCGGTTGTCTTCAGGCCTGCGATCCTTACGGCATCCGCGGCATCATAGGCAACCAGCCCGCGAGCGATCTCGCGACCCTCGGGCGACAGGATCGCCACCGTATCGCCGCGCGAGAAATTGCCGCTGACCAGCTTGACACCGGCCGGCAGCAGCGACTTGCCCGATGTCAGCGCCCCGACGGCGCCGGCATCGACGGTGAGCCTTCCCGCCGGTTCGAGCTGGCCGGCGATCCAGCTCTTGTAGCCTTTCACCGGGTTGGCGCTCGGCCGGAAGAAGGTGGCGCGCTCGCCGCGCTCGATCGCCATCAGCGGCGAAAGCCGCGTGCCGGCGGTAATGACCATGGCGGTGCCGGCCGCGGTGGCGATCTTGCCGGCGTCGAGCTTCGTGCGCATGCCGCCGCGCGACAGTTCGGAAGCCGCGGCGCCCGCCATCGCTTCGATCTCAGGCGTGATGCGATCGACCACCGCGACGAATTTGGCCTCCGGGTCACGCGCCGGCGGCGCGGTGTAGAGACCGTCGATATCCGAGAGCAGAACCAAAAGGTCGGCGCCCATCATCGTCGCCACCCGCGCGGCCAGCCGGTCATTGTCGCCATAGCGGATCTCGGAGGTCGCCACGGTGTCGTTCTCGTTGATGACCGGCACCGCCTTCATCTTCAAGAGCGTCGAGATCGTCGCCCGGGCGTTGAGGTAGCGGCGGCGCTCCTCGGTGTCGCCAAGCGTGAGCAGGATCTGGCCCGATTTCAACCCACCCTTGCCAAGCGCGTCCGACCACGCGCCGGCCAGCGCGATCTGGCCGACGGCGGCCGCCGCCTGGCTCTCCTCGAGCTTCAGCGCCCTTTTTCCGAGGTCAAGAATGGTACGGCCAAGCGCGATGGCGCCCGACGACACGACCAGGATTTCCGCGCCGCCTTGAGCCAGCACGGCGATGTCGTCGGCCAGCGAGGCCAGCCAGTCGCGCTTCAGCCCGGCGGTGCGGTCGACCAGAAGCGCCGAACCGATCTTGACGGTGATGCGCCGGTATTTCTTCAGCGACTGCACGGTCATGCTATTTTTCCCAGCGCGTGTCGACCGGCGCCGCGATCGCGTCGCGCGCTTCGGCCACCACCGCCATGAGCGCGCGCAGCACCGCTTCGACCCCTTCGCCGGTGACCGCCGACAGAAGCATCGGCGCGCGGCCGGCGGCGCGCTTCAGCGACGCGACCTTCTTCTTGCGCTCATCCGCATCCAGCGTGTCGACCTGCGAAAGGGCCAATATCTCAACCTTGCCGGTCAGGCCATGGCCATAGGCTTCGAGTTCGGCGCGCACGGTCTTGTAGGCCTTGCCGGGGTTCTCCTCCTGCGCCGACACCAGGTGCAGCAGCACGCGCGTGCGCTCGACATGGCCAAGGAAGCGATCGCCGATGCCGACGCCCTCATGCGCGCCTTCGATGAGGCCGGGAATGTCGGCGATGACGAATTCGCGCGCATCGATGCGTGCCACCCCCAGGCCGGGATGCAGCGTGGTGAAGGGATAGTCGGCGATCTTCGGCTTGGCGGCGGTGACGGCGGCGAGAAAGGTCGACTTGCCGGCATTGGGCAGCCCGACCAGCCCGGCATCGGCGATCAGTTTCAGCCTGAGCCAGATGTTGAGCTCCTCGCCCGGCTGACCCGGATTGGCGCGGCGCGGCGCCTGATTGGTCGAGGTCTTGAAATGCTGGTTGCCGAAACCGCCATTGCCGCCCTTGGCCAGCAGGAAGCGCTGGCCGACCACGGTGAGGTCGCAGATCAGCGTCTCGTTGTCCTCTTCGAACACCTGCGTCCCAGCCGGCACTTTCAGTGTGACGTCGGCGCCCTTGGCGCCGGTCATGTTGCGGCCCATGCCGTGAGTGCCGGTCTTGGCCTTGAAATGCTGCTGGTAGCGGTAGTCGATCAGCGTGTTCAGCCCGTCGACCGCTTCCAGCCAGACATCGCCGCCGCGGCCGCCATCGCCGCCGTCCGGTCCGCCGAACTCGATGAATTTTTCGCGCCGGAACGACACGGAACCCGCGCCCCCGTCGCCGGAGCGGACATAAACCTTGGCTTGATCGAGAAATTTCATCGGACAGCAGTTTCTTTATTGGCCTTGCGGCATTGCTCTAAACCTTGCGCCTTGCTCTAAACCAAGGCGCGGCGAAGGGCGAGGCCGTTTTGTGACAGTGGCCGCGTGGGTTGGCCGGAGATGTCGGCATGAAGCTTGTAACCTACAACATCCAGTACGGCATCGGCCTCGATGGGCAGTACGATGTCGGGCGTATCGCCGATGCCGTGCGCGGTGCCGACGTGATCGCGCTGCAGGAGGTCACCCGCAACAATCCCCGGAACGGCGGACGCGACATGGTCGCCGAGATCGGCGAAGCGCTGCCCGACTATTTCGCCGTCTATGGCAGCAATTTCGAGGCCAATATCGGCTCGCGCATCGAGAACGGCCGCGCCATCACCGCCACCTTCCAGCTCGGCAACATGGTGTTGTCGAAGACGCCCATTCATCTGTCGCGCAACCTGCTCCTGCCGCGCAGCCGCAGCTTCGAGATGATGAACTTCCAGCGCGGCGCGCTGGAGGCGCTGATCGAGACGCCGCTTGGTTTCATCCGCTTCTATTCCATCCATCTCGATCACCGCAGCCCGCTCGAACGCGCCAGCCAGATCCAGTTCCTGCGCCGGCGCCTGTTGAACTATGCGCTTGAAGGCGGCGCGCTGTCCGGCGTCGCCGAGATCGGCCTGCCGGAACTGCCGCACCCCGAGGCCTTCGTCGGCATGGGCGACTTCAACATGCTGGCCGGATCGCCCGAATATGTCGAACTCGCCGGCCGGCCGGACCACGAATTCGGCATGCCGCTGACCGCCGACTTCGCCGTCGATGCCGCCCTGCGTCTCAATGTCGCCGGCGACGATCTCGTCAGCTGGGTCGACCCCAAGAACCCCGGCAATACCGACCGCCACAAGCGCATCGACTATATCTTCACCAGCGCCTCGCTTGCCCGGTCGCTGAAGCGCCTGTGGGTCGACCGAAAGGCTGTTGGCTCGGACCATCTGCCGGTATGGGCCGAACTGGGCTGAGCCCAGTTCTCGATCTGGCCGTACCCGATATGTGTTGAGCTTCAGGTCAGGCCGCGCCGAGAATGGTGGCTTCCGAGAACCGGAGCGGAGCGTACTTCAAGCACGTGAAGCCGCCCTTCGCAGGCCGGCCTCAGCTGAATATCGGCACACATCAAAAATGCACCCAGTTTCGCAGGCTGGTCCACGTCTTCCTGTCCAGCCTGTAGCGCTCGACCGGCACCTGGCCGGCGACGATCGAGTTCAGCATGCCCTGGCCGGCATACTGGAAGCCGCATTTGTGGATCACCCGGCGCGAGGCCGGATTGATGACCCGCGTCGAGGCATGCAGCACCTGGATGTTTGTCCGCTGGAACGCGAGATCGACCAGGGCGTGCGACGCCTCGGTGGCGAAGCCGCGCTTCCAGTAGGGTTCTCCGATCCAGTAGCCGAGCTCCAGTCCGCGGTCGGTGGTGTTCAATCCGGCGCAGCCGACGAAGGTTTCGGTGCCGGCCAGCGTCAGCGCATAGGCGATGCCGGCGCGGCGCGACTTGGTCATGGCCAGGAAAGCGCGTGCCTCGGCCTCGCCATAGGGATGCGGCATGCGCGCCAGCATCTCGGCGACATGACGGTTGTCGGCGAGCTCGACCAGTTGCGCGATGTCGCTTTCGCACGGAGCCCGCATCACCAGCCGCTCGGTGACCAGCACCGGGCAATCGATCGCATAACTTTCGTCTTCTGAGTCTTCCGCTTCGGCAACCATGTCAAAGTCCTCCAGGCACAAGAAAAAAGGGAGATGGAAACCCATCTCCCTTGATCCTTTTCCTGGCTTTGCCAAACCTTCTGGCTTCCAGACACCGGTTCCCGAGATGGGCTGCCGGTGTTGTGGTGCGGAACCGGCTACTCCGCTGCTTTGGTAATCGGGTTGACCGATACGTAGGTTCGGCCGTTGGCTTTTTTGTTGAACGTCACGGCGCCGGCTTCGAGCGCGAAAAGCGTATGGTCGGTACCCATGCCGACATTGACGCCGGGATGCCAGGTGGTGCCGCGTTGACGAATGATGATGTTGCCCGGGATGACGGCTTCGCCGCCGAACTTCTTCACGCCCAGACGCTTGGAATGCGAGTCGCGACCGTTGCGCGACGAGCCGCCAGCTTTCTTGTGTGCCATCTAACTAACTCCGATGCGCCCAGGGGCGCTTGAATGGTCTTATGAACGCGTTCGCGTTCCGTTTCAAGTCCGATCCGGCGACGTTTCGCGCCGGTTCGCCTTACTTCTTCGCCAGTTCCTTGGCCTGCTCGCGCCAGTCCTTGATCTGGTCGGCGCTGAACGGCATGTTCTCGTCGATCTTGGCCACATCCTTCTCGGTCAGCTTGGCGAGCTGCGCGAAGGTGATGATGCCCTGTTCGTTGAGATCCTTGGCGGCGACCGGGCCGATGCCCTTGATCACGGTCAGATCGTCCGGCTCGCCCTTCGGCGCCTTGAACAGCGGCGCTGCCGCGGTCTCGGCCTTTGCCTCTTCCTTCGGGGCGTCCTTCTTGGCCTTGGCTTCCTTCGGCGCCGCGTCGGCGGCTACCTCGGCCTTGGCTTCCGCCTTGGCAGCGGCCTTCTTGGCCGGCTTGGCGCCACCCAGCAGGATCTCGGAGATCCTGACCGTGGTCAGCAACTGGCGATGGCCGATCTTGCGGCGCGAATTCTGGCGGCGGCGCTTCTTGAAGGCGATGACCGTGCGGTTCTTGCCCTGCTCGACGACTTCGGCGGTGACAACCGCGCCGTCGACGAACGGCGCGCCGAACGTGACATTCTCGCCCTCGCCATGCGCGAGCACGTGGCCGATCTCGACGATATCGCCGACATTGGCTTCGACTTTTTCGATCTTCAGGAGATCGTTGGCGGCGACGCGATACTGCTTGCCGCCCGTTTTGATGACTGCGAACATTTTTTGCCTTTCGCTGTTCGGTCGGCCTCGATGAACCGCCTGTGGCGGTTCGGCCGTCTTTTTGTCAGTCTGCGGGTTCAAAAAACAAGCGGCGCGGAAGAACCCTCCACGCCGATTGCGCGCTGTCCCTAACCGAAGGTTTGTTGCGAGTCAAGGCAAACGGCCAGATTCTCAGGGCAACGAATCCGGGCTAACGGGTTCCTTCGGATCTTTCGACGGCGCGCTGGTGATGGAGCCTTGAACGGAAAAACCCGCCTGTGCGGCGGGTCCCTGGCGCAACTCAGCACCATAACCAGATATCTACCATAGCTGCCTTCACCCCGTCAAGAAAAAATTCCTATTAGGAGGTCGCCGGCGCTGCCAGACTGGCGTCCCCACGCCTCGTTAACCCGAGTTCGAAGTCGAGGCCGGATTCCTGGCCGGCGAAGTGGCTGGCATCGTCCACCGCGGTCGGGACGGCGTCGCTCCGGGCCAGCCTCTGACGCAAGCTGAGTTTCCGGCGGATTTGGCCTTGTAACCTGCCCGTTCAGCCGTTATCTAGTGCGCCGCGCCGGCAACGGCCGACCATGACCGCGGAGAGGTGGCAGAGTGGTCGAATGCACCGCACTCGAAATGCGGCATGGGTGCAAGCCCATCGGGGGTTCGAATCCCTCCCTCTCCGCCATCCTGCTTCGGGTCCGTTCCGGACATATAGGTTACGGTTTATACCGGAGACATGGGTAACAGTTTGCCCGCTGTAGCCTGAGCGTGACGCCCCAACCGGTTCCGCTCAATTCGGATGATGTCCCGCGATTGCGCCCAGAAAGATCTCCCCGAATTCCCTAAGCTTCGCCGCTCCCACGCCATTCACCTCGGCGAATGCGTCGAGGTCGCGCGGGCGGCGTTCGGCCATGTCGATCAGCGTGCGGTCGGAGAACACGACATAGGCCGGGACCTGCCGCTCCTTCGCCAGCCGCAGCCGAAGCGCCTTTAGCGAGGCCAGCAGCGATGCATCCACACCCTCGGCGCTGGCGGCGGATCTTTCCCCCGAACGCTTCCTGCCGCGCGCGAGAGGGTCCCGCGTCTCGACGCGGTAGTGGAACGCAACCTCGCCGCGCCCGAGAGCGCGGCCGCTTTCGGAAATGGCGAGGCCGCCATGGCCGTCCGGATCCGGCACAAGGAATCCGCCGGCGACCAGTTGCCGGATAAGCGACAGCCAGACCGTTTTCCTGTGCGCCGCGCCGGCCCGGAAACTGGTCAGCGTTTGATGGCCTCTCGCCAGTACTTTCTCCGTCTCGTGGCCGAGCAGTATGTCGATGACATGGGCGGCGCCGAAGCGCTCGCCGGTCTGCGCGACCGCCGTCAGGATGATTCGCGCTTCCGCTCCGCCATCGGCACGCGGCGCCTGGTCGAGGCAGTTGTCGCAATTGCCGCAGGGCGCTGCCTGTTCGCCGAAATAGCCGAGCAGGATCTGGCGGCGGCACTGTACCGCCTCGCAATAGCCGATCAACGTATCGAGCCGGCGATGCCCGCGCCTCTTGTGTTCAGGTGATGACTCTTCGTCATCGATGAACAGGCGCCGCATGCGGATATCGCCGAGCCCGTAGAGCATATGCGCCTCGGCCGCTCGCCCGTCGCGGCCGGCGCGGCCGATCTCCTGATAATAGGCTTCGAGGCTGCCCGGCAGGTCCGTGTGGAAGACGTAGGCGACGTCGGGCTTGTCGATGCCCATGCCGAAGGCGATGGTCGCCACCATGACGACGCCGGAGAGCGTCATGAAAGCGTTTTGGTTCGCCTCACGCGCCTCCTTGCTCATCCCGGCGTGATAGGCGAGCGCGGTGATGCCGTTCTTCTCGAGGAAGGCCGCCATCTCCTCGGTCTTTTTGCGCGACAGGCAGTAGACGATGCCGCTTTTGCCCGGGTGACGCTCGACGAAGCGCAGCAACTGGCGCTTGCTGTCCTGCTTGGCCTCGAGAGCAAGCTTGATGTTCGGCCGGTCGAAACCCAGCACCACGGTTTCGGCGCGCCCGGCAAACAGACGCGCTTCGATATCGGTGCGGGTAGCCTCGTCCGCCGTCGCCGTCAGCGCGATGATCGGCACTTGCGGGAAAATCGAGCGCAGCCGCGACAGATCCTCATATTCGCGCCGGAACGCCGGCCCCCATTGCGAGATGCAATGCGCCTCGTCGATGGCGATCAGGCTGACGTCGAGCCTGGCCAGCGCGTCGAGCATCCGCTCCGTCATCAGCCGCTCCGGCGCGAGGTAGAGCAGGCGCGTCTGGCCGGAGGCGACACGGCGCCATGCCGCGACATTGGCCTCGCGCTCGATCGAGGAGTTGATCGTATCGGCCGCCACGCCGGCAAGGCGCAACGCCGCGACCTGATCCTGCATCAGCGCCACCAGCGGCGAGACGACGATGGTGAGGCCGCCCAGGACCAGCGCCGGAACCTGGTAGCAGAGCGATTTGCCCGCACCCGTCGGCATGACGGCCAGCACATGGCGTCCGCCCAGCAACGCGTCCATGATTTCGGCCTGGCCGGGACGAAAATCGTCGAAGCCGAACACGTCCTTCAACACGCGTTGCTTGGGGTCTGGTGCATCCGGCGGAACGCTCGCCGTCGATATTGGCATCTCGCAATAGTCCCCGGTTTGGCTGAGGCTACGTTCTTAAAGCGAAGATCGCCGGAACGCTATCCGCGGATGCGCGGGGTGGCATGTCCACCGGCTCCAATTCGCGCCTTCCCTAGGGACATCAGCACCCCTGCTGGATTCCCTCAGGCGCTGCGATGTAAGCTTGCCCGGGCGCGATCAGGGAGGGAGCGATGCTGCAGACCAGACAGGACGCTCTCGGCGAGCGCTTCAAGCAGCAGCGCGCCGCATTCGAGGCGCAGCCCTTTCCGGGCCTCGATGTCCGCAAGGATCGCCTCGCCCGGCTGCTGGCGCTCACGGAAAAGCATGAGGCCGACATCTGCGCGGCAATCGATACCGACTTCGGCGGCCGCTCGGCTCATGAGACCCGCCTTGCCGAACTGTTCGTGGTGCGGGCCGGCATCCGCCACGCACTGTCCCACCTGAAAGGCTGGATGCGGGAACGCCGCGTCGCCACCACCTTGCCGTTCCTGCCGGGCAGGAACCGGCTCGTCGCGCAGCCGCTCGGGGTTGTCGGCATCGTATCGCCCTGGAATTATCCTTTCCAGCTCGCCGTCGCGCCGGTCACCGCGGCGCTCGCCGCCGGCAATCGCGTGCTGGTCAAACCCTCCGAATTGACGCCCGCCTTTTCAGCGCTGCTGGCGCGCCTGGCCGCCGAGCATTTCGCACCGGACGAACTCGGCGTCATCACCGGCGATGCGGAGGTCGGCAAGGCTTTCGTGTCGATGCCTTTCGATCACCTGCTGTTCACCGGTTCGACGGCCGTCGGCCGCCAGGTCGCACTGGCCGCCGCGGCCAACCTGACCCCGGTTACGCTGGAACTCGGCGGCAAGTCGCCGGCGATCTTCGACCCTTCATGCGACCTCGATGCCGCGGCGGCCAGCGTCGCCTATGGCAAGCTCCTCAATGCCGGGCAAACCTGCATCGCGCCGGACTACCTGCTGGTGCCCAAGGGACAGTCAGGCATCGTGGCAGAGAAACTCGCGGCGGCTATGGCGAAGCTCTACCCCAGCCTGCGCGACAATCCGGACTATACCGCCATCGTCAGCGACCGGCATTATCAGCGCCTGCGGGCCATGATCGCGGAGGCCCGCGCCGCCGGCGCCGATGTCACCGAAATCAACCCGGCCGGCGAGGCGTTCGGCGCGGATAGCCGCAAGCTGCCGCCGACATTGGTAGTCAAGCCCGATCCCAACCTGCGGCTGAGGCGCGAGGAGATTTTCGGGCCGGTGCTGCCGATCCTCGAATATGCCGGAATCGACGACGCCATCGCTCACGTCAACCGGGCCGACCGGCCGCTGGCGCTCTACTGGTTCGGGCGAGACGGCGGTAACCGGCAACGCATCCTGCACGAGACCGTCGCCGGCGGCGTCACCATCAACGATTGCATGCTGCATCTGGTGCAGGAGAACCAGCCCTTTGGCGGCGTCGGCGCCAGCGGCATGGGCGCCTATCACGGGGAATGGGGCTTTCGTACCTTCAGCAAGGAGAAGCCGGTTTTCCTGCAGTTGCGCTTGAGCGCGGGAAGCCTTCTGCGTCCGCCCTATGGCAAGACCTTCGAACGGCTTTTCGGCCTGCTCAGGCAGATAACTTGAACGCCGTGCACCGCCCGCCGCGGGCGACGCGATCACGTGGCGGCGCGATCACATGGCGTCCGCGCGTTAAGCCTATCTTCACCATGATGCGGCAGGCTCCATCTCCTGCGGCCACGTTTCGAGTACCGCGGCGCGCAAGCGCCCAGGCAACAGACCCGCGCCTCTCCGGAGGCGCGGGTTTTTCATTTGGAAACAGCGCTTCAAAATGAGCGCCTGTCGCTCATCGCATGGCCGGCCCTCAGGCGAGGAAATCGGCGCGGTGCGGCGTAAAGCTGTCGACCAGCCGGCCGGCTTCGAGCGCCTTGACGCCATGCACCAGGCCGGACGGCACGATGAAGCTGCCGCCTGTCTCGAGGATTTCGGTCCGGCCGTCGATGGTCACTTCGAAACGGCCTTCGGCGACGTAGCTTGCCTGCACATGCGGATGCGAATGCAGGGCGCCGACGCCGCCCTTGTCGAAAGCGAACTCGACCATCATCAGTTCATCCGTGTGCAGGAGAACGCGCCGCCTGTTGCCGTCGGGCGTCGCCGTCCAGGCGCCTGCGCCGGCCTGCGAGAAGATTTTCGTTTCGCTCATCCCAATATTCCTCGTCGAGACAAATCCTCACCGCGCCAGCCAGCCGCCGTCCACCGGCACCACCGCGCCATGCATATAGTCCGACGCCGGCGCCAGCAGGAAGGCCGCCGCATCGCCAATGTCTTCCGGCCGGCCCCAGCGGCCGGCCGGAATGCGCGCCAGGATCGAGGCGCTGCGGTCGGGATCGGCACGCAGCGCCTGTGTGTTGTTGGTTTCGACATAGCCCGGCGCGATGCCGTTGACGTTGATGCCTTTTTCCGCCCATTCGCAGGCAAGCAGCCGGGTGATGCCAAGCACGCCATGTTTCGAGGCGGTGTAGGACGCGACGCGGATGCCGCCCTGGAAACTCAGCACCGAGGCGATGTTGACGATCTTGCCGCGCCGAGCGCCGGCAAGAACGCGCCTGGCGAAGGACTGGCACAGCAGAAACGCCGTCTTCAGGTTGAGGTCGAGCACCTCGTCCCAATCGGCTTCCGAGAGGTCGACGGCATCGGCGCGCCGGATGATGCCGGCATTGTTGACCAGCCCGTCGAGCGGCCCGCTTTCGTCCCACACGCGCTCCAGCATCGGACCTGCGGCGGATGTGTCGGCAAGGTCGGCTACGACCGCCTCGAACCGCCCGCCCGCCGCAGCGATCCTTGCGGCCGTCTCATCCATCGAGGAACGGCCGACACCGACGACCGTGCCGCCGGCGCGCGCGATCGCGACGGCGATGCCCTGGCCGATGCCGGTGTTGGCGCCGGTGACGAGGATGCGTTTGCCAGCCAGGCTGAAGGCGGAGAGATCGCTCACCGCAGCTCTTCCATCGCCACCGGATCGACATCGGTGTAGTCGACATTGTCGCCGGCCATCGCCCAGATGAAGGCGTAGTTCGACGTGCCGGCACCCGAATGGATCGACCAGCCCGGCGATAGCACGGCCTCCTCGTTGCGCATGACGATGTGGCGGGTCTCGTCCGGCTCGCCCATGAAGTGGAAGACGCGCGCCGCCTCCGGCAGGTCGAAATAGAGATAGGCCTCCATGCGCCGGTCGTGCACATGGCATGGCATGGTGTTCCAGATGGAGCCCGGCGCAAGTTGTGTCATGCCGACGACGAGTTGGCAGGTCTTGGCCCCGTCGGCATGGATGAACTGGAAGATCGAGCGTTCGTTGCAGGCCTCCTTACTGCCGAGATCGAGACGCCTGGCGTCACCGATGCGGATCAGCCGGCTGGGAAAGGTTTGATGCGCCGGCGCGCTGAGCAGATAGAATTTCGCCGGCGCCGCCTTGTCGACTGAGGCGAACGACACGTCCTGCGTGCCCATGCCGAGATAGAGCATGTCGCGCGCCTGCAGCTCGTGGATCTGGCCGCCGGCTTCGATCGTGCCGGCGCCGCCGATATTGA
Source organism: Mesorhizobium sp. BR1-1-13 (assembly GCF_020165515.1). Lineage (NCBI taxonomy): Bacteria > Pseudomonadati > Pseudomonadota > Alphaproteobacteria > Hyphomicrobiales > Phyllobacteriaceae > Mesorhizobium > Mesorhizobium sp. BR1-1-13. Next base: position 245,132 of record NZ_JAIUIH010000001.1, read on the forward strand.
CGGCGATCAACTCGCGGCGATCGAGAAAGCCTTTCGTTCCGGTCGGCTTGATTGCCTCCAGCCGAAGCGGCGCGCCGGCCGGCATCGCGCCGCCGACGATCATGCGGTCGTAATGTGTGTAGGTCAGGCCGACGCGGCCGGGCTGGAACAGGTCCTCGATGTGGAAATTGTGGCGCAACTCGTCGGTTCCCATGGCCGCGGCGGCGGCGGGGTCGATGGCAAAGCGCGATGTATAGTCGGTATGATTCTGGCTCATTGCTGTCCTGACTTGAGAAGGGTCATTCGCCGCCGGCCGCCTTGACCGAGTCGGAATAATAGACCTGCCGCGCGTGCAGGCGCTCGCGATAGCGCTGCTGGCTGGCCGAGAGATGCGTGCGCATCGCCTCGCGCGCGGCTTCGGCGTCGCCCGATGTGATCGCGTTCAGGATCACCAGGTGCTCACGCTGCAGCCCGCGCTGATAGCTGTCGGACTGCACAAGCTCGGTCGACCAGGGCGAGGTCACGTCGCACGGAATGGCGCGCCGGCCGAGCACGTCGAGCATCTCGACATAGAAAGGATTGTTGGTGGCGCTGGCGATGGCGCGATGGAAGGCGAGGTCGGCCGGACCGGTCGGCTCGCTGGCGAGCAGCAGCCGTTCGAAGTCGAAGAAGGCTTCCTGGATCGCCGCCTCCTGGGCCGCGTTGCGGCGGATGGCGGCAAGCCCGGCCGATTCGATCTCGATGGCGAGCCGCACTTCGAGCACGTTGAGCGCGATCGAATCCTTGCTGCCCATATCGGCCGCGAGCGCCCCGAACATCGTCGAGATGTGCTCCGTGACGAAGACGCCGGCGCCCTGCCGCGGCTCGACCAGGCCGTCGGCGGCGAGCTTGGCCAGGGCTTCGCGGATCACGGTGCGGCTGACGCCGAAGGTTTCGGTCAACTGGCCCTCGGTCGGCAGTTTGTGGCCGGGCAGGATCTCGCCGGCCTGAAGCTGCCTGCGGATTGCCGCGACGACGGTCTCCGACAGTTTGGGTTTTCTCTCGACCCTGAGGTCGGTTGCGCTATCCAATGCCATGTCGTCCTCTATTTGAACACGCTCGGCAACCAGAGCGAGATGGCCGGAATATATGTCACCAGCCCGAGAACCACGATACCGGCGCCATAGAACGGCCAGATCGAGCGCATCGCTTCCCAGACCGTGATCTTGCCGACGGCGCAGGCGACGAACTGCACCGTGCCGACTGGCGGCGTGTTCAGCCCGATGCCGAGATTGAGGATGGTGATGACGCCGAAATGCACGGGATCCACGCCATAATGCGTGACCAGCGGCAGGAAGATCGGCGTGCAGATGATGATCATCGGCCCCATGTCCATGAAGGTGCCGAGCACCAGCATCAGGACATTGAGCAGCAGCAGCACGACCAGCGGATCGGTGGAGATCGCATTCATGCCGGCGATCAGCAGCACCGGCACTTTGAGATAGGCCATCAGCCAGCTGAAAGAAGCCGCCGTGCCGATGATCAAGAGCACCATCGAAGTGGTGCGCACGGCGCCCTTGGTGGCGTGGACGAAATCGCTCCAGCCCATCGAGCGGTAAACGAGGACGGTAACAAGCAAGGCGTAGAGAATGGCGATGCACGAACTCTCCGTCGCTGTGAAGATTCCGGAGCGGACGCCGCCGAAAATGATGCCGATCAGGAGCAGTCCGGGAATAGCGATGAGCGCCAGCTGCCCGACGCGCGAAAAACCGGGGAAGGCCTCGACCGGGTAGCCGCGGCTGCGGGCGACGAAATAGGCGGTGACCATCAGCGAGGCGGCGAACAAAAGGCCCGGTAGTATGCCGGCGGTGAACAGGTCGGCGATCGAGATCTTGCCGCCCCCGGCGATCGAATAGATGATCATGTTCTGCGATGGCGGCAGAAGCAGCGCGATCAGCGCCGCCATCGAGGTGACGTTGACGGCATAGTCGGCGCCGTAGCCGCGTGCCTTCATCTGCGGGATCATCAGCCCGCCGACGGCCGCGGCCTCGGCCACGGCAGAGCCGGAAATGCCGCCGAACAGCGTGCCGGCGATGATGTTGACCTGGCCGAGGCCGCCCCGGACATGGCCGACCAGGGAGCCGGCAAAGGAAACGATGCGCTGCGCTATGCCGCCGCGCACCATCAGATCGCCGGCATAGATGAAGAATGGGATCGCCATCAGGGAGAACGCGCTCATGCCCGATTTCATCTGCTGGAACACCACCAGGGGCGGCAGGCCGAGATAGAGCACGGTGGCGAAGGATGCCGCACCGAGGCAGAACGCGATCGGCGTGCCGCCGAACATCAGCAGCGTGAAGACGCCGAACAGGATCCAGAGCTCCATCTAGGCCTCCTGCACCGCCGGCATCTCCGGCACGTCCTCGAGATTGATGTCCTTGTCGATATCGACGCCCGACCAGCGCAGCGCGATGCGCTCGGCCGAAAACAGGCAGATCAGCACCCCGCCGGCGACCAGCGGCAGATAGTCGAAGCCACCCGGCAGCTCGAGCGCCGGGATGATGGTGTGCCAGGTCAGGCCGACAAGTTTGCAGCCGTACCAGACCATGCCGAATCCGAAGCCGAGCACGATCAGGTCGGACAGCGTGCGCAACGCTCCCTTGCTGCCTTTCGGCAGGATATAAAGCAGCACGTCGAACCCCATATGGTAGTTCTCCCGCACCCCGACGGCGGCGCCGAGGAAGATGAACCAGTTCATCAGCATGATGGCGCTGGTTTCGGTCCAGCTCGGCGACGAATTGAGCACGAAGCGGAAGAAGACCTGATAGGCGACGAGCGCGGTCATGGCGACCAGCCCGATGCCAGCCAGGTAGAGCGCCCCGTCGCAGATCCTCGAAAGCACGACGCTGAACCGTGGCGGCGCCGCGCTGCTTGTCATTGTCGTCATCTGATCCTCCCGATCGCCGGCCGGTCACGAAGGCGCGGGACGGCATGCATTGTCCGCCCCGCGGCCAACTTCACTTGGTCGCCTGGACGCGGGCGGCGAGGTCCTTCAGCTCGGGCGTCGACAGGTATTTGTCGTAGACCGGCTTCATCGCGTCGATCAGCGGCTGCTTGTCGATCTCGCTGACCTTGACGCCTGCCTTTTCGACGATGTCGCGGGATTTCTTCTCCTGCGCGTCCCACAGTTCGCGCATCTTGACGACACTATCCTTGGCCGCCTGGCGCACGACCGTCTGGTCTTCCGGCGAGAGCTTGTCCCAGCTCGCCTTCGCCATCACCAGCACCTCCGGAACGATCTGGTGCTGGTCGAGCGTGTAGTGCTTGGCGACCTCATAGTGCTTGGCGGATTCGAAGCTCGGCCAGTTGTTTTCCGCGCCGTCGATGACGCCGGTCTCAAGTGCCGAATAGACTTCGCCATAAGCCATTGGCGTGGCGTTGGCGCCCAGTGCGTTGACCATGTCGACGAACACGTCCGACTGGATGACGCGGAATTTCATGCCCTTCAGGTCGGCGATCGAGGCGATGTCCTTCTTGGTGTTGTAGAAGGAGCGTGCGCCGGAATCGTAGAAGGCCAGACCGACCAGGTCATGTGCCTCAAAAGCTTTCAGGATGTCGTCGCCGATAGGCCCGTCCATGACATGGCGCATATGTTCGACCGAGCGGAATATGTAGGGCAGCGACGGCACCGCGGTTTCCGGCACGATGCCGTTGAACGGCCCCATCGAGACACGATTGAGGTCGATGACGCCGGTCTGGGTCTGCTCGATCGTGTCCTTCTCCTCGCCGAGCTGCGCCGAATGATAGACCTCGACCGAATAGCGGCCATCGGTGCGCTGCTTGATCAACTCGCCCATGTATTTCACCGCCTCGACCGTCGGATAGCCGTCGGGGTGCGTGTCGGCCGACCGCAGCACTGTTTGCGCGTTGGCGATGCCGATCAGCAGCGAGCCGAACGCGAATGTGGCCGCGGTCAATTTCGAAAAATGCAACATGACTTTCCTCCCTTTTTTAAAATCAAGGCACCGGCTCAGAGCCGGCGCATCACCAGCCTGTCATCCCTGCTCATCTTGGCCATTCGGTCAGCATCCGGTGCGGGCGAGCGAGCGTGGACGGGCGTCGGTGCTAAGCAGCAAATCCGCATCTGTCAGTGCCACGGTGGTCCTCCCAAGAGGCGCTATCGGTAGGGTCGCGAGGAAATAATGTCAACATACAAAAAATGGATTGTTGTATGATGACTTTGGAGCGGGAACCGGCCATTGTGCCGGACGGCGGTGAATGTTACGCCGCTGCCGTTTCTCCTTCGCCGACCTTACGGGGCGGCTCCCAAAGCCAATCGGGGACTTCGCACAGCAATGAACAGGCGTCTTTCGAAGGATACGATCGCGACCTTGCCGGCCAGGATCGCCGTGCCGCGTTTTGATCGCGCATCGGTCACGCAAGGCATCGTGCATCTCGGGGTCGGCGCCTTTCATCGCGCCCACCAGGCAGCCTATGTCGACGATTGCCTGAGTGCTGGAGAGACGGACTGGAGCATCGTCGGCGTGTCGCTGCGCAGTGCCGACACGCGCGATGCGCTGGCGCCGCAGGACGGGCTCTACACGCTGGCGATCCGCAGCGGGGGCGAAGAAAGGCTTCATGTCATCGGCTCCATCGGCGCGATGCTGGTGGCGCCGGAAGATCCCGCCGCCGTGCTGGCCGCGCTGACCGATCCGCGCACCCGCATCGTGACGCTGACCATCACCGAGAAAGCCTATCTGCGGGCCGCCGGCGGCGGGCTCGACGCTGCCCACCCGGACATCGTCCACGATCTGGCGAACCCGCATCTGCCGAAGACCGCGCACGGTTTTCTGGCCGAGGCGCTTGCACGCCGTCGCGCGGCCGGCTTGCAGCCCTTCACGGTGCTCTGCTGCGACAACCTGCCTGCCAACGGCGCGACCTTGCACAGGCTGCTGGTGGAATTCGCCACGCTGCGCGATGCCAGCCTCGGGGAGAAAGGCGCGACCAGGCTTAAGGGCCATATCGCCGACGAGGTCGCGTTTCCCTCCAGCATGGTGGACCGCATTGTGCCGGCCACGACCGATGCCGACCGGGAGCGGATCGCTCTCGAGCTCGGCGTCGAGGACGCCTGGCCGGTCATGACCGAGCCGTTCTGTCAGTGGGTGGTCGAAGACAATTTTCCGGCAGGCCGCCCGGCCTGGGAAAAGTTCGGCGTCACCATGGTCGAGGATGTCAGGCCCTTCGAGGACATGAAGCTGAGGCTGCTCAATGGAGCGCATTCGGCCATCGCCTATCTCGGCCTGCTCAGCGGACACGCCACCGTCGACCGCGCCTTCGCCGATCCGGAGATCAGGCGCTTTGTCGATGCGCTCTGGGCCGAGGCAATCCCGACGCTGCCCACCGATGCCGGCCTGGACACGGCGAGCTATACGGCAGAGCTTGCCCGGCGTTTCTCCAACACAGCACTTGCCCACCGCACCGCACAGATCGCCAATGACGGCAGCCAGAAACTGCCGCAGCGCATCATTGCCTCCGCGATCGAGCGCCTCCATTCAGGCGCCCCACCAAGGCATCTCATGCTGGCGGTCGCCGCCTGGATCGCCGCCTGCGAAGCGCGCGGCAAATTCCTGCCCGACGGCCATTTCACCGATCCGATCGACATGCCGATGACGGCGATCATTGACCGGAATCTGCCCGCTGCCGAAACCGTCGCTTCAGTGTTCGATCTCGCCGGCTTCGCGACCGGAGCGCCTGAGCGGCCAGGATTGATGGACCTTGCGGCCGTCCATCTCGAGCAGTTGCGCCGTGGCGGACCGGCTCAGGCCTTCGCGGCATTGGGCATTTAAAAAAAAAGCGAGGCAAGGCCCCCGCTTTTCAGTCGACTATTTGGTGCCAGCCTCAAGCCGGCAGGATGGCGCCTTCCAGCGTGGTGAGCTGGCTGAGGAATTGTTCGGCCTTGGTGCGGGACTGGTCGTCCTTGGCGTCGGCGGCGTCTTCCCTGGCTTCCTGGATGCGGCGCGCGAGATCGGCGCGGTCGACATCCTTCACCGCGACAGCCGATTCCGCCAGCAGCGTGCAGCCGGCCGGAACGATGTCGGCGAACCCGCCGAAGACGACGTAACGCTCTTCACCGCCTGATGCGGCCTTCACCGTGACGACGCCCGGCTTGATGGTGGTCATGACCGGTGCGTGATGCGCCATCACGGTCATCTCGCCCTCGGCACCCGGAATGACGACGGCCTCGACCTCTGCGGAAACCAGCAGGCGCTCCGGCGAGACCAGTTCGAACTTGAAAGCTTCTGCCATGTCGATTTAGCGAGTAGGGAATAGTGAGTAGGGAGGTAAGGAGAAAGAGCAACTGCCCCGGTCACCTGCCTGCCATTCACTACTGACTACTGACTGCTCCCTATTCCCTTGATTAAGCCGCTTCAGCCGCGAGACGCTGTGCCTTCTCGACCGCTTCCTCGATGCCGCCGACCATGTAGAAGGCGGCTTCCGGCAGGTGATCGTAGTCGCCGTTGCAGAGGCCCTTGAAGCCCTTGATGGTGTCGGCGAGGTCGACCAGCTTGCCCGGCGCGCCGGTGAACACTTCGGCGACGAAGAAGGGCTGCGACAGGAAACGCTCGATCTTGCGTGCCCGAGCCACAGTCTGCTTGTCCTCTTCCGACAGTTCGTCCATGCCCAGGATGGCGATGATGTCCTGCAGCGACTTGTAGCGCTGGAGGATCGACTGCACCTGGCGCGCGACGGCATAATGCTCTTCGCCGACCACCAGCGGGTCGAGCATGCGCGAGGTCGAGTCCAGCGGATCGACGGCCGGATAGATGCCCTTTTCGGCGATCGAGCGGTTGAGCGTCGTCGTCGCGTCGAGGTGGGCGAACGAGGTCGCCGGCGCGGGGTCGGTCAAGTCGTCGGCCGGCACGTAGATGGCCTGCACCGAGGTGATCGAGCCCTTGGTGGTGGTGGTGATGCGTTCCTGCAGGGCGCCCATGTCCGTGGCGAGCGTGGGCTGGTAGCCCACGGCCGACGGGATACGGCCGAGCAGCGCCGACACTTCCGAACCGGCCTGCGTGAAACGGAAGATGTTATCGACGAAGAAAAGCACGTCCTGGCCCTGGTCGCGGAAATATTCGGCGACCGTCAGGCCGGTCAGGCCGACGCGGGCACGCGCGCCCGGCGGCTCGTTCATCTGGCCATAGACCAGCGCCGCCTTGGAGCCTTCGCCGCCCCCCTTCTTGTTGACGCCGGATTCGATGAACTCGTGATAGAGGTCGTTGCCCTCGCGGGTGCGCTCGCCGACGCCGGCGAACACCGAATAGCCGCCATGCGCCTTGGCGATGTTGTTGATCAGTTCCTGGATCAGCACGGTCTTGCCGACGCCGGCGCCGCCGAACAGGCCGATCTTGCCGCCCTTGGCGTAGGGCGCGAGCAGGTCGAGCACCTTGATGCCGGTGATCAGGATCTGTGCTTCCGTCGACTGTTCGATATAGGCCGGGGCCGGCTGGTGGATCGAGCGCAGCTCGACCGCATCCACCGGGCCTGCTTCGTCGACCGGCTCGCCGATGACGTTGATGATGCGGCCGAGCATGCCCGGACCGACCGGCACGGCGATCGGGCCGCCGGTGTCGCGCACTTCCTGGCCGCGCACCAGGCCTTCGGTGGAATCCATGGCGATGCAGCGCACGGTGTTTTCGCCCAGATGCTGGGCAACTTCGAGAACCAGGCGGTTGCCGACATTGGTGGTCTCGAGCGCATTCAGAATCGGCGGCAGGTGATCGCCGAACTGCACGTCGACCACGGCGCCGATGACCTGCCGGACCTGGCCGACGATGCCGGTGGCCTTGCTGGCCACGGCCGGGGTCTTTACCGCGGAGGCCCTGGTCGGCGCTGCCGCTTTCTTGGCCGGAGCCGCCTTAGCTGCCGCGGCCGGAGCCTTTGCCGGTGCCGCCTTGGCCGGGGCTGCTGCCTTGGGAGCCGCAGTCTTGGGGGTCGCTGCTTTCGCCATCGTCTTTACCCTTTTCGTCCTTTGTTTCTCGCACGGTCGGATCGAGGTCGTTGACCCCGGAAACCGTGCCTAGAGCGCCTCGGCGCCCGAAATGATCTCGATCAGTTCCTTGGTGATCTGCGCCTGGCGCTGGCGGTTGTAGGTGATCGACAGCTTGTTGATCATCTCGCCGGCGTTGCGCGTGGCATTGTCCATGGCGCTCATCTTGGCGCCCATCTCGCCCGCCGCGTTTTCAAGCAGCGCGCGGAAGATCTGCACCGCGATGTTGCGCGGGATAAGGTCCGAGAGGATCTCGCCCGGCTCCGGCTCGTACTCGTAGACGGCGTTGCCGCCATCCGTGGACTCGGCCGCGGCCGGGGACTCGGCGGCCGGAATGATTTGCTGCGCGGTTGGAACCTGGCTGATCACCGACTTGAACTGCGAATAGAACAGCGTGCAGATATCGAAGCCGCCCTCGTTGAAGAGGTGGATGACCTTCTTGGCGATCGCATCGGCGTTGACGAAGCCGAGCGTCTTGACCTCGCGCAGGTCGATCCGGTCAAGGATCATCGAGGCATAGTCGCGGCGCAGGATGTCGAAACCCTTCTTGCCGACGCAGATGATCTTGACCTGCTTGCCGTCGGCCAGGAGCCTGCGGATGTGGTCGCGGGCAAGACGGGCGATCTGCGAATTGAAGCCGCCGCACAGGCCGCGCTCGGCGGTGCAGACGACGAGCAGGTGCACGTCGTCCTTGCCGGTGCCGGTCATCAGCGCCGGGGCATCGCCACCGCCCCCGATCGCCTGGGTGATGTTGGCCAGCACGGAACCCATGCGCTCCGAATAGGGGCGCGCCGCTTCCGCAGCCTCCTGTGCACGGCGCAGCTTCGCCGCGGCGACCATCTGCATCGCCTTGGTGATCTTCTGCGTCGCCTTGACCGAGGCGATACGGTTACGAAGGTCTTTTAATGAAGGCATGCTTCAAACCTGATCCCGTCTTGTCTCATCCGGACTGGCGCTTCGCTCAGGCGAAGGTCTTGGCGAAAGCGTCGATCTCGGCCTTCAGCTTGCCGCGCAGATCGTCCGACAGCGCCTTTTCCTTGCGGATGGCATCGAGGACGTCCTTGCCGGCCGAACGCATGTGGCTGAGCAGGCCATGCTCGAACTTGCCGACCTGGTTGACCGGCAGCTTGTCGAGATAGCCGTTGACGCCGGCGAAGATCACCGCGACCTGCTCTTCCGTCTTCAGCGGCGAGAACTGCGGCTGCTTCAGGAGCTCGGTCAGGCGCGAACCGCGGTTGAGCAGGCGCTGCGTGGCGGCGTCGAGATCCGAGCCGAACTGCGCGAAGGCCGCCATTTCGCGGTACTGCGCGAGTTCGCCCTTGATCGAGCCGGCAACCTGCTTCATCGCCTTGATCTGCGCCGAGGAGCCGACGCGCGACACCGACAGGCCCACATTGACCGCCGGACGGATGCCCTGGAAGAACAGGTTGGTTTCGAGGAAGATCTGGCCGTCGGTGATCGAGATCACGTTGGTCGGGATATAGGCCGACACGTCATTGGCCTGCGTTTCGATGACCGGCAGCGCCGTCAGCGAACCGTTGCCCATGTCGTCATTGAGCTTGGCGGCGCGCTCGAGCAGGCGCGAATGCAGGTAGAAGACGTCGCCCGGATAGGCTTCGCGGCCCGGCGGGCGGCGCAAGAGCAGCGACATCTGGCGATAGGCGACGGCCTGCTTCGACAGATCGTCGTAGCTGATCAGCGCATGCATGCCGTTGTCGCGGAAATACTCGCCCATGGTGCAGCCGGCGAACGGCGCCAGGAACTGCATCGGCGCCGGATCGGAAGCGGTGGCGGCGATGATGATCGAATATTCGAGCGCGCCGCGCTCTTCCAGCACCTTGACGAACTGCGCCACGGTCGAGCGCTTCTGGCCGACGGCGACGTAGACGCAGTAGAGCTTTTCCTTCTCGGGGCCGTTGTCGTGCACCGATTTCTGGTTGAGCATCGTGTCGAGGATGATGGCGGTCTTGCCGGTCTGGCGGTCGCCGATGACCAGCTCGCGCTGGCCGCGGCCGACCGGGATCAGCGCGTCGATGGCCTTGAGGCCCGTCGACATCGGCTCATGCACCGACTTGCGCGGAATGATGCCAGGCGCCTTGACGTCGACGCGCTTGCGTTCGGTCGCCTTGATCGGGCCCTTGCCGTCGATCGGATTGCCGAGCGCATCGACCACGCGGCCGAGCAGGCCCGGACCGACCGGAACGTCGACGATGGCGCCGGTGCGCTTGACGGTGTCGCCTTCCTTGATGTCGCGGTCGGCGCCGAAGATGACGACGCCGACATTGTCGGCTTCGAGGTTGAGCGCCATGCCGCGGATGCCGCCGGGGAATTCGACCATCTCGCCGGCCTGGACATTGTCGAGACCGTAGACGCGGGCGATACCGTCACCGACGGACAGCACCTGTCCGACTTCGGAGACCTCGGCCTCCTTGCCGAAATTCTTGATCTGGTCTTTCAGAATTGCGGAAATTTCCGCGGCGCGGATGTCCATCAGCCGACCTCTTTCAGTGCAAGCTTGAGCGAATTGAGTTTGGTTTTGAGCGACGTATCGATCTGGCGCGAGCCCATCCTGACCACCAGCCCGCCGAGCAGCGACGGATCGACGGTGACGGAGATGGAAACGTCCTTGCCGGCAACGCTCTTCAGCGCCGCCTTGAGTTCGGCCTGCTGGGCAGCGGTCAGTTGATGTGCCGACGTTACCTCGGCGGCCGTCTCGCCGCGATGTTCGGCGGCGATCTGCCGGAATGCCTTGATCATGCCGGGGACGGCGAACAGCCGGCGGTTCTTGGCGACGACGCGCAGGAAATTGCCGGTCAGGCCGGTGATCCCGGCCTTGTCGGCGATGGCCGCGATGGCCTTGGCCTGGTCCTCGCTGGAGAACACCGGGCTGTTGATCAGCCGGGTCAAGTCGGCGCTGCCCGCGAGCATCGCCTCGAAACTGTTGAGGTCGGCTTCGACCTTGGCGACGGAATTCGCCTGCGATGCCAGTTCGAACAGCGAACCCGCATAGCGTTCTGCGACACCTGAGATTGGCGATGACGATTGGGCCACGGACCGTCTTTTCTCTTGTCTGACAGGCCGCAGATTGTTGGCGCGAGCGAAAACTCTGGCTAAATCTTTGACCTTACTGCATTTTTTCAAGCACGGAGGCGCGGCTTCCGCTATCCCCGGCCGAAAGTCGATTGCCGTCTAGCACAGGCCTTTTAAGACCGCAATGCGTCGTTCCGCATGGTTTTCAGGCACTATTGTCGCATCCGGGGACGAAGTCCCTGGATTGCCTGTGGATTCAGGGCAGGAAGCCGAAGGCAAAGGCAAGCGGCAACGCCGCCAGCGCCAGTTCCACGACGATGGAAAACCAGTTGAAGGGCGTGTTGGCGCCATCCGACATCATCGACAGCAACCGGCCGAAGGCGGTGAACAGCCAGGAGAAGCCGAGCGCCATGTAGATCAGCGGCTGCGCCAGCAGGATGCAGCACAGGCCGACGCCGAGATAGAAGCCCGACATGCGGCCGCGCCCTTCGGCGATCGCCGCCGCCTTCTCCGGCTTGACCTGCAAGCGCAGGATGCGGAAGGCAAGCCCCGGCGCCAGGAAAAGCACCAGGCCGAGCAGCACCGTGACGACGGCGCTCGACCAGGCCAGCCATTCCCCCTGGCTTACCGGCCACGGAAACGCAAAATCCATAGTGTCCCCTCGTAAATGCCGCTCTGAAATCGCGGGTATTCTAGCGGAGGAAAAGCCGCGCGCCAGATGGCGGCCGGCACTTTAGGCCAAACGCATCAAGAGAGCGCGAAGGCGATAGCCGCTTCGGCATGGATGCGCGTCGTGTCGAAGGCCGGAATGTCGAAATCCTGCTGGCCGATCAGCATGGTGATTTCGGTGCAGCCCATGATCACGCTGTCGACATTTTCTTCGCGCCGCAGGCGGCTGATCTCGGCGACATAGGCGGCTTTCGATGTCTCGGTGACGATGCCCTGGCAGAGCTCGTCATAGATGATGCGATGGACCATGTCGCGCCCTGCCCGGTCCGGCACGATCGGCTGCAATCCATATTTGTCGACAAGCCGGCCCTTGTAGAAATCCTGCTCCATGGTGAACCGCGTTGCCAGCAGCGCCGGGCGCCGCATGCCGGCCGCCTTGATCGCGGCCGCGGTGGCGTCGGCGATGTGGATCAGCGGGATCGACACCGAGGCCTGCACCTGGTCGGCGAGCTTGTGCATGGTGTTGGTGCACAAAAGCAGGCCTTCCGCGCCGGCTGACTCGAGCTTGCGCGCGGCATCGACCAAAAGCACGCCGGCGCCGTCCCAATCCCCATGGTGCTGGCGCTCGGCGATCTCGGCGAAGTCGAACGACCACAGCAGCAATTTCGCCGAATGCAGCCCGCCGAGATGCTGCCTCACGAGATCATTGAGCAGGCGATAATAGATCGCCGTCGATTCCCAGCTCATGCCGCCGAGCAACCCAAGAGTTTTCATGTGATCTCCTTTTCTCTCGCAGCGGCGGCCATGGTTGAGATCCGGTTTACAAAAAGCTCTGCGGATCGATATCGACCTGCACCCGCACCGAGCCGCGCTGCTTTGGCCCGTTGGCCAGCATGGTCCGGATAAACCCTTGCATGTCGGCGCGGCGCTCGCCCTGGATCAGCAAGCGGAAGCGGTGACGGCCGCCGAGCAGGGACAGCGGCGCTTCGGCCGGCCCGAGCACGAACAGGTCGGATGCCTCGGGCGCGGCACGGCGCAGGCCGCGGGCATGGCCCTCGGCTTCCGCCCGCGTCACCGCGCTGACGATGACGCCGGCCAGCCGGCCGAACGGCGGCAAGGCCGCCCGCTCGCGCTCGGAAATCTCGCGCTCGTAGAACGCGTCGGCATCGCCGGAGACGATCGCCCGCATCACCGGATGGTCGGGCTGGAAGGTCTGCAGCAGGCCGAGGCTCTTCTTGCCGGTGCGCCCGGCGCGGCCGGTCACCTGGCTGAGCAGCTGGAAAGTGCGCTCGGCGGCGCGCGGGTCGCCATTGGCAAGGCCGAGATCGGCGTCGACGACACCAACCAAGGTCATGTTGGGGAAATTGTGACCCTTTGCGACGAGCTGCGTGCCGATGACGATGTCGGCCTCGCCATTGGCGATGGCTTCCAGCTCCAGCCGCAGCCGCCGCACGCCGCCCATCAGATCCGACGACAAGACGATGGTACGCGCATCCGGGAAGTGCGTGACGACTTCCTCGGCGATGCGCTCGACGCCCGGCCCGCAGGCGACCAGATGATCGAGCGTGCCGCATTCCGGGCAGGCTTCCGGGCGGCGCTCATTGTGCCCGCAATGATGGCAGACCAGCTGGCCGCGAAAGCGGTGCTCGACTAGCCAGGCCGAGCAGACCGGGCAACCGAAGCGGTGGCCGCAGACGCGGCACAGCGTCAGCGGCGCATAGCCGCGCCGGTTGAGGAACAAGAGTGACTGTTCCTTCCTCTCCAGCGTCCGGCGCATGTGCTCGATCAGCACCGGCGACAGGAAGCCGCCGCGCGCCGGCGGCGCGCGCCGCATGTCGATCGCTTTCAGATCGGGAAGTGCCGCCTCGGCGAAGCGCGCGGACAGCACCGCCCTGGCGTAGCGGCCCTGGCTGGCGTTGACGCGGCTCTCCACCGATGGCGTCGCCGATGCCAGCACCACGGGGAAGCCGCCTATATGGCCGCGCACGACAGCCATGTCGCGGGCATTGTAGAAAACGCGGTCTTCCTGCTTGTAGGCGGGGTCGTGCTCCTCGTCGACGACGATCAGGCCAAGCTCCTTGAACGGCAGGAACAGAGCCGAGCGTGCGCCGGCCACGACCCGCACACCGCCTTCCGCCACCTGCCGCCAAACGCGTTCGCGCATCCTCGGCGGCAGGTCGGAGTGCCATTCGGCGGGCTTGGCGCCAAAACGCTGCTGAAAACGTTCGAGAAAAGCATGCGTCAACGCGATTTCAGGCAGCAGGATCAGCACCTGCTTGCCCCGGTCGAGTGCCGCCGCCACCGCTTCGAAATAAACCTCCGTCTTGCCCGAACCGGTGACGCCGTCGAGCAGTGCGACGTTGAATCCACCACCCGCGACATTGGCGCGCAGCAGCCGTGCGGCTTCGTTCTGGTCGGGCATCAATTCCGGCGTGGCGTAGGCTGGGTCAGGCTCCGCCACCACGGGCCGCGGCGGGATCATCACCGTTTCGAACACGCCTTGCGCCTTCAGCCCTTCGATTACCGTCGACGACACGCCGGCCGCATGGGCCAGACCGGATCGCGTCCAGGCCAGTCCGCCGTCGGCCGTCTCCAGCACGCGGGCCCGCGCATCCGTCATCCGGTCCGGAACCGCCGCGGTTCGCTGCAACCCCTCGATCCAAGGTTCCGGATCGAAAGCCTCCGGCGCCCTCAGCAGCATGCGCGCCACCATGCCCGGCGCCGACAGCGTATACTGCGCTACCCAGTCGACGAAACGGCGCATCGCCCGGTCGATCGGCGGGCAGTCGAAGACCTGTTCGATCGGGCGCAGCTTTTTCGCGTCGACCGTCTCGACCACGCCGTCCCAGACGATGCCGGCGACCTGGCGAGGCCCGAGCGGCACGCGCACGATCGAGCCCGGCACCACCCGCATGCCGGCGGGCACGGCATAGGTGTAGGGGCGTTCGGCCGGCATCGGCACCAGCACCGGTGCGGCTGCGACAAAGGGCGAATCTTCGATCATGAGGCGTGACCTTGCCCCGACTTTGCTCTAGATCAAAGGGCAACGCTGAACGTGCCTTCCCAAGCACGACGAAATCGTCAGGAGACCGCCATGAAATTTTTTGCCGACACCGCCGATATCAAGGAAATCCGTGAACTTATCGATCTGGGGCTGCTCGACGGCGTCACCACCAACCCGTCGCTGATTCTCAAATCGGGCGGCAAGATCTCCGAGGTCACCAAGCAGATCTGCGACATCGTCGAAGGTCCGGTTTCGGCCGAAGTCGTGGCGACCGAATACAAGCAGATGATGGCCGAGGCCGAGGTGCTGGCCAAGATCGCGCCGAATGTCGCCATCAAGGTGCCGTTGACACTGGACGGACTGAAGGCCTGCAAGACGATCCGCACCGAGATGAACCGCATGGTCAATGTCACGCTCTGCTTCTCGGCCAACCAGGCGCTGCTCGCCGCCAAGGCCGGCGCCTCCTTCATCTCGCCCTTCGTCGGCCGCGTTGACGACACCGGCTCCGACGGCATGGAAGTGATCCAGGAGATCCGTCAGATCTACGACAATTACGATTTCCAGACCGAGATCCTGACCGCTTCCGTGCGCACCGTGAACCACGTCAAGCAGGCGGCGCTCATCGGCGCCGATATTGTCACCGCGCCGCCCGCGACCCTGAAGGCGCTGGTCAACCACCCGCTGACCGACAAGGGCCTTGCCGCCTTCCTCGCCGACTGGGCCAAGACCGGCCAGAAAATCGGCTGAGCGAACCTATATCCGACACGAAAAAGGCCGGGCAACCGGCCTTTTTCATGCGCTGCGGATCAAGAAGCCGATCAATCCGTGCCGTCATCCTCGGCTGCGGTTACCGGCGGGCGCCGGCCCATGATGATCTCGCGCTTGCCGACATGGTTTGGTGCGCCGACCAGACCTTCCTTCTCCATGCGTTCGACCAGGGAGGCGGCGCGGTTATAGCCGATGCCGAGGCGGCGCTGAATGTAGGACGTCGAACACTTCTTGTCGCGCAACACCACCTTGACCGCCTCGTCATAGCTGGAATCGCCGTCCTCCGCCGCAACGGCGCCCTTGTCGAAGACCGCGCCCTCATCGCCTTCGTCTTCCTCTTCATCCTCGTCGGCCGTCACGGTTTCCAGGTATTCGGGACGACCCTGCGCCTTCAGATGCGCCACGACATGCTCGACCTCCACGTCGGAGACGAAGGGGCCGTGCACGCGGGCGATGCGCCCGCCGCCCATCATGTGCAGCATGTCGCCCTGGCCGAGCAGTTGCTCGGCGCCCTGCTCGCCAAGGATGGTGCGGCTGTCGATCTTGGAGGTGACCTGGAAGGAAATCCGGGTCGGAAAATTGGCCTTGATCGTGCCCGTGATGACATCGACCGAGGGGCGCTGCGTCGCCATGATCAGGTGGATGCCGGCCGCGCGCGCCATCTGCGCCAGGCGCTGGATGGCGCCTTCGATCTCCTTGCCGGCGACCATCATCAGGTCGGCCATCTCGTCGACGATGACGACGATATAGGGCATTGGCGCGAGGTCGATTTCCTGCTGCTCGAAGAGCGGCTCGCCGGTGCCTTTTTCGAAGCCCGCCTGCACGGTCATGACGACCCTCTCGCCGTTTTCGCGGGCAGCGGCGGCACGTTGATTGTAGCCGTCGATATTGCGCACGCCGAGCCGCGCCATCTTGCGATAGCGGTCCTCCATCTCCCGCACCGCCCATTTGAGCGCGGTGACGGCCTTTTTTGGATCGGTGACGACGGGCGTCAGAAGATGCGGGATGCCGTCATAGACGGAGAGTTCGAGCATCTTGGGATCGACCATGATCAGCCGGCATTCCTCCGGTTTCAGCCGGTAGAGCAGCGACAGGATCATCGTGTTGATGGCAACCGACTTGCCGGAACCGGTGGTGCCGGCAACCAGCAGGTGGGGCATCTTCGCCAACTCGGCGATCACAGGCTCACCGCCGATCGTCTTGCCGAGGCAGAGCGCCAGCTTGCAGCCGGTCTTGCGGAAGCCCTCCGATTCGATCAGCTCGCGGAAATAGACAGTTTCGCGCGCCTCGTTCGGAAGCTCGATGCCGATGACGTTGCGCCCAGGCACGACGGCAACGCGCGCCGAGATCGCCGACATGGAGCGGGCGATGTCGTCGGCAAGACCGATGACGCGCGAGGATTTCACGCCCGGCGCCGGCTCGAATTCATAGAGGGTGACGACCGGACCGGGGCGAACATGGATGATCTCGCCGCGCACGCCGAAATCCTCGAGCACGCTTTCCAGGAGGTCGGCATTCTGCTCGAGCCGCTCCTGCGACATGTAGAAGCCTTGTCCCTCCGGCGGCTGCTGCAACAATTCTTCCGAGGGAAGTTCGTACGTCTCGCCCGTCGTGGTCGGCACGATCCTGCCGACCAGTGGTGCTCGCGACGATGCGCGCGCAGCCGGAGCCGGGACGGCTTGCTCCAGACTTTGCGTGACATGTGCCGGAACGGCATTGCTTGCGACGGCGGGAATTGCGGCCTTCGCCCGGGCTTGCTGCGCCACGCGGTTGGCCGCCGGCTGAACCGCGGCCTGGTTGGAGTTGGCCGGACGGACATCCGGCGCGACGGACGAAGCTGGCGACCCGGGAAGGCATTCGATGACACGGAACAGCGCGGTCGGATCGGCCGTTGGCGCGGGGCGGTTGTCGGTCCGCTCGGTGACCACAGGCGCGGTCGTGCGCGCAACCGGAACGGCCCGCGGCGCGGGTGACGGGCCTTCGACCAAATAGGGCGCCATGACCTCGAAAAAGACGTGATCCGACAGATAGGGCCAGCGCACATTTTCGCGGCCCGTCGTCTTGACCGGGGCTGTCGCTGCTTGGGCGGACGCTGCCGGTGCGGACGCCCGCGCCGCACTCATCCTGTGGCCCGCAGGCGTAGCGGCGGCCCGCACGTTTTCGCCGGCATGCCCTGACAGAACCGGCGCCGGGGCCGGTTGCACCACGGCTCTGTTGCCCAGGGGCGGCCTGGCGGCGCCTGAAGAAAGATTTCGGCTTGGTATCGGCGCCGATGAAGACGTCCCAGCCGCGGTGGATTGGCCGTGCGCCTGCGGTGCTGGTGATTCGCTTTGCTCGACGGCAATCGCCTCGTCCCGCGGACGGCGCGTGCTGGTTTCATAGTCCGGCGTGCGCGTAAACCGCACATTGGGCGCCAGGAAGAAATACTCTTGCCAGGCAGGGCTTTCGTTGCCGCCGAGATCAACAGGGGATGGGGAATGGCCGGCTCCTGCTCGCTGGCTGTCAGCCTTGTTGTCCACACCCCTGAAACGCTTCATCCCGGGGTCATCGGGCGACGCTGCCTTCAATGAACTGACCCGAGGAAAACGCTTGGATTCCATGCTCAAGACTCACGCTGAAATGTCTGCTGAGCAATAGAGAGCGAGTGGTTAACAGTTGCTTCCCGTCGGCCCCTCCGGAGCGGCGAAGCGTGACTTTCGCAGCGCTGTCGGACGATCGGATCCGTGCGGCTGATCGTCATCCCACGATCGTGCACTCACCCGCGCGCTTCGGCTAAAGGCGAACGGAGAACCGGCTCCGGAGCCGTGACAAGGGCGGCCTTCAGGCACCAGATTGTTATGCCACCGTGAAACGAAGAGCGGCGCTAACCGGCCGTCTTGCCGTGCCGTGCGAGATCCTGGGCTATGGACAGTTGCAGCGCGTTGGCAAGCTCGCGCGCGGCGCGGTTCTCGGCATCGATCTGTGCCCGGTACGCGGCGAATTCCTGGCGCGGCCTGTCGAAGGACGAAGTGATCGCCCGCCTGCCGGTCGCGATCACCGCGCCGGTTTTGGCATCGGTCAGCGTGTAGCCGGCGGTCAGCGTCACCGAACCGGCGGTCGGCTCGTCCTGATCGGTTCCGACCTGCACGAGCGCCGAGGATTCAACGGCTTCGGTCACGCCGAGATCGAGCGAGTAGGCCGGCGAGGCCGGTTCGCCGGCGCCGCGCCCAAATCCGAAGATCAGGTTGTTGCGCACTTGCTGGCCGTAACGCGTCCTGACCGGCTTGACGGCGATCGATGCCAGTTCGGCATTGGCGCTCGAGCCGGTCGACAGCGGCGCGCTCGAGTAGAGCGGCCGCACCTGGCACGCCGAAACGAGCGCAAGCGAGCCGACAAGGCTGGCAAGCGCGGCACGGCGCAGCAAACGGCTCAGCTCTGTCTTTTCCCGATCAGGCAACGACATTGACGATCCTCTGCGGCACGATGATCACCTTGCGCGGAGCCTTGCCTTCGAGCGCCTTCTGCACGAAGTCGAGAGCGAGCACGGCTTTTTCGACCGCACCTTGGTCCGCGTCGCGGGCAATTGTCAAATCCCCGCGCTTCTTGCCGTTGACCTGGATCGGATAGGTGACCTCATTGTCGACGACCAGCGCCGGATCGAAGATCGGCCACGGCCGTTCGGCGACCAGATCGGCACCGCCGAGCGCCTCCCAGCATTCCTCGGCCAGATGCGGCATCACAGGCGCGATCAGGTGCACGAGCACCTCCACGGCCTCCCGGCAGGCGCCTTTGAGCGCGGCATCGGCCTTGCCTTCGGCCACGTCGTTGAGCGGCGTGGTCAGCACGTTGGCGAGTTCGTAGATGCGGGCGATGGCGCGGTTGAATGCGAGTTTCTCGATGTCCTCGCCGACCGCTTTCAGGATCTTGTGCGTGGCCTTGGAAACCGCCCCGGCTTCACCGCCACCGCCCGCTATGGGTGCGATGCCGGCCAGCGATTCGGCCGCGGTCGAGACCAGGCGCCAGATGCGCTGCATGAAGCGATGCGCGCCGGCGGCGCCATCGTCGGTCCATTCGACGTCGCGTTCGGGCGGTGAATCCGACAGCATGAACCAGCGTGCGGTGTCGGCGCCGTAGCCGTCGGTGATGTCTTCGGGGCTGACCGTGTTCTTCTTCGACTTCGACATCTTTTCCAGGGAGCCGATCTCCGCCGTCTCGCCCGTGGCGATCTCGATGGCGCGGCGCTTGCCGCCGACGTCCTCCAGCCGCACCTCGGTCGGCGCCAGCCAGCGGCCGTTCGATGCCGATCCCACGCGATAGGTCTCGTGCACCACCATGCCTTGCGTGAACAGGCCCTTGAACGGCTCGGCCAGGTCGAGATGGCCGGTCTCGCGCATGGCCCGGGTGAAGAAGCGCGAATAGAGCAGATGCAGGATCGCGTGTTCGATGCCGCCGATATACTGGTCGACGGCCAGCCACTCGTTCGCCGCTTTCGGGTCGGTCGGCTCGTTCGCCCAGGGCGCGGTGAAGCGGGCGAAATACCAGGACGAATCGACGAACGTGTCCATCGTGTCGGTTTCGCGCCGCGCGTCCTTGCCGCATTGCGGGCATTTGACATGCCGCCAGGTCGGGTGGCGGTCCAGCGGGTTGCCTGGGCGGTCGAACTCGACGTCGTCCGGCAGCTTCACCGGCAGGTCTGCCTTCGGCACCGGCACCACGCCGCAATCCTCGCAATGGATCATCGGGATCGGGCAGCCCCAGTAGCGCTGGCGCGAAATGCCCCAGTCGCGCAGGCGGAAGTTGACCTTGCGCTCGGCCATCGGCCGGTTGCCGATCGTCTTCTGCTCCAAGAGCTTCGCCACCTCGTCGAACGCCCGCTCCGGCTTCATGCCGTCGAGGAAACGCGAATTGATCATCACGCCGTCGTCGACATAGGCTTCCTCGATGACCTGGAAGGTCTTGGGATCAGCCCCTTCCGGCATCACCACCGGGATCACCGGCAGGCCGTATTTGTTGGCGAAGTCGAGGTCGCGCTGGTCGCCGGACGGGCAGCCGAAGATGGCGCCGGTGCCGTAGTCCATCAGCACGAAATTGGCGACGTAGACCGGCAGCGTCCAGTTCTCGTCGAACGGATGCACGACACGGATGCCGGTGTCGAAGCCCTTCTTCTCGGCCGTCTCCAGCGCCGCCACCGAAGTGCCCATATGGCGGACCTCGTCGATGAAGCTCGCCAGCGCCGGATTGGTCTCGGCGGCCTTCCTGGCCAGCGGATGGTCGGCGGCGACCGCCATGAAGGAGGCGCCGAAGATGGTGTCGGGCCTGGTCGTATAGACTTCCAGCTCCTGCTCGCCGGCGACGGGAGCCGCCAGCGGCCAACGGATCAGCAGGCCTTCCGAACGGCCGATCCAATTGTGCTGCATCAGCTTGACCTTCTCGGGCCATTCGTCGAGGCGATCGAGCGAATCCAGGAGATCCTGCGCAAAATCGGTGATCCTGAAGAACCATTGCGTCAGCTCGCGCTGTTCGACCAGCGCGCCCGAGCGCCAGCCGCGCCCGTCTATGACCTGCTCGTTGGCGAGCACCGTCATGTCCTCCGGATCCCAATTGACCTTCGAGGATTTGCGCGTCACCAGGCCCTTCTCGACAAAGTCGAGGAACAGCATCTGCTGGCGATGGTAGTAGTCGACATCGCAGGTCGCGAATTCGCGCGCCCAGTCCAGCGACAGGCCCATGACCTTGAGCTGCTCGCGCATGGTGGCGATATTCTGATAGGTCCATTCCTTGGGATGGACCTTGTTCTGCATCGCCGCGTTCTCGGCCGGCATGCCGAAAGCGTCCCAGCCCATCGGATGCAGCACGTTGAAACCCTTGGCCCGCTTGTAGCGCGCCACCACATCGCCCATCGTATAGTTGCGCGTATGGCCGATATGGATGCGTCCCGATGGATAGGGGAACATCTCCAGCACGTAGTATTTCGGGCGCGGATCATCGTTGTGCGCCTCGAAAAGCTTCCTGTCGGCCCAAGCCTTCTGCCATTTGGGCTCTGACGCGCGCGGATTGTATCGTTCGGTTGCCATGGGACGTTTTTCACTTAAAAAGCATGCGGACTGCGGGCGACAGCTCGGCAGTCCATTGGATGTGGTCCGGGTGTTCACCATGGTTTGGCAAACCCGTCAACCATATGGGTATCGCGTCTGGAAAAAACGCGGTCAAAACAGCGGGATTTGGACATGGGCGATGCCGTTCAGCAGTTTTTCGCGGTCAAGGCGAAGATCGCCGCCGCCGAGCGCGAGGCTGGCGCAGTGACGCTGGTCGCCGTTTCCAAGACCTTTGACGCCGCCGACATCAGGCCCGTCATCGAGGCCGGCCAGCGCGTCTTCGGCGAGAACCGCGTGCAGGAAGCGCAAGGCAAGTGGCCAGCGCTGAAAGAGGCTTTCCCCGATGTCGAACTGCATCTGATCGGACCGCTGCAATCGAACAAGGCCAGGGAAGCCGTGGCGCTGTTCGACGTCATCGAGACGGTCGATCGCGAGAAGATTGCCGCCGAACTCGCCAAGGAGATCGCCCGGCAAGGCCGGGCACCGAAACTCTACGTCCAGGTCAACACCGGCTCCGAGCCGCAGAAGGCCGGCATCGAGCCGCGCGAGGCCATGACCTTCGTCGCCCGCTGCCGCGATGTCCACGGCCTCGCCATCGGAGGCCTGATGTGCATTCCGCCGGCGGACGAGAACCCCGGCCCGCATTTCGCCCTGCTGGAAAAATTGGCGCGGGAGGCAGGCGTCGCCAAACTGTCGATGGGCATGTCCGGCGATTACGAGACGGCTATAGCCTTCGGCGCCACCAGTGTCAGGGTTGGTTCGGCGATCTTCGGCAGTCGATAAACACCGGCCGCCGTGGGGTGGTCCTGTCGTCTGTGAGTACTAAGCCTATGATACACAGACGGACTGAACACATCTTGCGAATTAAGCGAGGAGTCTTCTTGAACAGGCACTTGCGGGACGCAAGAAACAATCTCTCGAAGCTGGTAAGACAGTCGCGCGAAAAAGGGGCCGCAAACCGCAATATCTTCTCTCCGGCCCCGTCTGGGATGACGAATTTGTCGAGGAGGTCAATCGCCGCCCGAACCCAATGATCCGAGCGGTCCATTCTCCGATAGTTCCTATCACCGGCAAGAGTGGTCCAGTTCAACTGGCTGATTATGCCAGTGCTGGAAACGAAACGTACCGTTCCTATTTGTTTTGTGTCATCACAAATCTCTGGAGCTTTCGCCATGCGCTACAACCAGCTCGGAAATACCGGCCTGTTCGTCTCCGAACTCTGCCTCGGCACCATGACCTTCGGCGCGGCCGGCCAGAATGCCCAATGGGGCCTGATCGCCAGCCTCGACCAGAAAGGCGTCAACGAGATCGTCGGCCGCTCGCTCGCCGCCGGGGTCAATTTCTTCGACACGGCCGATGTCTATTCCTTCGGCGAATCCGAGCGCCTGCTCGGCCAGTCGCTCAGGGACCTCGGCGTTGCCAGGTCGAGCGTGGTCATCGCCACCAAGGTTCACGGCGCCATGGGCGAAGGCCCGAACCAGCGCGGCTCCTCGCGCGGCCACATCATGGATTCGGTTGATGCCAGCCTGGAACGGCTGCAGCTCGATCATATCGATCTCTATCAGCTGCACGGAACCGACGCGGTGACGCCAATCGACGAAACGTTGCGGGCACTGGACGATCTCGTTGCCAGCGGCAAGGTCCGCTATGTCGGCGTCTCCAACTGGCAGGCCTGGCGCATCGCCAAGGCGCTCGGCATAGCCGACCGCAAGGGCTTTGCCCGTTTTGAAACCATCCAGTCCTATTACTCGATCGCCGGTCGTGATCTCGAGCGCGAGATCGTACCGCTGATCAACGAAGAGAAGCTCGGTCTTATGGTCTGGTCGCCAATGGCCGGCGGCCTGCTGTCCGGAAAATACGGCCCCGGCGCGCCAGGCAATGGCGAGGGCCGCCGCGCCTCCTTCAACTTCCCACCGGTCAACGAGGACCGCGCCTGGGCGGCGGTCGCGGTCATGCGCGAGATCGCCAAAAAGCATGACGTCAGCGTCGCCACCGTGGCGCTCGGCTATGTCCTGGCCAAGCCCTTCGTGATGAGCGTGATCATCGGCGCCAGCCGCATGGATCAGCTCGAACAGAATCTTGCCGCCACGAACCTCAAACTTGATACCGATGATCTTGCCAGACTGGACGAGGTGAGCGCGCTGCCGGCCGAATATCCTGGCTGGATGCTGGAGCGGCAGGCCGCCGGCCGGCGTCCGGTGCCGTTCGTGCCGAAGGCCTGATCGTTTTCGAGCCTGCTTCGAAGCCGCGTGCCTTAGGTACGCGGCTTCTCGGTTAGAGCAATTCCAAGAAAAGTGTGTGCGGTTTTTCTGTCCAGAATCGCGTCAAAACAAAGAGTTAGAGGCGAACGACCTCCGAGAGAAAATCGAGAAAGGCCCGCACCCGCGCAGGCAGATGCTTGCCTTGGCCGACATAGACGGCATGGGTGGCCTCCTCGTCGCCTGGGTTGAATTCCTCCAGCAACGGGACGAATGCCCCCGCGTCGATGTCCGGCTGGACATGCCAGCGCGCCAGCCGAGCGATTCCGCCTCCCGCCAGCGCCATCCGCCGCATCGCCTCGCCGTCGGTCAGCGTTGCGTTTCCGACAACCGGGACGATGACCGGCGCACCTGCCGCCTCGACAAAAGGCCAGCCGTCTATATGCCGCGCAAAGCCGAAGGCCAGCATATTGTGACGTCCGAGATCGGTCAGCGTGCGCGGCGTCCCACGCGCTTCGACATAGGATGGTGCTGCTACCAGCACCATCCGGCTCTGCCCCAGTTTGCGCGCCACCAGCCGTGACTCGCGCAAGGGTCCGGCGCGTATCGCCACATCGGCGCGCTCCTCCAGAAGGTCGATCACGCTGTCTGTCAGCACGGCGTCGACGGAAATCTCGGGATAACGTTCGAGAAACCGAGGCAGCAACGACATCAGCCGGTGGTGGCCGAACGGCACGTAGCTGTTGACCCTCAACCGGCCGCGCGGCGCCGCCCCGGCGGCCGCCTCGCGCTCGGCTGCGTCCAAGTCGGCGAGGATGCGCATGCCGCTGTCGTAGAAAGCAGTGCCTTCCGGCGTCAGTTGCAGCTTGCGCGTCGAGCGGCTGACCAGCCGCGCGCCGAGCCTGGCCTCCAGCCGCGCGATCAATTTGCTCACCGCAGACGGAGTCATGCGCAAGGCACGTGCCGCCGCCGAAAAGCTGCCCGCCTCGACGACGCGCACAAACACTTCGATCTCGCCGGAACGGTTGATGTCGGATCTCGCCATCTGTGAATCTATTTCACAGAAAGTATGCCTGGAGCAAGTCTGGTTCACATCGCATGGCCACACGATCTTCCCGGTCGGGGCGCGGCCTGGACAGCGCGCCCGTCACCGCCGAAGTGGAAACATCATGCCTCTCGCTCTCTATGCTCTCGCCGCCGGCGCCTTCGGCATCGGCGTCACCGAATTCGTCATCATGGGCCTGCTCATCGACGTCAGCAAAGATCTCGGCGTCTCGATCTCGGCCGCCGGCCAACTGATTTCCGGCTATGCGCTGGGCGTCGTCATCGGAGCACCTCTGCTGACGATCGCCACCGGCAACTGGCCGCGCAAGACGGTGCTTCTGGCGCTGATGGCGATCTTCACCCTTGGCAATCTGGCCTGTGCGCTGGCGCCTGATTATTGGACGCTGATGGGCGCGCGCGTCATCACCGCCTTTGCCCATGGCACCTTCTTCGGCGTCGGCTCGGTGGTCGCCACCGGACTGGTCGCGCCCAACAAGAAGGCGTCGGCGATCGCGCTCATGTTCACCGGCTTGACCATCGCCAACATTCTCGGCGTTCCCTTTGGCACTTGGCTCGGCCAGGCCTTCGGCTGGCGCGCCACCTTCTGGGCCGTGACCGCGGTCGGTCTCGCGGCCTTTGCCGTCATCCTGGCACTGGTGCCGCGCAGCCAAGCAACTCCCGAGAAGAGCGACCTGCGCGCCGATCTCGCCGTGCTGCGCCGCACGCCGGTTCTGCTCGGCTTCGCCATCACCGTTCTCGGCTATGCCGGCGTCTTCGCCGTCTTCACCTACATCGCGCCGTTGCTGACCGAGATCAGCGGCTTCAGGGAAGCGGCCGTTTCGCCGATCCTGCTCGTCTTCGGCGGCGGCCTCATCGCCGGCAATATCGCCGGCGGCAAGATCGCCGACCGCTGGCTGGTGCCGGCGGTGCTCGGCAGTCTCGTGGTGCTCGCCCTGGTGCTGGCGACCATGAGCGTCGCTATCCACAGCCAGGTGTTTGCCGTGATCTATGTCGGCCTGCTGGGCGCCGCCGCTTTCGCCACTGTGGCGCCTTTGCAGATGTGGGTGCTGGAAAAGGCACAAGGTGCTGGCCAGAGCCTCGCCTCGTCCTTCAACATCGCCGCCTTCAACCTCGGCAATGCCGCCGGCGCCTGGCTCGGCGGCGTGGTCATCGCCCAAGGTCTTGGCCTGGGTTCGCTCACCTGGGTCGCCGCGCTGCTGCCGGTCGCGGCACTCGCCGTGGGGGGACTGGCCCTGCGTCTCGACCGCGGCACCGCGCTCGGCGCGCCTGTCTGCGTCCGGTCGTGAAGCTCGCCGGCAAAGCCGGATCGATTCGACTTCTTTCCAAACCATCAGGAGTAAGAAAATGGATTATCGAAATCTTGGCGCATCGGGCCTGAAAGTGCCGGTGCTGTCGTTCGGAGCGGGAACCTTCGGCGGTTCCGGCCCGCTGTTCGGCGCGTGGGGCAACAGCGACGCCAGGGAAGCGCGGCGGCTGGTCGACATCTGCCTTGAGGCCGGCGTCAATCTATTCGACACCGCCGATGTCTATTCGAACGGCGCCTCGGAAGACGTGCTCGGCGAGGCGATCAAGGGCCGGCGCGATGGCGTGCTGATCTCGACCAAGACCTCGCTGCCGATGGGCGACGGGCCGGCCGACTATGGCTCCTCGCGTTCGCGGCTGATCAAGGCCGTCGACGCCGCGCTGAAGCGGCTCGGCACCGATTACATCGACCTGTTGCAGCTGCATGCCTTCGATGCCGGCACGCCGATCGAGGAAGTGCTGTCGACGCTGGACGGCCTCGTGCGCGCCGGCAAATTGCGCTATGTCGGCGTCTCCAATTTCTCCGGCTGGCAGGTGATGAAGTCGCTCGGGCTGGCCGACAGGCACGGCTATCCGCGCTATGTCGCGCATCAGGTCTACTATTCGCTGGTCGGTCGCGACTATGAATGGGAGCTGATGCCGCTCGGCCTCGACCAGGGCGTCGGCGCGCTGGTCTGGAGCCCGCTCGGCTGGGGCCGCCTGACCGGCAAGATCCGTCGCGGCCAGCCATTGCCCGACAAAAGCCGGCTGCACGACACCGCGAGCTTCGGACCGCCGGTCGAGGACGGGCACCTCTACCGGGTCATGGAGGCCCTCGATGCGGTGGCGCAGGAGACAGGCAGGACCGTGCCGCAGATCGCCATCAACTGGCTGTTGCAGCGCCCGACCGTGTCATCCGTCATCATCGGCGCCCGCAACGAGGAGCAGTTGCGCCAGAACCTGGGCGCCGTCGGCTGGACCCTGACGCCGGAGCAGATCGGGAAACTCGATGCGGCAAGCGAAGTCACCGCGCCCTACCCTTATTTTCCCTATCGCCGCCAGGAGGGCTTTGCCCGGCTGAGCCCGCCAGCGGTTTGAGCGTGTCCGACCGCTAGAGCCGAAGGTTAGCGGGGCAGCGCCCCCCTCTGTCCTGCCGGACATCTCCCCCACAAGGGGAAGATTGGATGTCACCTCGGCTTTCGCCAATTTCCAACGTGAAGGGATAGCGCTGTTAGCAAAGCTGCCGATCTCCCCATGTGGGGGGGAGATGTCCGGCAGGACAGAGGGGAGCGCCGTAGAGCGCCGATGTCACGACCTCGAAGCAGCGCCCCTAATGCAGCACGAACTCGCCGTCGACCTTGCGCCACTCGTTGGGCGCGATCAGCTTCTGGTGCGTGTAGCTGATCGAATGCAGCGGCCCCTCGAGCTTGGTCTTCCAGAACTCGATGAAGCGGACCAGCACCGGAAACTTCGGCGCGATGTCGTAGTCCTGCCATATGAAGCTCTGCAAGAGATGCGGATGGTCTGGGAAATGATAAAGGATATTGGCCGTGGTCAGGCCATAGCCCCGCAGCATCAGGTCCATTTCAAGCTGGTCGCGCATTTTTGCTCCCCGGGTTGATTCTCCTTCCTCCCAACAACCGATTGTGCGCGCGGTTGCTTAACCGTCTATTGATTTTTTCTTGATCGAAACCGGCTTTAGCCCGCGAAAACATGAAGTTAGCAGCCGTTCGGTGCAAGTGCTGACAGCAGCCGCGGGCCCATGTGCGGCATCCCGCCGCGCAAACCCAACGTCTAATGTTGCCGTCATCGCGGAACTGTTAATAATGCGCGCGAATTCGCGGCCGCGTCGCCGCGATCCCGCTGGCGTTTCAAGCCGGCGTCGGTTTCGGGAGGAAAAGCAGGAATGTCCGAGGTTCATGTCCACCGCGTTCAGCCGGCCTGGAAGAAGAATGCGCTGATCGACAACGACACCTATCTCAAATGGTACGCCGACAGCGTGAAGAATCCGGACAGGTTCTGGGGCAAGCACGGCAAGCGCATCGACTGGTTCAAACCCTTCTCCAAGGTCAGGAACGCCTCCTTCGACGGCAAGGTCTCGATCAAATGGTTCGAGGACGGCCAGACCAACGTTTCCTACAACTGCATCGACCGCCACCTGAAGAAGCGCGGCGAGCAGACCGCCATCATCTGGGAAGGCGACAACCCCTACGACGACCGCAAGATCACCTACAATGAGCTCTATGCGCATGTCTGCCGCTTCGCCAACGTGCTGAAGAAGCACGGCGTCAAGAAGGGCGACCGCGTGACCCTCTACATGCCGATGATCCCGGAGGCGGCCTATGCGATGCTCGCCTGCACGCGTATCGGCGCCATCCATTCGGTCGTCTTCGGCGGCTTCTCGCCTGACGCGCTCGCCGGCCGCATCGACGATTGCAAGTCGACCATCGTCATCACCGCTGACGAGGGCCTGCGCGGCGGCAAGCCGATCCCCTTGAAGGAGAACACCGACAAGGCAATCGAGATCGCGGCAAAAGCCGGCACCAGGGTCGAAAAGGTGGTGGTGGTCCGCCGCACCGGCGGCAAGATCGGCTGGGCGCCGGGTCGCGACGTCTGGTACCACGAAGAGGCCGCGACCGTTAAGGCTGAGTGCAAGCCGGAGAAGATGAAGGCGGAGGACCCGCTGTTCATCCTCTATACGTCGGGTTCGACCGGCAAGCCGAAAGGCGTGCTGCACACCACGGCGGGTTATCTCGTCTACGTCTCGATGACGCACCAATATGTCTTCGACTATCATGATGGCGACATCTACTGGTGCACCGCCGATGTCGGCTGGGTCACCGGCCACAGCTACATCGTCTACGGGCCGCTCGCCAACGGCGCCACCACGCTGATGTTCGAGGGCGTGCCCAACTACCCCTCGCAGTCGCGCTTCTGGGAAGTCATCGACAAGCACCAGGTCAACATCTTCTACACCGCGCCGACGGCGCTGCGCGCCCTGATGGGCGCCGGCGACAACCACGTGAAAAAGGCGTCGCGCAAATCGCTGCGCGTGCTGGGCTCGGTCGGCGAACCGATCAATCCGGAGGCATGGGAGTGGTATTTCAACGTCGTCGGCAACGCCAAGGTGCCGATCGTCGACACCTGGTGGCAGACCGAGACCGGCGGCATCATGATCACGCCGTTGCCGGGCGCCACCGACCTCAAGGCCGGCTCGGCCACGCGGCCCTTCTTCGGTGTCAAGCCGCAACTGGTTGACGGCGGGGGCAAGGTGCTTGAAGGGGCGGCCGACGGCAATCTGTGCATCACCGAGTCCTGGCCCGGCCAGATGCGCACCGTCTATGGCGATCACGACCGTTTCGTGCAGACCTATTTTTCGACCTACAAGGGCAAGTACTTCACCGGCGACGGCTGCCGCCGCGATGCCGACGGCTATTACTGGATCACCGGCCGCGTCGATGACGTCATCAACGTCTCCGGCCACCGCATGGGCACGGCCGAGGTCGAATCCGCATTGGTCAGCCACGACAAGGTTTCGGAAGCCGCCGTCGTCGGTTATCCCCACGAAATCAAGGGCCAGGGCATCTACTGCTACGTCACGCTGATGGCCGGCGAGACGCCGAGCGAGGACTTGCGCAAGGAACTCCTCGCCCATGTCCGCAAGGAGATCGGCGCCATCGCCACGCCCGACAAGATCCAGTTCGCACCGGGCCTGCCCAAGACCCGCTCGGGCAAGATCATGCGGCGCATCTTGCGCAAGATTGCCGAGGACGATTTCGGCGCCCTTGGCGATACCTCGACGCTCGCCGATCCGGCCGTCGTCGACGACCTCGTCGCCAACCGCCAGAACAAGAAAGGCTGACGCCGGCCATGGCCGCGATAGGCAGCGTTGCCGAACTCTGGCGCTATCCGGCGAGTTCGCTTGCCGGCGAACGCCTGGAGACGATCGCGGTCGGCACCGAGAGCATCGAAGGCGACCGCATGTTCGGCCTGGTCGATGCCTCCGACAATGAGATCGCCCGTCCCGATCGCGAGCCGAAGTGGCACAACGTGCCGCGCATCCGCACCCGGCTGACGGGCGACCGCAGGCTCGAGATCGCGATTCCCGGCGCAGATTGGCTGGCGGCGCCCGGCGCCGAAAGCGACCGTGCCGTTTCCGACTATCTAGGCTTTCCGGCCTCGATCCGTCCGTTCGGCCTGGAGAACGCTCCGCCGGCCTATACCGGCCCGTTGACCGAGGCGCGCTACCGCAAGGCGCCGATCCATCTGTTGACCACCGCCTCCCTGGCGCGCCTAAAGGCGCTGCACCCGCAAGGCACTCCCGACCCGCGCCGCTTTCGCCCCAACATCGTCGTCGACATGGCGGCGGTGGAAGGCTCGTTTCCCGAAACCGAATGGATCGGCAGGAAGCTGGCCGTCGGCGACCTGCTGTTGACCATCTCCGAGCCGTGCCGCCGCTGCGGCTTCACCATCATCGCCCAAGACGGTTTCGACAACGATCCGGCGATATTGCGCAATCTGGTGCGTCATAACGCGCACAATCTCGGCGTCTACTGCACGGTCGACCGCGCGGCCAAAGTCAAGGTCGGCGACGGGATGCGATTCGCCTGACTAGCGGTAAAGGTCCGCCCGCGTCGGCGGCAGGCCGCTCGGGCCCCGCGTCCGCCTGGTGGCGACCGTCTGGAAAATCTGCGCCGAGGCGCGATCGAAGGCGATCGAACAGCCGGCCAGGTAAAGCAGCCACAGCCGCGCCTTGGCTTCTCCCACCTCGGCGATGGCCTCGTCGAAGCGCGCATGCAGGCGCTCTGCCCACAGCCGGCAGGTGCGGGCATAGTGCTCGCGTAGATTCTCGACGTCGTGGACGAGGAAGCCGTGTGCTTCCAGGTTGCCGCACGTCATGCCGATCGTGTCGATCTCGCCACCCGGGAAGATGTATTTGATCAGCGCCTTGTATTCCGAGCCCTTGCGCAAGGTCTTTTTAATGCTGCCCTTGCTGCGCCTGGTGATGGCATGATGCAGATAGATGCCGCCCGGCTTGAGCAGGCGATGGACGGTCGAGAAATAGGCGGCGTGATTGGCCAGCCCCAGATGCTCGAACATGCCGATCGAGGATATCTTGTCGAAGCTTCCGGTGAGCTCGGCATAGGATTTTATCTCGATGGTGATCCGGTCCTCCAGCCCCTCGGCCCGAATGCGCTCGCGCGCGAGCCCGGTCTGGGCCTCCGACAACGAGACGCCATGGCCGATGACGCCATGATGCTTCACCGCATGGATCAGCATCGCGCCCCAGCCGCAGCCGATATCGAGCAGGCGGTCGCCGGGCTTCAGCCGGAGCTTGCGGCAGATATGCTCGAGCTTGTCGGCCTGAGCCTGGTCGATGTCGTTGGCGAAATCCTTGAAATACCCGCAGCTGTAGACCATGCGCTCGTCGAGGAAGAGCCCGTAGAAGGCGTTCGATATGTCGTAATGATGCTGGATCGCCTGCTTGTTGGAGCCGCTGACAAAGGGATTTTGCCCGGCGAGATCGGCGCGTTGCGTCATCTGCCTTCGCGAGAACAGCACGGCCGGCAGGTCGCGCATGATCGCGAGCTTCGGCAGCGCGTTGAACCGCAGCTTGCCCTGCGAAGGCAGCGCATAGAGATCAAACAGCGACCCCTCCTCCACATCCACCGCCTTGGAAATCCACATCTCGACCAGCGTCGAGAAATTTGGCCGGCGGGCCAGTTGCCAGACGATGTCCTGGTCGTTGATGGCAAGCACCGGGCCGCCGGCCGGACCGATGCGCTCGCCGGTCCAAAGCCTGACGGCAAAGCCCGGCTTCAACGCCTCGACGACCGTGCGAACGATGCGTGCTGCTCTTTCGGTAGCGTCCATGCCGTCCCCCCTGAATTCGGTAGGCCGATCTTGTCCGCTTGAACCGCTGGCCGCAACCCGCTTGCACGAAAGGACGCGGCCAAGCCGGGAAAACGTCTTTTTCCATCCGGCGTCTTGTCTTTTGCTGCAACGCACCCCATCATCAGTGCATGTTCAACAAACTGAAAGGAGGTGATCCGATGTCGAGTGATTTCGTTTTCCAGAACGTGGCCTCAGCGGATTGCACTTTCGGGAAGCAGTCTTCCCGTTAAGGCGCGAGATGCGCGGCGGGCGACCCCTCGGGTTGCCGCCAGGAGCCGCGCCATGGACGGAAACACGGAAGGCCGCCTGCTTCGAAAGAAGCGGCGGCCTTTTCCTTGTGCGGCTTACTGGGTCAGCGCGACCTTTTCGGTGTTGCGGATGATTTCCTGAAAGGCGGCGTCCAATTCCACCCCGGTCGACACTTCGAAATAATGTTTTTGAGCGGTGGAGGCATCTTTCGACGAACAGTCCTTCAGCACCGCCTTTGCCTGATCCCGCTCGGGTGCCGACATGTCCTTGTTGTTCAGGTCGAAGCCGATGGTGAAAATCTCGATGCCGTCATTTTTCATGTTGCCGCACAGCGTTTCGGCGTTGCCGCGCGCAAGATTGCCCTGGCTGTTGTAGCGGCCCCCGGCACCGGCGAAGGCGGTATTGAACTGGC
The DNA here is from genome assembly GCF_020165515.1 of Mesorhizobium sp. BR1-1-13. NCBI lineage: Bacteria > Pseudomonadati > Pseudomonadota > Alphaproteobacteria > Hyphomicrobiales > Phyllobacteriaceae > Mesorhizobium > Mesorhizobium sp. BR1-1-13. The sequence continues at coordinate 277,779 of NZ_JAIUIH010000001.1, forward strand.
CGTCGGTCATCAGGATCGCGACCTTGGCGATCTTCTTCGCGTTGACGTCCGAGGCGCCGTTGCCGAGGCCGGCATTCTTGATCGCAGCGCGCCATTGCGGCGACAGCATATAGTAGGTCCACTGAATGGCGATCGCGCCGGCGGTATAACCCTCAGCCTGGAAGTCGTCGATCGAATCAAGCAATGCGCCGGAATCGGCGGTCAGCGGGATCACTTCCGCATCGGGGCACTTGTTCATTCCGCCGCCATCGAGATGATCATCCCGGTTGACCAGGGCGTAGTACTTCTTGCCGTTCTTGTCCGTGCGAACCGTATCTGGGCCGTCGGCAGTCAAATCCGCATCGCCATTTTTGTCCTTGCGCTCCGTGGCGCAATTATCGGGGCGTGGCATCGCCGCGCCAACAATGGAAATGTAGTCGCTGAAGGACGGCAGCAAATTTTTGCCCGTCTTGGCGACAAGAAGCGAACTGCCGGCCACGGGTGGCAGCTCAGAGCTCGCCGGCTTCTCGGCATAGACGTTTTCGGCCAGCTTGCCGGCATTCACGCCGGATGCGTAAGGCACAATCGCGACGCGGATGCGGGGGTTCTTCGGATCCTGGTTCTGGAGCATCGTCCGGACGGCGTTTTTCGCAGCTGCTTTCAGATCGCCGATCTTGTCGACCTTGCCCCGCTTCGCCATCGAGCCCGTGATGTCGAGCATCATAGCCACCTCGATCTGCTTGTCGGAATAGAGCGCCGTCGTCGAGGCGGGAACGCGCTGCATGTCGCGCGTGCCGAACAGCGGGAAATAGAAGGCGACGTCGACATGGGCGTCCGCCTGCACCGTCCTGGCGGTCCTGTCGACTGTCAGCCTGTCAAGCACGATCTGGTTAGCCTGCAGGATGCCGGCCGTGCTGTTGGCGTCGAGGAAGGCCTGCACCGACTTGTTGGCATCGGCTTCCTTGATGACGCCGGTCGTCAGGTCCCGCGCGGTCGACGTCACCGCGGCGTCGACCACGCTCTGCAGACTCGATTTGGCATTGTAGAGCTGGGTGATGTTGACGGCGAAGCCGACGCCCAGTGCCAGGACCGAGGCGGCGAATCCGAACAGGATGGCGAAATTCCCGCCGCGATGCCTGGCAAAATCGCCAGCCGCGTCCACAAGGCCCCCGAAAATCCGCATCGTTCTCTCTCCGCTCGCCCCGGCCTCGTCGCCGGGCAACCGGATCGATGCAGGATTCCGGCCGGGCGCGGTCAGCGGCCGCGCATGAGGGACTAGATTATTGTTTTTGCTTTGCTTTCAAGAATGGAAAGGTAAATGATCGGTAAACGCCGATGCTTGCGTTCGGGCGGCATTTACCAAGCGCTTACCTAAATCCTGCATGTGGCGGCACAGGGCGCCCGCCGTGTCCCGCCACGGCACAGCGGCACCTGTGCCAATGCGAGGCAGTATGGATGCATGGAAACCTGGATCAGGCCAGCATCTGCGCGGTGACCGTCCTGTCGATGGCGTGGTAGGGCGGGTTGAACAGATTGTTCTCCTGTTCGTAGGTCCACACTTTGAACAGGCTGAGCCGGTGCGGGCCGAAACTGTGCAGCAACGGCACGTCGGTGGCATCGCGTCCGCGCGCGATGACGATGCGGCCGATCCTCGGAACATTGTGGCGGGGGTCGAACGTGTACCACTTGCCGTCGAGAAACACTTCCATCCAGGCCGAGAAATCCATCGGCGCCGGATCGGCCGGCACGCCGATGTCGCCGAGATAGCCATTCACATAGCGTGCCGGAATGTTCATGCAGCGGCAGAGCGTGATCGCCAGATGGGCGAAGTCTCGGCAGACGCCGACCTGCTCCTCATGGGCCTGCGCCGCGGTGCGGGTCGAGCGGGCATAGCCATAGCCGAAGGACAGGCGGTTGTGGACGTAATCGACGATCGCCTGCACCCTCGCCCAGCCGGACGGCAAACGGCCGAAAAGCTCCCAGGCGAGCTGGCTCAGGTGATCGGTCTCGCAATAGCGGCTGCCCAGCAGATAAAACAGCACCTCGTCGGGCAGCTCGGCCACCGGCACCTCGCGTGCCAGCGTGTTGACCTCGTCCGTCTCGCCGCTGTCCTCGACCACGGCATCGTAGAGGATGCGAAAAGTGCCGGCGGGTGCGGTAAAGCGGCGGCACGAATTGCCATGCAGATCGCTGTAGAGCCTGGTCGAAACCGCGGGCGACGTCAGCATGCGCGTCTGCCGCTTGATGTCGGCCTGCCTGTCCCTGTGAATATCGAGCAGCGAAATCACCGGCGTGGCTCCAGCGCATTCAATGGCCATTTCGTAGCCGAGCCGAATCAGCATCGCGTCCCCCTTCGATGGTCGTGGAAAAGCAGCGAAGTTGAAACGCCGGAGGCGGATCGCGGTTCCCTGACTTGCGGAAAAGGGACTTGCCGAAAAGGGGACTGGCCGAAAAGGGGAAATGGCCGAAAAGGAGGCCGCGCGGCTTCCAATGCCGGTGCCGGGACGTTACTATCGGCGCTCCCTCGAAAGACCCTCCCCGAAATCAAGGAAAATCATGTACGCAGGCAGAAAATTCGCCGCCTTCCTCTTCGATATGGACGGCACGCTCATCAATTCCATTGCCTCGGCCGAACGGGTGTGGAGCGACTGGGCGCGGCGGCAAGGGCTCGACGTCGCCGCCTTCCTGCCGACGATCCATGGCGTGCGGGCGATCGAGACGATCGCGGGTCTGGCGCTCCCCGGCGTCGATCCGGCGCATGAGGCCGACCTCTTGCTCAAGGCCGAAGCCGCCGATCTGGAGGGCATTGTTCAGATCGCCAGCGCCGCCGCGTTTCTCAACGCGCTCCCGCCGGAGCGCTGGGCGATCGTAACCTCGGCGCCGCGGGAACTGGCGCTCTTGCGCATGAGGGCTGCCGGCATCCCCGTCCCGGCCGTGCTGATCGCGGCGGAAGATGTTTCGCGCGGCAAGCCGGCGCCCGACTGCTTTCAGCTCGGCGCGACGCGGCTCGGCGTCGATGCGCGCGATTGCCTCGTGTTCGAGGATGCCCCGGCGGGCATCACGGCGGCCGAGGCGGCGGGCGCAGCGGTCATGGTCATAAACGCTACGCACCGGCATCCCCTGGCGACGCAGCATGCCGCGATCGCTGGCTACGACGCCATCGGCGTCACCGTCGACGAGCGCGGCTGGATCGCGCTCGAGCCGCAACTCAGCGCCGCCTAAAGATTGTAATGCAACGCCCTCTCGAAGTGTGTTGAGATTCAGGTCAGGCCGAGTCGAAAGCGATGGTTTCCGAGAAGCGGAGCGGAGCGTACTAAAGTACGTGAGCACCGGAAGCGCAGGAAACCAACGCTTGCAGGCCGGCCTCACCTGAATCTCAGCATACCTTAGAAATCGCTGGTCAGGCCCTTGACCTCCCAGTCGCCGTAGCGGCCGGGCTCCTTGCCGCCGCGGCCGCCGATTTCCTTCGGCACCGCCGCTTCTTTGCGGCGGTAGTTCTCGCGCCGCGCCGCGGCCTCTTCAAGCGCGCGGCGGGCGGCGGGCGTCAGCGTCTTCAGCCGCGCGTCGTCATCCGTGGCAGGCGTTTTACTGGTCTCGTTGTTCATGCGATATTCCGGCGGATTGAAACAGGCCGATTGAAACGGGTACCGGCGTTTCCCATCATATAGCGATGAGCCCACGAGGATCGACCCCCTTACATCACGACTTGGACGGGAGCAGACGATGAACACACTTCGCACCGCCATGCTTCTTGCCACGATGACCGCGCTGTTCATGGGCGTCGGCTTCCTGATCGGCGGCACGGGCGGCATGATGATCGCCTTCCTGATCGCCGCCGCCACCAATCTGTTCAGCTACTGGAACGCCGACAAGATGGTGCTGTCGATGAACCGCGCCGTCGAGGTCGACGAGAAGAACGCGCCCGAATATTACGCCATCGTGCAGGCACTGGCCAAGCAGGCAGGCCTGCCGATGCCTAGGACATACCTGATCGACAATCCGCAGCCCAACGCCTTCGCCACCGGCCGCAACCCGCAGAACGCGGCGGTCGCCGCTTCCACCGGCCTTTTGCAACGGCTGACGCATGAGGAAGTGGCCGCGGTGATGGCGCACGAGCTCGCCCACGTCCAGCACCGCGACACCTTGACGATGACGATTGTCGCGACCTTCGCCGGTGCCATCTCGATGCTTGGCAATTTCGCCTTCTTCCTCGGCGGCAACCGCGACAACAACAGCCCGTTCGGCTTTGTCGGCGTGCTGGCGGCGATGATCGTGGCGCCCTTTGCCGCGATGATCGTGCAGATGGCGGTCAGCCGCACCCGCGAATACGAGGCCGACCGGCGCGGCGCCGAAATCTGTGGACACCCGCTCTGGCTGGCCTCGGCGCTTGACAAGATCGCCCGGGGCGCCGAACGCATACCCAACCCGGATGCCGAGCGTAACCCGGCGATGGCTCATCTCTTCATCATCAACCCGCTGCACGGCGAGCGCATGGACAGTCTGTTCTCCACCCACCCGAGCACCGAGAATCGCATCGCCGCGCTGCAAGCGATGGCGCAGCGCATGGGCGGGGGCGCATCGCGGTCCCCGCAGCGCCAGGCGCCAGTGCCGCCGCAGGCCGACGAGCCGCAATCGGCAGGACCGTGGGGCAAGCCGGCCGCGCCGGAACCGCCGGCAGAGCCCAAATCCAATCCGTGGGGTCGCAATCCGACCGGGCCCAAGGGCCCGTGGTCGTGAGCGTGGCGGGCAGAGCACCTCGACGCACAGGTGGTCAGGAACACAACAAGGACGGCGAGTTCGTTGCCGGCCTTGCCGCCCGCAAGGCGGCTGCGCGGCTGCTGGCCGCCGTCGTCGATGCCAGGACGCCTCTGGATGGCCTGACCGACCATGAGAACGGCCATCCGCAATACAAGGCGCTAGACCTGCGCGATCGCGGTCTCGTGCGCGCCATTCTGGTCACCGCGCTGCGCTACCGCATGACCATTGCCGGGCTGCTGGCGCGGCGTCTGGAGAAACCGCTGCCGGCCAATGCCACTGCGCTGTCGCATATTTTGCATGTGGCGGCCGCGCAGATCCTGTTCCTCGACATTCCCGACAGCGCCGCGGTCGACCTCGCCGTCACCCATGCCAAGTCCGATCCGCGCACATTGCGCTTTGCCGGCCTGGTCAACGGTGTGCTGCGCACGCTCGCGCGGGTCAAGGAATCTGAACTTCCAGAGGCCCTTGCTACCACCGACGAAGCGCCGAAATGGTTTTCCGACCGTCTGAAGGCCGCCTATGGCGTGGACGAGGCCAGACGGATACTCGCCGCCCACCGCCAGGAGGCCCCGGTCGACTTCTCGGTCAAGGCCGATCCGGAGCACTGGGCCGAAAGGCTCGGCGGTATTGTCCTGCCGACCGGCACGATTCGGGTGGAGAAGCTTGCCGGCCCGGTCACCGAACTGCCCGGCTTCGCCGAAGGCGCCTGGTGGGTCCAGGATGCCGCAGCCGGCCTGCCTGCCCGGCTGCTCGGTGATGTCGGCGGGCTTCGCGTCGCCGATCTCTGCGCCGCGCCCGGCGGCAAGACCGCCCAATTGATCGTGGCCGGCGCACGCGTCACCGCGGTCGACACCTCGAAGAACCGGCTGGCGCGGCTGGCGCAGAATCTCGAACGTCTCCACCTGTCGGCGGATATCGTGCAGGCCGACCTTCTCCAGTACGAGCCGGGCGAGCTGTTCGACGCCGTCCTCCTCGACGCGCCCTGCTCCTCGACCGGCACGGTGCGGCGGCATCCCGACGTGCCATGGACCAAGACGATGGCTGATGTCGAGAAGCTCGCCGATCTCCAGCGCCGGCTGCTCGCGCGCGCCGTCACCCTGGTCAAGCCGGGCGGCAAGATCGTCTTTTCGAACTGTTCGCTCGACCCGCTCGAAGGCGAGGAGCTTTACCGTGCCTTCCTCGCCGCCACGCCTGGCGTCGTTGCCGACCCGCTTCGCGCCGGAGAGATCGCGGGCATCGATCCCTTCCTGACGCAGGAAGGGACGCTGCGCACCACACCAGCCGACCTCGATCTCGGCTCGCCGCAACGTTCCGGTCTCGACGGTTTTTTCGCCGCGCGCATGCGCCGCGCCGGCTAAGGCAGGTCCATGAAAGCTGCGTGACGATTCTCCGCCCGGAATTGCGTGGAACAAGGATCTGGAGCGGAGTATGGATGCCCATCGGGCGCTGAACCGCTCTGGGGGTTAAGCCTAGGAAGTTGCTGACTTTTTTGGGGAGCATCCGCGGCCAAGCCAGGCGGAGCGTCACCGCTCGCGGGAATTCGCCTTCGCATGAATCGTTGAATCAGATAAGCTTGCCGTTGGGATAGAGGACGATCAGGAGGGGTTTTGGCACTTGCTGCCGGCAACACGACGCGTCTGTGGGCGCTTGTCGCGAAGGAGTTTTGGCGCAAAACGCGCCGGCGCCTGCGTGCCGGACCGGTCTATCGCTGGCGCTATTCCGGCCGCACCCCCGAACGGGTCCTGATCGCGCCGCCGGACCTGCGGCTGGCCGATCCCCAGATCGCGCTCGAGATCTACTATGGCCGTTATCCCTTGTCGGGACATATGGTCGAGACCGGCGGCAAGTCGCCCTTCCAGATCAGCGTTCCCAATTACGGCTGGCAGAAGACGCTGCATGGCTTTCGCTGGCTGCGACACATGCGCGCCGCCGGCACGGAGCTTGCCGCCGCCAATGCGCGTGCGCTGGTGTCCGACTGGATCGCCACGCATGGAAACAACATTTCCGGCATCGCCTGGGAGCCCGGCACGGCCGCCAAGCGCATCATCGCCTGGCTGCAGCATTCCTCTATCGTGTTGCAAGGCGCTGAATTCCCGTTCTACCGCGCCTTCCTGAAATCGCTGGCCGTCCAGATCCGCTACCTCAGGTCGATGGCGCGCGAAATGCCTGACGGCAAGGACAGGCTGCGCGCCCGCATCGCCCTCGCCTTCGCCGCCCTGTCGCTGCCGGCGCCCGCATCGGCGCTGCGCGGCGCCACCCGCAACCTCGCCGAGGAACTCGACCGCCAGATCCTTCCCGATGGCGGCCACATCTCGCGCAACCCGATGGCGGTGCTGGAAATCCTCGCCGACCTTTTGCCGCTGCGGCAGACCTACGCCAACCAGGCGGAAGCGCCGCCACAGGCCCTGATCGGCGCCATCGACAGGATGCTGCCGGCGCTGCGCTTCTTTCGCCACCAGGACGGCAGCCTCGCCCGCTTCAACGGCATGGGCGCCACCATCCATGACCGCATCGCCAGCATCCTGCGCCACGACGACACCGCCGGCTCGCCGCTGCTGCATGCACCGCATTCGGGCTATGAGCGGCTGTCCATGGGTGGCGTCACCGTCATCGCCGACACCGGCCTGCCGCCGCCCGTCCACGTCTCCAATGCCGCCCATGCCAGCTGCCTTGCGTTCGAGCTGTCGTCGGGCCGCCAGCATTACATCGTCAATGCCGGCATCGACACCTATGGCGCCGCCGAATTCCGGCCCTTGGCCCGCGCCACTGCCGCGCACTCGACCGCCACCATCAACGACACCTCGTCGGCGCGGTTCAGCCATTCGCTGCGCATCAACGATCTTCTGGGGTCACCTTTGATCGGCGGCCCGCAGCATGTGCAGTGCAAGCGTATCGACCAGAAGGGCGTTCAAGGCTTCATCGCCCGCCATGACGGCTATATCCAGCGCTTCGGTTTCCTCCACGAGCGCGAGCTGAAACTGTCCTCGAACGGCAATGTGCTGACCGGCAGGGACCGCTTCCTGCGTCCTGGAGGTGCGGCGATCCGCAACAATGGCCGCGATTTCGTCACCGTGCGCTTCCACGTCCATCCCGACATCAACCTTTTGCAGGACGAGCATGACCGCCTGGTGCTGACCGCCGAGCAGGCCGACAGCTGGGTGTTCACCTGCACCGAGATGGTGCCGGAGGTCGAGGAATCGATCTACTTCGCCGGTCTCGGCGGCCCGCGCCGCAGCCGGCAGATCGTGCTTGCCTTCAAGCCGTCCGACATCGCCGAAATCCATTGGCAGCTCACCCGCACCTCTATCGCCGGGTATCCCGAAAACGACTGACCGCGCCTGCGCTGACCGAGCTTGCGCCTTGATTTCCTGATCTCATATGATACGGCGCGGGCCTGCCCCTCCAGCCGTGAAAGCACGCCCATGGCCGTCGCCGCCAAGAACATTCCCGCTCCCGACCTCGTTCCCGTGCGTCGCGCGCTGCTCTCCGTCTTCGACAAGACCGGCCTCATCGATCTCGCCAGGGCGCTCGCCGCTTCCGGCGTCGAGCTGGTGTCGACCGGCGGCACGGCAAAAGCGATCGCCGATGCGGGCCTGGCGGTTCGCGACGTTTCCGAGCTCACCGGCTTTCCCGAGATCATGGATGGCCGCGTCAAGACCCTGCATCCGTCGGTACATGGCGCCCTGCTCGGCGTGCGCGACGATCCCGAGCACGCCGCGGCGATGCACAAATATGGCATCGAGCCGATCGACCTGGTCGTCTCCAATCTCTATCCGTTCGAGGAAGTCCGCCGCTCCGGCGCCGACTACGCGGCGATCGTCGAGAACATCGACATTGGCGGCCCGGCGATGATCCGCGCCTCGGCCAAGAACCACGCCTATGTCGCCATAGTCACCGATCCCGGCGACTATGCCTCCGTGCTCAATGCGCTGGAGATGAATATCGGCTCGCTTTCGCTGGATTTCCGCAAGAAGCTCGCGGCCAAGGCTTTTGCCCGCACCGCCAGCTATGACGCCGCAATCTCGGGCTGGTTCGCCGAGGCGCTGGAGATCGAGCACCCGACCTGGCGCGCCTTCGGCGGCAGGCTGGAGACTGTGATGCGCTATGGCGAGAACCCGCACCAGGGCGCCGGCTTCTACGTCAATGGCGACAAGCGGCCGGGCGTGGCCACCGCGCGCCAGCTTCAGGGCAAGCAGCTTTCCTACAACAACATCAACGATACCGACGCCGCCTTCGAGCTGGCCGGCGAGTTCGACCCGGCGCGCTCGGCCGCCGTCGCCATCATCAAGCATGCCAACCCGTGCGGCGTCGCCGAGGGTTCGACGCTGAAAGCCGCCTACGCCAGGGCGCTGGCCTGCGATCCGGTCTCGGCCTATGGCGGCATTGTCGCTGTCAATCGCGTCCTCGACGCCGAGGCGGCCGAAGAGATCGTGAAGACCTTCACCGAAGTCATTATCGCGCCAGGCGCCACCGACGAAGCGGCAGCGATCGTAGCCGCGAAGAAGAACCTGCGCCTGCTGGTCGCCGGCGGCCTGCCGGATCCGCGCGCGATCGGCACAACCGTCAAATCCGTTGCCGGCGGCCTGCTGGTGCAGGGCAGGGACAATGCCGTCGTCGACGACCTCGAACTCAAGGTGGTGACGAAACGGGCGCCGACGCCGGCCGAACTGGCCGACCTGAAATTCGCCTTCCGCGTCGCCAAGCACGTCAAGTCGAACGCCATCGTCTACGCAAAGGACGGCGCCACGGTAGGCATCGGCGCCGGCCAGATGAGCCGCGTCGATTCCTCGCGCATCGCTGCCCGCAAGGCACTCGACGCCGCGGAAGCGGCAGGCCGGGCAGAGCCGCTGACCAAAGGCTCTGTCGTCGCCTCCGATGCCTTCTTCCCCTTCGCCGACGGCCTGCTGTCGGCCATCGAGGCCGGCGCCACCGCCGTCATCCAGCCCGGCGGCTCGATGCGCGACGACGACGTCATCGCCGCTGCGGATGAACACGGTATCGCGATGGTGTTCACCGGCGTGAGACACTTCAGGCATTGAGCACTTCTTCCCTTCTCCCCTTGCGGGAGAAGGAAGAGCGCTACTCCGCCGCCCGGTCCGCCGGATACGGCGTCCTGATCAGGATCGCCATGCCTATGGCCAGGAACAGGATGATAACCGCCATGCCGAGCCGCGCCGAATCGCTCACCGCCGTGATGGTCGCCACCAGGAACGGCGCCAGGAAACTGGTCGCGCGCCCGGCCAGCGCATAGATGCCGAAATAGCGGCCGGATTCCGACGCCGTGACGCTGCGCGCCATGTAGGACCGCGATGACGCCTGCACCGGCCCGAAGGCGAGCCCGATCAGCAATCCGTAGAGGATGTAGGCCTTTTCCGCAGCGGTGCCGAACAGGCCCCCGGAATCGGTGGTCGAGAGCTGGATAAGCCCGAGCAGCGTGAAGCCGGGGCCGGTCGAGACCACGCCGATGGTGGCCACGGAAAGCATGACCAGCGTGATCATCACCACCGCCTTGGAGCCGAGCGCGGTGTCGAGCCGCGCGGCGATCCAGCAGCCGAAGATGGCGACGACGTTGAGGATGATGCCGAACATGCCGATCTCGGTGATTGACCAGTGGAACATGCCGGCCGCGAACGTGCCGCCGAGCGCCAGCAGCGCATTGACGCCGTCCTGATAGATCATGCGGGCGACGAGGAAGCGGAAGATGCCGCCGCGCCTGCGCACCTCGGCCAAGGTCGACTTCAGCTCCGACAGGCCTTCGCGCACCGCAGGCCTGATCGGGATGCCTTTGATGGCATCGGGAGTGAAGAGAAACATCGGCAGGATGAACAGGAAATACCAGCCGGCCGATAGCGGCCCGGTGGCGCGAGCATCCTCGCCGAGCTTCGGGTCCAGTCCGAACAACGGGTCGAGGCCGATGATGGTCTTGCCGGTCTCCTGCGATCCGGCCAGGAACAGCACGACGAAGATCAGCGCGATCATGCCGCCGAGATAGCCAAGCCCCCAGGCCATGTTGGAGATGCGGCCGATCTCGCTCTTCGGCACCAGGCGCGGCATCATGGAATCATTGAAGACGGTGGAGAATTCAGCCGCCACCGAGGCCAGCGAGAACAATGCCACGATCAGGAACAGGTTCGAGCCGGGCGCGGCGAGCCAGAGCAGGACCAGGCTGGCGATCTTGACCGCGGCGAAGAAGGCGATCCACGGCTTGCGCGGCCCGGTCTGGTCGGCGATCGAGCCGAGGATTGGCGACAGCACGGCGATGACCAGTCCGGCCGCGGCGATGCCGTAGCCCCAGACGGCCTGGCCGGTGGTCGGATCGCTGGCCATGCGCGAAACGAAATAGGGGCCGAAGATGAAGGTGGTGACGACCGTGAAGAAGGGCTGCGCAGCCCAGTCGAACAACATCCACCCCCAGATGCCGCGCCCGGACGCCCGCTGCACTGCTACTTCGGCCATGTCCCCTCCGGTCGCCTTCGTTTCGTTGGGCGGTTCACCCCATGTCTGCATGTTTTCCGCTGGTCATGCAAACGAACAAGCGCCGCCCAGCCCCTCATGCCCTGCCGGGCATTTCTCCCCGTACAGAACGGGCAGAAAGACTCTCATTCGCGACTTTCGCCAACGGCCAACTCCGTAGAAGGGTGCCGGCGATACGGCAAGCTCCCTTCTCCCCGTCCTATACGGGGAGAAGGTGCCGGCAGGCGGATGAGGGGCGGCGCCGACCTACCAAGCTATGACTCACATCCCTGTCAGATCGCTCATCAGGCCCGATGCCACCGACAGCCGCGACACGGTGATGTCGCCGCCCTCGGTCAGCGCCTGCAGCCGTTCGCGGGTGCGGCCGATCCTCTCCCCGCCGGCCTCCAGCCACGCCGCCACCGGGTCGGCTGCCCCGGCGTGGTTCACGAGTGCCGCCACCGCGATGCCGCGCCGCGCGGTCCCGATCGTGTCGGTGGCGCGCGACAGGGCGAGCTGGTCGTAATAGTCCGCCGGTGTGATGGAGCGGGCCGCCTCCTCGACGCGCGGGATACGGAAGGCGTCGCTGACCGCGAAGAAGGCCTTCGCCGCGGCGACGATGTCGGCGCCTGCCGTTCGCGCCGTCAGCGCGATGTCGGGGATCAGCTCCGCCACATCGGCCAGCGCCAGCTGCGCTGCCAGCCTGTCCGGCGCTCCGGCCTTGAACAGTCCATGCCGCTTCTCGTCGATCCGTTCGCGCGAATAATCGGGGAGCAGCGAAACGAGTTTCGGCTCCAGCGCCTTGCGCGCCTCCTGCAATTCGGCGATGCGCTGGGCAAGCGGCGCCGTGCCGGCGTCGTTCTTCAAGTACCAGCCGCTGGTCACGTAGATCAGCCGGCTGACCGCCTGGTAGAGATCGAGCTGCATCTGGCCGTCGATCTGATTGTCGAGCGCGTCGATCTCGCGGTAGAGCGCCGGCAAGGCAAAGCCGTCGCGCACCACGGCGAAGGTGCGCACCACGTCGGCGGCGGTGCGCCCCGTCGCTTCCCGCAACCGGTTGACGAAGGATGGACCGCCCCGGTTGACCAGCTCATTGGCCACGACGCGGGCGATGATCTCGCGGCGCAGGCGATGGCCGTGGATCTCGGCGGCATATTTCTTCGCCATCCGGTCGGGGAAATAACCCATCAGGTCGCGGTCGAAATGTGGCTCGTCAGGCACGTCGCTTGCGACGATGTCGGAAAACAGCACGATCTTGGCATAGGCGAGCAGCACGCCGAGCTCGGCCCTGGTCAGCGGCTCGCCGCGCGCCTCGCGTTCGGCAAGGGCCGCCGGCGAGGGCAGCGTCTCGACCGTGCGGTCGAGCAGGCCGCGTGCTTCCAGCGCCGACATGAAGCGGGCCTGGTGAGCGATGTCGGCGAGGCCGCGCTTGCGGGCAATGGAGAGCGCCAGCGTCTGCTGGTAGTTGTTGGACAGGACCAGCTCGCCGACCTCGCCGGTCATCTCGGCGAGAAGCCTGTCGCGCGCCGGGCGGGTCAGCGACCCTTTGCGCATGGCGGACGCCAGCGCGATCTTGATATTGACCTCGACGTCGGAACAGTTGACCCCGCCCGAATTGTCGATGGCGTCGGAGTTGCAACGGCCGCCATTCATGCCGAATTCGATGCGCGCGCGCTGCGTCACGCCGAGATTGGCGCCCTCGCCGATCACCTTGGCGCGCACGTCGAGCGCGGTGATGCGGACGGCGTCGTTGGCGCGATCGCCGACCTCGGCATTGGTCTCGGTCGAGGCCCGCAAATACGTGCCGATGCCGCCGAACCACAAGAGGTCGACGGGCGCCTTGAGGATGGCGCTCATGATCTCGACCGGCGTGGCGGTCGTCTTGTTGAGGCCGATCGCAGCAGCAGCAGCGGCCGGCAAGGTGATCGATTTCTGGCCGCGCGACACGATGACGCCGCCCTCGGACAGCTTGCTCTTGTCGTAGTCCTGCCAGCTCGAACGGGGAAGAGCGAACATGCGCTGGCGCTCGGCCATTGATGCCGCCATGTCGGGATCGGGATCGATGAAGATGTCGCGGTGGTCGAAGGCGGCTATCAGCCTTGTCTTCGGCGACAACAGCATGCCGTTGCCGAACACGTCGCCCGACATGTCGCCCACCCCGACGACGGAGAAGGGCGTGGTCTGGATGTCGCGGTTCATCTCGCGGAAATGTCGCTTGACCGCCTCCCACGCGCCCTTGGCGGTGATGCCCATCTTCTTGTGGTCATAGCCGGCCGAACCGCCGCTGGCGAAGGCATCGTCAAGCCAGAAGCCATGGCTTTCGCTGATGGCGTTGGCGGTGTCGGAGAAAGTTGCCGTGCCCTTGTCGGCGGCAACGACGAAATAGGGGTCGTCCTGGTCGCGCCTGACAACGCCGGCCGGCGGGATGACGCCGTCGAGGCCGATATTGTCGGTGATCGACAAAAGGCTGGAGACGAAGTTCTTGTAGGCCGAGGTGCCGGCTTCGAAGATGGCGTCGCGGCCGGCGCTCATCGGCAGCTTCTTCGGATAGAAACCGCCCTTGGCGCCGACCGGCACGATGACCGCGTTCTTGACCTGCTGTGCCTTGACCAGGCCGAGCACCTCGGTGCGGTAATCCTGGGCGCGGTCCGACCAGCGCAGGCCGCCGCGCGCCACCGGACCGAAGCGCAGATGCACGCCCTCGACCTCCGAGCCATAGACGAAGATTTCCCGCCACGGTCGCGGCTCGGGCAATCCGTCGACCGAACGCGAATCGAGTTTGATCGCCAGCGACTGGCCCTTGGCTTTCGTATCGGCAACGAAATGATTGGTGCGCAGCGAGGCTTCGATGAGATTGAGGTAGCGGCGGATGATGGCGTCGTCATCGATGTTGGGAACGTCTTCCAGTGCGTCCCTGATCTTGGCCTTGAGATGCTTTGCCGCCACCACGCCTTCCGTCTCGGCCGTCGGCCCGAGCCGGGCGATGAACAGCGCGTGCAGGCCGCGTGCGATCTCGGGATAGCGGTTGAGGGCCGCGGCGATGAAATCCTGGCTCTGCGGAATTCCGGCCTGCTGCAAATAGCGGCCATAGGCGCGCAGGATGGTGATTTCGCCCGACCACAGGCCTGCGGTCTGGGCAAGGCCGTTGTAGCCGTCATTGTCGACGTCGCCGCGCCACACCGACAGGAATGCGTCCTCGAACAGCGCGCCGCCATTGCTGAGGTCGATCGGCTTTCCGTAGCTGTTCTCCAGCTCCATGTCGTGGATGAACACGGTGCCGGGCTGATCCCTATTGATCATGCCGGGCTGGCCGCTAGTCCCGGCCTTGTCGTCGCCGACCTCGAAGGTGCGCTCGCTGATGACGCGGAAGCCGATGTTTTCCAGCACCGGCACGCGCCGCGACAGCGCCACCGGGCTGCCATGGTGATAGATTTTCAATGCCGCCTGGTGCGGCTTCTGCTCGGCATGGCGATAGTAATCGATGGCGATCGGATTGCTGGCGCTGATCTTGGCGATACGCCCGGCATCGACCAGCGCCACACCGGCGCTGAAGGAGTCCCGGTAGCTTTCCGGAAATCGTGCCGCAATCCTCTTCAGCGCCGGGTCGCTGCCGCTGGTTTCCGCCGCCTCGGAAAGGGCGTCCTCCCAGGTGCGCACGATGTCGCGGATCGCCGCCTCGATCGTTGCCTGTTCGACTTTCGGCGTCTTGCCGCCGGAGCGGCCGATGATGAAATGCACGCGCGCCAGCCCGCCTTCCGGGAAGGCCGGGTAGTAGGCCGACAGCCGGCCTTCGAACACCGTCTTGAGGTAGGTGCCGACCTTCTCGCGCACGACGCTGTCGTAACGGTCGCGCGGCACGAAGACGAGGATGGAGACGAAGCGGTCGAACTGGTCGGCGCGCACCAGTGCCCGCACGCGCGGCCTCTCGACGAGGCCCAGAATGGCCGCGGCATGCCTCCTCAGGATCGGCACCGGCACCTGGAACAGTTCGTCGCGCGGATAGCTCTCCAGCACGTTGATCAGCGCCTTGCCGGAGTGGTCGTGCCGGTCGAAACCGGATTTGGCGATGACGGTTTCGGCCTTCGACCTGAGATAGGGAATCTTCATCACGGAGCGCGTGTAGGCGGTCGATGTGAACAGGCCGACAATGCGCAGTTCGCCCGCCAGCGCGCCCTTGGCGGTGTAGGTCTTGATGCCGATATAATCGAGATAGATGCGCCGGTGTACGGAAGATTTGGCATTGGCCTTGGTGACGATCAGCGGCTCCGGCCCATGCAGGAAGGCTCGGATCTCCGGCGTTGTCGTCACCGCTTCGGTACCGCGCCGCAGCACCAGCACGTCCAGATCGGATAATATGCCCAGGCCAGGCTTGTCGGCACGCTCCAGCGTGCCGCTTTCCTCGCCGCCGATATATGTGAATTCGCGCATGCCGAGGAAAGTGAAATTGTCGTCGCGCAGCCACTCCAGGAAGGCGATCGCCTCGGCCACGCTCTTCTTGTCCAGCGGCACCGCCGAATAACGGAATTCCGAGATCGCCTGGTCGAGGCGGGCCAGCATCGGCTTCCAGTCGCTGACGGCTGAATGGACCTGGCCGAGTATCTTGCGCAGCCGCTCAGCCAAGCCGTTCGCCTGCTCCGGGGTCAGCCGGGGAATATGGACATGGATGACGCTCAGCCGGTCGTGGCTGCCGTCGTCCCTGGCGAAATTGCCGTCGCCGAGAATTTCCTCGACGCCGTCCTTGCCATGGCGGACGGTGATGACGGGGTGGGTCACCAGGGTCGGCTCGCCGGCACTCTCGGTGATCTCGCCGAGTATGGAATCGAACAGGAAAGGCATATTGTCGTTGACGACGGTGACGATCGTGACGGGTCGGCCCTCGCGAACGACGCCGGAATCGGTGTCGACGGCGACGGCGCACGCGCCCTTCTTGTGACCGGCGACCGCGCGGCCGGCGAGATCCGCGGCGCGTTCGAGGTCGGCCACCTCATAGGCGGCAATGTCTTCCGCCGGCGCGCGGGCGAGCAGGTAGTCGGCGAGCCTGGCTGGCCTTTCCTGCGTCTTCGGCATCGCCGTGGCTTTCTTCTTCGACCTGCTCGCCGATTTCACGCTGGCCATGACGCTTCTTTCCTCCCGTCGTATGCTTTTGCGGACATCTGTAGCAGATGACCGCTATTTGGCGACAAAGGTTTGACGGCGTGCCAAGAATTATCGCAATTCGGCGGCAGCCGGCGACAAACGAGGAGGAATGCCCATGACCGACAAGATCACCGCGCTCGATCTCGCCGCTGCTGAGCTGAGCGATGCGACCAGGACCTATTTCGCCAAATGCGAGGAGAAGCTCGGCCTGGTCCCCAACGTGTTGCGCGCCTACGCCTTCGACGACAAGAAGCTGCGTGCCTTCACCGACATGTACAACGATCTGATGCTGGGCGATTCAGGCCTGTCGAAGCTGGAGCGCGAGATGATCGCGGTCGCTGTCTCCTCCATCAACCATTGCTACTACTGCCTGACGGCGCATGGCGCCGCCGTGCGCCAGCTGTCGGGCGACCCTTCGCTCGGCGAGATGATGGTGATGAATTTCCGCGCCGCCGACCTTTCACCGAAGCAGACCGCGATGCTGGAATTCGCGGTCAAGCTGACAGAGGAGCCGGCCAAGATCGTCGAAGCCGACCGAGCGGCCCTGCGTATGGCCGGCTTCACCGACCGCGACATCTGGGACATCGCCTCCACGGCCGCCTTCTTCAACATGTCGAACCGGGTGGCGGCGGCAATCGATATGCGCCCGAACTCCGAGTACCACGCCATGGCAAGGTGATGAGCAGGGCCTGACCTTGCCATACATTAGCTATCTCTCATTCTCATTGCCTGTTTGCCGGTTTGGTCCGATGATCGCCGGGCGGCATGACCGCCTGCCGGTTCGATGCCGCCGACAAGGGAGGAGAACATGGCGAAAT
The DNA here is from genome assembly GCF_020165515.1 of Mesorhizobium sp. BR1-1-13. Lineage (NCBI taxonomy): Bacteria > Pseudomonadati > Pseudomonadota > Alphaproteobacteria > Hyphomicrobiales > Phyllobacteriaceae > Mesorhizobium > Mesorhizobium sp. BR1-1-13. The sequence goes on from NZ_JAIUIH010000001.1 coordinate 294,923, forward strand.
TTCTCTATGTCTATCACGGCTCCGGCAAGATGCCGACCGAGGAGGCCGAACGCAAAGCGGCGATGGATGCCTGGAACGGCTGGTACGGCAAGCTCGGCTCGGCCGTGGTCGACGGCGGCAATCCGGTCGGCATGTCGAAGACGGTGCTGCCCGATGGCAAGGTCGAGAACAATGGCGGCAGCAACCCGACCGCCGGCTACACGATCGTGGAAGCCAGGGACATGGACGATGCCGTCGCCAAGGCCAGGGATTGCCCGATCCTCATGAACCCGGCCTTCAGCGTCGAGATCGCTCCGATCGTCGAAATGATGTGACGGTTACGAGCGCGCCGCGATCGCCGCGGCTGCACCGGCCATGGTGGTGGCGCTGACGCGGTTGGCAATTCTCATGGCGCGCTTGCTCTTCAGGAGCTTGCGCGCCTGGGCGGCGGCCAGCACCCAGGCAAGGTCGATCACCACAAGCACCACCGCCATGGTCGCCGTCAGCTCGATCCAGCCAACCACCGTCACCGAAGCAAGGTCGATGATGGTCGGCAGCAAGGCCAGGTAGAACATCATGATCTTGGGGTTGCCGAGCGTCACGGCCATGCCGGCGAAGAACAGCTTGCCGGGCGAATCCTCGCGTGGCATCTCGCCTTCTTTCGCTTCAACAGGCGCGGTCCACATCTTCCAGGCCAGATAAGCGAGATAGGCGACGCCGACCCATTTGACGATGACGAAAGCGAAATGGAAAGTCTGCGCCACCACGGCCAGCCCGAACACCGCAAGCGACAGCCATATGCCCTCGCCGATCCACATGGCGAGCAGGAACGGGAACACGTCGCGAAATCCTTTGGCGATGACGCGGGCGACGAGTGCCGCGATCGAAGGACCCGGCGAACCGGCGGCCACGAAGAGCGCGGCGGCGAAGATCAGGAGCGAGGTGAGGTGCATGGCGAGGATCTCGGCTTGAAAACCTTCAATGCCAGACATTAGCAATGCCAGACATTAGCGCAAGCGATCGAGCTTCGGTAGCATCAACATGCTTGCCGGCCCGGCATCACGCGGCTAGATAGATCGCCGCGAAACAATTTCGAGCTTCACTTTGCCTACGTAACCGCCGGTCTCGTCAACTCCCCCGACACAATGCATGGCGCCGCCACAACGGTGCCTTTTTCCATTTCATGTGTTCCTCTGGGCGGCGGTTCGAGACCGGTTTGGCACTGCTGAACCGCTGCCGCGCGCGCCGCGACGCCTGATCCCAAGAACCGCAGCCTACCGCCACGCCGTGCCCGCCTGGGCATCTCGACATCGCCGACCTGATGAACTTCCCGACGGGAAGGGCTTATCGGCATGTCTTCTATTCTGCGCATCCGCTGGACGATCGCGCCTCAAATCGCACCACGTCCCCTCACCACTTGCAATCGCTGCGGCGGCATCAAAGCCTATCGCAGCAGCGGAAAGTTCCGCGTCAACGCCAACGGCAAGCGCATTGACGCCTGGCTGATCTATCGTTGTATCGACTGCGATAATTCCTGGAATTTCGGCATTTTCGAGCGCCGCAACCGCCACGACATCGAGCCGGCGCTGCTGCGGGCGCTGGAGAGCAACGATGCAGCACTTGCCCGGCACCACGCCTTCGATGTGATCGCACTGCGCGGCCAGGTGGGGCGTGTCGAGGAGTTTCCCGACATCGCCGTGCACAAGACGGCGCTTGGCGGGACAAGCGAAGCTGCAAGCGTGCTGGAGCTCCGGCTCGGGCTCGAAATGCCGATATCGCTGCGACTCGATCGTTTGCTCGCCAACGAACTCGGCATCTCACGGTCGCGGCTTCAAGCCCTGGAGGAGAACCGCCTGTTGGTTGTCGATCGCGACGGGGCCAAGGCTTTGCGCAAGCCGGCCCGCGACGGGACAACGGTCCGCGTCGATCTGGCCGGCGAACCCGACCGGCAGGCCATCATATCTGCGGCCAGGGGATGAACGGCAGAGGGGCGATGCACCAGGTGCTCCGCCCCTCCCGGATACGATCAGAAACAGAAAATTACGCCGCGCCGACGGCCTTGGATGATTTCTCGAAGCGCTTGCGCTCGTTGGGGTCAAGATAGAGCTTGCGCAGACGGATGGTCTTCGGCGTAACCTCGACCAGCTCGTCGTCCTGGATCCAGGCCAGCGCGCGCTCCAGCGTCATGCGGATCGGCGGTGTGAGCTTGACCGCCTCGTCCTTGCCGGCGGCGCGGATGTTGGTCAGCTTCTTGCCCTTCAGCACGTTCACTTCCAGGTCGTTGTCGCGGGAGTGGATGCCGATGATCATGCCCTGATAGACCTTGACGCCCGGATCGATGACCATCGGGCCACGATCCTCCAGGTTCCACATGGCGTAGGCGACGGACTCGCCCTGCTCGTTGGAGATCAGCACCCCGTTGGTGCGGCCGGGCAGTTCGCCCTTATAGGGCTCATAGGCATGGAACAGCCGGTTCATCACGGCGGTGCCGCGCGTGTCGGTCAAGAGTTCCGACTGGTAGCCGATCAGGCCGCGCGTCGGCGCATGGAAGACGAGGCGCTGGCGGTTGCCGCCGGAGGGGCGCAATTCGACCATCTCGGCCTTGCGCTCGGACATTTTCTGCACGACGACGCCGGCATGCTCCTCGTCGACGTCGATGACGACTTCCTCGACCGGCTCCAGCAATTCGCCGTTCTCGCCCTTCTGCATGACCACGCGCGGCCGCGACACGGCGATTTCAAAGCCCTCGCGGCGCATGGTCTCGATCAGCACGGCAAGCTGCAATTCGCCACGGCCCGACACGAAGAAGGAATCCTTATCGGGCGATTCCTCGATCTTGAGCGCGACATTGCCCTCGGCTTCGCGCAGCAGGCGGTCGCGGATGACGCGGCTGGTCACCTTGTCGCCTTCGGTGCCGGCCAGCGGCGAATCGTTGACGAGGAAAGACATGGTCACGGTCGGCGGATCGATCGGCTGCGCATGCAGCGGCTCGCTCACGCTCAGGTCGCAGAACGTGTCGGCGACGGTACCTTTGGACAGGCCGGCAATGGCGACGATGTCGCCCGCCTGCGCTTCCTCGATCGGCTGGCGCTCGAGGCCGCGGAAGGCCAGTATCTTGGAGATGCGGCCGGTTTCGATCTGGGTGCCGTCATGATGCAGCACCTTGACCGCCTGGTTGGCCTTCAGCGTTCCGCTCTCGATGCGGCCGGTGATGATGCGGCCGAGGAACGGATTGGCTTCCAGGATGGTGCCGATCATGCGGAACGGGCCGGGATGCACGGTCGGCGCGGGCACATGCTTGAGGACGAGGTCGAACAGCGGCGACAGGCCCTGGTCCTTGGGACCTTCCGGATTTTCCGAGACCCAGCCGTCGCGCCCCGAGCCGTAGAGGATCGGGAAGTCGAGCTGCTCGTCGGTGGCGTCGAGCGCGGCAAACAGGTCGAATACCTCGTTGACCACCTCGACATGGCGGGCGTCCGGCCGGTCGATCTTGTTGATGACGACGATGGGCTTCAAGCCGACCTTGAGCGCCTTGCCGACGACGAACTTGGTCTGCGGCATCGGGCCTTCGGCGGCGTCGACCAGCACGATCGCCGAATCCACCATCGACAGGATGCGTTCCACCTCGCCGCCGAAATCGGCGTGGCCGGGGGTGTCGACGATGTTGACGCGGGTGCCCTTCCAGTCGACCGAGGTCGCCTTGGCCAGGATGGTGATGCCGCGTTCCTTTTCGAGGTCGTTGGAATCCATGGCGCGTTCGGCGACGCGCTGATTGTCGCGGAAGGCGCCGGATTGTTTCAGAAGCTGGTCGACAAGGGTGGTCTTTCCATGGTCGACGTGCGCGATGATCGCGATATTGCGGAGGTTCATGATCTGGTCTCGGGAGCGTTGCAGGCAGCAGGCCAAAAGGCGCCGCCTCTTTCGTGTTGCGCGGCTCATACAGGGTTTTTCGCATTTGCGAAAGAGGAAGCGCGACACCAAATAATCATCAAATCTTAAGCATCGCCATGTGAAATGGTTTTGTTAACCAAGGCGGGAACCTTTTGCGGGCCCGGGCAGTTCGAACATCATGACCAACGCAGTCGTCAAATTTCGGCCGATTCTCGCAACTGCGGCTCTCGCCGTGCTGGTGGCTGCCGGCGCCGCTCAATCCGCGGCGACGCTCAAGGAAGCGCGGCCCGCTCTGCCGAGCGATATCCCGAGCGCCGAACAGGTCTTTGCGGATGCGCCCGATGGCGTCGATCCGGTCGTGACGGGGCCGGTCAGCGCGGCCTTCAAGCAAAGGCAGGAAAGCGCCAATTGCGATAGCGCGGTTTGGCCCAACGTCCCGTTGGTCTGCTATCCCGACTGATCGGCTGCGCGCCGTTGGCGAAGCTGCCAATCTCACCTCATCGAAAGATCGCCAATCTGACCGACGGCACACTCGTTCGAAGGCGCACTATGCCGCCTGCGGCTCCGGGTCGAACGCCGGCCGGCTGGTGTTGATCAGGAGCGAGATACACGCGGCGGCAATCGCGGTCATGCCGGCGATCAGGAAGGCCAGTTCGTAACTGCCCTGCAGTTCGCGCATGGTGCCGCCGAAGAAGGCGGCGGTTGCCGCGCCCACCTGATGGCCGGCGACTATCCAGCCGAACACGATCGGGCCGCTGCGGTCGCCGAAGGCTTCATTGGCGAGCCGTAGCGTCGGCGGCACGGTGGCGATCCAGTCGAGACCGTAAAGTACGGCGAAGATGATCAGACTGGTCGCCGAAAAACCGGAATAGGGCAGATAGATCAGCGAAAGGCCGCGGATCGCATAATAGACGCCGAGCAGCTTGCGCGGATCGAAACGGTCGGTGAGCCAGCCCGACAGCGTGGTGCCGATCAGGTCGAAAATGCCCATCATCGACAACAGGCCCGCCGCCTGCACCTCGTTGATGCCCATGTCGCCGCAAAATGCGATGAGATGCGTGCCGACCAGCCCATTGGTGGTGAAACCGCAGACGAAGAAGGTGGCGAACAGGTACCAGAAGACGCGCGTGCCGGCGGCGCGGCGCAGCGTGGTCAGCGTGTGGGTCAGGAAATTGCCTTGTGCCGCCGGCGGTACCGGCGGCACGTCGTCGGCTTCCGCGCCATAGCGCACCATGCCGATCGATGCCGGGCGTTCCGGCACCAGCAGCAGCACCAGCGGCACCAGACAGGCCGTTGCGACGGAGATGGCGGTGACGACCGGCTTCCAGCCGCCTGACTGCGCCAGCGAGGCCAGCAGCGGCAGGAAGACCAGCAGACCGGTGGCGCTGGAGGCCGACATCAAGCCCATCACGAGACCGCGGTTGGTCTTGAACCAGCGGTTGACGATGGTGGCACCGAGCACGGTGGCGACCGCGCCGGAGCCGACGCCGGAAAACACGCCCCAGGTGATCAGCAGATGCCATGGCTTGGTCATCAGCAGGCTGAGCGCGGTGGAGGCCGACATCACGACAAGCGCGGCAAGCAGCGTACGCCGCAGCCCGATCCGCTCCATCAGCGCGGCGGCAAACGGTCCGGTCAGGCCGTAGAGGAAGATGCCGACCGCGGCAGCCAGCGACACCACGTCGCGCCGCCAGCCGAAACTTTCCTCCAGCGGCAGCATCATGACGGCTGGCGCGGAGCGCAGGCCGGCCGCGATCAGCAGGCAGAGAAAGATGACGGCGACCACGACGAAAGCGTAGCGCTGGCCAAATGGACGGGATTGAGTTATCATGTTACTGACCGGTACGTTGCAGGATGAAAGCATGTATACGTACCGATCGGTAACAGTGTCAACCGAGACCGCGAATGCCACCAGACAATAAAATTGAACCGTCCATCAGCAGCGCTCACGCGTCGGCTCCGCCAAAGGCGGCGGAAAAGATACTCGGCGTGGCGCGCGACCTGTTCTACCGGCGTGGTATCAGGGCAATCGGCGTCGATGAGATCGTGCGGCGCGCCGGGGTCACCAAGCCCAGCCTCTATCGCAGCTTTCCCTCCAAGGACGAATTGGCCGCCTCTTATCTACGCCAATACGACCTCGAATTCTGGGAACGCTTCGACGAGGCGGTGGACGCAAATCCCGGCGATCCACGCGCGCAAATCCGAGCCTTCCTGACCCGCGTCGGCAAGCGCACGCAGAAGCCTGACTATCGCGGCTGCGGCATGACCAATGCGGCCGTAGAATATCCCGAGCGCGGCCATCCGGCGCGCGTGGTGAGTGAGGACAACAAGCAGGAACTGCGTCGCCGCCTGCGCGCCATGGCCGCCGCGATGGATGCCGCCGACGCCGACACGCTGGGCGACGGTCTGCTGCTTCTGATCGAAGGCGCCTATATCAGCGGCCAGTTGTTCGGCGCCGGTGGCCCGGCGGCGTCGGTGGCCATAAACGCCGATCTGCTGATCGAGGCGAGCTTGAAGAAATAGTGTTTGGCGATAGGCTGCTGCGACCTTCAACGGGGATGTCCGCGATGCGCAGCCTGGTTCTTCCGCTCGTTCTCGCCAGCGTCTGCCAGGCAGCGCATGCTGGCGAGATATCGAGCGCCTACACCGATCTTGACTGGAAGAACGACTGCGTCACCTATGCGCAGGCCGGGGAAGGCGATGGCGACTGGGCCGACCTCGCCTGTTCGGGCTATCGTGGATATCCGGTGCTGATCGCCTATGACGATGCGCGCGAATCGCTGTTTTATGGTTTCCCGCCCGGCGGCGACATGACATCGGTCTGGGAAAGTTTCTCCGGCTTCAATTCCTCAGGCGCCAGGATCGAGTGGCGCATCGAGACCGACGGCGACAAGGCGGTGCCGTTCGCGGTCATTCATCGCCGCTCCATCAGCAATCCGGAAGACGAGAAGAAACCCACCGACGTGCTGCTCGTCTCCAAGGTCGCGCAAATTGATGCGCGCGACGGCTGCACGGTCGCGCTGGTGCTGGCTACAGGAAATCCTGCCGCCAACGATCAGGCGCGCAAGCTTGCCGACGAGAAAGCACGGTCCTTCGCCTGCGGCAAGGACCGGCGCACCGTCATCGGCGAGGTGCCGGCTTTCGGGCGCGTCGACAATTGAAGGACAAGCGTTCGCCGCTCGCCGACGCGTCATAGGCTTCGGGTTGACGCGCCCTCGTCATCACCGCTGGGAAACAGCAGTGTCTCGGAGCGCCCGGATTTGCTTGTTGTGGGCTCAGCCGTAGATCTGCTTGTGGACCTGATAAAGCATTTCCGAGCGGTCGGCGCGCATGTCGGCCAGATCGCGGCTGGAGAAGCTGTCGATTTCAGCGACGAGGCGGTTGTAGTGCTTGCGCTTGGCGATGCTGGCGCGAGCGCGGGTCATGAGACTGTCGAGGATCATAGCGAGTTCCCTTTTGCACCGCATTTTCGCGGCTGTTGTTCCTCCCTTGATCAGTACGAAGAATGACATAGTAATGGTGCATTGCAAAAACGAGATGTTGCAATGCACCATTGCGCTGTGTGCATAGCCGGTTAATGGCGCCTGAAGGCCATACCCGACGCCGGCGCATTGCTCTTCCCGTGATGGGAATGCCTGTTCCTGTCGTTTTGTCTTACAAATTGCGGGAATGTCATCGCCGCCGATCTTGCCATATCGGCCTGCTGCTGGCTTGATCGCGCTGGATTGCCAATGTCACTGGGAGGAAAAAGGAATGGCTGCCGCCGATTATTATGAAGTTCTCGATCCGCGTTTTGCGCGGCTGTTCAACGGCAATGCGCAAGTGGACAAGCTCTTCACCGGCTGCCGATGGGCGGAAGGGCCGGCCTGGTTCGCCGCCGGCCGCTATGTCGTCTGGTCGGACATACCGAACAACCGCATGATGCGTTACGACGAGACCGACGGCAGCGTCAGCGTGTTTCGGCAGCCATGCGGCAATTCCAACGGCAATACCGTCGACCGGCAGGGCCGGCTGGTGACCTGCGAGCATTCGGGGCGCCGCGTCAGCCGCACCGAGTTCGACGGTTCGGTCACCACCATCGCCGCCAAGTGGAAAGGCAAGCGGCTGAATTCGCCCAATGACGTGGTGGTCAAGTCGGACGGCTCGATCTGGTTCACCGATCCGACCTACGGCATCGACACCGATTACGAGGGCGACAAGGCCGAGAGCGAGATCGGCGCCTGCAATGTCTACCGGGTCGATCCCGGCACGGGCGAGGTCGAGGCCGTCATCACCGACATGGTCAGACCGAACGGGCTTGCGTTCTCGCTCGACGAGAGCAAGCTCTATGTCGTCGACACCGGCCGCACGCATGGCGCGCAGAACCCGGCGCATATGCGGGTATTCAATGTCGGCGAGGGCGGCAAGAAGGTCTCGGGTGAAAAAGTCTTCGCCGATTGCACCGCGGGTCTGTTCGACGGCTTCAGGCTCGATGATGCCGGGCGCATCTGGACCAGCGCCGCCGACGGCATCCATTGCTACGATCCGGACGGAACGCTGATCGGCAAGGTCAAGGTGCCCGAGGTGACCGCCAATTGCGTGTTCGGCGGCGCCAAGCTGAACTGTCTCTACATCGCCGGCACCACCTCGCTCTACATGGTCCGGCTGATGGTGAACGGCGCCAAGACCTACTGAGCTGAATTAAGGGGAGGACGTCATGCCATTCGTCAACATCCGCATCGTCAAGGAAGTGATCGCCGCCGATCCGGCCGGCAAGAAAGCCGACATCGCCAAAAAAGTCACGGCGGCAATCATGGACGCCACCGGGCTCGGCAATGACGATGTCTGGGTGGTCTTCGAGGAGGTCAATGCCCGCGACTGGTACGTCGGCAAGACCGATGTCGAGACGTTGAGGAAGTAGTGGCGACGGCTGACGTTGGAGATCGGCCGAAGCATCTATCCGTCGTCATCCTAGGGCGAAGCAGTCGCGAAGCGACGTCGCGGAGACCCTAGGATCCATGCCGTGATATGCGAGCGTTGCGATGGTGAAATTTCTGTCGGTAGCGTGGTCCGCGTAATCTCCAACGTCACGCTGTCTGTCCTGGACCGTTGCATTCTCTGGCAAACGTTACGGCATGGATTCTAGGGTCTGCGCCGCGTCGCTGCGCTCCTTGCTTCGCCCTAGAATGACGACGGCGTGTTGGTGGCCGCTCAAAGATCACCGCGAGCGAATGAAATCGGCGAAGGCCGAAACCGCGTTGCGCATCGCCAGCACATTTACCGGCTCCGCGAGGATGTTTTCCGCATCCGCAGGCTTCTTGCCGAGCAGCCCGATCTCCAGCCCGCCGTCATGAAGCGAAAACGACATCGTCCGCATGATCTCCGCCAATGCGGCGCGGGCATAGAGCGAGCGCGGCGAGGCGTGCACGAGCATGGCCGGCTTGTCGACGGCGGCGTCGCGCGATACCAGCCAGTCGAGCGCATTCTTCAGGCCGCCCGGCACGCCATGCGCATATTCCGGGCATGAAATGATGACGCCGTCGGCGGCGGCGACGGCATCGATCAGCCTGGACGCCTCGCACGGCGTCCGCTCACCCTCGTCGTCGGGGTTGAAGATCGGCAGCAGGCCGAGCCCTTCATGGATGGCGACGCGGCAGCCCTCTGGCGCGTTCCACGCCAGTGCCGCGACCAGGGCCGAATTGGTGGAGGCCGCCCGCAGGCTGCCGGAAATGGCAAGGAGGTTCAGCAAGGCGACGCTCGGACGAATCTTCCGCGCACGCTACCACATTGTCTGCTTGTATTCGTCGTCCAGCCAGCGGTCGGTCGCCTCGGCCGAATCGGCGAGCGCCAGTTGGTCCCGCAGGATCTGGCCGAGCGTCGGCAGCGTGGCGCGATCGTACCAGCTCTCCGGCTTCCAAAGGTCGGAGCGCATGAACGCCTTGGCGCAATGCATGTAGGCGGCCTTGACGGCGACCACGACGACGCTCTGCGGCTCCTTGCCGTCGACGGCCAGCCGTTCGCGCAAACCCGCGTCGACGGTGATGCGGGCGTCGCCGTTGACGCGCAGCGTCTCGTTCATGCCGGGAATGAGGAACAGCAGCCCGACCGACGGGTTGAGCAGGATGTTCTCCAGCGTATCCAGCCGGTTGTTGCCGGGCCGGTCGGGGATGGCGATGGTCCTGTCGTCGAGCACGGCGGCGAAGCCTGGCTTGTCGCCTTTGGGCGTTACATCGGCATTGCCTTCGCCGTCGGAGGAGCCGATCAGCACGAAGGGGCTCTTGCCGATGAAGGAGCGGCAATGGCCGTCCAGCGCCTTCAATTCCTTGCGGATCGAACCATCCGTCGGACGCGGCGTCTTGTAGATCGTCCGCAGCTCTTCGCGCGTGGTGACGAATTCCATGGCACTCCCCCTATTGGCAAGCCTTATTTGCCGGCCTTCTCTTCGCCGCCGGCCTTGTCGTCCAGCGAATGGCGCAGGATCAGCGGCATCTGGCTGAAGGTGAACAGAAGCGTGATCGGCATGATGCCCCAGACCTTGAAGGTAACCCAGGCATCGGTGGAAAAATTCCGCCACACCACCTCGTTGACGATGGCCAGGAACAGGAAGAACAGGCCCCAGCGAAAGGTGAGTTTTCTCCAGCCCTCGGCATCGAGCCTGAAGGCGGAATTGAAGACGTAGCCGAGCAGAGATCTGCCGAAGAACAACCCTCCGAGCAGCACGCCGCCGAACAGCGTATTGACGATGGTCGGCTTCATCTTGATGAAGATGTCGTCCTGCAGATAAAGCGTCAGCGCGCCGAAGATGAAGACGACGACGCCCGACACCATCGGCATGATCGGCAAGGTGCGCGTCAGCAGCCAGGACGCGACCAGCGCGATCGCGGTGGCGGCCATGAAGAGGCCGGTGGCGACGAAGATCGGGCCGCCGAATTCAGCCAGCGCCGGGAATTTCTGCGTCAGCCATTCGCCTCGCGCATTGGCGAAAAAGAACACCAGCAGCGGCCCTAGCTCGAGAACGAGCTTGAGCAGCGGGTTGACGCCTTCCTTCTTCTCTTTCTGCGGGTCAGACGGATCGCGTTCGAGAATGGGTGGGTTCATATCTTCCTTCTTACGCACGATCCGGTTGAGGCAACTTCCGGGATCATGCCGTTACGCAACGCCAGCGATCGCCCGGGCGAATTCGCTTGCCGAGAACGGTTCGAGGTCGTCGACCTGTTCGCCGACGCCGATGAAATAGACCGGCAATCTGTGTTTTGCCGCGATCGCCACCAGAATACCGCCACGCGCCGTGCCGTCCAGCTTGGTCATCACCAGGCCGTTGACGCCGGCGATGTTGCGGAAGATCTCGACCTGGTTGAGCGCGTTCTGGCCGGTTGTGGCGTCGACCGTCTGCAGCACGGTGTGCGGCGCTTCCGGATCGAGCTTGCCCAGCACGCGCACGATCTTCTCAAGCTCCGCCATCAGCTCGGCCTTGTTCTGCAGGCGGCCGGCCGTGTCGATGATCAGCACGTCTGAGCCGGCTTCCTTCGCCTTCTCGAAGGCATCGTAGGCGAGACCGGCGGCATCGGCGCCGAGCTTGGAGGCGATGACCGGCGATTTCGTCCGCTCGCCCCAGATCTTGAGCTGCTCGATGGCGGCGGCGCGGAACGTGTCGCCGGCGGCCAGCATCACCGACAGGCCGCCATCGGTCAGTTTGGCCGCCAACTTGCCGATGGTCGTGGTCTTGCCAGTGCCGTTGACGCCGACCACCAGGATGACATGCGGCTTGTGGCTGAGGTCGAGTTCCAGCGGCAGGGCGACGGGAGTCAGCACCTTCTCCACCTCCTGCGCCATCACGGCGCGGACCTCGGCGTCGGAAACATCCTTGCCGTAGCGGCTGGCGGCCAGCGCATCGGTGACGCGCAAGGCGGTCTCCAGTCCGAGATCGGCGCGGATCAGCACGTCCTCCAGGTCCTGCAACGTGTCGTCGTCGAGCTTGCGCTTGGTGAAGACGCCGGCAATGTTGCCCGACAATTCGCGCGAGGAGCGGGCAAGCCCGTCCCGCATGCGCTGGAACCAGGAGCGTCGCGCCGCCGGCTCCGGCGCCTTCCGCGGCTCGGCCTTCTGCTCCACTTTTTTCGCGACCGTCACCTTGACGGGGGAGGATGTGGGCTTCGGCGCGGGAACTGCTTCAGGTTCCGGCGCGATTTCGGCGCGCACAGGCTGCGGCTCGATCGGCGCAGGCTGGCGAATTGGCGGCGAGATTTCGGCAGCGGTTTCGGCACTGGGTGCCAGGTTCTCGACAGATCGGCGCTGCCCCTCACCCTTACCCTCTTCCCGTGAAGGACGGGGAGAGGGAGGCGTTGGCGTTGCAGCTTCTTCCTTCTCCCCGTCACTATACGGGGAGGGGGTGCCGGCAGGCGGATGAGGGGCGGCGCCGGCCTGTGAAGGCTGCGCGGAAGACGGTGTCGGCGGTATCTCGACTGGCGCCGGTGTCTCGATCGGAACTTCGGCGGGCGTCGGCACTTCCACGGGTGCCGGTTCCGGCAGCTGCTCCGGACGCGACGGGACAATTTCCGGCTCGGCGGGCGCTGGTGGCGGTACCTCCTGCGGCCGCGGTTCGGGCGCAGGCTCCGGAATGACCGGAGGCGTCGGAACTTCCTCGGGTGCCGGCGGCTCCGGGCGCTCGGGCGTCGGTGCCGGTTCCTCCTCCGGCCGCGGCTCCGGCAGCGGTTCCGGCTCGGGCGGAACGGCCGGCGCCGGCACCGGCGGAATGGCCGGGGCAGGCTCGGGTCCCGGCTCCTCGGGCGGCGCGGGCTCGACGGCAGGCTGAGCCTGGATCTCCTCCCGCTTCAGGAATTCCGGAACGGCCTGTTCGGCCGCCGGCTTCAGCGTATCGAGCTGATCCCATTTGATCGGCGGCAGCGGGGCGGTCTCGTCGACGCGCTCCTCGACGACCTCCTTCTTGCCGAACGAAAATATTTTCTTGAAAAACCCGGCCATCTCTTGCGTTTCTCAGGCGGCGCGGGCGGCAAGCGGAACCGCGATCAGCCGGGCGCCGTCATGGCCGGTGACTGTTGCTTCAACGATCTCGCCCGGCGCGCCGGTGGCGAGCGCGGCAAGCGTAAACCCTTCGGTGCGGCCGAGCCCGTCGCGCTCGATCAGGATCGACTGGCGCGTTCCGGAAAGCGACGACAGATGGCGGCGATATGCAGTCTCGCCGGCGGTGCGCAGGCGGGCAGCGCGCTGCTTGACCACTTCGCGGCGGACCTGCGGCATGCGCGCGGCGGGCGTGCCTTCGCGCGGCGAAAACGGAAAGACGTGCAGGTGGGTCAACCCGCATTCCTCGACGATCTTTTCCGAATTTTGGAACATCGCCTCCGTCTCGGTCGGGAAGCCTGCAATGATGTCGGCGCCGAAAACGACGTCGGGGCGCAGTTTGCGCACGTCCTCGCAGAAGCGGATCGACTGATCGCGCAGATGCCGGCGCTTCATGCGCTTCAAAATCATGTCGTCGCCCGATTGCAGCGACAGATGCAGATGCGGCATCAGCCGCGGCTCGGTGGCGATGGCGTCGAGCAAATCGTCGTCGGCCTCGATGGAATCGATGGAGGAGAGGCGCAGGCGCCTCACGTCCGGCACCTGGCGAAGGATGGTCTTCACCAGCCTGCCGAGTTTCGGTGCGCCCGGCAGGTCGGCGCCGAAACTGGTCATGTCGACGCCGGTCAGCACGATCTCGGCATAGCCGTTGCCGGTGAGCCGCTTGACCTGCTCGACCACGGCGCCCATCGGCACCGAGCGTGAATTGCCGCGACCATAGGGGATGATGCAGAAGGTGCAGCGGTGGTCGCAGCCATTCTGCACCTGCACGAAGGCGCGTGCCCTGCCCTCGATGGCATCGACCATATGGCCGGCGGTCTCGCGGACGGAGAAGATGTCATTGACGCGCGCCTTTTCGCTGTCGTTGACGCCGAAATCCGGCAGCGCGCGATAGGAATTGGCCCTCAGCTTCTCTTCATTGCCGAGAACGAGATCGACCTCATCCATGGCAGCGAAGTTCTGCGGCTCGGTCTGCGCCGCGCAGCCGGTAACGATGATGCGAGCCTTGGGGTTGTCGCGGCGCGCCTTGCGAATCGCCTGTTTGGCCTGGCGCACCGCTTCCGAAGTGACGGCGCAGGTGTTGAAGATGACGGCGCCGCCGGCCAGCGCACCGAGGCCCGCAGTTTCGGCCTCGCGCCGCATCACCTCGGATTCATAAGTGTTCAGCCGGCAGCCGAAGGTCACCATTTCGATGCGATTGGGGCCCTTCGCCGCATCATCGACATCCCTGGAAAAAGCGGGCATCAGGCCGCGCTCTCGGTGTCGCGCGCCCAAGCGCCGTTCGAGGGATCGAAGCTGCCGGAAAATTCCCATTCGGCCGCGCCGGTCAGGATGACGTGGTCGTTTTCGAGCCATTCCACATGCAGCGAGCCGCCGCCCGGGGTCAGCAGATTGACGCTGCGCCCGGTGCGCCGGGTGCGGGCGGCAGCCACGACGGCGGCGCAGGACGCCGTGCCGCAAGCCTTGGTCAGGCCGGCGCCACGTTCCCAGGTGCGGATGATCATGCTGTCGGGCGAGCTTACCTGCGCGATGGTGATGTTGGCGCGCTCGGGGAAGATCGGATGGTTTTCGAGCAGCGGTCCGAAGCGGTCGAGTTCGTAGGACCAGACGTCGCGGTCGACCCAGAAGATGGCATGCGGATTGCCCATGGAGACGACCGAGGGCGAATGCAGTACCGGGGCGTCGATCGGGCCGACCTGCAATTCGATCATGCGGGTATCGCGAAACTCCTCGGCGAGCGGAATGTCCCGCCAGCCGAAGCGCGGCATGCCCATGTCGACCGAAATCGAACCGTCGGCATGTTCCTGCGCGTTGAGGATTCCGGCGACGGTCTCGAAGGTGAATGTCTTTTGTCCGGTCTCGGCCGCCAGCGCCTGGACGACGCAGCGCATGCCGTTGCCGCAGGCCTGCGCGCCCGAGCCGTCCGAATTCAATATGTCGATGAAATAGGCCGTACCCGGCGTCCGCGCGTCATGGATCGCCATGATCTGGTCGAACCGCGTCGAGACATCGGCGTTGAGCATGATCGCCGCTGCCGGCATCACTCGATCGGCACGGCCACGCATATCGGCAACGATGATCTCGTTGCCGATGCCGTTCATCTTGGCGAAGGGGGCGGTGCCTGCCATTTCTTCCGGTCATTCCGTGCTGTTTGCCGCTATATGGCGGAAAAGGGCGGGAATTACCAGTGCATCGCGCCTTCAGGTGACGGCGAAGACCCCGAGCAGGATCAGCAGGAAGATGATCAGCACGATGCCGATCAGGATGCGCGCGCCGGTGGCGGCCGCACCTGCTAATGCCGGCATGCCGAGCAGGCTGGCAGCGGCGGCGATAATCAGGAGAATGATGATCCATCTGAGCATGGAAATGCCTCGCCGAGCGATAGAATTTGACCCCTCCTACAAACGCGCCGGTGGCGCTTGGGTTCCGTGGCCGCAACCGGCCCCGGTCAGATCTGCGGCACATCCCAGACCTCGCCCGGCCGCAAGGCGCGAAAACGCTCCGGCGGCAGGCCCTGGGCCTCCAGCGCCTCGTCGAGCTTGCGTGCCGGCTCGTCGACCGGTTCATCGGTGAGCTGGAACGTGCCCCAATGACAGCCGGCGGCATAGGCGGCGTTGCAAAGCTTCATGCCTTCGACTGCCTCCCGCGGATCCTGGTGCTGAGAGGCCATGAACCAGCGTGGCTCATAGGCGCCGATCGGCAGAATGGCGAAGCGAAAGCCGCCGTGCTTATGAGCCATGAGCCGGTAGTTGATGCCGTCGTGGAAACCGGTATCGCCGGCGAAATAGATCCGGCCGGCCGGCGTCTCGATGACGAAGCCGGCCCACAGCGCCATGCGCCGGTCGCGTGTGCCGCGTGCCGACCAGTGATGTGCCGGCTCGACATGGACGGCCACGCCATCGCCGATGTCGACCCTGTCGCCCCAGTCATGCGCCGACAGCCGCGTGCCCGGAACCGCCCCGCCAATGAGCACGTCATTGCCGAACGGGCTCACCACCAGCGGGTCGTGCCTGGCCTTGAGCTGCCTCAGTGTCGCGATGTCGAGATGGTCGTAATGGTTGTGGCTGACCAGCACGAGATCGATCGGCGGCAGGTCGGCCAGGGCGATGCCCGGCGCATTGACGCGTTTCGGCCCAATGAAGGAGAACGGCGAAGCCCGCAGCGACCATACCGGGTCGGTGAGGATGTTCAGGCCCGCGGTCTGGACCAGCAGCGTGGAATGACCGACCATGGTCACGATCAGGCCGGCACCCTCGACACGTGCGGGCGGCTTTGCCTGCGGAAAGGGACTCGGATTGGTCGCTGGCCATTTCGAGCGTTGGCCGTTGAACTGCCATTTCAGCAGATCGGCGAAGCGCGCCGGCGGCTGGCCGCCGGGATTGAAGAACAAGGTTCCGTCGAAATGATCGCTGGGCGGGCCGTTGTAATAGCGATTGGCGGCTTTCGGTCTCGCAGCCAATTTGCAGCTCCAGCGAATTTCGTTTTGATAGAGATAAGCCCTGTGCCGGCTGGCGCAAGCGTTTGCCGGCCAAATGCCAACGGCCCCGGCGGCCGGCTCGACGATCGCCGGCGCCGAGACACGCGGCGCCGGCATCGAACTGCGTCTTTACGGCGCCGACCCGGATGCGGTCGAGGCCGCCGCGCGCGGTCATGGCCATATCGTGCTGGCCGGGGCGGTCGACAAGCCGCACGGCCTGCGCGAGAGCTATGTCGTCGGGCCGGACGGCTATATATTCGTGCCAAGCGCTCCGCTGGCCGGATGATTGCGATAAATTTGCAACAATTCTTGGCGCAAACCCTATTTTAACCATATCGGGTTGAAATTTCGCCACCTTCTCCATCTTGGTGGAGGGTGACATTGTGCGGACGGCAGCCCCGCCGGATCCGACGGAGGTTGGAATGACTTTTTCGAAAACGGGCCTGGTGGCCGTATCGCTGGCGGCGCTCGTTGCGAGCGGCTGCTCAACCTCTCGGTTTTCCTCGATGGACGACCAGCAGCCGGCGCCGCTGCAGCCGGCGCCGTCCGGTCAGGTGACGGCCAACCAGTTGCCGCCTCCGGCCTCTCCCGGCACCACCGATCCGTCGCAATTCCCGACCGCGCCGCAGAACAGCCAGGTCGCCTCCTTGCCGCCGGACGGTTCGGCGCCGGCGGGCGCGCCGGACCTGACCGCGGCCAGTGTCGCCGGCGTATGGAACGCCAGCGTTTCCGGCCAGAGCTGCAAGGTGGCGACGCCGCAGACCAAATTCGGCGCCGGCTTCCGCGCCGGACCGCTGCATTGCCCGGCGCCAATCGACGGCATCAAGTCATGGAACGTCGCCGGCAAGCAGTTGACGCTTTACGATGAGAATGGCGGCACGCTGGCACGGCTCTATTCCTCGGGCGGCTCAAAATTCGACGGCCAGACTTCCAATGGCCTGCCGATCTCGCTTACAAGGTAAGCCAAGCCCCTCGACAACGACGTGACCTATGCATCTGCGTGACGGCCTCCAGACCCATGTGACCGTCAGGCAGCGTTACGACCATCTGGTCGACACCGGTGCCATCGAGCGCGATCCGGCGCAGGAGCGGATCGTCACCGCTCTCGACCGGCTGGTATCAGAGATTTCGGTGAAGCGGCTGGCGCACAAATCGAGCGCGCTTGGCTGGCTCTTCGCCCGCAGGCGCGAGACGCACGAGGCGGTCAAGGGCCTCTACATCCATGGCGGCGTCGGCCGCGGCAAGACCATGTTGATGGACTTGTTCTTCGAGCTGCTGCCGGTCCGGCGCAAGCGCCGCGTGCATTTCAACGACTTCATGGCCGAGGTGCAGGACCGCATCCAGAAGCACCGGCAGGAGCGCAAGGACGGCACAGCGAGGGAAGACGACCCGATTCCGCCGGTGGCGCGGGCGCTTGCCGAACAGGCCTGGGTACTGTGTTTCGACGAGTTCTCGGTCACCGACATCGCCGATGCGATGATCCTGTCCCGGCTGTTTTCGGCGCTGTTCGCCAGCGGTGTGGTGCTGGTGGCGACGTCGAACGTAGCGCCGGAGAACCTCTATCGCGATGGGCTGAACCGTCAGCTTTTCCTGCCCTTCATCGGCATATTGGAACGGCATGCGCAGGTGCTCTCGCTCGATGCCGACAAGGACTATCGGCTGGAAAAGCTTGCCCGTACGCCGGTCTATGTCACGCCCGCCGACGCGGCGGCCGATGAGGCGCTGGACGCGGCTTGGCAAACGGTGACGCGCGGCGCGCCGACGGTCGAGACGTCGCTTGCCATAAAGGGCCGGCAGCTCGCCGTTCCGCGCGCCGCCGGCGACGCCGCGCGATTTTCCTTCGCCGATCTGTGCGAGAAACCGCTCGGCGCGCGCGACTATCTGGTCCTTGCCGACCGCTTCTCGACCGTCTTTATCGACCACATCCCGGTGCTGGGTGAAGGCAGGCGCAACGAAGCCAAACGCTTCATCCTCCTGGTCGACACGCTCTACGACCATCACACCAAGCTGGTGGTGAGCGCGGAGGCGCCGCCGCAGCAACTCTATGTGGCCAAGCGCGGCGTCGAGGTGTTCGAGTTCGAACGCACGGCTTCGCGGCTGATCGAGATGCAGAGCCGCGACTGGCTGGAGGATTGGGCGGAGCGGCGGAAGGCGAAGGCGACGCCGACCGAAACGCAGGCGCAAGCCTAGAACCAGCCGACGGGTCCTTCAAAGGCTGATCCGTACGGCTCCTGCTATGAGAGCCCTACAAGTCGTATACATACATCACGAAATCTTCCGCTGGACCGTGCGGTTCCTTCCGCGACTCGTAAAGCGCGCGGGCGGCACGGTTGTCCGGCTCGGTGCCGACCCAGGCTTCTTCGCAGCCATTCTCCCTGCCGATCGCAAACATCGCATCGAGCATCTTTCGCGCGATGCCCTGGCGCTGGAAGGCCGACGATACGCCGACTTCGTCGATGTAGAGCTCCGTCACCTTGTCGGGATGACGGTGGATGACCGCGGCGCATTGACCGACGGTCAGGCCGTCGGCGAGCGCCACGACCATGAAATGGCCGGGTTCCCTGAGATAGGCTGCCAATCGATGCGGCGTGACCGGTTCGTCGAACACATCGTCGGCGACCCGCATCACAAGGGTGTCATCGCCGGCCTCAAGTCTTACGATCTCCATCTTCATCGTGTAAATTCTCTCCAGTCGAGTTCAAAACTTTTACGTTTACGTAAATCCCAGTCACTCTAACCGATTGAAAACGCTCGCTCCAAAATAATCGTTTGAATTTAAGCGGCGCCGGGGCTATTGGGTGCGGCGAAATCTCGCGGGATCCCCGCAGCATTCCGGTCTCTTCCTCGACGCCGTCATCAGATCGTCAGCGATTTGAGCGACATCACGAACAAAGGGAAACTATCCTGACATGGCACGCAACAAGATAGCGCTTATCGGCTCTGGCATGATCGGCGGCACGCTCGCTCACATGATCGGCCTCAAGGACCTCGGCGACGTGGTTCTGTTCGATATTGCCGAAGGCATCCCGCAGGGCAAGGGGCTCGATATCGCGCAATCGTCGCCGGTCGACGGGTTCGATTCCAGGCTGACGGGCGTCAACGACTATGCCGGCATCGAGGGGGCGGACGTCTGCATCGTCACCGCCGGCGTGCCGCGCAAGCCGGGCATGAGCCGCGACGATCTGCTCGGCATCAATCTCAAGGTCATGGAACAGGTCGGCGCCGGCCTGAAGAAGTACGCGCCGAAGGCGTTCGTCATCTGCATCACCAATCCGTTGGATGCGATGGTCTGGGCGCTGCAGAAGTTTTCCGGCCTGCCCAACACCCATGTCGTGGGCATGGCCGGCGTGCTCGACAGCGCCCGCTTCCGCTATTTCCTGGCCGAGGAATTCAAGGTTTCGGTCGAGGACGTCACCGCCTTCGTGCTCGGCGGCCATGGCGATTCCATGGTGCCGATGATCCGCTATTCGACGGTTGCAGGCATTCCTCTGCCCGATCTCGTCAAGATGGGCTGGACCTCGAAGGAGAAGCTCGACCAGATCGTGCAGCGCACCCGCGATGGCGGCGCCGAGATCGTCGGCCTGTTGAAGACCGGCTCGGCCTATTATGCGCCGGCCGCATCGGCGATCTCGATGGCCGAAGCCTATCTCAAGGACAAGAAGCGTGTGTTGCCTTGCGCGGCTCATCTTTCCGGCCAGTATGGCGTGAAGAACACCTATGTCGGCGTTCCCGTGGTGATCGGCGCCGGTGGCGTCGAGCGCGTCATCGAGATCGAGCTTTCCAAGCCAGAGCAGAAGATGTTCGATAGCTCGGTAGCGGCGGTGCAGGGCCTGACCGAGGCCTGCGTCAAGATCGCGCCGCAACTCGCCTCGAAGTGAACCCCAGCAGCTGATCCGGAGACGCTCCAGATGAACATCCATGAGTATCAAGGCAAGGCGCTGCTGAAGAGCTTTGGCGCGCCGGTGGCCCAAGGCGTGCCGGTGTTCAAGGCTGATGAGGCGGAAGCCGCCGCCAAGGCGCTGCCCGGCCCGCTCTATGTGGTGAAGAGCCAGATCCATGCCGGCGGCCGCGGCAAGGGCAAGTTCAAGGAGCTCGGGCCCGACGCCAAGGGCGGCGTGCGGCTGGCCAAGTCGGTCGCCGACGTCGTCGCCAACGCCAACGAGATGCTCGGCCACACGCTGGTGACCAAGCAGACCGGCCCGACCGGCAAGCAGGTCAACCGACTCTATATCGAGGACGGCGCCGATATCGACCGCGAGCTCTACCTGTCGATCCTGGTCGATCGATCGGTCGGCCGCATCGCCTTCGTGGTCTCGACCGAAGGCGGCATGGACATCGAGGCGGTCGCCCACGACACGCCGGAAAAGATCATCACCGTCGCCATCGACCCGGAAAAGGGCGTCACGGCGGAGGATGTGAAGAAGCTCAATGCCGCGCTGAAGCTCGACGGAGACGCGGCCAAGGATGGCGGCACGCTGTTCCCGATCCTCTACAAGGCCTTCGTCGAGAAGGACATGAGCCTGCTCGAGGTCAATCCCCTGATCGTCATGAAGAACGGCCGGCTGCGCGTCCTCGACGCCAAGGTGTCGTTCGACAACAACGCGCTGTTTCGCCACCCGGATGTGCTCGAACTGCGCGACACCACCGAAGAGGACGAGAAAGAAATCGAGGCGTCGAAATATGACCTCGCCTATGTCGCGCTCGACGGCAATATCGGCTGCATGGTCAATGGCGCAGGCCTCGCCATGGCGACGATGGACATCATCAAGCTCTACGGCGCCGAGCCGGCCAACTTCCTCGACGTCGGCGGCGGCGCGTCGAAGGAAAAGGTGACGGCGGCCTTCAAGATCATCACCAGGGATCCGGCGGTCAAGGGCATCCTGATCAACATCTTCGGCGGCATCATGAAATGCGACATCATCGCTGAGGGCGTTATCGCCGCTGTCAAGGAAGTCGGGCTGAAAGTGCCGCTGGTCGTGCGCCTTGAAGGCACCAATGCCGAACTCGGCAAGAAGATCATCAACGACAGCGGCCTCAACGTCGTGTCGGCCGACGATCTCGACGACGCCGCCAAGAAGATCGTGGCGGCGGTGAAGGGCTGATCAAGTGCCTCCGCGCAAGATAAACCTCGTCGAAGCGGCGGATGCGAAGATCGACAACGTGTTCGATCCGCACATCGCCGGCGACGTCAATGACGCCCAGGTCAAGATCGCCAAGTTCGGCGATGTCTTCGACTGGCACGCCCATGACGATGAAGACGAAGCCTTCCTCGTGCTGCGCGGCCGCATCGCTATCGATTTCCGCGACGGTCCGGTCGAGCTCGGCGAAGGCGATTTCATCGTCGTGCCGCGCGGCGTCGAGCACCGGCCGCGTTCGCTGACACCGGAGCCGGTGGTGCTGATGTTCGAGCCGGCGACGACGCTCAACACCGGCAACGCCAAGAGCGATCTCACCGTCGCCGACCTGAAGCGGCTTTGACTTGCGATGGCCACAGTTACACATATACTGTGTGGCATAGCAGGAGAAAAAGAGACATGAAGAATATCACCCTGGCCGTCGAGGAAGAGATTCTGGAGCAGGTCAAACTGACGGCCGCCGAACAGCGAACTACCGTCAATGGTATGGTGCGAGAGTTTTTTGCAGCGGTGGCGGCGAAACGCCATGCCAAGGACGAGGCACGGCAAGCGCTGCTGAGGCTCGCCCGCGAGGCGGCAGGAGACATGGGCAGCAGCAAGTGGAACCGGGAAGCTCTCTATGATCGCTGAGTGCTTCCTTGACACCAACGTTCTCGTTTATGCGGCGATCGGGCACAAATCCGAGCGTACGAAATATGAGCGCGCCGTGGAGTTGATCGCCAAGGAAGACTACTCGACCTCAGCCCAGGTACTGCAAGAGTTTTATGTGAACGTGACCAAAAGAGCGGATGTCGTGCTGGCGCCAGCGAAAGCGGCCGAGTGGGTTGCCGCGATCTCCATGAAGCCTTGCCAGGATTTGGACAGCGCGGTCGTCATGCGCGGCATTGAGAATGCGCAGCGGTATCGGATTTCTTATTGGGACGGCGCAATCATCGCCGCAGCCGAGCGCCTTGGCGTCAAAAAACTTTACACCGAAGACCTCCACCACGGACAGAGCTACGGTTCCGTGGTTGCCATCAACCCCTTCCGCACACACTGATCAGGTCGCAAAAAATGTCCATTCTCGTCGACAAGAACACCAAGGTGCTCGTGCAGGGCCTGACCGGTAAGACCGGCACGTTCCACACCGAGCAGGCGCTGGCCTATCACGGGACCAAGATGGTCGGCGGCATCCATCCCAAGAAGGGCGGCGAGACCTGGACCGGCGCCAAGGGCGAGAACCTGCCGATCTTCGCCACCGTCGCCGAGGGCAAGGCCAAGACCGGGGCCAACGCTTCCGTCGTCTATGTGCCGCCGGCGGGTGCTGCCGAAGCCATCATCGAGGCCATCGAGGCCGAAATCCCGCTCATCGTCTGCATCACCGAAGGCATACCTGTCATGGACATGATCAAGGTCAAGGCGCGGCTCGACCGTTCGACGTCGCGGCTGATCGGTCCGAACTGTCCCGGCGTGCTCACCCCCGACGAATGCAAGATCGGCATCATGCCCGGGAACATCTTCCGCAAGGGTTCGGTCGGTGTTGTTTCGCGCTCGGGAACGCTTACCTATGAAGCCGTGTTCCAGACCACCAATGTCGGCCTCGGCCAGACCACCGCCGTCGGCATCGGTGGCGACCCCGTCAAAGGCACCGAATTCATCGACGTGCTCGAAATGTTCCTCGCCGACGACGAGACCAAGTCGATCATCATGATCGGCGAGATCGGCGGCTCGGCCGAGGAAGACGCCGCGCAGTTTCTCAAGGACGAGGCCAAACGCGGCCGCCGCAAGCCGATGGCCGGCTTCATCGCCGGACGCACGGCGCCGGCCGGCCGCACCATGGGCCATGCGGGCGCGGTCATCTCGGGCGGCAAGGGCGGCGCCGAAGACAAGATCGCGGCAATGGAATCGGCCGGGATAAAAGTTTCGCCATCGCCGGCCCGGCTGGGCACGACGCTGGTCGAGGCGATTAAGGGCTAGTGAATAGTCAATAGTGAGTAGTGAAAAGGGAAAAACGGGTGAGTAGCAGTTGAACGGGAAAGCCTTCATTTTCCTACTCACTACTGACTACTCACTATTCCCCTCGAAAGGAGACGGAGCCAGGCTCCGCAGACAAAGATGGCACGACAAGATCAGGCCAACGACCAATTTTCGCTCACCTCTTTCCTCTATGGCGGCAATGCCGATTATATCGACGCGCTTTATGCTGCCTATGAGGATGATCCAGCCTCGGTCAATCCCGAATGGCAGGAGTTCTTCGCCGGCCTGAAGGACGATGCCGGGGATGTCCGCAAGAACGCCAAGGGCGCCTCTTGGGCCAAGCCTTCCTGGCCGATGCAGGCCAATGGCGAGCTGGTGTCGGCGCTCGACGGCAATTGGGGCTTGGTCGAAAAGCACATCGAAAAGAAGGTCAAGGAGAAGGCTGCCGTCAACGGCGCCGTCCCGTCCGACGCCGACGTGCACCAGGCGACGCGCGATTCCGTGCGCGCCATCATGATGATCCGCGCCTATCGCATGCGCGGCCATCTGCACGCCAATCTCGATCCGCTCGGCATCGCCACGCTCGAGGATTATAACGAGCTGTCGCCGGAGAATTACGGCTTCACCGAAGCCGACTACGACCGGCCGATCTTCCTCGACAATGTGCTCGGGCTCGAATTCGGCACCATCCGTCAGATGCTCGACATCCTGACCCGCACCTATTGCTCGACGCTGGGCGTCGAGTTCATGCATATCTCCGATCCGGAAGAGAAAGCGTGGATCCAGGCGCGCATCGAGGGCGCCGACAAGGAGATCTCCTTCACCGCGACCGGCAAGAAGGCTATCCTGCAGAAGCTGATCGAGGCCGAGGGTTTCGAGCAGTTCGCCGACGTCAAGTTCAAGGGTACCAAGCGCTTCGGCCTCGACGGCGGCGAAGCGCTGATCCCGGCGCTGGAGCAGATCGTCAAGCGCGGCGGCCAGCTCGGGCTGAAGGAGATCGTGCTCGGCATGGCGCATCGCGGCCGCCTCAACGTGCTCTCCCAGGTGATGGCCAAACCGCATCGCGCCATCTTCCATGAATTCAAGGGCGGCTCGGCCGCGCCCGACGAGGTCGAGGGCTCGGGCGACGTCAAATACCATCTCGGCGCCTCGTCGGACCGCGAGTTCGACGGCAACAAGGTGCACCTGTCGCTGACCGCCAACCCCTCGCATCTGGAAATCGTCGACCCGGTGGTGATGGGCAAGGCGCGCGCCAAACAGGACTATCTGTTCGGCCGTGGCCGCGAGGAGATCGTGCCTCTGGAAGAGCGGGCCAAGGTGCTGCCGCTTTTGCTGCATGGCGACGCCGCCTTTGCCGGCCAGGGCGTGATTGCCGAGATCCTCGGCCTGTCGGGCCTGCGCGGCCACCGCGTCGCCGGCACGCTGCATTTCATCATCAACAACCAGATCGGCTTCACCACCAATCCGCGCTTCTCGCGCTCGTCGCCCTATCCGTCCGACGTCGCCAAGATGATCGAGGCGCCGATCTTCCACGTCAACGGCGACGATCCGGAAGCCGTGGTGCACGCCGCCAAGGTGGCGATCGAATTCCGCATGAAGTTCCACAAGCCGGTCGTGGTCGACATGTTCTGCTATCGCCGCTTCGGCCATAATGAAGGCGACGAGCCGGCCTTCACGCAGCCGATCATGTATCGCAACATCCGCACCCATAAGACGACGGTGCAGATCTATGCCGACCGGCTCATCGCCGAAGGCCACATGACCCAGGCCGAGTTCGACAAGCTCAAGGCCGACTGGCGCGAGCATCTGGAATCCGAATGGGAAGTCGGCCAACACTACAAGCCCAACAAGGCGGACTGGCTCGATGGCGCCTGGTCGGGCTTGCGCACCGCCGACAACCAGGATGAAACAAGACGCGGCAAGACCGCGGTGCCGGTCAAGACGCTGAAGGAGATCGGCAAGAAGCTGACCGAGGTGCCGAAGGATTTCGAGGCGCACAAGACGATCATCCGCTTCCTCGAAAACCGCCGCCAGGCCATCGAATCCGGGGAAGGCATCGACTGGTCGACGGCCGAGGCGCTGGCCTTCGGCGCCATCCTGCTCGACGGCAACCCGATCCGCCTCTCCGGGCAGGATTCGGAGCGCGGCACCTTCTCGCAGCGCCATTCCGTGCTCTACGACCAGCGCGACGAGACTCGCTATATCCCGCTCAACAATCTGTCGGCGGCGCAGGCCGGCTATGAGGTCATCAACTCGATGCTGTCCGAAGAAGCCGTGCTCGGCTTCGAATATGGCTACAGCCTGGCCGAGCCGAAGGCGCTGACGCTGTGGGAAGCGCAGTTCGGCGACTTCGCCAATGGCGCCCAGGTGGTGTTCGACCAGTTCATATCCAGCGGAGAGCGCAAGTGGCTCAGAATGTCGGGCCTCGTCTGCCTGCTGCCGCATGGCTATGAAGGCCAGGGGCCGGAACATTCGTCTGCCCGGCTCGAGCGTTTCCTCCAGCTCTGCGCCGAAGACAACATGCAAGTGGCCAACTGCACGACGCCGGCCAACTACTTCCACATACTGCGCCGGCAGTTGAAGCGCGATTTCCGCAAGCCGCTGATCCTGATGACGCCGAAATCACTGCTGCGCCACAAGCGGGCGGTGTCGACGCTGCCGGAAATGTCGGGCGAAAGCTCGTTCCACCGGCTGTTGTGGGACGATGCCCAGCTCCTGCCCAACCAGGCCATCAAGCTGACCAAGGATTCCAAGATCCGCCGTGTCGTGCTGTGCTCGGGCAAGGTTTACTACGACCTTTATGAGGAGCGCGAGAAGCGCGGCATCAACGACATCTATCTGCTGCGCGTCGAACAGCTCTACCCGTTCCCGGCCAAGGCGCTGATCACCGAATTGTCGCGCTTCCGCAATGCCGAAATGGTGTGGTGCCAGGAGGAGCCCAAGAACATGGGCGCCTGGTCGTTCATCGACCCGTATCTGGAATGGGTGCTGGCGCATATCGACGCCAAGCACCAGCGGGTGCGCTACACCGGCCGGCCGGCATCCGCCTCGCCGGCGACCGGGCTTATGTCCAAGCATCTCGCCCAGCTCGCCGCCTTGCTCGAAGACGCGCTCGGCGAGTAGGCAGAGTTGAGCGAATAGAACAGACAGACAGAAACGGACAGGCACAATGGCTACCGAAATCCGCGTTCCCACTCTCGGCGAATCCGTCACCGAGGCGACCATCGGCAAATGGTTCAAGAAGGTGGGCGATGCCATTGCCGCCGACGAGCCGCTGGTCGAGCTCGAAACCGACAAGGTGACCGTCGAGGTTCCCTCGCCGGGCGCTGGAACCTTGGGCGAGATCGCGGCCAAGGAAGGCGAGACAGTCGGGGTCGGCGCGCTTCTGGGCTCGATTTCGGCCGGCGGCGCCGCCGCACCAGTGACCAAGCCGCAAGCCGTGGCGCAGGCATCCAGCCCCGACGCGGCGCAGACCACCAAGCAGGCCGCCGCCGAGACCGCCAAGGTCGCCGGTGACGCCGGCCCGGTCGAGCCGCGCGCCATGCCGCCCGCGCCGGCGGCGGCGAAACTGATCGCCGAAAACAATCTGTCGGTCGACCAGCTTTCCGGTTCGGGCAAGCGCGGCCAGGTGCTGAAGGGCGACGTGCTCGATGCCATCTCCAAGGGCGCGCCTTCGCAGCCGGCCGAGACGCCGAAGGCGGCGCCCGCACCCGCCGCGCCAGCGGTGGCCCGCGCGCCCTCGTCGGGTGACGATGCGGCACGCGAAGAGCGCGTGCGCATGACCAAGCTGCGCCAGACCATCGCGCGCCGGCTCAAGGAAGCGCAGTCGACCGCCGCCATGCTCACCACCTTCAACGAGGTCGACATGTCAGCGGTGATGGCGCTCAGGACCAAGTACAAGGACGTGTTCGAGAAGAAGCACGGCGTGAAGCTCGGCTTCATGGGTTTCTTCACCAAGGCCGTCACGCACGCGCTGAAGGAAATCCCCTCGGTCAACGCCGAGATCGACGCCACCGATATCATCTTCAAGAACTACGCCCATATCGGCGTCGCCGTCGGCACCGAGAAGGGTCTGGTCGTTCCGGTGGTGCGCGATGCCGACCAGATGTCTATCGCCGAGATCGAGAAGGAGATCGGCCGGCTCGGCATCGCCGCGCGAGACGGCAAGCTGTCGGTCGCCGACATGCAGGGCGGCACGTTCACGATTTCCAACGGCGGCGTCTACGGGTCGCTGATGTCGACGCCGATCCTCAACGCGCCGCAGTCGGGCATTCTGGGCATGCACAAGATCCAGGACCGGCCTGTGGTGGTCGGCGGCCAGATCGTGATCCGGCCGATGATGTATCTGGCGCTGAGCTACGATCACCGCATCGTCGACGGCAAGGAAGCGGTCACCTTTCTGGTGCGCGTCAAGGAAAGCCTGGAGGATCCGGAACGGCTGGTGCTTGATCTGTGAGGCGGTCGGATGGCGGCTCGCGGTCGGAGTAGCCAATAATGCCCCTGTTCCCTGGGCCCGCCAGACCGATAGCGCTGGCGGCCGGTATGGCATTCGCCGCCGTCCACGCTAATGCCGCATGCCCGATCGAACTCGCCGTCTACGGCGATGCCCAGAGCGGCAGTGAGATCGATTTTGCCCCGACCGGCACGTCGGCGACCGTCACCAACACGTTCCGCTTGATCCTCGACAACAATGTGGTGCTGAACGGCATCGTCCAATGGAACGAAGGTGTTTCGCGGCCGAACGGGGCGCTGATGTACAAATGCCCGGCAGGCGACGTGACCGGCACCGAGCTTGCCGCCTGCACCTTGTGGAACGGCGTCATCTATACGTCGGATGACAGGGGCGGCATCGGCCTGTTGCCGGCCGAAGGCGTCGACGCACCGAAGACGCTGATCCTGCCCGATCTCGGTCCGGTGTTGCATCAATCCACCGCCTATGGCGGCGGCGGGTTTTCGAAAGTGCCGTCGGATGTGTTTGCCTTGAATGGATGCCAGGAATGAGTGAAACGCAAAAGGTGCTGCTTGTCACCGGCGGCAGCCGCGGCATCGGCGCCGCCATTTGTAGGCTCGGATCGAAGGCTGGCTATCGCGTAGCGGTCAACTACGCCTCCAACCAGACAGCCGCCGAGGCGCTGGTCGGCGAAATCAAGGCCGCAGGCGGCGAGGCCTTTGCGGTCAGGGGCGATGTCGGCGTCGAATCCGATGTCGTTGCCATGTTTGAAGCCGTCGACCGCACCTATGGCCGGCTCGATGCTTTCGTCAACAATGCCGGCATCGTCGATGTCAAGGCGCGTATCGACGAGATGGATGTCTCACGGCTGGAGCGCATGATGCGCATCAACGTGGTGGGGTCGTTCCTCTGCGCCCGCGAAGCGGTGAAGCGGATGTCGAGCCGTCACGGTGGGTCGGGTGGATCCATCGTCAACATCTCGTCGGCTGCGGCAGTTCTGGGCTCGCCGGGCGAATATGTCGACTACGCCGCGTCCAAGGGCGCGATCGACACCTTCACCATCGGGCTCGCCCGCGAGGTGGCGCTGGAAGGCATCCGCGTCAATGCGGTGCGGCCGGGCATCATCGATACCGAAATCCATGCCTCGGGTGGACAGCCGGACCGGATAGAACGGTTCCGCGACCTTCTGCCGATGAAAAGAGCCGGCACCGCGGATGAAGTCGCGGGCGCGGTTCTCTACCTGTTGTCCGATGCCGCGTCCTATACGACCGGCGCGATCCTGAATGTCAGCGGCGGCCGCTGAGCGCCCCAAGAAAAGGGAAACGAACATGGCTTATGACGTCGTAATCATCGGCTCGGGACCGGGCGGCTATGTCTGCGCCATCAAGGCGGCGCAGCTCGGGCTGAAGGTCGCGGTGGTCGAGAAGAACCCGACCTTCGGCGGCACCTGCCTCAACATCGGCTGCATTCCGTCCAAGGCGTTGCTGCATGCCTCCGAGATGTTCGCCGAGGCCGGCCATTCCTTCGACACGCTGGGTGTCGAAGTGACGCCGAAGCTCAATTTAAAGAAGATGATGGCGCACAAGGACGCGACGGTGACGGCGAACGTCAACGGCGTCGCCTTCCTGTTCAAGAAGAACAAGATCGACAGCTTTCGCGGCATCGGCACGGTGATCGCTGCGGGCAAGGTGTCGGTGACCAGCGAGGACGGCAAGGTCGAGGAAATCGAGACGAAGAACATCGTCATCGCCACCGGCTCGGACGTCGCCGGCATTCCTGGCGTCACGGTCGACTTCGACGAGAAGGTCATCGTGTCCTCGACCGGTGCGCTGTCGCTCGAGAAGGTTCCCGGTCATCTGGTGGTGGTCGGCGGCGGCGTCATCGGGCTCGAACTCGGCTCGGTCTGGGCGCGGCTCGGCGCCAAGGTCACCGTGGTCGAGTTCCTCGACACCATCCTCGGCGGTATGGACGGCGAGGTCTCCAAGCAGTTCCAGCGGCTCTTGTCCAAGCAGGGCTTCGAATTCAGGCTCGGCGCCAAGGTGACCGGCGTCGCCAAAGGCAAGAAAGGCGCCAGCGTCACCTTCGAACCTGTGAAAGGCGGCGCGGCCGAGACGATCGAGGCCGACATGGTGCTGATCGCCACCGGCCGCCGCGCTTTCGCCGACAGCCTGGGCCTGAAGGAAGCGGGCATCGAGGTCGATGAGCGCGGCCGGGTCAAGACCGACGCGCACCTCAGGACCAACATAGCAGGCATCTATGCCATCGGCGATGTCATCGCCGGGCCGATGCTGGCGCACAAGGCCGAGGATGAGGGCGTAGCGGTCGCCGAGACGATTGCCGGCCAGGCCGGCCATGTGAACTACGACGTCATTCCGAGCGTCGTCTACACCAGCCCGGAGATCGCTTCGGTCGGCAAGACCGAGGAGGAATTGAAGAAGGCCGGCATCGACTACAAGGTCGGAAAGTTTCCGTTCACCGCCAATGGCCGGGCACGCGCCATGCTGCACACCGACGGCTTCGTCAAGATCCTGGCCGACAAGGCCACCGACCGCGTGCTCGGCGTTCACATCGTCGGCTTCGGCGCCGGCGAGATGATCCACGAGGCGGCGGTGCTGATGGAATTCGGCGGCTCGTCGGAAGATCTCGCACGCACCTGCCATGCCCATCCGACCATGTCGGAAGCAGTGAAGGAAGCGGCATTGGCGACGTTCTTCAAGCCGATCCATATTTAGAACGATCCAGGAAAACCGTGAAACGCTTTTCCTGGGAAAAAGCGCGTAGCGCTTTCCCTGAGGGAATTGCCTCCTTGCCTGCCCAAACAGAACGGCCCGCCGGAAGGCGGGCCGTTCTTCGTTGAAAGCCGTGGCCCGGATTACTGGGCCGGTGCGGGAGCTGGGGCCGGTGCAGGAGCCGGTGTCGCCGGTGCAGGAGCCGGCGCGGGTGCTGGTGCAGGGGCAGGGGCAGGCGCGGGTGTCGGTTCGGCGGGCTTCATCGGTTCCGCGGGCGCTGGGGCCGGGGCCGGTGTGCTCGCGGCCGGCGGTTCGGTCGCCGGATGCTCACCACTTCTTCCGAAAACATAATACGCGACTACAGCCAGAATAACGACGACCAATGCAATCAGCCAAGGGCTGCCGCCGCCACCTGATCTGGGCGTGTCGTTTGATGGATTCGCCATAAAAGTGTCCTCCGTGGATGAAAATGATCAATCAACAGCCATCAACGCGCAACCGTTGAAGGGGTTTCACGCTAGGGAAGGAAAGCGCCGAAAACGCGGCGCCTTGGGTCCTCCGCTGCCCACGCGACTCAATCGACAGCGGTGACAGTATAGCCGGCTTTGCGGAAATCCTCGACCAGCCCCTCCGGACCGGGCAGATGCAGCGCGCCGACGGCGATGAAGGCATTGCCTTTGGCGAGGAATGGTCCGGCATGATCGACCATCGCCTTGTTGCGGCTGGTGATCATGGTCTGCTCGAATGCCGCGTAGCCTGTCGCGTCGCCCGTCTCGCCGGGCAGCACGGCGCGAAACAGCGGCCAGAACATGCCGGTCTCGCCGCGCTGGTAGAGCACGATCATGGTTTCGTTGACGTCGTTCATTCTGTCGCCGAGCTTCAGCGTGTCGACCAGTCCCTTCATGTGGAACGCAATCGGCAGCGAAGCCATGGCGCGCAGCTGGTCGGCGACGGTTTCCAGCCCTTCGACGGATTTGCCGGAGGCCTTGGCATCCTCGGCAAGCTTGACGTCGAGCACCGGCGCGCCGCCGGCCTTGCGGGCGAGTTCGCAGGCTGGAAGCGCCACCATGGCCGACAGCATCCACGGCTTCATCTTGGCGACGGTTGCCGGCGGGATGCCGCGTTCGTCGAGCGCCTTGTCGACAGCCGCAGCGTCGTCGGGCGACAGCAGCGACGACAGCGTGGTGCTGTCGGTGAACATCATCAGCTCCGGCTGCTTGAGCAGAGCCGCCATCATCTTCTGCTGGTCGAGCACTTCGGTGGTCTCGATCACGATGGTGCCGGCGCCGTCATAGGCCTTCTGCGCCGCCGGCGGCAGCGCTGTGACACGCGGGTCGGTCATATGCATGGTGCCGAACAGGAAGGACGGCTGTTCGCCCGTCTTCTCCAGCTTCCACAGCAGGCCCTTGCCGTTCGGCGTTGCGGCGGCTTCCGCCTCGATCTTGCGGTAGGTGGACGGGTCGCTTTTCTGCAACGCCGACAGCATGTCGGCGCCGGTGCAGGACGGGATTTCGGCATGCGCCTTGCCGGCCGCGAACAACAGGACGGCGAGCAGAGACAGGAAAAACAGAACATGGAGCGCCAAGAGCAGCTTTAGCGAGAAGAGCGCAGCGCGGTCGGCGATGACGATGACCCGTTTCATGACCCTTTCCTAAGCCGGAAAAACGGCAAAACGGTTAACCCGGAGAACGAAATTGTCTTCGGTTCAATCAGTTTTTGACGATCGCTCGGATTACTGAACGGCCTGTGGTTAGTTGAGCCGCCCACCCATCGTCATCCCGTGGCGAAGTCCGGAAGCCTCGCACAACCCCAATACTTCACGCCCTCGGGTGAGCCGATTCATAGATCTCCAGCAGCCTCGCCGTATCGACGCCGGTGTAGATCTGCGTGGTCGACAGGCTGGCATGGCCGAGTAGTTCCTGGATGGTGCGCAGGTCGCCGCCGCGGCCGAGCAGATGCGTGGCAAAGGAATGGCGCAGGGCGTGCGGCGTTGCCGTGTCCGGCAGGTTGAGCGCCGAGCGCAGCTTGGCCATCTCGCGCTGGACGATGGCCGGGTTGAGCGGGCCGCCGCGCGCGCCGCGAAACAACAGGCCCTTGGGGTGGAGATGGTAGGGGCACAGCCGGCGGTATTCGGCAATCGCCTTGAGCGCCACCGGCAGCACCGGCACCAACCGCGTCTTGCCACCCTTACCGGTGACGCGCAGCACCGTGTCGGCTTCCGACGCCAGGTCGGCGCCGGCAAGGCCGAGCGCCTCGGAAATGCGCAGGCCCGAGCCGTAGAGCAGCGTCAGCACGGCGGCGTTGCGGGCGGCGATCCAGGGTTCCTCCGCCAATTGACCCTCGACGGAAACGACATGTTTTGCGTCACTGGCCGTCAGCGGTTTCGGCAGCGACTTGGGTTGGCGCGGCGCCCGCAGGACCGCCGCGCCCGCTGCGTTGGCGAGACCACGCCGTTCCAGAAAGCGCAAGAGTGAGCGAATGCCGGCCAGCCCCCGGCCGAGCGTGCGGGCGCCTGCGCCTTCATTGCGACGGGCGGCGAGAAAACCGCGCAGGTCGGCCGGGCGCAGTTCGGCGATGTCGGCAATGCCGGGCGGTCCGCCATTATGCCCCGTCAGGAAATGCAGGAACTGCCTGGTGTCGCGCTCATAGGCTTCCACCGTCTCGGGCGACAGCCGACGTTCTCGCGCGAGCATCTTGAGCCAGCTTTCGCGCACCGCCTGAAGGTCGGGCTTTGCCGGGATAAGGAATTCCTGCATGGCGTCGTTCCGGTTCGCCGTCATTTTCCGGCAGCCGGGTTAGGAAGCGGTGAAGAGGCCGTCATTGAAATGACAACCCGGTGGGGCTAGGAGTCGATTGGCGGCAAGTCATAACCTTGTTGATTGGCTGAAATGCCCAGTGCCTCTTTGCTGCGGAGACCGCAGGATGTCCGCCAATAGAGAGTTGCAGGGAAGAGACCCGTGAGCCTTTCTGAACTGCCGTGGGTTTTGATCACAGTAACGGAATGGATCCTCGGGTCTGCGCAGTCGCTTCGCGCCTGCTCCGACCGTGGATGACGAAGGTAAAAGCGCGCCATGAGCAAGCCCCAGAACCCCGTCCAGATGGCCGTGATTGGCGCCGCCCACGGCATCAAGGGCGAATTGCGCGTCAAAACCTTCACCGGCGATCCGCTGGCGCTCGCCGATTACGGGCCGCTTTATGCCAAGGACGGCCGCGCCTTCCAGATCATCGACATAAGGCCTGCCAACACCGTGGTTGTGGTGCGCTTCAAGGGTGTCAGTGACCGCAACGCGGCCGAGGCGCTGGCCGGCACGGAGCTGTTCGTCGATCGCTCTATGCTGCCCGATGACGGCGAGGAGGACGAATTCTATCATGCCGACCTGATCGGTCTGGAGGTTCGGGACGATACGGGAACCGTCCTTGGCAAGGTGGTCGCAGTGCACAATTTCGGCGGCGGCGACATCCTCGATGTGACGCTCTCCGGCCGCAAGGGCGTGTTGATCCCGTTCACGCAGGCCGCTGTGCCCGAAGTGTCGATCGCCGGGGGTTTTGTGCGCGTCGACCCGGCGGCGGCCGGGCTGGTCGAGGACGAGGACGGCGAAGTGCCGCGCGAGGAAGGCTTCGACCCGAAGGGCAGGCCGCGCGGCCCGAGGGACGCCGGGGGCAACCGGTGAGCTTCTCCGCCTCCGTGCTTACGCTCTACCCGGAAATGTTTCCGGGTCTGCTTGGCCTGTCGCTGGCCGGGCGGGCGCTGGAGGCCGGTACATGGTCGCTGCAGGCAATCCAGATCCGCGACTTCGCAACCGACCGCCACCGCACTGTCGACGACACGCCGGCCGGCGGCGGCGCCGGGATGGTCATGCGCGCCGATGTCTTGGCCAAGGCGATCGACCATGCCTCGCCCGAAGGCGATTTGCGGCCACGGCTGCTGATGAGCCCACGTGGAAAGCCGCTGACGCAGGCGCGCGTGCGCGAACTGGCCGCCGGGCCGGGCGCCGTCATCCTGTGCGGCCGCTTCGAAGGCATCGACCAGCGGGTGATCGACGCGCGGAATTTGGAGGAAGTCTCCATCGGCGACTTCATCCTCTCCGGCGGCGAGCCGGCGGCGCTTGTGCTGCTCGATGCGGTGGTGCGGCTGCTGCCCGGCGTCATGGGCAATGCCGTGTCGGGTGAAGAAGAGAGCTTTGAAAACGGCCTGCTCGAACACCCGCATTACACGCGGCCACAGGATTTCGAGGGCCGGCCCATTCCCGAGGTGCTGACCTCGGGCAACCACGGCAAGATCGCAGCTTGGCGGCGGGCAGAGTCGGAGAAGCTGACTCGAGAACGGCGGCCGGACTTGCTCGGCTCTCCTCAGCCCTTGGCGAAATAGTAGAACGCCAGGAACAGCCCGACCGCGACGACGAAGCCGCGCACCACATTCTGCGGCACGCGCTTGGCGATCCACACGCCGGCATAGCCGCCCAGCGCGCCGCCGGGGATCATGATGATCGCCTGCGGCCAGGCGACGACGCCACCCGAGACGAAGACGACGATGGCGACCGCCGCGATGACAATTGCCAGCATGTTTTTCAGCGCATTCAGGCGGTGGTAGTCGCCGGCCTGGGTCAGGCCGAGCGTCGCCAGCATCATCACGCCCATGCCGGCCCCGAAGAAGCCGCCATAGATGGCCGTGACGAACTGCGCCAGCGAGCCGGCCAATGAGCCCACAGAAGCCTCATGCCCCGGCTTGGGTGCGGGCTTCAGCCACGGCCCGGCGGCGAACAGCGCCGTCGCGGCCAGCAGCAGCCACGGCACCAGGATGCGAAATGACGGATTGTCCAGCGCCAACAGGATGAGCGCGCCGGCCAGTGCGCCGAGCGCCGATATCAGGCAGAGCAGCAGGGCGCCACGCCAGAAATGACGGATGTCGTCCCGGTAGGCCAGCGTCGAGGTGACATAGCCGGGAAATTGCGTCACCGAGGAGGTGGCGTTGGCGACGATCGGCGGCAGGCCGACCAAGGTCATGGCGCCGAAGGTGATGAAGGTGCCGCCGCCCGCGACCGCATTGGCGGCGCCGGAAAGAAAACCCGCCATGAATAGCAGGACCGCGTCGAAAAAGGACATGAGGATGCCGCCGGAGAACTATGGTTGCCCCGCCTTAGGCAGCTTGAAGGGCCCTTGCAACCCGGCAGTGGACAGATACGATGGTGCACGCGAGCAAAAAAGACGCGGCCAAGACGTGACAAAGCGTCGAAATAGCTGTATGTGCCCGCCGAACCGGGAGAAATCTGCCGGACCCGTCAACAATGGCGGTGTAGTCGCCCCTGCCCGATGTTTTCGAACAAAGGGCATAGCCGAGCGGTCATTGGAACTGCAAGGCGAGCGCCGGGCGCTCTGACTGTCGGAAGAACAAGAAGTGGATTACTGAGATGGATCTCATCCGTCAGCTCGAGGCCGAACAGGCCGCCAAGATCGAAGCCAAGCGCAAGCTTCCCGAATTTCAGCCCGGCGACACCGTGCGCGTCCAGGTCCGCGTGACCGAAGGCACCCGCACCCGCGTTCAGGCCTATGAAGGCGTCGTCATCGCCCGCGCCGGTTCGGGCTTCCAGGAAAATTTCACCGTCCGCAAGATCTCCTACGGCGAAGGCGTCGAGCGCGTCTTCCCGGTGTTTTCGCCAATGGTCGAAGGCGTCGAGATCGTGCGTCGCGGCAAGGTGCGTCGCGCCAAGCTCTATTACCTGCGCGACCGTCGCGGCAAGTCGGCCCGTATTTCGGAGAACACCGGCGTGCGCGCCCGCAAGCTCAACGATGAGGAGCGCGATGCGCTGAACGCCGAGAAGGCGCGCATCGAGGCCGAGAAGGTTGCCGCCGCGCAGGCGCTGGCCGCGGAGACGGCCGCCAAGGAAGCCGCCGAGAAGAAGGCCGCCGACGAAGCCGCCAAGGCTGCGGAAGCCGCAGCCGCCGAATAAGGTTTTCGACGAAGGATTTTGAAAAGGCGGCTTCGGCCGCCTTTTTTCGTTCACCAGACTGTGATCGCTTTTCCTCCGCAGGATCAGGATCCGGGGTGTTGACGAAACAGCAATTAGTACACTAACTAATCGTACACAATATAAGTGGAGATGTATGATGGCACTTTATACCACACAGGCTCGCGTCACCGGCGGCCGCGCCGGCCATGGCGAGACCAGCGACGGTCTGCTCAAGGTCGATCTGGCGATGCCCAAGGAGCTAGGCGGGCCGGGCGGCGCCACCAATCCCGAGCAGCTTTTCGCCATCGGCTACGCCGCCTGCTTCGAAAGCGCCATCCGCTTCGTCGCGCGTAAACAGAAGCTTCCGCTTGCCGACGCCGCGGTAACCGCGACCGTCAACCTTCTTCCCAATGGCGAGGGTTTCAAGCTCGGCGTTTCCTTGGCGGCCGAGACGAAAGGCCTTGATCAGGCGGCCGCAGAAGCGCTTGTATCGGCGGCGCACCAGATTTGCCCCTACTCCAACGCAACCAGGGGCAATATCGAGGTGGCGATTTCGGCAAAGGCGACATGACGGCGAAAACCAAAGACACGGCCGACCAGGTCCCGGCGGATGACGCCGGGACCAGCGCGGTTCCAAGGCTCCGCGATCAACTCTGCTTCGCGCTCTATTCGGCAAGCGGATTGATGACGAAGCTCTACCGGCCGTTGCTCGATCCGCTTGGCCTGACCTATCCGCAATATCTGGCCATGCTGGCGCTGTGGGAGCGCGCGCCGAGCACGGTGGGCGAGCTCGGCGAGGCGCTGGGCCTTGATTCGGCAACGCTGACGCCGCTGCTCAAGCGGCTCGAGGCCGGCGGCCTGGTTACGCGCCGGCGCGATCCTGCCGACGAGCGCCGCGTGCTGGTCGAGCCGACCGCCAAGGGCCAGGCTCTGCGCGAGCGCGCCAGGGACATCCCCGCCGCCATGCTCTGCAGCCTGCCTCTCGACCCAGCCGAGCTGAAGTCGCTGCATGGCACGCTGACCCGCTTTGTCGCCGGGCTGCGCGAGGCCGATGCCGGAGCGCCGCAGCGCGGCTGATCGGCCACGGCAAGGATCGTTCCCCAAAATCCCGGCCGAAAGTATCTATTTGCGTTTTTCGCCAGCCGTGGCGTAGCGGAGCGTCTTGCATGGCGCTTGCGGAGAGCTAAAGTCGGCGCCGGATTTCCTTTGCAGGCCCGGCCATGTCCGGGCGCTTTCACTTCCGGGGAGTGTGTCATGACCAAATCGCTACTGCTGCTGGCCGGCCTGCTTGCCGTCATGCTTGCGCCCGTTGCCGCCTTCGCCCAGGCGCTGCCCGATCTCGGCGGCAAGAAAGTGGTGGTGGTGACGGAAAACGCCTATCCGCCGCTGCAGTTCATCGATGCCAAGACCGGAAAACAGATCGGCTGGGAATATGACGCGATGAACGAGATCGCCAAGCGGCTGAATTTCACCGTCGAGTACCAGAACACCTCCTGGGACGCGATGATCCAGGCGGTTTCCGACAACCAGTACAACATCGGCATGACCGGCATCACCATCAAGGACGACCGCAAGCAGAAGGTGGATTTCTCCGACCCCTATATGCGCTCGGAACAGTTCATGCTGGTGCGCGGCGACGAGAGCCGCTTCTCACCGACGCCAAGACCTTCGGCGCCTTCAAGGACGGGCTGATCGGCGCGCAGGCCGGCACGACGCCCTTCTACACCGCTGTCTACAGCGTGCTGGACGGCAATGAGCAGAACCCGCGCATAAAGCTGTTCGAGACGTTCGGTGCTACCGTGCAGGCGCTGAAGACTGGCGACGTCGATGTGGTGCTCACGGACGGCACCGCCGGCAAGGGTTATGTCGACGCTTCCGAGGGCAAGCTGAAGCTGATCGGCGGCCCGCTCGGCACCGAGGATTTCGGCTTCATCTTCCCCAAGGGGTCCGACCTGGTGAAGCCTGTCAACGCCGCCATCGCCGCGCTCAAGGCCGACGGCACCTTCGACGCGCTGAACAAAAAATGGTTCCTTGATTACAAGATGGGGCAGTGAACCTCATTGTTACGCGCATTGCATGATGGTTATGCGCGGGAACTTGCGCTGACTCTGCGCCCAGAGGGGGGTGTGACAGAACGCAGCCTTGGTATCTTTGTCACCGGCAATACCTGATGCCGTCCTCGACTTCCTCCTCCGCCAGACCTGAATTTCCCTGGTGGCTGGCCGCCGCCCTTGTCCTTGCCCTGGCCGCCGCGCTCGCCATCGCCGCCAGCGATCTCTATGCCCAGGTCTTCGCCACTGTTGCCAAGGGCATCGGCGTCACCGTCTTCGTCACCATTGTCGCCTTCGCGCTGGCCTCGATGATCGGCCTCGGCATCGCGCTGATGGGATTGTCGGGTTCGCAGTGGCTGCGGCAGATCGCGCGTTTCTATGTCGAGATCATCCGTGGCGTACCGGTCCTGGTGCTTTTGTTCTGGATCGCTTTTGCCGGCGCACCGGCTTTCGTCGCCGCCTGGAACGCGCTGACCGCGCCGCTGCAGAGCGCCGGCTATCTCGGCGAGTTGCTGGTGCGTGACGTCTCGCTCTTGTGGCGCGCCATCATGGCGCTGACCATCGGCTATTCCGCCTTTATCTCCGAGGTGTTCCGGGCCGGCATCCAGGCGGTCGAGAAGGGCCAGATCGAAGCGGCCAAGGCGCTCGGGCTGACGCGGACGCAACGCTTCCGGCTGATCGTCTTTCCGCAGGCGATCCGCACCATCCTGCCGCCGCTCGGCAATGACTTCGTCGCCCTGGTCAAGGATTCCTCGCTGGTCTCGGTGCTCGGCGTCGCCGACATCACGCAGATGGGCAAGGTCTATGCCGCCGGCTCCTTCCGCTTCTTCGAGACCTATTCGATAACAGCCTACATCTATCTCATCCTGACCGTCGGCCTGTCGTTGGCGCTCCGGGCGCTCGAACGGCGGCTGCGCCGCCAGCATCAGGAATAGTCTTTCGGCAAGGACGGCGTTACGCTCCGGTTGCGCACTGGAGGAGGAGCATGCCCGTGAACATCGACAAGGCCAATGCCGCGCTGGATTCGGTCTATACGGCCGATACGCCCGAAACCCTGGCGCAGGCCTATGCCGCATGGGCCGCGACCTATGACAGCGAGACCGCCTCGCTCGGTTATCTCCTGCCGTTCCTCATCACCGCCTGGGTGGCGCGCCATGTGCCTGCGGGCGAAGGGCCGCTGCTCGACGCCGGCTGCGGCACCGGCCTGTCGGGACCATCGCTGAAGGCGCTGGGCTACGGCGATATCGCCGGGCTCGACCTGTCGGTCGACATGCTGAAGATCGCCGGCAGCCGCAACGCCTACGGCGAGCTGAAGCAGGCAATGCTGGGCGGCCCGCTGCCCTGGCCCGACGGGCATTTCCGTGCCTTCTTCTCGACCGGCGTGTTCACCATCAGCCATGCGCCGGCTTCCGGCCTGCACGAACTGGTGCGCATCACGAAGAAAGGCGGCCATGCCATCTTCACCGTGCGCGACCAGGTGTTCGAGAGCGGTGGTTTCCAGGCGGTCTTCGAAGAGCTGGAACGGACGGGAAAATGGCGGCTGGTCGAGCAAAGCCCGTGGTTCCGCTGTTATGCGATTGCCGAGCCGGATGCGCTGGTGAAGACGTTTGTCTTCGAGGTGCTTTGAGCCGCGGGGCCGCCAAGCTTGGTGCTTCCCCGAAGGTGTGGACGCGAGGACGAGGAACCCAGGTCCCGCGCAGCCACCCGCCAATTGCCGAAAAGCCAAAACATTGCTATCTAACACCCCATGGAAGAGCTTTTTGGCGATCCGGCCTACAAGGGGTTCGTGCTGCAGGACAGAAAACGCCTGCCGTCGCGCTTCTCCGCGCGCGTCTGTGGCGCGCCGACCAGCCGACTTACGCGGGCCGACTGATCAAGTCGTTCCGCCGGACATCTCGGCGCCTGCCCTTCCCATTCTCATATCGACGGATTTACGCACATGAGCGCACCGCGCACCCTCTATGACAAGATTTTCGACGACCACGTCGTCGACCGCCAGGACGACGGCACCTGCCTGCTCTATATCGACCGCCACCTCGTCCATGAGGTGACCAGCCCGCAGGCCTTCGAGGGCCTGCGCATGAGTGGCCGCAAAGTCCGTCATCCCGAAAAGACGCTGGCCGTGGTCGACCACAACGTCTCGACCTCGCCCGAGCGCAAGTTCGGCATCAAGAACGAGGAAAGCCGCATCCAGGTCGAGGCGCTGGCCAGGAACGCCAAGGATTTCGGCGTTGAGTATTATTCCGAGAACGATATCCGCCAAGGCATCGTCCACATCATCGGCCCGGAGCAGGGCTTTACGCTGCCCGGCATGACCATCGTTTGCGGCGACAGCCACACCTCGACCCATGGCGCCTTCGGCGCTCTGGCGCATGGCATCGGCACATCGGAAGTCGAGCATGTGTTGGCCACGCAGACGCTGATCCAGCGCAAGGCCAAGAACATGCTGGTGCGTGTCGACGGCCAGTTGCCGGAAGGCGTCACCGCCAAGGACATCATCCTCGCCATCATCGGCGAGATCGGCACCGCCGGCGGCACCGGCTATGTCATCGAGTATGCCGGCGAGGCGATCCGCTCGCTGTCGATGGAAGGCCGCATGACGATCTGCAACATGTCGATCGAGGGCGGCGCGCGCGCCGGCCTGATTGCACCCGACGAAACGACCTTCGCCTATGTCAAGGACAAGCCGCGCGCGCCCAAGGGCGCCGCCTGGGACGCCGCGCTCGCCTACTGGAAGACGCTGCAATCCGACGAAGGCGCGCATTTCGACAAGGTGATCGTGCTCGATGCGGCCAAACTGCCGCCGATCGTCTCGTGGGGCTCTTCCCCGGAGGATGTTGTCTCGGTGCAAGGGATTGTGCCGAACCCGGAAGACATCACCGACGAAAACAAGCGCACCTCAAAGCGGCGCGCGCTCGACTATATGGGCCTGACGCCGGGAACGAAGATCACCGACATCGCGCTCGACCGTGTCTTCATCGGCTCCTGCACCAACGGCCGCATCGAGGATCTTCGCGCCGCCGCCAAGGTGGTCGAGGGCAGAAAAGTCAATCCGCGCGTCAACGCCATGATCGTACCGGGCTCCGGCCTGGTCAAGGAACAGGCCGAGGCCGAAGGGCTCGACAAGATCTTCCTCGCCGCCGGCTTCGACTGGCGCGAGCCGGGCTGCTCGATGTGCCTTGCCATGAACGACGACCGGCTGAAGCCACATGAGCGCTGCGCCTCGACCTCGAACCGCAATTTCGAGGGCCGGCAGGGCTTCAAGGGGCGCACCCATCTGGTGTCGCCGGCCATGGCTGCGGCGGCGGCGATCGCCGGCCACTTCGTCGATATTCGCGACTGGAAGTAAATCGCGGCTGGTTCGATCGAAACGCCAGGGCCCGGATCGCGATGCGATCCGGGCCTTCTGCTTGACCAGAACATGTTGCGGCTTCACCGGTCGTCGCGGCGGATGATCTCGTGGAACTGCTCGCGGCGCCCGGGTTCTTCGGCGGCGACCACCAGGGCCAGCCCGCGTTCATCGAAGAGTTTGAACCATTCGTCCCACTCGACCAGCTCATAACCTCCGGCATTGATCGGACGCTCCGGCTGGTCCTCGTCCTCATAGGCGTGCTGGCCGAACACCAGCCGCAGCATCGCCTGCGTGCCGGCTTCGGGCGACACATCGACAATGGCCGGAAAGCCGGCGCGCGACGCGGCCCACGAACGGATTGCCTCGTGATCGGTCAGGGTGATTGTATCGGCCATTATCGGTTCCTCTTCTGCGCTGGACAAACGCAGGTCCGGCGCGCCGGTTCCACGTCACGCTCCGCACCCGCGTGACACATATTCGCTTTCGCTTAACCGCTTGTTTGGGCTTGCGGCCTAAGGTCTTCCCTGACGTCAAGCGA
Source organism: Mesorhizobium sp. BR1-1-13 (assembly GCF_020165515.1). Taxonomy (NCBI): domain Bacteria; kingdom Pseudomonadati; phylum Pseudomonadota; class Alphaproteobacteria; order Hyphomicrobiales; family Phyllobacteriaceae; genus Mesorhizobium; species Mesorhizobium sp. BR1-1-13. The sequence goes on from NZ_JAIUIH010000001.1 coordinate 337,487, forward strand.
GGGGAAGTGACGGTCCTTTGGACACCGGCCTGCTGATAGCGTTGTTAAACCCGACGATCGCGCTGGCCCTCGGCGCGGCGTTCCTCGTGCTTTGGTTCTATCAGCGCCACCGTCCCTATCTGGCCGTGCTGGCGGTAAGCTATTCGCTCGCGGCGGCCGGGTTCCTGTTCCAGCATTTCACGCTGCCCGTTGGCCTGGCACCGTCGAAGCTGCTCTCCAATCTATGCTTCTGCGTTGCCGGATCCTGCCTGGCCGGCGCGATCGTGGCGCGGCATGGCCGGCGAGTGCCCTATGCCGGGCTTTGCGTCTTGGCGAGCGGCGGCATGGTCGCCTTTTGCTGGTTCCTGTTCGTCCAGCCGGACCTGACATGGCGGGTCCTCGTCATCAACTTCGCACTCGGCGGCATCAGTCTGGTGGCGGCCGCCGAATTGCGCAAGGTGCGTGGCAATGGCCCGACGGAAAGTATCCTGTTCGTCCTGGCGTTGCTCGCGGGGCTGAATTTCTTCGTGCGCACGCTTGCCGTCATCGTCGCGCACGGGCCTTTCACGACCTATGACGAGCTCTATACATCCTCCTATTGGACGACGGCGTTGCTGTCGCACGCGCTGCTGTCGCTGCTGATCGCGCTTTGCCTGTTCTCCGCCGCCGCGCTCGACGTGATGAAGGCGTTGAAGGTCGAAACCTACACCGATCCGCTGTCGGGCCTGCTCAACCGGCGCGGCTTCGAGGAACGGGCGGCCCTGCTCTTGCAACGCTGCGCGGCGGCGAAATTGCCGGTGGCCCTGGTTCTGGCCGACCTCGACCACTTCAAGGCGCTCAATGACCTGCATGGGCACGCCGCTGGCGACCGGGTGATCGCTGACTTCGCCGCCAGGCTTCGCGCGGCCGCCGGTGCGCGCGGTGAGGCGGGACGTATTGGGGGCGAGGAATTCGCGGTGCTCCTGCCCTTGACCGATCTTGCCGCCGCGCGGCTGTTCGCAGAGGCCGTGCGCGTGGCCTACTCGGCTGGCGGCGTCGACGGACTTCCGCCTGGCACCAAGGTCACCGCCAGTTTCGGGGTCGCGGCGCGCAGCGGCGACGAAGCGCTGGAGCCGTTGATGCGCCGCGCCGACGAGGCCCTCTACAAGGCCAAGAAAAACGGGCGCGACAGCGTGCGCCTGTCCTATGAGCGGCCGGAAACGCTGTTTGTGCCGGAGCCGCTCAAAGCCGGCTGAAGGCGATCGGCCTGACGCCTTCATCATCCAGGGCCCGCGCCGCACCGCTTCGTTCCTTGCTTCGCCGTGAAGGGCGATGGCAAGCATCGTTCGGCCGATCTCCGAGGCGTGCGCGAGCCTCCGGTATGACTTGACGTTAACTTCTTTTTCGCCCGTCGATGGTTTGCTGCCGTCAGGGACTTGGGAAATCATGGGCGGCGCGGACTTCATCCTTGTCATCAACCTGTTCGTTGCCGGGCTGCTGGCGGCGGCCTTCATGGCGATCGCCGTCTATGACATCGGACGCGTCTCGGCACGCTGGCTGGCGTTCGGCTATGTGCTGGGCATGGCCTATTTCGTCGTTGAATTCAGCATCCCCGCCTTCGACAATGCGCGGCTGGTGGTCGTCGCAGCCTTTGCCGTTTTGCTTGGCGCCACCATCGCCTTCAACGGCGGGCTTGCGCATAGATACGGCGTGACGCCGCCCTGGTCGGCGATGCTCCTGGTCCTGGCCGTTGCGTCTGTCGCGGTCTATTTCGCTCAGGATCTGCCGCGCCAGTCCCTTGTCAGCAAGATGGCCTACCAACTGCCCTACGCCGTCATGCAGCTTACCGGGTTCGGCATTGTCTGGTCGTCCAGGCAAAGGCGTGACCGGCTCGATCGGATGCTGATGGCGGTGCTGACGGCCAGCGCCGTGCAGTTCGCCAGCAAGCCATTCATCGCCGATGCGCTTGGCGGCCGCGGCGCCGCCCCGCAATCCTATCTGCAGACCAGCTATGCCCTGGTATCGCAATCGCTCGGCACCGTGTTCGGCGTGGCGCTGGCCTTGCTGGCGCTGGCGATACTGGTGCGCGACGTGCTCGCCGAGGCGACGTCGAAGTCGGAAACGGACACGCTGTCGCGGCTCCTCAACCGCGGCGGCTTCGAGCGTCACGCCGAGACGGCGCTGGGGGACGCGGCGCGCCGCGGCGTCCCAGTCGCGCTGGTCATCGCCGATCTCGATCACTTCAAGTCCATCAACGACAATTACGGCCATGCCTCGGGCGACCGGGTCATCGAGGCCTTTGCCCGCTTCCTGCGCGAGGCCGCGGCCGACCACCATGTCGCCGGTCGTATAGGCGGCGAAGAGTTCGCCATCATCTTGCCAGGCACCAATCTTGCCGCCGCACGGCTGTTCGCTGAAGGCGCGCGCAGCGCCTTCGGGACGCTGCCTATAGACGGGCTCCCCGCCGACAATCGCTGCACGGCGAGCTTCGGCGTCGCCGAACTTCATGCCGGCGAGCATTTTTCCGACCTGATGCGGCGTGCCGATGAAGCGCTGTATCAGGCGAAGGATGCCGGGCGCGACTGCGTGCGCGTTTCCGCCGGGCCACAGGCCGTGGCGCTGTTCATCGGCAGGGGCTGAGCTCGGGCATTTCGCCGTCGGAGAGGCCATACATATAACTGCGCCCCTTCACGAACACCGGCGGCCGATAGCAGTCGCCATAGCCCGACATCTCGTCAGCCCCGTTCTCGTAGATCACCTTGGGCTGGCCGGCGCTGGTATAGTCGGACAGCTGCTTGGCGAGCTTGCCTTCGCCGACGAGGATGCGCTTGTAGCCGGCGGCACTGTCGATGACGAGATTGCCGAAGGAATCGGCGTAGACCCGATCCTGGTGGCGTCCGTCCGCCAGCGCCGGCGCGACGAAGGCGACGGCCAATACCGCCACTGTGAGCGCCGCAAGGCGCGATCTGCCCGAATTCGAACGCATGGCGTCCTCCATGTTGGAGACAAAGCCTCCTCGAATCGGAAATTAACCTTTTCTTAACCTTTGTTAAGAGGTTGGCGCGTTTCTCCGCCATGTCTTGATAAACATGGTTAACGCAGGAGCCAAAGCCGGCCCGGTCATCATCGCTTGTCCCCGTTGCTGACGGCGAGGCACATGACGCGATCGTGATCGACGGCCGCGAGACGCTGGTGATGAAGGCGGGCTCGGCGCCGCTGACCTGCACCCGCTCAGCCGAAGCCCGCGCCCGTCACATATATGCTGCACCGCAGCGAGAACGGGCCGGCTTGGCATCGTCGACGCCTAATCGATTGAAGCCCGGACCTGCCTTTTAATCAGACTAAATTACGTTTTCGAAACGGTTTTCTGGCTTTGACGCGGTGCAAAAAGAGCATTAGAAACCGGCTGTCCGAAGTCGCAACCGGAAGCGGCAATGCCGCATTTCCACCTGAGGCTCCAGGAACGCCGAACTGGGGGAGCCATGAGCAAATCACCAGCCACCCGCGAATTCGCCGGACGTGAACGGCCGCTTTCGCCGCACCTCAGCGTGTACCGGCCGCCGATCACCATGACGATGTCGATCATCCATCGCATCACCGGCGGCGCGCTCTATTTCGGCACCCTCCTGGTCGCGATATGGTTGATGGCGGCGGCGAGCTCGCAAGCCACTTTCGATTGGGTGAGCTGGGCGTTCGGAACCTGGCTCGGACGGCTGATCCTGTTCGGCTACACCTGGGCGCTCATGCATCACATGCTGGGGGGCGTGCGTCACCTGATCTGGGACACCGGCGCCGGTCTCGAAAAGCATACCGCCTCCAAGATCGCCTGGGCGACCCTGGCCGGCTCGATCCTGCTCACGCTGCTGATCTGGATCGCCGGCTATATGGCGCGAGGAGCCTGACCATGAGCACTGGAAAGACCGACATGCGCACGCCGCTGGCTAAAGTCCGCGGCCTGGGCTCTGCCCGCGAAGGCACCGGGCATTTCTGGCGCCAGCGCCTCACGGCAATCGCCAACATCCCGCTGATCCTGTTCTTCACCGGGTTCTTGGTCGCGCTCAACGGCGCCGGTTATGCGGAGGTGCGGGCAGCGCTCGCCAACCCGCTCGTGGCGCTGATGATGGCCCTTGTGCTCATCTCGCCGCTTTATCACATGCGGATCGGCATGCAGGTGATCATCGAGGATTACGTGCATGGCGAAGGCATGAAGCTGGCGCTGATCGCCCTCAACACTTTCTTCACCATAGCGGTCGGCGCGGCTTCGCTCTTCGCCCTGCTCAAACTGGCATTCGGAGGCTGACGTTTTGGCCAAGGACGCAAAAGAAGCCAATACGGCAGGCTATACCTATGTCGACCACAAATTCGACGTCGTGGTCGTCGGTGCCGGGGGCGCGGGACTGCGCGCTACGCTGGGCATGGCCGAACAGGGCCTGCGCACCGCCTGTATCACCAAGGTTTTCCCGACCCGCTCGCATACGGTGGCGGCGCAGGGCGGTATTGCCGCTTCGCTTTCCAACATGGGCCCGGACTCCTGGCAGTGGCACATGTACGACACCGTCAAGGGTTCGGACTGGCTGGGCGATGTCGACGCCATGGAATATCTGGTGCGTGAAGCGCCGGCCGCCGTCTACGAGCTCGAGCATTACGGCGTGCCGTTCTCGCGCACGGAAGAGGGCAAGATCTACCAGCGGCCGTTCGGCGGCCACATGATGAATTACGGCGATGGCCCGCCCGTGCAGCGCACCTGCGCGGCCGCCGACCGCACCGGCCACGCCATCCTGCACACGCTCTACGGCCAGTCGCTGAAGAACAACGCGCAGTTCTTCATCGAGTATTTCGCGCTCGACCTGATCATGGAGCCGGACGGCACCTGCACCGGCGTCGTCGCCTGGAACCTCGACGACGGCACCATCCACCGCTTCTCGGCCAAGATGGTTGTGCTGGCGACCGGCGGCTATGGCCGCGCTTATTTCTCGGCGACGTCGGCGCACACCTGCACCGGCGACGGCGGCGGAATGGCGGCCAGGGCAGGCTTTCCGCTGCAGGACATGGAGTTCGTGCAATTCCACCCGACCGGCATCTACGGCGCCGGCTGCCTGATCACCGAAGGCGCGCGCGGCGAGGGCGGCTATCTCGTCAATTCCGAGGGCGAGCGGTTCATGGAGCGCTACGCGCCGTCGGCCAAGGACCTTGCCTCGCGCGACGTCGTCTCGCGCTGCATGACGCTGGAAATCCGCGAGGGCCGCGGCGTCGGCAAGAACAAGGACCATATCTTCCTGCACCTCGACCATCTCGATCCGGCGGTGCTGCACGAGCGGCTGCCCGGCATCTCGGAATCGGCAAAGATCTTCGCCGGCGTCGATCTCACCAAGGAGCCGATTCCGGTGCTGCCGACGGTGCACTACAATATGGGCGGCGTGCCGACCAATTACTGGGGCGAGGTGCTCAACCCGACGATCCTTAATCCCGATCGGGTTTCGCCCGGCCTGATGGCGGTAGGCGAGGCCGGCTGCGCCTCGGTGCACGGCGCCAACCGGCTGGGATCGAACTCGCTGATCGACCTGGTCGTGTTCGGACGCGCGGCGGCGATCCGCGCCGGCCAGGTCATCGATCGCAAGTCGGCAATCCCGTCGCCCAACCAGGCCTCGGTCGACAAGATCATGGACCGCTTCGACCGGCTGCGTCACGCCAACGGATCAACGCCGACGGCGGTTCTGCGCGAGAAGATGCAGCGTGCCATGCAGGAAGACGCGGCTGTGTTCCGCACGCAGGAATCGCTGGAGAACGGTTGCAAGCGCATTTCGCAGATCTGGGGCGAGCTCAAGGACATAAAGGTTTTCGACCGCTCGATGATCTGGAACTCCGACCTGGTCGAGACGCTGGAGCTGGAAAACCTGATGGCCAACGCCATCACCACGGTCTACGGCGCCGAGGCGCGCAAGGAGAGCCGTGGCGCGCACGCGCGGGAGGATTTCTCGGCCCGCGACGACGCCAACTGGCGCAAGCACACGCTCGCCCATCTGAGCGAGACCGGTGAGGTGACGCTCTCCTACCGTCCGGTGCACACCGAACCGCTGCTGGCCGAAAAGGACGGCGGCATCAGTCTCGCCAAGATCGCGCCCAAGGCCAGGGTGTATTGAAATGACGTCCAGCCACGTCATCCGAAAGGACCTGAGGTAATGGTCGAACTCACGCTCCCCAAGAACTCGAAGATCCAGCAGGGCAAGACCTGGCCGAAGCCGGAAGGCGCGACCAATCTCAGGGAATATCGCATCTACCGCTGGTCGCCGGATGATGACGAGAACCCGCGCATGGACACCTATTTCGTCGACATGGACGATTGCGGGCCGATGGTGCTGGACGCGCTGCTCTGGATCAAGAACAAGATCGACCCGACGCTGACCTTGCGTCGCTCCTGCCGCGAGGGCATTTGCGGCTCGTGCGCCATGAATATCGACGGCTCCAACACGCTCGCCTGCACCAAGGGCTGCGACGACATATCGGGCGCCATCAAGATTTACCCGCTGCCGCATATGCCCGTCATCAAGGACCTGGTGCCCGACCTCACCAATTTCTACGCCCAGCACGCCTCGATCGAACCGTGGCTGAAGACGGTCTCGCCGCAGCCGGCCAAGGAATGGCTGCAGAGCCATGAGGAGCGCGAGAAGCTCGACGGGCTCTACGAGTGCATATTGTGCGCCTGCTGCTCGACCTCTTGCCCAAGCTATTGGTGGAACGGCGACCGTTATCTCGGCCCGGCAACCTTGCTGCAGGCCTATCGCTGGCTGATCGACAGCCGCGACGAGGCCACGGGCGAGCGGCTCGACAATCTCGAGGACCCGTTCCGGCTTTATCGCTGCCACACCATCATGAACTGCGCGCAGACCTGCCCCAAGGGCTTGAATCCGGCCAAGGCGATCGCGGAAATCAAGAAGATGATGGTGGAGAGAAGGGTCTAGGCGCTCGCTCGCGGCAATCTTGAACGCAGCGATCCTTCGCGCCTCCTTTCTCCGGCAGGACAGAGGGGCGCTGTCTTGCCAGCTTCAGAAAGGATTGCAATCCAATGACGGACCTCCCCATCCTGTCTCCTCCCGAAGCGCGTGTGCTCGGCTGCCTCATCGAGAAGAAGGAGCTGACGCCGGACGTCTATCCGCTGACACTCAACGCAGCACTTGCCGCCGCCAACCAGAAGACGGCGCGCGAGCCCGTCATGGCGCTGGAGCAGACAGAGGTGCACCGGGCGCTGAAGGTGCTCGAGCAGAAGGGGCTGGTACGGCAGATGTTCGGCTCCCGCGTCGAGCGCTACGAGCACCAGATGGCGCAGCGCTTCTCGCTGACTACGCCGCAGACCGCCTTGGTCGGCCTGCTTTTGCTGCGCGGGCCGCAGACGGCGCATGAATTGTTGGCACGCAGCGAGCGCATGGCACGGTTTTCGTCGATCGAGGATTTGCGCGGTGAACTCGATATGCTGATCGGCCGTCGACCGCCGCTCGTCCAGGAAATCCCGCGCGGTCCAGGCCAACGCGAGGACCGCTACGTGCATCTCCTCGCCGGGCCGGTCGATGTTGCGGCCCTGTCGGCGCAGCGCACTGCATCGGCCGTGCCCGCTTCCGACCTCGAAGCGAGAGTGGAGGCGCTGGAGCAGGAAGTCGCAGCCCTTCGCACCCGGCTCGACGCGCTGGGCGCCTGAGCGCTCGAGGATGCCCGGCGCGACCATGCGCGCCGGGATACCGGGCCCTCAGCCGAGCCTGGCGTCGAGCGATACGTTGATGGCGCCCAGCGCTTTGGAAACAGGGCATTCGGCCTTGGCCTTCTCGGCCAATTCCTTGAACTTCGCCGCGTCGATGCCGGGCACCTTGCCGACAAGGGTGATCGCGCTGCCCGTGATGCCGGTGCCGGGAACCAGCGTCACCACGGCCTTGGCGTCGAGCTCGGCCGCCGGGGTGCCGTTCTCGGCCAGGAAATGCGACAGCTGCATGGCGTAGCAGCCGGCGTGCGCGGCCGCGATCAGCTCTTCGGGATTGGTGCCGGATTTGCCGCTCTCGTCCTCGAAGCGTGCCTTGAACGAATAGGGCGTGCCGTTCAGGGTCCCGCTCTGGCTGTCGAGCGTGCCTTTGCCGTCCTTCAGATTGCCCTTCCAGACGGCGGTTGCGGTGCGGTCCATGAATTCCTCCTTGGTTGTCGTGAACTTGTCCAGGTGAGCCCAGCGTCCGGCCAACTATAGCGCGGGCATGGGCGAAGACCACTGCGCTGTTTGGACCACGGCGCGATGACGGTTCATTCCTTTCGAAAAAATCCGCGTGCAAAAATGTCGGCTTCCATTCGGCCCGACCGTCCTGCGGGCGACCACGGGATTGTGGCCGGATGGAGGTTCACATGGACAATCTGTTTTTCGCAATATGGAAGGTCCCAGGCCGCAAGGCTCAACGACGGCAAGACTTCTGGCTGGAGCCGCCGCCGTCCGGTGTCCGCAGGCTGCTGGCTGCTGTCGCCATCATCGCGGTCGCGGCATGCCTTCTCGACCATGCGGCAGCGGTCGAAGGCAAGGCTGACACGCTCGTCGCCGCATCCTATGATTCATCGCAGCAAGGGAGCGCGAAATGAAATATGTCTGCCTGGTCTATGGTGAGGAGAAAGACCTCCACGCGCTCACCCCGGAAGGATCGGCCAAGCTCGACGCCGATTCGCTTGCCTACGACCGGTCCTTGGACCAACAAGGCAAGCTCATCGTCGCGCAGGCGCTGCAATCGGTGAAGACCTCGAAGACCGTGCGCCGTCGCAAGGGCAAGCGGCTGGTCACCGACGGCCCGTTCGCCGAAACCAAGGAGCAGTTGCTCGGCTTCGTCATGATCGAGGCGAAGGACCTCCAGGAGGCGCTGGACATCGCCGGCGGCATTCCGCTGGCCGAACTCGGCACGATCGAGGTCCGGGCGATCTATGACGTGCCCGGGTCATAGGTGGCGCGCGGGGTCAGATCGCCTCGCCTTTCAAAAGTCGCGGCGTGCCGGCTGAAAGCCCCGACGCCTGGCGGATGAAGAATTCCTTCAGCCGCGGCATGCGCTCGACCAGACCGAGGCCGATGTCGCGCACCGCGCGCAGCGGGCCGATGTCGTTGGAAAACAGCCGGTTCAGCACATCTGTCGTGACGCCCATCTGCACCGTGTCGAAACGGCGCCATTGCTGGTAGCGCTCGAGCACGTCGAGCGCGCCGATGTCCTGGCCCAGCCGGTCGGCTTCGACGATCACCTCGGCCAGGGCGGCGACATCCTTGAAGCCGAGATTGAGGCCCTGGCCGGCGATCGGGTGGATGCCGTGGGCGGCATCGCCGGCAAGCGCCACGCGCGGCGCGACGAAGGCGCGCGCGATGGTAAGACCCAGCGGCCAAGCGCGCGGCTTGTCGGCGACGCGGATCTCGCCAAGCTTGAGGCCGAAACGCTGTTCCAGCTCATGCTCGAAGAGGAGGTCGTCGCCGGCGACCAGCGTCTGAGCATCTTCCGACCGCTCGACCCAGACGATCGACGACCGGTTGGAGCCGTCCTCGCCCGGCTTCAGCGGCAGCGTGGCGAAGGGGCCGGCGGGCAGGAAATGCTCTTCGGCACGGCCATTGTGGGGCCGTTCATGCGCCACGGTGCAGACGATGCCGGACTGGCCGTATTCCCACTTCACCGTCTTGATGCCGGCCATGTCGCGCAGCTTCGAGTTGACGCCGTCGGCGGCGACCAGCAGCCGTGCCTTCAGCGTCGCGCCGTCGGCCAGATGCACGGTGACGCCCGCACCATCGGTTTCGAACCCTTGCACGGCAACGCCTTCGATGATGTCGACGCCGAGCTTTTCGGCGCTGCGGCGCAAGGCGCCGTTCAGCACCCGGTTGGCCACCATATGCGCGAAGGGCTCGCCCGGCGCCACCTCGCCGTCGAAAGTGAGGAAGACCGGGCGCACCGGATCGGCGGTACGCGAATCGGTGATGATCATCTCGGTGATCGCCTGCGCTTCCGGCGCGATCTCGGCCCAGACGCCGAGCCGCTCGAGCATGCGGCAGGCGGCCGCCGCAATGGCCGAGGCGCGCCCGTCCCTTTGCCAGGAGCCGGCGGGCGCGGCATCGACCAGGGCCACGGCAAGCTCCGGTTGCGCCTGTTTCAGCGACACGGCGGCAGCCAGGCCGACATAGCCGGCGCCGGCGACCAGAACATCGAGCCCGGACCTGGTTTTCGCCTCTGCCTTGCCTTCCATGGTCTTCGCTCCTTGCAAGCCAGCCTGCCATCCGCCCTTGACGGCCCGTCCTTCCTGTCGGAAACCCGCCAAGGAAATCTTGAGGCGAGGTCACGACACATGACGGCGGCCATGGACGAGCTTCTGCGCATTCTCGACCTCGAGAGGCTGGAACACAATCTGTATCGTGGTCGCAGCCCCCAGGTGGAGTGGCAGCGCGTGTTCGGCGGCCAGACCATCGCCCAGGCGCTGGTAGCGGCACAGCGGACAGTCGAGCCCGACCGCTACGTGCATTCGCTGCATGGCTATTTCATGCGGCCGGGCGACATCAAGGTGCCGATCATCTACGAGGTCGACCGCATCCGCGACGGCGGCTCCTTCACCACCCGCCGGGTGCTGGCGATCCAGCACGGGAACGCGATCTTCTCGCTGGAAGCCTCGTTCCAGGTCGATGAGAAGGGGCTGGAGCACCAGTTCGCTTTGCCTGACGACGTGCCGCCGCCGGAAGGGCTGAAGACGCAGCGCCAACTGCTCGAAAAGGCCGACCGGGTGCCGGAAGCAGTGCGACGCTTCTGGGCACGCGAGCGACCGCTGGAGCTCAGGCCGGTCAATCTCCAGCACTATGAAAGCCGCGACAAGCTGCCGCCCCGACAGAATGTCTGGATCCGCCTCGCCGGCCCCGTCCCAGACGACCGCGCGCTGCAATCGGTGCTGCTCGCCTATCTCTCCGACATGACACTGCTCGACACCTCGACCTTCGCGCATGGGCGCGGGCTGTTCGATCCCGACATCCAGGCGGCCAGCCTCGACCATTCGATGTGGTTCCACCGTCCGCATTCGCTCGACGGCTGGCTGCTCTACGCGCAGGACAGCCCCTCGAGCTCGGGATCGCGCGGGTTCAGCCGCGGCACGCTTTATGCCCGCGACGGCACGCTGATCGCCTCGATGGCCCAGGAAGGCTTGATCCGGCTCAAGCGTTGAGCAGTCCGTTCGACCAAAGCCTCCCAAATAGGCGTTTTCTGAAAATTGCTTAATTATTGAGCAGAAGCTGTGCCGCGCTTATCGGCACGGTGCGATCGCCGGCGTGTCAATTCCTTTGTTTACAACAAGTTAACACGCTGCTTCGGCAATTGGCACGGAGCTTGAATCCTCGTCGGCACTCTCCGGCTCCTCGGGATCGGTGAAGGTGTGCAAACGCGGGGGACCGCAACAGCAAAAGGGTGAAACCTTATGAAAATCGTGATGGCAATCATCAAGCCGTTCAAGCTCGACGAGGTACGCGAAGCGCTTACCGCCGTCGGCATCCAGGGCCTGACCGTCACCGAAGTCAAAGGCTACGGGCGTCAGAAGGGGCACACGGAAATCTATCGCGGGGCGGAATACGCGGTCAGTTTCCTGCCGAAGATCAAGATCGAGGTCGCGGTCAGCGCCGACATGGTCGACAAGGCCGTGGAGGCCATCACCGCAGCCGCCAAGACCGGTCAGATCGGCGACGGCAAGATCTTCGTTTTCGGCATCGACCAGGCGGTGCGCATCCGCACCGGCGAAACAGACACCGACGCGCTCTGAAGCGGCGAACACGTATTCCAATGGAGAGTTCAATGAATATTTCTTCCACCTTGAAGAAGACGGGACGCGCCGCCCTTTTTGGCTCGCTCGCTCTCGCAGCGTTGGGCAGCGTCGCCGCCTTCGCGCAGGAAGCGGCTCCGGCCGCGGCTGCCGCCGCGCCGGCCGCTCCCACCCCGGTGCTCGACACCGGCAACACCGCCTGGATGCTGACTTCGACGGCGCTGGTGCTGATGATGACCATCCCTGGCCTGGCCCTGTTCTACGGCGGCATGGTGCGCAAGAAGAACGTGCTTGCCACTGTCATGCAGAGCTTCGCCATCACCTGCCTGGTGACGGTGCTGTGGTTCATGTTCGGCTATTCGCTGGCCTTTTCCGACGGCGGCGGCATGAATGCCTATCTCGGCGGCTTCTCGAAGTTCTTCCATCACGGCATCACCACCTCGACGCTGTGGGCGCCGGGCGTGGCCAACATTCCTGAATTCGTCTTCTCGATGTTCCAGATGACCTTCGCCATCATCACCCCGGCCCTGATCGCCGGCGCCTTTGCCGAGCGCATGAAGTTCTCGGCCCTGCTGATCTTCATGGCGCTGTGGCTGCTGGTCGTCTATGCGCCGATCGCGCATTGGGTCTGGGGCGGCGGCTTCCTCGGCGCTGCCGGCGTGCTCGACTTCGCCGGCGGCACGGTCGTCCATATCAATGCCGGTGTCGCGGGTCTCGTCTGCGCCCTGGTCCTGGGCAAGCGCGAAGGCTACGGCACCACCAACATGGCGCCGCATAACCTGGTCTATTCCGTGATCGGCGCTTCGCTGCTGTGGGTCGGCTGGTTCGGCTTCAACGCCGGTTCGGAACTCGCCGCCGACGGCCTCGCAGGTGCCGCGATGCTCAACACCCAGGTTGCCACCGCGGCAGCGGCGCTGGCCTGGATGTTCGCCGAATGGATCGTCGCCAAGAAGCCCTCGGTGCTCGGCATCATCTCCGGCGCCGTTGCCGGCCTTGTTGCGGTGACGCCGGCTTCCGGCTTCGTCAACCCGACGGGCGCCTTCATCGTCGGCATCGTCGCCGGCGTCGTCTGCTACATCTCGGCGGTCAAGGTAAAGCACATGTTCGGCTATGACGACTCGCTCGATGCTTTCGGTGTCCATGGCGTCGGCGGCGTGGTCGGCGCATTGCTGACCGGCGTGCTCGCCGACCCGGCAATCAACAGCCTGTCCTCGGGCGCGTCGATCGGCAAGCAGCTCTACGGCATCGTCTTCACCATCCTGTGGACGGCAATCGCCACCTTCGTCATCCTCTACATCGTCAAGGCGCTCGTCGGCCTGCGTCCGTCGACCCAGGAAGAGGTCGAGGGTCTCGACATCAGCCAGCACGGCGAAGTGGTGCCATAAGGCCTCTTAGCCATGGGATCGGCGGACTTCCTCCCGCCGGTCCCACCTCTTTCTGTAATCGCGTACGGAAAATCGCTGCACGTCTTCCGGAACTGTTTTTGAAATCCCGTCGTGGCGCTCCGCAAGGTGCTCACGCCTTGAGGCCCGGATCGCTCCGGGCCTCTTTTTTGGAGCCCACTTGGTTGGACGAGCGCAATCACGTTCGCGTGATTGAGATTTTCGAGGAAACATCGGGCGTCTTGGCATCGAACTCCCGGGCACGACCACTGTTCGGCGGTCGTTTCAAACAATAGGGAAGGAAACCATCCAATGAACGTCAAGAATATCTGTCTCGGCGCGCTCGCTCTTTCCATGGTCAGCGGCATGGCATTTGCCGGGGCTCTCGACGAACCCGACAATATGGCCCCGTTCTTCACCAATTCCAGCATGAAAACCATGAAGCCGATGGCGGAATTCAAGACCGCTTTCATGGCCATGCCAATGGAAAAGCAGGATGCGATGAAGAAGGAATGCCAGGACGCGGCGATGAGCAAGCCGCATGCCGAGTTCTGCGCCAACGTCCAGGCGCTCGGCGGAGCCAACTGAGATCGGAGCGGATCAGGCCCACCGAGCCTGATCACCCTGCCGTTGCCAATGCAGAAATGGCGGGCCGTGAGGCTCGCCATTGTTATTTGCGGCAGGCGGCTGAGGCCCTGCCATGGTTAATGCGGCCTTAACCTTCCCACGCATAGTCTGGCAGCCAAATCTGCCGAAGTGCGTCACGCGCTCGGGCCAGGCAATCACTGACGGGGAAGAGCATGCGTTCAGGGGCTTCAGCACCGCTCGCGCTGACCGATACGGGGCACGGCATCCAGGCATTCGCGCGACGCCAGGTCGGCCGGCTGGTCGGCGCCGGCATGTTCGCGTTCACCGCTTTCGGTGTCGCCAGCCTTGCCACCTGGAATGTCGCCGACCCGAGCTTCTCCCACGCCACAGCCAACACCGTCACCAATGCCATGGGCTATGCGGGTGCGGTCTTCTCCGACATCGCCATGCAGTTCTTCGGCCTTGCCGCCGTGGCGGCGCTGGTTCCGGCCGTGATCTGGGGATATCTGCTGTTTTCGGCGCGTGGCGTCGACAGGCTGCCCAGGCGCGGTCTGTTCTGGTTCGGCTTTGCCCTGCTGGCCGCCGCGATCGCCGGCTGCGTGGTGCCGCCCAAGACCTGGCCGCTGCCGACGGGGCTCGGCGGCGTGTTCGGCGACATGGTGCTGAAGATTCCAGGCCTCGTCATTGGCGGCTACCCGACCGGTCTGGTCGCCAGCGTGCTCGCCATTCTGATGGCCGGGCCGGCGCTATGGCTGTTCGCCTACGGTTCGGCGCTGATCGCGCGCAAGAACGGTTTCGCCGTCATGGAGGAACCGGCCGCCGCCGATCCGCGTGAGGATGAGCTGCTGTTCGACAATGACGAGGATGAAGGCGACGAAGGCATACTGGCGCTCGGCGCAATGACCCATTGGTGGCTTTCGTTCCGCGCGTGGATGCACCGCCGCGCCGTGCGCCGCAGGCAGCGGCGGGACGACTTCGAGCCGGGAATGGAGCCGCGCGCCAGCGCCTGGCGGCGCGCCGCCGAACGGGTCGAATCGGCCGAGTTCGCCGAGCAGCGGATGAGCCCGGATGGCCGTGCCCGCGTCGAACCGGAATTCTTCGCCGCCATGGTCAACGATCGCAGCGTTTCCGTCGATCCGGACGATGACGTCTTCGACGATCGCTTCGACACCGGCGATGACGATGTCGATTTCGACGATGAACCCCTCGTCCAGCGTCGCGCGGCTCCCACCGCCAAGGTCCAGCCGTTCCGCTCGGATGCCGCCACGCGCGTTGAAGCGCCGGCGCCGCGCCCGGCCCCGGGTGCGCGCGTCCAGCGCGAGGCGCAGACCTCGCTGATCGGCTCGGAAAAATTCGAGATGCCGTCGCTGCATTTCCTGTCCGAACCGAAGAACGTCGCGCGCGACCCGAGCCTCTCGAAAGACGCGCTGGAACAGAACGCCCGCCTGCTCGAAGGCGTGCTGGAGGATTTCGGCGTCAAGGGCGAGATCATCCATGTCCGCCCCGGCCCCGTCGTCACGCTCTATGAGCTGGAGCCGGCGCCAGGCATCAAATCATCGCGCGTCATCGGCCTCTCCGATGACATCGCCCGCTCGATGAGCGCCATCGCCTGCCGCGTCGCCGTGGTGCCGGGCCGCAACGCCATCGGCATCGAATTGCCTAACGCCAAGCGTGAGACGGTGTATCTCAGGGAAATTATGGCCAGCCGCGATTTCGAGACCACCAAGGCCAAGCTGGCGTTGGCGCTGGGCAAGACCATCAACGGCGAGGCGGTCATCGTCGATATCGCCAAGATGCCGCACGTTCTGGTCGCCGGCACCACCGGCTCGGGCAAGTCGGTCGCCATCAACACCATGATCCTGTCGCTGCTCTACCGGCTGACGCCGCAGGAATGCCGGCTGATCATGATCGATCCCAAGATGCTGGAGCTCTCGGTCTATGACGGCATCCCGCACCTTTTGACGCCCGTCGTCACCGACCCGAAGAAGGCGGTGGTTGCGCTGAAATGGACCGTGCGGGAGATGGAAGACCGCTACCGCAAGATGTCGAAGGTCGGCGTGCGCAATATCGACGGTTTTAACGCACGCGTCCAACAGGCGGAGAAGAAGGGCGAAAAGATCTCGCGCACCGTGCAGACCGGCTTCGACCGCCAGACCGGTGAGGCGATCTACGAGACCGAGAATCTCGACCTCGAGCCGATGCCCTACATCGTCGTCATCATCGACGAAATGGCCGATCTGATGATGGTTGCCGGCAAGGACATCGAGGGTGCCGTCCAGCGTCTGGCGCAGATGGCGCGCGCCGCCGGCATCCACGTCATCATGGCGACGCAACGTCCGTCTGTCGACGTGATCACCGGTACCATCAAGGCCAACTTCCCCACCCGCATCTCCTTCCAGGTAACGTCGAAGATCGACAGCCGCACCATCCTGGGCGAGCAAGGCGCCGAGCAACTGCTCGGCATGGGCGACATGCTGTACATGGCCGGCGGCGGCCGCATCCAGCGCGTGCACGGCCCGTTCGTCTCCGACGACGAGGTGGAGAAGATCGTCGCGCATCTGAAGCTGCAGGGCGTGCCGGAATATCTCGACGCCATCACCGAGGACGATGATGAGGACGAGGACGAGCCCTCCGGCAAGGGGGGCTCGGGCGGCGGTGGCGGCGGTGGCGGCGGCAACTTCGAGGATTCCGACGATCCTTACGATCAGGCGGTATCCGTGGTGTTGCGCGACGGCAAGGCCTCGACCAGCTACATCCAACGGCGTCTGGGCATCGGCTACAACCGCGCCGCTTCGATCATCGAGAAGATGGAGAAAGAAGGCATTGTCGGCCCCGCCAACCATGCCGGAAAACGCGAGATCCTGGTGCCGACCGAAGAGGACAAATTCTGATCGCGAAAGATACTGGCGGCAACTTTGAACCTCCTGGCGCGTTCAAGCGGTAAGCAGCGTTCGCGCCGTCAAACTTCAGCCCAACTGGGGGTTCAGGACAGCAACAAATCAGGATTAGGATGAGAGTGACCGACATGAAAAACGATCTTTCCGCGCTCGGCGATCTTGCCCCGACGCGCCGTCAGCTGCTTGGCCTCGGCCTGGTGCTTGCGGGCGCTGCCGCCCTCAACGTGGTGCCCGGATTCGAGCTGCTGGCATCCGCGCAGGCGGCCGTGCCGGCGGCCGCGCAGAAGATCGCCGATCATTTTTCCTCGGTTAAGTCGATGAGCGGCGAATTCGTGCAGTTCGGCCCCAAGGGCGAACAGACCGGCGGCAAGTTCTTCCTGGAAAGACCGGGCAAGATCCGCTTCAATTATGACGGATCCTCGAATTTCCGAGTGATTTCGGACGGCAAGTCGGTAGTCATCCTCAACAAGAAACTGAACACGTCCGATCTTTATCCGTTGTCGAAGACGCCGCTGAAACTGTTGCTCGACGACCGGATCGACCTCTCCGGAAACCGCGTCAAGAGCGTCAAGGAAGAGGACGACCTCACCACCATCCAGCTCTCGGACAAGTCGGTGTTCGGCAATGCGCGGATCACCATGATGTTCGATCCGAAGACCTATGATCTGCGCCAGTGGACGATCACCGATGCGCAGGGCAAGGACACTACGGTGATGATCTTCAACACCAAGGAAGGTGTCAGCTTCGCTCCTGACACGTTTGCCATAGACTATACCGCCAACCGCGAGCTGAATACGAAGACCAGATAACTTCCGTCGCTACGGCAAGTCATATGCGATTGCCCTGCCCTCCCGTAGGGAGAGGAAGAGCGCCAGCCTGGCCACGCTCGCGTCTTTCCTCTCCCTCACATTCGTCCCGGTTTACGGAAGAAATGCCCGGTTCACTCTCCTGGGCTGCAGCGCGGTTGCTGCGAAGGGTGGGCAGGGCCATGAGGGCGGCGCTGATCTCCGCCATAGTTGCAGTACTTGTCTTTGCGCTGCGCGGCTGGCAGTAGTTCGGCGATCTTTCGCCGGACCCGCCGAATGCCCTTTTCCATCGCCACCTGGAACATAAATTCCGTTCGCCTGCGCATGCCGATCGTCGAGCGCCTGCTCGATGAATACGCGCCCGATGTGCTCTGCCTGCAGGAAACAAAAGTTCCCGACGAGCTGTTCCCTGAAAAGGCTTTCCGCAGGCTCGGCTACGAGCACATCGCCTTTCATGGCCAGAAGGGCTATCACGGCGTGGCGACGGTCGCGCGCCGGCCGATCGCGGTAGTCGAGAAGCGCCGCTTCTGCGACATCGACGACAGCCGGCATTTGTCGGTGACCGTGCGGGCCGGTGGCAAGACGATCCTGCTGCACAATTTCTACGTTCCGGCGGGCGGCGACGAACCGGACCCGGACGTCAACCGCAAGTTCAGGCACAAGCTCGATTTCGTCGCCGAGATGAACGCAATCCGCGCCGAACACAGCGAAGTGTCCGCCTCGGTCCTGGTCGGCGACCTCAACATCGCGCCGCTCGAACACGATGTCTGGTCGCACAAGCAACTGCTCAACGTGGTCAGCCATACGCCGGTCGAGACGGAGAGTTTCGAGGCCATGCGGCTGGCCGGCGACTGGGTCGACCTGATGCGGCTCAACGTGCCATCAGAACAGAAGCTCTACACCTGGTGGAGCTACCGCGCGCAGGACTGGGAGGCGTCCAATCGCGGCCGGCGGCTCGACCATGTCTGGTCGTCGCCGAACCTGGTGCCTGATTTCACCGGCTACGAAATCCTGCGGGCGGCGCGTGGCTGGGAACGTCCCTCGGACCATGTTCCGGTCATCGCGCGGTTCAACCTGGACTGATCATCCGGGCCGGCGCCTTTCCCGCTCCGGCGACAATTGCGTCAAGCCGCTGGGTCGCCATGATGAAGGGCAGGTCATTTTTCGGTGGCGCGAACCAGCCGGAAGTCCACCCGACTCTCCCGTTCACCCCGAAAAGCGCGGCGCCAGCTTCTCGATGCGGTGGATCAGTGCCTGAAAGTCTTCCAGGATGCGCTGGTGGAGCTGTGCCGCCAGCTCAGGATATTCCTCCAGGATGCGGCGGAACATCTTTCGGCTGAGCCGGATCACCTCCGAATCGACTACGGCCGATGCGCTGGTCAGCCGGTTGGTGTCGGCGATCAGCGCCAGTTCGCTGAGCATCGTGCCCGGGCCGGCCGTGCCGATAGGGACGCGCTCGGCTGCCTGCTCGCGGTAGAGCACGATCTTTCCGCTGACCACGATATAGGCCGAATCAGCCATGTCGTCCTCGCGATAGAGCTTGTGGTCTGCCTGCAGCAGCATGGTCTCGGCGCCGAAGGCGAGCAGGCGCAATTGTTCCTGCGTGAAGCCCTCGAAAAGCCTCACGGCGGACAGGATGCGGATGTCGTCATCCAGCGCCATCTAGCTGTGTCCCCGAACGGTCAGTCCAATCCTCCTTCGCGGTACGATCCAGAATCCCCCTCCAACAGGATCGCACCCAAAAGCAGCCCCGCCCAGACCGCTTATTGGATAATAAAATGTTTAAGGAACCAGCTTGTAGCCACCGCTTTCTGTCACAAGAATTTCCGCATTGGAAGGATCGCGCTCGATCTTCTGGCGCAGACGATACACATGGGTTTCCAGCGTGTGCGTGGTAACACCGGAATTGTAGCCCCACACCTCCTCGAGCAGCACGTCGCGCGTCACCACCTTCTGGTCGGCGCGGTAGAGATATTTGATGATCGAGGCCTCCTTCTCTGTCAGCCGCACCTTTGCGCCGCGCGGGTCTATCAGCAGCTTCTGGCTTGGCTTGAAGGTGTAGGGGCCGACCGAGAAGGTGGCGTCCTCGCTTTGCTCGTGCTGGCGCAGCTGCGCGCGGATGCGCGCCAAGAGCACCGCGAAGCGGAACGGCTTCGTCACATAGTCGTTGGCGCCGGCTTCGAGGCCGAGGATCGTGTCCGAATCGGTGTCGTGGCCGGTCAGCATGATGATGGGCGCCTTGTAGCCGCCCTTGCGCAGGATCTTCACCGCTTCGCGGCCGTCCATGTCGGGCAGGCCGACATCCATGATCAGCAGGTCGATGAGGCCGCCACGCGCCGCGGCGACGCCTTTTGCCGCAGTGGACTCCTGCAGCACGTCGAATTCCTCATAAAGGGACAATTGCTCGACCAACGTGCCGCGCAGGTCGTCATCGTCGTCGACGATCAGGATGGTTCGTGAAGTCATGGATCAATCCGTTGTTTTGAAAAGAAAATTCAGTTGACCGCTGCCTGTTTATGCGGAAGCTGACCGGCACAACAGCCGATCACAGTGATTTGTTCCGTGGCACGATCATACAAGAAAAAACACGATCGCAATGCAGCCGGCGCAATTTTGCGAAAAGGACTGCGGGTGCTGACCGTGCGGGCGAGGCCCGGCCATCCCAGCCAGGGGCTGCTGCAGGCGGGCAGAACGGTGTTTGCCTGCGCGCTGGGACGTGGCGGCATCTCGGCCGGCAAGCGCGAAGGCGACGGCGCCACGCCGCTTGGCCAAATGCGGATCCTGTCGGGTTATTTCCGGGGAGACCACTTCTCCAGCGGCCGCATCACCCGGCTGGCGATGACGCCGATCGGGCCTGATCTCGGCTGGTGCGAAGTGCCCGACGACCGAAACTATAACAGGCCGGTCAAGATCCCCTACGGCGCCAGCCACGAACGCATGCGGCGCGACGACAGGCTCTATGATGCCTGCCTTGTGCTCGATTGGAATATAACGCCGCGCCGACGCGGACGCGGCAGCGCCATCTTCTTCCACCTGGCGCGCCCGGGCTTCACGCCCACGCAAGGCTGCGTCGCGGTGACCGCACGCACGATGGCGCGACTTTTGCCGCTGCTGTCGGACCGGACGGTGGTGAGGGTGGTAAGGTAGGGATTGGGTGTAGGGAAATAGGCAGTAGGCAGTAGGGCTCTTCCTAATCCTACTGCCTACCCCCTTTACCTCCGTGGCTGCTGCCAGCCGATGTCGAGCAGGCCCAGCCGGCCGAGTTCGCGGTCCATGGCACGGGAGACGTCTTTGCGTGTGGCGCCGACATCGCGCAACTGGCGATCCGACAAGTCCTCGACATCGTCCTGCGGCAGGCTTGCCGCGACCTTGGCCTGGCGGAGCCAGTCGAACGCGGCGGTCAGCCAGTTCAGCCGGCTCGCGGGAGCTCTCAAAGCTATGTGAGACATGATGCGGTTCCTTCCATCCGGATATAAAATCCGGTTTGATATTGGTTCGATGGTCGCATCATGCCCGATTGAAAGATTGGAGAGAAACGAGTAGTTCTTTCCGGATTATCAAGTTTTCTTTGAGGATCAGGACGCCATGACCGCGTCTGTTCTGGGGCCACGCTGATGGCCCGCCTGGTGCCGGGAACCCGGGCGCTGAGGACGCTGGAGGCAGCGGCCCGGCATCTCAATTTCACCCGGGCCGCCGACGAACTCGGCCTGACACCAGCCGCCGTCAGCCACCAGATCAAGGAGATCGAAGACCAGCTCGGTATCGTCCTGTTCACGCGCTCCAGCCGCAGCATCCGGCTGACGGAGGCCGGAACGGTGCTGTTCGAGGCCTCTGCCGATGCGCTCGACCTGCTTGGCAAGGCCGTCTCGCGGGCACAGAAGATGACGCGCGGCACGACGCTGCTGAAAGTGACTCTCGACGCACAATTCGCGACGAAATGGCTGATGCGGCGGGTCGAGGATTTCCGAAAAAAACATGAGGGCATCGAACTCAGGTTCGACATCGCCTACGGATTGCGGGATTTCGACCTTGACGATGTCGACGTCGGCATCCGCTTCGGCGCCGGCAGATATCCGGGACTTTGCGCGCACCGGCTGTTCGACAACGTCATCATCCCCGTGTGCAGCCCGAGCCTGCTGGCATCAGGTCCGCCGCTGCGCGAACCGCGCGATCTCTTCCATCACACGCTTGCCCATATCGAATGGGCGCGGCAGGGCGTGACCTGGCCGAACTGGCGCATGTGGATGGCCGCAGCCGGGGTCGACGATTTCGACGACAGCCGCACCATCGTTTTCGGCACCTCGGCCGACGCGGTCCAGGCGGCGATGGAAGGCAGCGCCGTGGCGCTCGCCGATTTCGCCATGGTGGCCAACGACCTTTCCGAAGGCAGGTTGGTGCGGCCGTTCGAACTCGGCATCAAGGTCGCGCCGGAATTCGCCTATTTCCTGGTCTATCCCAAGGAACTGGTGAACGATCCACGCATCATTGCCTTTCGCACGTGGATTCTGGAGGAAATGGCAAAATCCCAAACTGCGGACCGGGTGTAGCGGAGGCCTTCAGCTCGCCGCGGCGCCGAACCAGCCAACCACGGCGCCAATGATCAGCAGCACGCCAAGCCAGTGGCCGCCGTCAATGACGGTCAGGTCCCAGCCGAAATTCTCGTAGCGATGATTGACCGACAGCGTGGTTGCGACGAAACCGAGCCAAAGCACGAAACCGAAGACCAGTCCCGCCAGCAATGTCGGCTCGCCGCCCGTCACCGCGCCGACGACCAGGGCCATCACAAGCGCCATGACCAACTCGGCGATGAAAGAGACGAGGAATGGCAGCAACGATTTCTTCATGGTTGCCGGATCGAGTTTTGCAGCCTTCAGCCATGGCTTGCTCAAACCGGTGTACCAGCCGGCGCCGAACAGCCACGCCAGGATTGCGGCGACGATCACCGCCAGCCAGTTAACCGCTGAAAAATCCATGATATCCCCCACTGACCCGGAGCTCATGGAAACGCCTGTTCAGTGGCGGCGTCAAGCCGGGCGCGCGGTGCTCCACCGCCAGACAGTGGTGCGTTTTATTTCGGCATCCTCAAGCGCCCGCGTCACCGGTACCTGGTAGACGCCAAGCGGTTCCAACCCCGACCGCGGCAGATAGGAGCGGCCGGGATCGCCGATCAGGATATCGGCGCCGCGCCGCTTCAGAGCCGCGAACCAGGACGTCAGCCGGTCTGCGAACGGCTTGTCGTAGAAGACATCGCCGGCAAGAACCACGTCCCAGTCCGCATCCGTTCCGACGCAGTCATTCTGGACGAATTCGACCGCGACGCCATTGGCTTGCGCATTGAGCCGGACCGCCGTGGCGCAGAATGGATCGATGTCGGCGGCGGTCACCCCTGCCGCGCCGGCTTTGGCCGCGGCGATGGCGACGAGACCGGAGCCGGAGGCGAAGTCGAGCACGCGCTTGCCCCGCACCATGGCGGGGTTGTCGATGATATGGCGGGCAAGCCCCTGGCCGCCGGCCCAGGCAAAGGCCCAGAAAGGCGGCGGCAGCCCGATCTCGACCAGTTCGTCCTCGGTCCGCTGCCACAGATCATGCGCCTCGTCGGCAAGATACAGCGCAATCTCCGGCACGTGCGGCGGCGCCATCAGCGTCGTATTGTCGAGGATGAAGCGTTCCGCGCTATGGCTCGTGAGAACCGTCACGGAGCCGGCGTCAGCCCACCCATGCGGCAGACTTCCTTCCATTCGGCCGGCGTCACCGGCTGCACGGAAAGCCGGCCGAGCCGCACCAGCGCCATGTCGGCGAGCTTGGGATTGGCCTTGACCTGCTCCAGCGTCGGCGGGTTCGGCACATCCTTGAAGGCGCGGATGTCGACGCATTCCCAACGCGGATCGTCCGATGTGGTGTCGGGATGAGCCAGCGCGCAGACCTCGGCGATGCCGACCACGTTCAGCCCCTCGTTGGAATGATAGAAGAAGCCGAGATCGCCGATCTGCATGGCCTTCATGTTGTTGCGCGCCGCGTAATTGCGCACGCCGTCCCATTGCGTGCCGGCCTTGCCCTTGGCTTTCAACGCGTCGAAGGAGAAAACCGAGGGTTCGGATTTAAACAGCCAGTAGTTCATTTTTTCTCCTCCTTGCGGCCCATTTGCGGGCGACCGGGATTAACTAGCCGCCGGCTTGTTGATCGTCCAGTTCCACTGGCGGATCTCGACGCTTTCGAACAAGCCGGCCTTGGCGTAGGGATCAGCCGCCGACAAAGCTTGTGCAGCAGCCATGTCGGGTGCCTCGATCACCGCCAAGGTGCCATTCGGCTTGCCGTCGGCGTCGAGGAACGGGCCGGCGAACGCCAGTCTCCTTTCGCCAACAAGGCCTTCAAGAAAGACGACATGCTCGGGCCGTGTGTCGAGGCGCACCTGCAGGCTTCCCGGTTTATCCTTGCAGATCAAAGCAAACAGCATGGTCTTCTCCTGGTCGGTGGATCAAAGTCGTGGGGATTAATCGTCGGTTTCGGTCTTCAGCGGCCGGGTCATCAACGCCGACACAGCCTGGCGAATGGTGACGGTGCCGTCCAGTATGGCGGCGACGGCGGCGATGATCGGCGCGTCGATGCCGCGCTCGGTGGCGATGCGGGCGGCGATCGCCGCCGTCGGCACGCCTTCCGCCAGCGGCAGCCCGCCAAGCGGCTTGCCTTGCCCGAGCGCCAGTCCGTAGGCGAAGTTGCGCGATTGCGCGGACGAGCAGGTGAGCAGCAGGTCGCCAAGGCCGGAAAGCCCCATCAGCGTCTCGGGTCTGGCGCCGAAGGCGGCACCGATGCGGCGCAGTTCGACGAAGCCGCGCGTCACCATGGCGGCCTGGGCGCTGGCGCCAAGCCCGGCGCCAGTGACGGCACCCGCGGCGATGGCGAAGACGTTCTTCAACGCGCCGCCGATCTCGACGCCGATCAAATCATCATTCGAATAGCAGCGCAGATTTTCCGCCGAGAAGCGCGCGGCAAGCTTGGCCGCCAGCGCCTCGTCGCGGGCGGCAACCACCACCGCCGTCGGCAAGCCGCGGGCGACGTCACTAGCGAAGCTCGGGCCGGACAGAGCGGCGACCGGGCTCCCAGGCAGGATCTCCCCGACGATCGCCGAGAGCAAGTTGCCGGTGTCGCGTTCGATGCCTTTGGCGCAAAGGACAAGCGGAATGCCGGAAGGCATATGCGGCTTGGTGGCTGTCAGCATCGCCCGCAGCGATTGCGCAGGCGCCACTGCCAGCACGCAATCGGCTCCGTCGAGCGCGGCTTGGATGTTGCTCGTCGCCACGATGCCGGCCTGGAGCGCGATGCCAGGCAGATAGCGTCGATTTTCGCCGTGGTCGATTGCGGCGACGGTCTCCGGGTCGCGCGCATAAAGGCGGACGAAATGGCCGGCGCGTAGCATGGCCAGCGCCAAAGCGGTACCCCAGGCCCCGCCACCGAGCACGGCAACGCGCCAGCCGGTTGGCGCAGCCTCGACGCCGCTCATGCCTTCTTCGCTCATGCCCTCCTTGCTCATGCCATCCTTGCTCATGCCTTGGCCCCGCGCCGGCCCGAACCGATCATCGGCGCGGAGATGCTGTCCAGCGGCCAGCGCGAGCGCGGCACGAAATCGAAGCCGTTTTCTTGCGCCAGGCCTTCGCGCATCCGCTCGATGCCGGCCCAGGCGATCATTGCCGCATTGTCGGTGCAAAGTTTCAGCGGTGGAGCGACGAAGGCGAAGCACGCCTCGGCGCACAGCCGTTCCAGCGTCGCCTTGATCGTGTGGTTGGCGGCGACGCCACCGGCGACGACCAGCGCCGGCGCTACCGTACCGGGGAATTGCCGGCGGAACCGGGCGAGCGCGCGCGAGACACGGTCGCCCAGCGCGTCGGCCACCGCCGCCTGGAACGAGGCGCAGATGTCGGCGACGTCCCGGTCGCTCAAGGGCTCGATCGCGCTCGCCGCCTGGCGCACAGCGGTCTTCAGGCCGGAGAACGAAAAATCGGGCTGCGCCGACCCCTTCATCGGACGCGGGAAGGAAAAACGGCCCGCATCGCCCGATGCCGCCGCCTTCTCGACATTGGGACCGCCGGGATAGGGCAGGCCAAGCATCTTGGCTGTCTTGTCAAAGGCTTCGCCGAGCGCATCGTCGATGGTCGTCGCCCAGCGCTGGTAGTCGCCAACGCCGCGCACGGCCAGGATCTGTGTGTGACCGCCGGAAACCAGCAGCAGCAGATAGGGAAAGTCGAGCCCATCGGTCAGCCGTGCCGTCAAGGCATGGCCTTCGAGATGGTTGACGGCGATCAGCGGCTTGCCGGCCGCGGCTGCGATCGCCTTGGCCGTCATCAGCCCGACGATGAGGCCGCCGACGAGGCCCGGACCTGCGGTCGCGGCGATGGCGTCGATGTCGGCCAGCGCCACGCCCGAATCGGCAAGGGCTGCCTCGACAATGCCGTCCAGCGCCTCGACATGGGCGCGCGCGGCGATCTCCGGCACAACCCCGCCGAAGGCGGCATGCTCCTCGATCTGCGACAGCACGATATTGGACAGGATTTTGGGCGCGGCATCGCCCTCCAGCGCCACGACGCTGGCGGCGGTCTCGTCACAACTCGTTTCGATGCCCAGAACGCGGATCAACTGGTCGCTATCCCCTAGAGATTGTATATCGAGGCTTTCCCCGGTAGGAGACGCCCGGAAAAGGCGACTTCGCCTGCCCGGGGGTTATCACGGACCGCGCGCCATGCAAACAATCTTGAAGATCGGAACACGCGGCAGCCCGCTGGCGCTGGCGCAGGCGCAAGAAACGCGGGCGCGGCTGATGGCGGCGCATGATTTGCCGCAAGAAGCGTTCGAAATAGTTGTCATCTCGACCAGTGGCGACCGCATCCAGGACCGGCCGCTGTCGGAAGCTGGCGGCAAGGGCCTGTTCACCAAGGAGATCGAGGAGGCGCTGCTCGCCCGCGCGATCGACATTGCCGTGCATTCCTCGAAGGACATGCCGACGCAATTGCCCGACGGCCTGGAGCTCTCAGCCTTTTTGCCGCGTGAGGATGCACGCGATGCCTTTGTAGGCAGGGCGGCTAAGACGATCGCCGACCTGCCCAAAGGGGCGAAAGTCGGCTCGTCATCGCTCAGGCGCCAGGCGCTGATCCGCCGCATGCGGCCGGATCTCGACGTGGTGATGTTCCGTGGCAATGTCCAGACGCGGCTGCGCAAGCTCGATGAAGGCGTGGCCGCCGGCACCATCCTCGCCCATGCCGGGCTGAAGCGGCTCGGGCTCGGCCATGTAGTCACCGATCTGATCCCGCTCGACATCTTTCCGCCGGCGCCGGGCCAAGGCGCGATCGGCATCGAAACCCGCATCGGCGATGGCGACGTCGAACAGATGCTGGCGGCCATTCATGACCTGCCGACCGGACAGGCGCTGGCTTGCGAGCGCGCTTTCCTGGCGGCCCTCGACGGCTCCTGCCGCACACCGATTGCCGGTCATGCCGTGATAGACGGCGCGGACCTTTCTTTCGCGGGATTGATCATCTCGCCTGATGGTACGCAGTCGCACATGGTCGAGATGAAAGGCCCGGCGCTGGATGCCGCCCTCATCGGTGAAGAGGCGGCAAGGACGGTGCGGGCCAGGGCCGGCGAGACATTCTTCGACGGCTGGGCCTGACGGTGCAGCGCGTTCTGGTGACGCGGCCGGAACTGGGCGCCTCCCGCACCGCGCGACTGCTGCAGGACATGGGGTTTCTACCGGTGCTTTTGCCGCTGACCGAGACGGTGGCGTTGCCGGTCGATGCGGACCTCGTCATCGTCAATGCCGGGGCCGTTGCGGTGACCAGCGCCAATGCCGTGCGCTTTGCGCCGAAGGAGGTCGTCGCCCGGCTTTCGGACTTGCCTTGCCATGCCGTCGGCAAGAGGACCGCGCAAGCCGCGCGTGAAGCAGGGTTTTTGTCCGTCAGCGAAGGTCCCGGCAATGCCGAGGGTCTTGCCGGCAGTCTTGCCGGCGAATTCCAGGGCAAGACCATTGTCTATCTCTGCGGACGCGTGCGCTTCCCGACATTCGAGCAGGGGCTGCAAGCTGCCGATGTCGGGGTCCGCCCCGTCGAGACATACGACACGCTCGCCGTGACCTATTCGGACGAGGCCGTGCTCGCCCGTCTGTCAGGGCAAACCGCGGATGCGGTGCTGCTCTATTCCGCCAGGGCGGCTGCCGCGCTGCGGGTCCTGGTCAGGCGGCCTGCGCTGCATGAAATCTTTGGCAAGACGCGGGTTTTTGCCCTGTCGCATCGCATCGCCGCCGTCCTTGGCGACGTCGCTGGCGACCGTATCCGCATAGCTGCACGGCCCGACGAGGATGCGCTGCTTTCGCTTTTGCGGCCCGGGCGCTGAGCCGCGTCATCACACCGCCCCTTTTCACCGCTTGGTGATGTGCTAGACCCTCTTTGAACCATCCCCAAGCGAATTCGCGGAGCCCAAGCATGGTCAAGACGCCGAAGATGCGACATTCGAAAAGCCGCCGCGATCCGGTGACCATCGAACTCGAGCCCGGCGCCGTTTCCCGCATCGCCGACGAGAATGCCGCCAAGGCCGGGGCGCAAACCGACGAGGCCAAGGCGGAGGAAGCCGCGAACGCCTCGCAGCCGGAGGCGCCCGAAGAGCCTGTGCACGCCGACCAGACCGATCTCGAACCCTGGGAGCACGCCGAGGCGACAGCGCGCCGATCGGATCGATCCGCGGAAAGCGCCCGCAAGGCGGACGAACCGGCGGCGGCCTACCCCGGTTCCCCGGACGACGCCGCTGGCAAGGCCGGCGCCTTCGACTACAGTTTCGAGGACGCATCGGCGAAGCGCGCCGAACCTGATCCGGCCGGGCCGGTGACCGGCGCCTCGGCGGGGAACGGGAAAACCGCATCCGCACCGCCACCGCCGCCGAAGCGGGTCAACGGCATCGCGGCGGGCATCATCGGCGGTGTCATCGCGCTGGTCGGCGCCGGCGGATTGCAGTTTGCCGGCCTGCTCGGCGCGCCGGGCTCCGGTGCCAGCGTCTCGCTCGAAGGCGTCAACGGCGAAATCGCTGCGCTCAGAACCGAGATCGCGGATCTGAAGCAAGCCGGCGACGGCGGTGCGTCGGCCAAGGTCGACAGCTTGTCCGCGGCGTTGGACCAGGTCAGGACGGATGTCGCGGCGCTAAAATCGGCGGCCGAGCAAGGCGGAGCGGGCGACAATGCCGGGCTGGCCGCGCTTGGCGACAAGGTCAGGCAGATCGAGACGGCGGTTGGGGCGCTAGGCAAGGCCGGCAACCCGGCTCCAGTGGATCTCGGTCCGCTCAATGAGAGGCTGGCCGGCCTCGATGCGCTGGTCAAATCGGCCGGCGAGGCGGCGGCGAAGCAGGACGGCCGGCTCACCGCGCTGGAGCAGTCGGTGGCGCAGCTTTCCGGCAAAGTCGAGGCGCAGGCCGGACAGCCGAAGGTCGCGCTCGCCATCGCCGCTTCGGCGCTGAAGGCGGCGCTCGACCGTGGCGCGCCGTTCGGTGCCGAGCTTGAGACCTTCGCCGCGATAGCGCCGGACGCGCCGCAGCTTGCGGCTCTGCGTGCCTACGCGCAAAAGGGCGTCCAGACCCGCACCGAGATCGCATCGCAGATGGATGCCGCAGCCAACGCCATGGTCGCGGCGGCCACGCCCGTGGACGAAAATGCCGGGCTGCTGCAGAACCTTCTGTCGAGCGCCGAATCGCTGGTCAAAGTCCGGCCGATCGGCGCTGTCCAGGGCGCCGGCGCACCGGAAACCATCGCGCGCATGGAGGTGGCGGTCAATCAGGGCGACTATGCCAAGGCGCTCACCGAATATGAGACGCTGCCCGCGCCTGCAAAGGCGGCCGGCGCCGATTTTGCCGGCAAGCTGAAGGCACGCATCGAGGTCGAGACGCTGATCGATGCGCTGATATCAGGCGCGATGAAGGCGTGAGGAACCAGCGATGATCCGAATCCTGCTCTTCCTCGCCGTCGTCTTCGCGCTGGGCCTAGGCTTTGCCTGGCTGGCGGACCGGCCGGGCGACATGGTCATCACCTTCAACGGCTACCAGTATCAGGTCAGCCTGATGGTGGCGGCGGTGGCGGTGGTCGCTGTCGTCGCGGCGGTGATGATCCTGTGGTGGCTGATCAAGTCGGTCTGGAACAGCCCCTACACCATTTCGCGCTATTTCCGGGTGCGGCGCCGCGACCGCGGCTATCAGGCGCTGTCGACCGGCATGATCGCCGCCGGCGCCGGCGACGGCGCACTGGCTCGCAAGAAGACCAAGGAAGCGGCCAAGCTGATCCGCTCCGACCAGGAGCCATTGATCCATCTGCTCGAGGCCCAGGCTTCGCTGCTCGAAGGCGACCACGAAGGCGCGCGCCAGAAATTCGAGAGCATGCTCAACGATCCCGAGATGCGGCTGCTCGGCCTGCGCGGACTTTATCTCGAAGCCGAGCGCCTGGGGGACCGCAATGCCGCCAGGCACTATGCCGGGCGCGCCGCCGGCATGGCGCCGCAACTGGCCTGGGCGGCCGAATCGACGCTTGAAGAGCTGACCGGTCGCGGCGACTGGGACGGCGCGCTGAAGTTGGTCGAGGCGCAGAAGGCGACCCGCCAGATCGAACGCGACGCCGCCAACCGCCGACGCGCCGTGCTGTTGACCGCCAAGGCGCAGTCACTCGCCGACAGCGATCCCGCGGCCGCCCGCACGGCGGCGATAGAGGCCAATCGGCTGCAGCCGGAGTTCGCGCCGGCCGCGGTCGCGGCTGCGACGCTGCTGTTTCGCCAGAACGACGTGCGCAAGGGCTCGAAAATACTCGAGACGGCCTGGAGGGCCGAACCGCATCCGGAGATAGCGGAGCTCTATACCCATGCAAGGCCAGGCGACGCCGTGCTCGATCGCCTCAACCGGGCGAAGAAATTGCAGGAGATGAGGAAGAACCACGCCGAATCCTCAATGACGGTGGCGCGCGCCGCGCTCGATGCGCAGGATTTTGCGACCGCCCGCCGCGAGGCCGAGGCGGCAATCCGGATGGACCGCCGCGAGGGCGCCTATCTGCTTCTGGCCGACATCGAAGAAGCCGAGACCGGCGACCAGGGCAAGGTGCGGCAGCTTCTGGCCAAGGCGGTGCGGGCGCCGCGCGATCCGGCCTGGGTCGCCGACGGCGTGGTCTCGGAGCGCTGGGCGCCGGTATCGCCGGTCACCGGCCGGCTCGATGCCTTCGAGTGGCGCGCGCCGATGGAGCGCCTCGGCCAACTGATCGACAGTCGTGACGAGGCGCCGGACGCTCCGGTGGTGGCCATCGAAGCGCCTGGCAGGCCAGCGCCGGAAAAGCCGGTCGAGGTGATCGATCATGCCGCTTCGGGGAGCGAGACGGCAGGCAAGCAGGCCGAGACCCACGAGGGCGATGTCAGGCCGGTGACGGCGCAGGCCTTCGCCGCGGAGCCTGACGATGCCGAGGCCGTCGAGCCGGCGGAGGAATTGGCGCGCCTGCCGGACGATCCCGGCGTCGATCCGGACGACGAGGCGGAAAAATCGCCGCGCCGGTTCCGGTTGTTTTGAGTTGTCCGGGTGGCCCGGTCGTTTGGGAATGGATCGATGTTCGAACGCGTTCTGTCGTTTCTGAGGGATTTGCCGACCGGCGCCGGTGCCCGCGCCAGCGCCGATGATCCACGCGTGGCGGCTTCGGCGCTGCTCTACCATGTCATGAACGCGGACGGCGTGCGCCAGGATGTCGAGTGGGAGCGGTTCAAGGCAGTGCTGGCGCAGACCTATTCGATCAACGGCAACGAACTAGACGCGCTGGCTGCGGCCGGCGAGCGCGCCGACAACGAGGCGATCGACCTCTATGCCTTCACCAGCGTGCTGAAGCGTCACCTCGATGCCGAAGGGCGCAAGGCTTTTATCGGCCTGATGTGGGAGATCGTCTATGCCGATGGCGAGCTGCACGAGCTGGAGGACAACACGGTCTGGCGCGTTGCCGAGCTGATCGGCGTCGAACGCCACGACCGGATCGAGGCGCGCCGCAAGGCGGCGGCCGGGTCGCCGGACGCCCTTGGAACGTCTAGCGACGAATAGGGTCCCATCTTACGATGCCGCCGAAGCCGTCGCGTTCGAAGCCGAGAATCCTGATCGTGCTGCATCAGGAGAATTCGAGCCCTGGGCGGGTCGGCCATATGCTTCTCGAAGAAGGCTTCGATCTCGACATCCGCCGTCCGCCGCTTGGCGATGCCTTGCCGGAGACACTCGACGCCCATGCCGGCGCCGTGGTGTTCGGCGGGCCGATGAGCGCCAATGACGAGGACGAATTCGTCCGCCGCGAGACCGACTGGCTTGAGGTTCCGCTGCGTGAGAACCGGCCGCTGCTGGGCATCTGCCTTGGTGCGCAGATGCTGGCCAACCATCTCGGCGGCAAGGTCGAGGGCCATGGCGAAGGTCTGGTCGAGATCGGCTGGTATCCGCTCAAGGCGACCGAAGCCGGCAGGCAGCTGATGCATTGGCCCGAAATGGTCTATCAGTTCCATCGCGAAGGTTTTTCGCTGCCCAGCGACGCGACACTGCTGGCTACGAACGAGACCTATCCCAACCAGGCCTTTCGCTACGGCGAGAATGCCTGGGGCATCCAGTTCCATGGCGAACTGACCCGAGTGATGATGCAGCGCTGGGTGGTGCGCGGCGCGCACCGCTTCGAATTGCCGGGCGCCCAGCCCGGCCGCGACCATCTCGGCGGCCGGCTCATCTGGGACATGCACCTCAAGCGCTGGCTGGACGAGTTCCTGGTGCTGATTTTCGGCGCCCGACGGCGCGGTCGCGGCACAACCATCCCCTGACGGCGGATCGTTTAACGCCTGCTAGTCCGAAAACGCCACGCTCACACCGCGCTGGCGAAAATAAGCCTGCATCAATTTGCGGCCCGAGCGGTTGTTCTGCGCCAGTTTGGTGGGATCGAACACCGCCTGCTTTATCCCCTCTCGTGCCAGCGCTGCCTTAAGCGTCGCGATATGGGCGTCGAGATCGGCATTGTCGGCGCGCAGCGACACATAGATCCTCTCGGTTGCCTCGGCCACGGTCGGTTCGCTCACAGGTATCGTCCTTTGGTTGGTCGGGCGGCGGCTTAGCACAGATTCGCAGCTCGCCGATACCGGTGGACCTGAATTCGATGCCCCGTCAGTTTCGTCCATTGAGGTGCCGCACCCTTCGGAGCGCCGGGAACAGGTAGGCCCACAGGCCGGCGACGGCGATGGCGCCGACGCCGCCGATGACGACGGCCGGCACCGTGCCGATCAGCGCCGCCATGGTGCCGGCGCGGAATTCGCCGAGCTCGTTGGAGGCGCCGACGAAGACCTGATTGACGGCGTTGACGCGGCCGCGGACATGATCGGGGGTCCAGAGCTGGATCAAGGTTTCCCTGATGTAGACGCTGAACATGTCGGTGGCGCCGAGGAAGGCCAATGCCAGGATCGACAGCCAGGCGATGGTCGACAGGCCGAACAGCACCGTAAAGGCGCCGAACGCGGCCACGAAGCCGAGCATGATCAGGCCCGCGTGGTTTCGGATAGGATGGCCAGCGAGCCAGATGGCGACACAGATGGCACCCACCCCTGGCGCCGAGCGCAGCAGACCAAGCCCCCAGGGGCCGAGTTGCAATATGTCGCGGGCATAGATCGGCAGCAGCGCCGAGGCGCCGGACAGGAGCACGGCGAAGAGATCGAGCGAGATGGCGCCAAGCACGATCTTCTCGCCCCAGATGTAACCAAAGCCGGCGAACAGGGTCTGCATGGTCGGCTTGTCGGTCTCGCTGCGCTGCGCCGGCCTCGGTATGGTGAAGATCAGCAGCCCGGCGACGAGCATCAGCGCCGTGGCCGTGCCATAGGCCACCTCGGCCGATACGCCGTAGAGCAGGCCGCCGGCGACCGGCCCGACGATGGTCGCCGTCTGCCAGGCCGACGAGTTCCAGGCGATGGCGTTGGCGAAATCCCGGGGCGGTACCAGATTGGCGAACAGCGACGACGAGGCCGGTCCGAAGAAGGCGCGGGCAATGCCGAACATGGCGAGCACGATGAAGATTGGCAGCGGGCCGCTGATGCCGCGCAGGGTCAGGATGAGCAGCGCGAGCGCGCAGATCGCCTCGAGCAGCACCGCCAGCGCCATGATCAGCCGGCGGCCGAAACGGTCGGCAACGACCCCGGTGACCAGCACCAGGAGCAGCGCAGGCAGGAACTGGACGATGCCGACAAGGCCGAGATCGAGCGGGTCGCGGGTCAGATCGTACATCTGCCAGCCGACCGCGACGGACACGATCATGGTGGCGAATGTGGTGAGGAAGCGCGCCGCCCAATAGCTCAGGAAGGAGCGATGGCGGAACGCGGCATAGCGCTGGTCCGGTGATATCTGTTCGGAGGTCATGGAACGAGGCCCCGTTAGAAGGATGGAGGCCGGCGGGGCACTTCCACGATGGACGCTGGTCCGGCCAGGGAACCCTTTAGCCCAGTTCGACGTATGAGGCGCGCAAAAACAGGTTCTGGATCAAGGATTTTCTGACGTGTTCCATCGAACGCACGAAACCCATAAGACCCAGCGGGACAGGAAAGCTTATCGGGTGTCTCGAAGACCGCATGTCTCCCCATCGTTCACGCGATAGCCTTGAAAGCCGATCAGTGAGCAGCATTCTTTCGGCCTGCCCACTGGCCTGGCCGAAACTTACCAATACATTGAGGTTCTGGCGATAATGCCGAGCGTCATTTTACCTTTATATATCGCCGTCCCTTGTGAATTGGAATAATAGGACATTTTATTTTAAAATAGTGCGAAGAGCGTAGGCGTAACCAGCAATCTTTTGCTGGCTCCTTTCTGTCACGTGCATTTAAGTACTTGCTAAATCAAGCAGGGTGCTTACTGGATTATTAAGCATTTTCAAGACAGAACTCAAGATCGGCCAATTTTCCCTTGCTAGCCGGGGACATCGGTTACAACCTATGGATACATCAACCGCGCCGGCGGATCGTTGGCATGCTTGGGCGGATGGGCGCTAGGCATGGAGAGGGAAATGGACATTCGCCAAGGCGGCTCCCGCTGGGAGCGTTCCCCTCGACTTGAGGAATTGCGACAGCCGGCCGCAAAGTCGTCGAATGCATGGACCACAGCCCGGGCGTTTCGTGGTCCGCGAAGCTTTTGTCCTCTTCCGATCGTCCCCCGATCGACGGATGAACCGCCGCCGGGGAGCGAGGAGAATAAATCATGAAACGTATAGTTTATTCGGTTATCGCCAGTGTTTTACTGGCGGTCGCCGGCTGCACCACCGACGATCAGACCATCGACACCAGGCCGCAATACGACAAGCAAGGCAATCCCAATTTCGATACGCGAGGCAGATACATTGGCTGCCATGGGATCGGATGCAAAGTCGATGACCCTGATGATGAGGATCAAAGCATCGACGACAGGCCGCAATACGACAGGCAAGGCAATCCAAACTTCGATACGCAGGGCAACTATCAGGGGTGCAATGGCATTGGCTGCCAGGTCGAGGCGCCTGACGATGACAATTCGTCGGATGACGGCGATTCCGACTGACAGCCACACTCCGTGAAGGAAGAGGAAATCACCTATGTCTGAACTCGGCGACTTGGTTCGACGGCACGCCAAAATCGTCGTGATCGGGCTGGCGGGGTTGATACCGACATCTGCTTTCGCGAACGATGCCTGCGACGGCGTCAAGGTCGAAGTGACGAAGGCGCGCAAACAGGAATATGCACCGCTCGTCGCTTCGGCGATGGACAATAAGTTCAAGCCCGCCCGCGCCAAGTTCATCACCATCTTGGAAAGCGGCAACTGGAGCGCCGCGTATGTCTCCACGCCTGTTAGCGATGACGGCGTGATGTTCTTCCAGACCGTCGACGGAAGGAAGCAGTTTCGTGACGTATGGGGCGGCTATGCCGATCCATCGGAGAAGGCTGAACTGGTGTCCTGGGCGAAGAAGCTTGGAGCACCGGAAAAGCTGGCCAGGTGCTTCGCCGAAACCGTTACGGAATGACGATGCCGCTCACCTGCAAAGAGGACGAGAACCCATGAAAACCGCAATTCTGACCGCCGCCGTGGTTCTGGCCATGCCGGCTTTCGCTTTTGCCAAGGACAAGTGCGCCGATGCCAAGGATCAGGCCACCATGAACCAGTGCGCCGATGCTTCGTTCAGGAAATCCGACAAGAAGCTCAACGAACTTTACAAGCAGATCGAAACCCGCCTGAAGGACGACGCGGATACCAAGAAGCTTCTTGTCCAAGCGCAGCAGGATTGGATCAAGTTCCGCGACGCCGAGTGCAATTTCCAGACCGCGGGAGCGGCCGGAGGCAGCATGGTCCCTATGCTCCTCTCGATGTGCATGGATGGCCTGACGCAATCCCGGGTCAAGGACTTCGAGGGTTACCTGAACTGCAAGGAAGGCGATCTGAGCTGTTCCGTTCCGGCAGCGAACTGAGCTTTCCTGCCTGCCTGCAGGCGGGGTGGAAAATCATTCCCTCAGCGCGGCGGAGACTTCTGGTTGGCGATCGAATTTCGGAGAGATTGTAACGGATGCGGTCGTAGCCGTATTCCTCCGGCGCCTCTTTCTCGATCACCATCCTGGTGTAGTTCATGGCTTGGCACGTCCAAGCCAAAAAAGCATGAAGCCTGCCAAGACGGAACCGCCGGCAGGCCTCAATCAAACCATTGGCTCAGCGCCGGAATGCGCGCTCAGGCCGAAACCTTGGCTTTCCTGCCCCTGGCCGGCGCTTTCGGGGCGACGGCCTTGCGGCCGAGACCGATCGACTTCGCCAGTTCCGAACGCGAGGCCGCGTAATTGGGAGCGACCATCGGATAGTCCGACGGCAAGCCCCATTTGGCGCGGTAAGCGTCCGGCGTCAGGCCGAAATGCACGCCCAGATGACGCTTCAGCGATTTGAACTTCTTGCCATCCTCCAGGCAGATGATGAAATCCGGCGTCACCGACTTCTTGGGATTGACCGCCGGCACGAGCGGCGCCGCCACGGGTACGGCCGGCTGGCCGAGCCCACTGATCGAAGCGCTGACGCTGGCGATGAGGTCGGCCAGGCCGGAGGCGGGCAGGCGGTTCTTCTCGACGTAAGCCGACACGATATGGGCGGTCAGCTCGAGAAGGTCGATATCCTTGCGAGCGTCGTTGCTGTCGTCGGTCAATCTGTTTTCCTCCGTCTATGGCGTATGGGGCCCGAAATCGGCACAGTTTCGGATGGGATGATGCGCAAAGTTGAAGTGCGGCGGCGTCTTTGCACGTCCCTCGCGGTGCGTCGCGATGTAGTGCGCCGGAATTCCTAGTCGGCAAATCTGCGCAATGCAACGACTTGGCCCAGCGTCGCACATTATTTTGAATAACTATACTGAACTGTAATACTATCAGACGATCAGGGCCTTGTCTCGCCACAGACGAAATCCGCCTTCGAAGGCGCGTGTGTTGTCGCCGCGCCTGCTGTCGGCGGGCAAATCGTCGAGCTTGTCGACATTGCCGCCGCCGATGACGACATAATCGGGCTGCATGGCGGCGCGCAGCCTCTCGACGACGTCGAAAACGGATTTGCGCCACTTCTTCTTGCCGCGTTTCACAAGGCCGCGTTCACCGACATAGTCCTCGAAGCTCTTGCCCTTCTTGTAGGGGAGATGGGCGAGCTCCATCGGCTGGGCTACGTTGTCGACGATCATCGCCGCACCCAGGCCGGTTCCCAGCCCCAGGAACAGCATGCGACCGCCTTCATAGCTGCCGATGGCCTGCATCAGCGCGTCGTTGACCACCTTGACCGGTTTGCCGAACTGCGCGGCGAAGTCGAAGCCGGCCCAGCCCCTGCCTAGATTGGCGGGATCGAGCAACGGCCTGTTGTGATGCACCGGGCCGGGATAGCCCATCGAGACGACGTCGTAGGAGAGCCCGTCGGCCAGCGCCTTCACCGCATCGATCATCTGCTGCGGTGTGAGATCCGGCCCGGAATCGGCGCGGTGCTCAGTGCCGCCTGCGCTGGTAAGGATCTTGATGTGCGAGCCGCCGATGTCGATCGACAGCACGGTCGGGTCGCTGCTCGCCGTTTTCGACCTTGCCGTCCTGCCCATGCTGCCGTCTCCCAGCCTATTTCGACGGATTGATCCAGCCGTTCGGCGGCCCGAAGCCGTTCATCGCCTCGGCCGGCCCCCAGGTCTTCGGTTCATAAAGATGCGGCGGCGTCGTGTCGCCGAGGACCGGCCCGACGATGCGCCAGGCAAGTTCGCTGGCGTCCTGACGGGTGAAAAGCTGGCCATTGCCGTTCATGGCGTCGCCGATCAGCCGTTCATAGGGCGGCATGTCGCCTTTGCTGTCGTCGAGCGCCGTCAGTTCGACCTGCTCGCCGATCATGTCGTCGCCCGCTGCCTTGCGCTGCGCGCCGATCGAGATCGCCACCTGCGGGTCGATGCGGAAGCGCACATAATTGGCGTCGTTCGGCTTGATCGGGTCGAAGACATCGAGCGGCGGCCGCTTCAGCCGCACGATCACCTCCGTGGCATGCACCGGCATGTTCTTGCCGGCGCGGATGAAGAACGGCACGTCGCGCCAGCGCCAGGTGTCGACGAGGAAGCGCACCGCGGCGAAGGTTTCGACCGGCGAGTTGGGCGCCACGCCGGGCTCGGCGAGATAGCCGTCGAACTGGCCGCGCACGATATCGTCCTTGGTCAAGGTGCGGATCGCGCGCAGCACTTGGACCTTCTCATCGATCAGGTCGTCGGCGGAACGGCCGACAGGCGGTTCCATCGCCAGCAGCAGGAGGATGTTGAGCAGATGGTTCTCGATCACGTCCCTGACGCAACCGACCTCGTCATAGAAGCGGCCGCGCCCGTCGATGCCGAAATCCTCGGCCATGGTGATCTGCACGCTCTCGACGAAATTGCGGTTCCAGATCGGTTCCAGGAAGGAGTTGGCGAAGCGGAAATAGAGCAGGTTCTGGATCGCTTCCTTGCCGAGATAGTGGTCGATGCGGAAGATCGACTGTTCGTCGAACACCAGATGCAGCACCCGGTTCAGCCAGCGTGCCGATTGCAGGTCATGGCCGAAGGGCTTTTCCACCATCAGCCGCGCGCCGCGCGCCGTGCCCGATTGCTCCAGGCCCTGGACCACCGTCTCGAACATGGTCGGCGGCACCGCCATATAGTGCAGCGGCCGCTGGGCGGTGCCCAGCGCGCTCTTCAGTTTCTCGAACGTGGCCGGATCGCGATAGTCGCCGCTGACATAGCGCAGCAGCGACGCGAGCTTGGCGAACACCTTCTCGTCGATCCTGCCGAGCGCATTGACGATGCCGTCACGCGCCCGATCCTGCAATTTCTTCAAATCCCAGGCGTCGAAGGCGACGCCGATTACCGGTTCGCTGAGCGTCCCTTTGGCGACCATGGCGTAGAGGGACGGAAATATCTTCTTGTGGGCGAGGTCGCCGGTCGCCCCGAAGAGCACCAGCGTGTCGGACCGTTCCTGGCTCATGAGTGCGTCTCTCCTGTCGCCGTCACGAGCCGGCCTTCGGTTTTTCGACATGGCCGCCGAAGGCATAGCGCATGGCCGACAAGAGCTTGTCGGCGAATTCGGATTCGCCTTGCGAGGAGAAGCGGTCGAACAGGGCCGACGACAGCACCGGGGCCGGCACGCCGGTGTCGATGGCTGCCTTCAGCGTCCAGCGTCCTTCACCCGAATCCGAGACCCTGCCGCCGAACTGGGTCAGCGCCGAATCGGCCTTCAGCGCGCCGGCCGTGAGGTCGAGCAGCCAGGAGCCGATGACGCTGCCGTGCCGCCAGACTTCGGCGACCTGGGGAAGGTCGATGTCGAACTGGTAATATTGCGGGTTTTCCAGCGGGCTGGTCTCGGCGTCGGCCGAACGTTGCCGTTTGCCGGCATTGGCCGACTTCAGGATGTTCATGCCCTCCGCATAGGCCGCCATGACGCCGTATTCGATGCCGTTATGGACCATCTTGACGAAATGTCCGGCTCCGCTAGGCCCGCAGTGGAGATAGCCGAAGGGCGCGGTTCCGGCGTCCTTGGCCGGATTGGCGCCGGCGTCGGCGCCCGGCGCCAGCGTGGCGAAGATCGGATCGAGATGCCGCACTGCCTCGTCCGGGCCACCGATCATCAGGCAGTAGCCGCGCTCCAGCCCCCAGACGCCGCCGCTGGTGCCGACATCGACATAGCTGAGGCCCTTGGCCGCGAGTTCAGCCGCCTGGTCGACGGCGTCGTGATAGTAGGAATTGCCGCCATCGATGATGATGTCGCCGGGTTCCATCAGCGCCGCCACCTGGTCGGCGATCGTGCCGGTGATCGCCGCCGGCAGCATCAGCCATGCGCTGCGCGGCTTGGCGAGCTTGCCGACGAACTCCTCCATCGAGGCTGCGCCGATCGCGCCGTCGCCGACCAGGGCCGCAACGCTTGCCGGGTTGATGTCGTAGACGACGCATTCGTGGCCGTCACGCATCAGGCGCCGGACCATGTTGGCGCCCATCCGGCCCAGTCCCATCATTCCGATCTGCATGGTCTCGTCCTTGTGTCTTGAAGAGGATCTGCCGGGAAAGGCTCTACAGTCTGTCCTGTTCACCAATGATGACGGAGAAGTCGACATTCTCCCAATCGCCGCTGCCGGGCCAGAAAAAAGTGAAGATCAGCGTGCTTCCCTCGGGCAGGCCGGCCACCGGCAGATCGGCGAGGTGGATGCCGAAGGCATTCTCGCTGGTCGCGCTGTCATGCACGGTCGCCCAATTGTCGACGCTCCAATGGACGGTCGCCTTTGCCAAAAGCTCGAGGCGCATTGTCTTGCCGGCCGGGATGGAGCGTATCTTGTTGTTGAAGCGCCAAGTCCTGAACGGCGAGACGGTCTTTTTGTCGATATAGCGTTCGACGCCTTGCGGCGGCCTGTCGAACACCGCGCCGTCGCGCAACGAGCGCAACAGCTTGATGTGTTCGGAATGCGCCCAGACCAGCGGCATGGCGCTGCCCGAGGGCTTGCCATGCCGCAGTTCGCGCTTGGGCAGGTCGGCGCCGTCCCAGACCTGCTCCGGCAACAGGCCGCCCGGCCCGGCCGAGCCCTCCATTGCCGCGAGCAGCAAGGTCGCCTTGTCCTTGCGTCCGGCCGCCAGCTCGTAATGGGCCCGCTCGCCGGCGAGCAACGGCCAGGGGCGGCCTTGGCCGGTGCCGTCGAATGGTGCGCCGTCCTCGTGCTCGCCATAGCCGTCGCCGGTGTAGCGATACCAGAGCGGCCCCTGCGGCAGCTGCCGGCGCAGCTGCGCGTCGATGACCTTGACCGTGTCGATGATGCGCGGATCGTCGGCTGCCCTGAGGCCAAAGCGCACCAGGGCCAATGCGTCCGGGCTGACGATTTCCTGCGCCGGCCGGTCGGTATCGCCAGGCGGGCGGTTCTTGATCGGCACATAGCCGTCCTTCGGCGAACCGGCCTCGGCGCTGTCGGGCGGTGCGATGCGGACATAGTAACCCGCGACGCCGGCCGCCTCGCAGCTTGCCGTGCCGGTGATATAGGTCCAGCGCTCGACCTGATCGTTCCAGCCGTCGGCGGTCTCGCGCAGATAGCTTGCTGCGTCCTGCTTGCCGCAGGCCTCCAGCATATCCGCGGCGGCAAGCAGCGCCGCGATCTCAACGGCGAGGGTGAACGGGCTGTAACCGGAATCCTCCTCCCAGCGGTCCTCGCCGGTGACGGGTCCATTGCGCACGACATAGGCTGCGGCGCGCTCGATCATTGGCAGGAAGGACAAGAGCCTGACGCGTGGCAGATGGCCCTGGCGCCGCAGCGCATCCGCCAGCAGCAGCGGAAAGGCGCATTCGTCCATCTGGATGCCCGGCCAATAGGCTGTCCCATCGAGCCAGGCGTTCTGCGGCCAGTGGCCATCCGGCTGCTGGATGGAGCAGAGATAGTCGAGGGTTTGCAGGGCCGAGGCGGCATCGCCGGCGGCGAGAAAGCCGCCCGCCGTCTCGACCAGATCGCGCGGCCAGACCAGATGGTAGCCGCCGAGATCGTCGTCGCCCTTGTCGAAGCCCCACGGGATCGACAGGCTGGCGACCGCCGCGCCCGGCATGAGCGATGACCGGTGCGTTGCCAGCACGGCGGTGGAGATCCTGTAGCTGTTCACTCCGGACGCGCCGTGGCGGTCCAGCCGCAGCAGGCCCGCCTGCCATTCGCGCCATTGTTCGGCGTAGGATGTTGCCGCCACCGCGAAACCCTGCCTGAGGCTGGCGAAGGCATTTCGAGCAGCCTCTTCGGGCGTCGCTCCGAAGCCCAGCGCCAGGACGGCTTTCGTGCTGGTGGCGGAAAAGCCGATTTCGCCGGTCAGCGCTACATTGCCGTCCTCGGCCCGCTGGCAGGCCGGATCGAGTTGGCCGGTGTGCTTGAGCTGCTGCCAGCCGTCGGAAACGCCGACATAACCGGCCGAGCAGCTCCGCCAGGATAGCGACGAGGCCAGCGCAAGGCAGGTGCTGCGGCCCCAGGCGAACAGCACAGGCTCTCCCTCATGGTCGCCGACCCAGGCGGTGTTGCCCATGCCGGCATTGACCAGATGCGGCGCCAGCAAGGCGTGGACGCGGTAGTCGCCCGGGGCGGCCTTGAGCGGCGTGAAGGTAATCTCCTGCAGCAAGGTGGGTCGCGCCGGGTCGGCCAGGATGCGCTTCTCGATCCGGTAGGCGCCGTCATCAGCGGTGTTGACCAGCCTGTAGGCTGGCACGCCCTCTTCGAATGGTTCGATGGCATGCGTGGCATCACGTTTTTCTTCCGAGAAATATCCGTTCGGGCCGGTGACGATCAGGCCGAGGTCGCGGGTGCAGGCACTGTCGACGCCGGGATAGTAGATCTCGTTCAGGATGCCATGGCTGAGCGTGAACCAGACGCGGCTCAACGGCGAAAGCGCCGCGCCGACGCCGCTCTTGGCGCTCGACGTCCAGCGCGCCGGAATTCCCGGAGCCCCCGGGGGAACGATCGGCGTCACTGCCATGCGTCTGCGGCCTCCTGCCTGCATGCCTAGCCCATCCACCGAAGCCTTTTCAATCGTCGCACCGCAATGTGATCGGTGGCTTCTTATGGATTGCAGTTGACAGCTCGCCGGCCTTCTGCACTTTTGTCTGACAATAGATAAAAAACAGGTACGCAAGCGCGATAGTCACCAGCAGCCATCAAAACCAGCAACTCTCGGGAGGAGTATGACATGAAGAAATTGTTCGTTCTGGGCACCCTTGCAGCGGTGCTCGCAGCCGGTACGGCGTTTGCCGACACCAGTGGCAAGAAGATTGCTTTCTCCAACAATTACGCCGGCAATTCGTGGCGGCAGGCGATGCTCGACAGCTATGGCATCGTCACCAAGAAAGCGGTGGACGACAAGATCGTCGCAGCGGCCGATGTCTTCACCACTGCCGACAAGGAAGTGCCGACGCAGGCAGCCCAGGTGCAGAACCTGATCCTGCAGGGCTATGACGCCATCGTCATCAACGCCGCCTCGCCGGATGCGCTGAACGGCGCCATCAAGCAGGCCTGCGATGCCGGCATCGTCGTCGTCTCCTTCGACGGCACCGTCACCGAGCCTTGTGCTTACCGCGTGGTCGTCGACTTCAAGGACATGGGCAAGCAGGAAGTCGAGCAGATGGCCAAGTTCCAGCCCAAGGGCGGCAATTTGCTTGAAATCCGTGGCCTCGCGGGCACGTCGATCGACGACGCCATTCATGCCGGCATCCTCGAAGGCGTCGCCGCTCACCCCGAATTCAAGATCGTCGGCTCGGTGACCGGTGACTGGGACCAGACCACGGCGCAGAAGGCGGTCGCGACCATTCTGCCGTCACTGCCCGAAATCGTCGGCATCGTCGACCAGGGCGGTGACGGCTATGGCGCCGCGCAAGCCTTCGCCGCCGCCGGCAAGCCGCGCCCGACCATCATCATGGGCAACCGCCAGGACGAGCTGAAGTGGTGGAAAGAGCAGAAGGAGAAGGACGGCTACCAGACCTGGTCGGCCTCCATCGCGCCCGGTGTGTCGACGCTGGCCTTCTGGGTGGCGCAGCAAGTGCTCGACGGCCGCAAGGACATTCCCCACGACCTGCTGGTGCCGTATCTCGCCTTCACCCAGGATGATTTCGAGGCCGCTCTGCCGAAGATCAAGGAGGGCGGGGTCGCCACGCACGAATATACGCAGGAAGACGCCATCGCGGCCATCAAAGCCAACATCAAGTGAACATCATACACGCGTTGCCGCGCGCATCGCCGACCGGATATCGTTGAGCATGCCTGACGGGAACGCGGACATCATCAGACTGAACGGCGCCGAAAAGCATTTCGGCGCCGTTCGCGCGCTTGGCGGCGTCGACTTCAGTGTCGAGCCCGGCGAGTGCGTCGGCCTCGTCGGCCACAACGGCGCCGGCAAATCGACGCTCATGCACATGGTGGCGGGCACGCTGACACCTGACAGCGGAACGATCGGCGTGCATGGCGAGGCCGAGGAGAACTACTCGGTGTCGCGGGCACAGCAGCTCGGCATACGCTGCGTGTTCCAGGAACTGTCGCTATGCCCCAATCTCAGCGTCGCCGAGAACACGCGCATCAACCACGCCTCGCTCACCGGCTTTGGCTGGCGGCGCAAGGCGGCCGAGCTGATCACGGCCAAGCTGGACGAAATCTTTCCAGACCATGGCATTTCGGCGTCCGACATCGCCGGTGACCTTTCCATCGGCCGGCGCCAGATGGTGGAGGTGGCGCGCGCGTTCACGCTGACCCGCGAGCCGCTGCACCTGGTCATCCTCGACGAGCCGACGTCCTCGCTCGACGCGCACACGGCGGGTCAGCTGCTTGCCTTCGTGCGCCGCTTCGTCGGGTCGGGCGGGAGCTGCATTCTCATCTCGCATGTGCTGGGCGAAGTGCTGCAGAACGCCGATCGCATCGTCGTGATGCGCGACGGCAAGGTTGTCGCCGCCGACGCGGCGAACGCCTTCGATCGCGATAGGCTGGTGGCCACCATGGGCGGTGCCGAAGGGCATCGGAGGACCGCCACCGAAATCCGGAAAGCCGAGGCCGGCCCGTTGCGCGTGCGCGCCCGGCCGATGCGGCAACAGGACGACAAGGAGCTGGTGGCCCGTGCCGGCGAGATCATCGGACTTGCCGGCTTGGCCGGCCATGGCCAAACCGACCTGCTGCTGGCGATCTTCGCCGCCGCATCCCGCGCCAAGGCCGGCATCGAGGTCACGGCGCCGGTGGCGCTTGTGGCCGGAGACCGCCAGGCGGACGGCATCTTTCCGCAGTGGTCGATCGCTGAAAATATCGGCATCCGCTCGCTGGCACGCCTGCGCAACGGGCTATTGATCTCGCCGCGGCGCGAGGCCGAACTGGCCGGGTTCTGGCAAAAGAAGATCGGCATCCGCACGCCGGATATGAACAACAACATCTTTTCGCTGTCGGGCGGCAACCAGCAGAAGGCCTTGTTCGCCCGGGCTCTCGGCTC
This sequence comes from Mesorhizobium sp. BR1-1-13, assembly GCF_020165515.1. Taxonomy (NCBI): domain Bacteria; kingdom Pseudomonadati; phylum Pseudomonadota; class Alphaproteobacteria; order Hyphomicrobiales; family Phyllobacteriaceae; genus Mesorhizobium; species Mesorhizobium sp. BR1-1-13. The sequence goes on from NZ_JAIUIH010000001.1 coordinate 382,383, forward strand.
CGATGCCGGGATCGTGCTGATGGACGACCCGATGCGCGGCGTCGACATCGGCACCAAGCTCGAGGTTTACGATCTCGTGCGCGAGGAGGCCGGCAAGGGCCGCACCTTCCTCTGGTACACCACAGAAACGGAAGAACTCGACAATTGCGACCATGTCTATGTCTTCAAGAACGGCCGCATCGTCGCCAATCTGACGCGCGACGAGCTGACGGAAGAAAAGATCATCCAGTCCTCCTTCGGCGACGCGGCCTGAGATGACGGCCGTCTCTGTTCAAAGCGGTTCGAAGACGTTTGGGAGCGGAGCGGCAGGCGCCCGCCTGCTGCGCGGGCTGCTGCCGGCGCTGTCGCTGGTGCTGGTGCTGCTCGCCATCGCCTGGCTCAATCCGCGCGCCATCAGCTATTTCGGCTTCGGCCTGATGCTGAACCTGGCGATCCCGATCGCGCTGGCGACGATCGCGCAGATGTTCGTCATATCGGGCAACGAGCTCGACCTGTCGATCGGCACCTTTGTCGGTTTCGTCGGCTGCGTCACCGCGACCTGGTTAAAGGACGCACCGCTCATCGGCGTCCTCGTCCTGCTCGGATCGATCGGCGTCTATGCGCTGCTCGGCGCGCTGATCCACCTGCGCAATTTGCCATCGATCGTGGTGACGCTGGGCATGAGTTTCGTCTGGCAGGGACTGGCCATTCTCGTCCTGCCCAAGCCGGGCGGCAAGGCGCCGGACTGGCTGCTGGCGATCGTGGCGTTCAAGCCGCCCTTTGTGCCCTTCCCGATCATCGCCGCGCTGCTGATTGGCCTCATCGTCCATTTCGGCCTGATGCGCACCTCCTATGGCGTCATCCTGCGCGGCTCGGGCGGCAACCCGGCTGCGCTCAAACGCGCCGGATGGTCGCTGCTCAAGACCAAGGTCGTGTTGTTCGCTCTGACGGGTCTGTTCGGCGTGCTGTCCGGAATGGCGCTGATCGGCATCACCACTTCGGCCGATGCCAATATCGGCAATGGCTACACGCTGCTTTCGATCGCCGGCGTCATCCTCGGCGGCGGCGAATTCGTCGGCGGCCGCGTGTCGCCGATCGGCGCAGTAATCGGCGCGCTGACCTTGGCGCTGGCGGCATCGCCGCTGCTCACCTTCATGCACATCCCGCCCGACTGGCAGGTGGCCGCCAATGGCGCCATCCTGATCATCGTGCTGGCGGCGCGGGTGCTGATCAGCCGCAAAGAGAGGTGAGCGATGACATTGCTGAGGTCGCTGACCGCCAAACCCTGGATCTGGTCGTTCATCGGCGCGTTTGTGGTGTGGCTGGCGACGATCGCCTTCACCGGCGGCTATGGCGCCGGCGGCATGATTACCGCCGCGCTGTCGCTGGCCGTGTTCACCGTCATCGTCGGCGTCGGCCAGATGTTCGTCATCACGCTTGGGCCGGGCAATGTCGACCTGTCGCTGCCGGCCAATATCGGGCTCGCCAGCGCGGTGGCCATGAAGGTGATGGGCGGCAGCGATGCCATGATCGTGGTCGGGCTGCTGGCCGCGCTTGCCTGTGGTGCGGCGATCGGTGCCGTCAACTATCTGCTGATCTGGGCGCTGCGAATACCGCCGATCATCGCCACTTTGTCGGCGAGCTTCATCATCCAGTCGGTCGACATCAGCTATGGGCGCGGATTGCAGATCAAGCCGCCCCCGGGCTTTGCCGATTTCGCCAACCGGCAGGTTCTCGGCATTCCGGTGCTGGCGGTTCTCACCGTGCTGTTCACCATCGGCGCGGCCATCGCCTTGCAGCGCATGATCTATGGCCGCTCGGTGCTGGCGATAGGCCAGAACATCCGTGCCGCCTGGCTCGCCGGCGTCAATGTCGGCCGCGTCCGTTTTCTCACCTACACGCTGTCAGGGGCGCTCGGCGGCATCGACGGCGCGCTGCTCGCCGGTTATTTCCGCGGCGCCAATGTCGATATCGGCAACGAGTATCTGCTGGCCTCGATCGCCGTGGTGGTCATCGGCGGCACGTCGGTGGCCGGCGGCAAGGCCAACGTGCCGGGCGTCTGGGGCGCGGCGCTGTTCCTGGTGCTGCTCTTGACCATGCTCAACACATTCGGGGTCAGTGCCGGCGTGCGGCTGTTGCTGACGGGGTTGATCATCGTTGGCGTGATTACGGCGGCGGGTGGGGAGAAGGCGCTGCGGTAACGCTCGCGTTACGACCCCAGATGCCGGGCGAGCATCAGCCGCAATTCCTCCAGCACGCCGTCGCGCAGTCTTTTCTCGCCGACCAGCGCCAAGGGAATGCGCATCAGTTGCGGCACGATGACGGCCAGCCGCTCGGCCTGACCCGCAGGCAGCGGCGGTTTGGCCTGCGCGAACAGAGCGGCGATCTGCTCGCGCCGGCGCGCCCGCATCTTGCGCCGCCAGCCTTCGTCGCCGTGCAAATCGAGCAGCGCCGAGTAGGCCGGATGCGTGGACAGGAAGTCGCCAAGCAGGTCAAACAGCGTATCGGCGATCACGGCCGCATTCAGGCCCGCGGTGCGTTCGCGCAAGGCATCTAGCTGTGCCGACAGGCCTTCCGCGTTCTCAGCCAATATGGCTTGAGCCAACGCCTCCTTGGTTGGGAAAAACAGGTAGAGCGTGCCGATGGCCGCGCCCGCTCGCACGGCGATCTCGGTCATCGTCGTGGCGTCGAAACCCTTCTCGACGAACAGTGCCGCAGCACTCCCCATAAGCGCCGCGACCCGTTCGCGCCCTCTTTTTTGCTGCGGCGCACGCGGATTCGACGCCGAGGCTCTTGCTTTTTCCGAGGTCATCCTCATATTTCCATACCTGAGACTATCCTCATATATAGCGCTGGCATCGACCACGCCAGCACCTTCGAGAGTTATCACCATGAATGCCGTCGCAGACAGCCGCCCGCAGAGCCACAAATGGATGGTTCTGAGCAACACCACGCTCGGCATGCTGGCCGCCGCCATTAATGGCTCGATCCTGCTGATCAGCCTGCCGGCGGTGTTTCGCGGCATTGGCCTCAAGGCACTCGACCCCGGCAACATCAACTATCTCTTGTGGGCGATCATCGGTTACATGATCGCCACGGCAGTGCTTGTCGTTGCCTTCGGCCGGCTCGGCGACCAGTTCGGCCGCACCAGGATGTACAATCTCGGCTTCGCTATCTTCACCGCCGCCTCGATTGCGCTCAGCGTGCTGCCCGGCCAGGGCGACTTTGCCGCTATGTACCTGATATCGGTGCGCATCATCCAGGGCATCGGCGGCGCGCTGATCATGGCCAATTCCACGGCGCTGCTGACCGACGCCTTCCCGGAGAACGAACGCGGCTTCGCGCTCGGCATCAATGTCGTGGCGGCCATCGGCGGCCAGTTCGTCGGCCTTCTGATCGGCGGCCTGCTCGCCGATACCGACTGGCGGCTGGTGTTCTGGATCAACGTGCCGTTCGGCCTCGTCGGCACGGTCTGGGCCTACCTGAAACTGCACGACGCGCCGAACCGTTCCACGCACACCATCGACTGGCTCGGCAACATCAGCTTCGGGCTTGGCCTCGTGCTCATCCTCACCGCCATAACCTACGGCCTGCAGCCCTATGGCGACCAGGTGATGGCGTGGACCAGCCCGAAAGTGCTGGCGCTGTTTGCCATCGGCTTTATCTCGCTGATTGCTTTCATTGTCATCGAACAGCGCGTGACCAAGCCGATGCTGGACCTCAAGCTGTTCCGCATTCCAGGCTTTGCCTACGGCAACATCGCCAATCTCGCATCGGGCATTGCGCGCGGCGGGCTGCAATTCATGCTGATCGTCTGGCTGCAAGGCATCTGGCTGCCGCTGCACGGCTATTCGTTCGAGGAGACGCCGCTGTGGTCGGCGATCTTCATGCTGCCGCTGACTGTCGGCTTCCTCATCGCCGGACCGGTGTCCGGCTACTTTTCCGACCGCGTCGGCGGCGTGCCCTTCGCGGTCGGCGGCATGGTCGTGGGGGCTGCGAGCTTCGTGGCCTTGATGGCACTGCCGGCCGACTTCTCCTACACGGCTTTCGCGGCACTTCTTTTCCTCAACGGCCTTGGCTCGGGCCTGTTCGTGGCGCCGAACTCGACGCAGATCATGAATTCGGTGCCGGCGCGCGAACGCGGCCAGGCCTCGGGCATGCGCGCCACGACGACGAACGCCGGACAGGTCCTGTCGATCGGTCTGTTCTTCAGCCTGATGATCGTCGGCCTTGCCGCCAGCCTGCCGCAGAGCATGGAGGCCGGCCTGCTGGCGCAGCATGTACCGGAGGCTGTCGCGCACCAGATCGCCAACATGCCGCCGGTCGCCAGCCTGTTCGCCGCTTTCCTGGGCTATAACCCGATGGGCGAGTTGATCCCGGCCGATGTGCTCAATGCGCTGCCGCAGCAGAGCATCGACACGCTGACCGGCCATGCCTTCTTCCCAGAACTGATGTCGGGACCGTTCAAGCATGGCCTGGTCTTCGCCTTCACCTTCTCGGCCATCCTCTATCTCATAGCGGCGTTCGCCTCCTGGCGCGGCGGCCGCAATGCTGGTGCTATGGTGCCGGAGATGATGGCGGCGGAGGCTGCCGGCCGGCGCTAATCATTGTGCCAGGCGGGCATCCGGTTTCCATCCAGGTCACGGCGCTGTAAATCCCCTTTGCGCGGCCACGGCCGCTCACCATTACGGGGAGATTTTGCTTGTCCAATTTCGTCAGCATCAGCCGTGACGGCGATGTCGCCATCGTCACCATCGACAACCCACCGGTCAACGCGCTGAGCTTCCATGTCCGCGCGCCGCTGATGCAGGCGCTGACCTTCTTGCGTGACGATCAATCGGTCGCGGCCATCGTCATCGCTTGCGCCGGCCGGACTTTCATTGCCGGCGCCGACATCACCGAATTCGGCAAGCCGGTGCAGCAGCCCGACCTGCGTACCATTGTCGCCGCATTGGAAACCATCGCCAAGCCCACGGTTGCCGCCGTCCACGGCACCGCGCTGGGCGGCGGGCTGGAGCTGGCGCTCGGCTGTCACTTCCGCGTTGCCGATGCAGGCGCCAGGCTCGGCCTGCCCGAGGTGAAGCTTGGGCTGCTGCCGGGCGGCGGCGGCACGGTGCGGCTGCCGCGCCTCGTCGGCGCGATCAAAGCGCTCAGGATGATCGTTTCCGGCGCGCCGATCGGTGCCGATGAGGCGCATGAAGCCGGACTGGTCGATGCTGTCTTCGAGAGTAACGTGACCACGCATGCTGTGAACTTCGCAAGGGAGATCGCCCGCAAGGGCGGGCCGTTCACGCCGGTGCGCGATCGCGATGACGAGATCAAGAAAACCGAGCTGGCCGCTTTCGATGCCGAGGCGGCGGATCTCGCCAGGAAGGCGCGCGGCCTCGACGCACCGATCGCTTGCGCGCAAGCGGTGCGCAATACCGTCACGATGTCGTTCGAGGAAGCTCTGGCTGCCGAACGCGCGCTGTTCATGAAGCTGGTCGCCGGCGATCAGTCGCGTGCGCAGCGGCATCTGTTCTTCGCCGAGCGTGAAGCCGCAAAGGTCCCAGGCAAGGATCTTGTCCGGCGCAGGATCGCCCGCGTCGGCGTCATCGGCGCCGGCACGATGGGCGGCGGCATCGCCATGGCCTTCGCCAATGGCGGTTTTCCAGTCACCTTGTTGGAGACCAGCGAGGAAGCCTTGCAGCGCGGGCTCGGCATGATCGAGAAGAATTATGCCGTCTCCGTTTCGCGCGGCTCCTTGACCGAGGACGCCAGGCGCCAACGCCTCGCTCAATTCAAGGGCTCCACCGACTATTCCGATCTCGCCGATTGCGACCTGATCATCGAGGCGGTGTTCGAGGACATGGCGGTCAAGAAAGAGGTGTTCGGCAAGCTCGATGCCGTGGCCAAGCCGGGAGCGATACTCGCCACCAACACATCCTATCTCGATATCGACGAGATCGCCGCCTCGATCTCGCGCCCGCAACACGTGCTCGGCCTGCACTTCTTCTCGCCGGCCAATGTCATGAAGCTGTTGGAAATCGTGCGCGCCGACAAGACCGCGCCCGACGCGCTGGCAACCGTAGTCGATTTGGCGCGGCGGATCGGCAAGGTGGCCGTCGTCGTCGGCGTCTGCCACGGCTTCGTCGGCAACCGCATGTTGGCTGCGCGTGGTTCTGAATCCGAAGCGTTGCTGCTGGAGGGCGCGACGCCCAGCCGGATCGACAAGGCCTTCACCGATTTCGGCTGGCCGATGGGGCCCTTCCAGATGAGCGACCTCGCCGGCCTCGACATTGGCTGGCGCAACCGCAAGGCGCGAGGCCAGGCGGCCGTGATCGCCGACACGTTGTGTGAACAGGGGCGTTTCGGCCAGAAGACCGGCCGTGGGTTCTATCTTTACGAGGCCGGGGCGCGCATGCCGGTTAGCGACCCTGAGGTCGAGGCGCTGATCCGCGAAAAGGCCGCCGAGAAGGGCATCGCGTCGCGCGAAATCAGTGCGGAAGAAATCATCGAGCGCACGCACTACCCACTGATCAATGAAGGAGCGAAAATCCTCGAAGAAGGGATAGCCGCCCACGCCTCCGACATCGATGTCATCTGGGTCAACGGCTATGGCTTTCCCATCGGCAAGGGCGGGCCGATGTTCTGGGCCGGTCTGGAAGGCCCGACCGGGATCGTCCAGCGGCTCGAATATTGGCATCAGCGGACGGGCAAGGATGTTTTCAAGCCGGTGCGGCTGCTGAAACGGATGGCCGAGACCGGCTCCTGGGAGGCTGGCGCAAGACCCTGATCGAAAGGTGGTCGAAGAGCGTTGGACTATCTTATCCGCGCGTCGATGATTTCGACAAAGCGGGCAAAAAGGCCGGCCTGCGACTTGATCTTGAGCTTGCGATAGATGTTGCGGCGATGAACCTTAACCGTCCCCGGCACGATGCGCATGGCCCGGGCGATCGATTCGGTGGAATGCCCTTGCAGCACCAGGTCGACGACATGCTTTTCGCGCGGCGTCAGCGACAGGCTCTTCCAGATATGGGCGCGGTCGAACTCGTTGACCGCCGCCAACGCCTCGTCTTGCGTGGCCTCGGGCGGCTCGTCGGCGGGAAGGGCGGGCCAGCGCAACCGGGCGAAGGCGACCACCGCCGGCGCCATGTCGCGCAGCAGTCTGGCGTCGGCGGTTCCGAACGGACCTGAAGCGCGCAGCCGCATCAGCGACAGCACCAGCGCATCCTTGCCCGACAGCGGCACGAAGAAGCCGACCTCCTCGGCCAGCCTGGTCTGGCTGTAATAGGAGCGAAAATATTCGCTGGCGTAGAAACGGTCGGGCGCCAGCTCGCGCATGCGCCAGAACCCTTCCTTGCGCTCGACCGCCGCGTGGTGGAACGGATCCAGCAGGTATGGGCCTTCCTGGTAGAGCGCAACGAAGACATGGCTCTCGGCCGACGAGAAGGTCTCGAACAGCAGCGGCGGGCGTGCAGCGCCGCGATAGCCGAAGACCACGCAGTGGTCGAAGCCGACATGCTGCCGCAGCCAAGCGACCATCGCCTTGCCGAAGACGTCGCCGCTTGTCTCCCGCGTCGCCGTGACCAGCGCGGCGAGCCGGCTGTAGTCGTCGCTGCGGGACATCCCAATACCCCCTTAAACGAGAAAATAGGTCAGATATACCACCTGCGAGGTATATACTAGCTGCCATTAGCTCTGGTAGCGTCCCGAAATCGCATCGTCCTGTCGCTGGAGCCCGCAGCCTTGACCGCAGTGCCCGACATCGAATTTCGCGGCGTCACCAAGCGCTATGGCGCGGTGACCGCGGTCAGCGGCATCGATCTGGCCGTGCCGCCTTCCGCCTTCGTCGCCCTGCTCGGACCATCCGGCTGCGGCAAGACGACCTGCCTGCGCATGATCGGTGGCTTCGAGCAGCCGAGCGAGGGCAAGGTGTTCATCCGCGGCCAGGACATGGCCGGCACGCCCCCCTACAGGCGGCCTGTCAACATGGTGTTCCAGCAATATGCCCTGTTCCCGCATCTGGATGTGAACGACAATGTCGCCTACGGATTGCGCCAGGCACGACCGCGGCTGTCGTCGCGCGAGATCGGCCTGCGGGCAGGCAAGGCGCTGGAAATGGTGCGGCTCGCCGGGTATGGCGGCCGCAAGGTCCACGAACTGTCCGGCGGCCAGCAGCAGCGCGTCGCTCTTGCCCGCGCACTGGTCAACAAGCCGGCGGTGCTGCTGCTCGACGAGCCGCTGGCGGCGCTCGACAAGAAGCTGCGCACCGACATGCAGATCGAATTGCAGAACCTGCAACGCGAGATCGGCATCACCTTCGTGCTGGTCACCCACGACCAGGAGGAAGCGCTGTCGATGAGCGATTTCGTCTGCGTCATGAATGGCGGCCGCATCGTTCAACTTGGGCAGCCGAGCGAGATTTATGACGAACCGGCCGACCTGTTCGTCGCCGATTTCGTCGGCAAGACCAATCTGTTGAGCGGCGCCGTCGCCGGCCATTCAGGCGATCTGGTGGATGTGAAGCTGGCGGATGGTACGGTCATTGTCGCGCGCAAGCGGGCGGCCTTGCGGCAGGGCGAAACCGTTTCGGTCAGCCTGCGTCCTGAATCGCTCAGCCTTGGTGGCCCTAAAAGCGGGCCGCTCAGAGGCATCGTCCGCAACCGGATTTTTCTTGGCTCGACGGCGGAATACGCGGTCGAGATCCAGGGCATCGGAACGCTGCTGGCCAAGGCCGACCATGTGATCGGCCATGGCAATCTCTTCAAGCCGGGTGAACCCGTCGCCATCGGCTTTGCCGCCGGAACGCCGCTGGCGTTTGCGGACCCAAAGAACAACGGGACCAACCAGAGGGTAGAAAAACATGTCGAAATCATATCGTGACGGACTGCCGATAAGCCCCGAGAATTTCGTCGACCAGCTGATGCGTTTGAAGCGCGGCTCGATCGGCCGCCGCGACTTCCTTGGCCTCACCGGCCTCGGCATCGCGACGGCGGTGATGGCGCGCGAGGTCGGCATTATGCCGACGCCGGCCTTCGCCGACGAAAACCTCGGCGACCGCATGTCGATCGCCACATGGCCCAATTATCACGATCCCCAGACCTTCGAGAACTTCAAGAAGGACACCGGCGTCGCTGTCGAGGTCAATGTGTTCGGCTCCAATGAGGAGATGCTGGCCAAATTGCAGGCCGGGGCCTCGGGCTGGAGCCTGTTCGTCCCGACCAACTACACGATCTCGACCTACAAGAAACTCGGCATCATCGAGCCGCTCGACATGGCCAAGCTGCCGAATTTCGACGGCACGCAGGAAGATCCGCGCTTCACCTCGGAAGGCACGATCGACAGCACCATCTATGCGGTGCCGAAGAACTGGGGCACCACTGGCTTTGCCGTCAACACCAAGAAACTGACCAAGCCGATGACGAGCTGGAAGGAGTTCTGGGACACGGCCATGGCGGAAGGCGATGGCCGCACCATGGTCCACGACTACCAGCTGACCACGATCGGCAATGCGCTGAAATATTATGGCTACTCCTTCAACTCGCTGAAGCAGGACGAGCTCGCCAAGGCGGAGGAACTGTTGCTCAAGGTCAAGCCGCATCTGTTCGCGGTGTCATCCGACTACCAGCCTGGCATGCGCGCGGGCGATGCCTGGATGACAATGTGCTGGACCAATGACGGCGCGCAGCTTCATCGCGACATTCCGGAGATCGCCTATGTGCTGGGCAAGGAAGGCGGCGAGATCTGGACCGACTTCTACGCCATTCCGAAGGACGCGCCGAACAAGCCGGCCGGTTATGCCCTGCTCAACTACTTGATGAACCCGCAGGTCGCGGTCAAGGAACACCTCGCCAACGGCGCGCCTTCCACCGACGCGCGCGTCAACAAGCTGCTGCCCAAGGAAGTGCTGGACAATCCGATCCTCTATCCGGCGGCCGACCTGTTGACGCCGCTGGAGTTCGGCGCGGCGGCAACGCTGACCGATCCGGGCCGCGCCGAGCTGATGGCGCGCTTCAAGTCGGCTTGAGCCAGGCGGGCACAAATCCCATTCGAGACAACTTGACCGGCGGGCCCAGACCCGCCGGCACCGGGGCAATCCTTCGATGCGCGGCATTCGCAAAAACCTGCTGACGGCCATGCTGCTCGGGCCGGCGGCCGCGTGGCTCGTCGTGTTCCTGGTGCTGCCGTTCATGGCCATCGCCGTCTTCAGCGTCGGCGAGCGGGCGCCGGAGGGCGGCTATCAGGCGGCCTTCACGCTGGCGCAATATGCCAATCTTCCGGCGCGGGCGACCGCGTTCTGGAACACGATGGTGCTGGCTCCGGTGGGCGCGCTCGCCTGTCTGCTCGTCGCCTATCCCGTCGCCTATTACCTGGCCCTGCGCGCACCGGCGCGATGGCGGCTGATCCTGCTTGCGCTGGTCGTCATCCCGTTCTGGACCAGCCTTTTGATGCGCACCTATGCCTGGATGTACATTCTGGGCGGACGCGGCATCCCGGCGCTGCTCACCTTTGTCGGCATCGAGGATGTCAGGCTCATCAACACGCCGGGCGCCGTCCTGCTCGGCATCGTCTACGGCTACCTGCCGCTGATGATCCTGCCGATCTATGTCAGCCTCGAGCGGCTCGACCGTCGCCTGCTGGAGGCCTCCGCCGATCTCGGCGCGACGCCGCTCTCCACTTTTCTGGGCGTGACCCTGAAACTGTCCCTGCCCGGCGTGATGACCGGCTTCTCGCTGGTGATGATCCTGCTGCTTGGCGAGTATCTGATTCCGACGCTGCTCGGCGGCGGCAAGGTGTTCTTCATCGGCAATGCGCTGGTCGACCTGTTCCTGCAGTCGCGCAACTGGCCGTTCGGATCGGCCATCGCGATCACGCTGGTGCTGGTCTCGGTCGTGGTGCTGATTGCCGCCAACCGCATCTCGACCCGCGTCTCGGGCGCCCGCCGGGTGGATCTGATCTGATGCGCGCCTTCGTCATTGCCGTTTTCGCCTTCCTCTACCTGCCGATCGCACTGGTCGTGCTGTTTTCCTTCAACGCCGGTCACCACGCCAGCGAGTTCACCGGTTTTTCGGTGCAATGGTACGGCAAGGCGCTGGCGAACCCATTCCTGGTCGAGGCGCTGAAGAACAGCCTGTTCATCGCCACCACCAGCGCCTTGCTGGCGGCGGTGTTCGGCACGGCGGCCGCGCTCGGCCTAGCACGTGTCGGGGTGCGGACCCGCGCTGTCTTCGACGCCTTGCTTGGAGCCGCAATCGTCGTTCCCGGCGTCGTGATCGGCATTTCGACACTGGTCGCGCTCGTCCAGTTGTTCGCCGTCGTCAATCCGTTCCTCGCCTCGGTCTGGCCTGACGATCAGCCGCCGCGCCTGTCGCTCGGCTATGGTTCGATCATCGCCGCGCACGGCCTGTTTTCGATGGCGCTGGTAACGATGATCGTCGGCACGCGCCTTGGCAGCCTCGACCGCAATCTGGTCGAGGCCTCGAGCGATCTCTATGCCACGCCGCTGACGACGTTCCGTTCCATCGTCCTGCCGCAGATCATGCCGGCGGTGGTCGCCGGCTTCCTGCTCGCCTTCACCTTCTCCTTCGACGATTTCATCGTCGCCTTCTTCGTCGCCGGCGCGCAGACGACGCTGCCGATCTATGTCTTTGCGTCGATCCGGCGCGGGGTGACGCCGGAGATCAATGCCATCGCGACGATCGTGCTCGTCGCGTCCGTCCTGCTCGTGGTGCTTGCCCAATGGCAGCTGCGCCAGCGCAAGCCGTCAAACTGAAGGTCGCATCATGATCCTCGAAGACCGTATCGCCGTGGTGACAGGCGCCGGTTCCGGCATCGGGCGCGCCGGCGCCATGATCATGGCAAGGGAAGGCGCGGTGGTCGTCATCGCGGACAGGGATCGGACCAGCGGCGAGGCGACGGCTTCAGATATACGCGCCGCGGGCGGCCGGGCGGAGGCGGTAGCCACCGACGTCTCGGACGACAATGCGGTCGAGCAGCTCCTTGCCGGCACGCTCGACCGGCATGGGCGCATCGACATCCTGCACAATCACGCCGGCATCCAGGTCGGCGGCACGCTGACCGAGGTCGAGACCGGCGGCATGGACGCTTCCTGGCGGGTCAATGTGCGGGCGCAGTTCCTGGCGGCAAGGATCGTCATGCCATCGATGGTCGCACAGGGCGGCGGCGTCATCCTGAACACGGCCTCCAATTCGGGCGTGTTCTACGACCGCGAGATGATCGCCTATGCGACCTCGAAACATGCCGTGGTGGCGATGACCAGGCAAATGTCGCTCGACTATGCCCGCCACAATGTGCGCGTCAACGCGCTCTGCCCCGGCTGGGTCGACACGCCGTTCAATGGACCGTTCATAGCCCAGATGGGCGGACGCGAGGCAATCGAAGCCTATGTCCGCACCAAGATCCCGATGGGCCGCTGGGCCAGCGCCGAGGAGATCGCCGAGGCGATCCTCTTCCTCGTGTCCGATCGGTCATCCTTCATGACCGGCCAGGCGCTGGTGATCGACGGTGGCGAAAGCATCGGCTGAATCAGCCGTCTTTGGCCTTCGGCCGATTGGTGAAAAGCGCCGTCGCCTGCGCGTTCTGGGCCAGAGCCGCGTCGCCGGCCGGCAGCGCCGAAATCAACTCTGACCGACAGTTCGGACCATGGTCCGACCGGCGTGGGACTTCAGTACCTCAGCCGTTCAAAGGCATAGATTTCCTTTGTATATCAACTAGTTACTGTGCCGACAGGTTGCCCAGCTCTCTGATTGAGACAGTCTTTGTCCAAAGTTTACTGCGCATAGTTAGCGGCTTCTCATACGAACTTACCATAGCAGCGGGCGCGGGGCGGCGTTTCCCGAGGAGACTATCATGACAAACCGGAAAACTGTTTTCGCGGCGTTAGCCGCACTGGCGCTTCTCGCTTCTCCGGCGCTCGCCGGAGCCGGCGGCAACGGGCATAGCAATGGTGGTGGTCACAGCGGCGGCAACGGCAATGGCAATGGTGGCGCCCACGGCAACAGCGGCGCTGCGCACGGCAAGTCCTCGTCGGCCCGGGGGCAGGTAGCCAAGGCGACAACGGACACAATGACCACGGTCGATACGAAGACAAAGGTCTCGTCCCTGCCCAAGGAAAAGAACCTCCACGCCAAGCTTGGTCGGCTGAACTCGCTGCAGCGCAACGTCAACGCCTATATGAATTCCAAGAGCAAGAAATTCGCTGCGCTTCAAGCCTTCGTGACGCAGTCGGCAAAAGCCAAGGTCGCACAAACCCAGCTGGACGCTTTGAATTCACAGCTGGACGCACTGACATCGCTGACGCCGGACCAGATCGCCGCGATGACCCCCGAGGAGCAGGCGGCACTGCCTGGACAGATATCGGCTCTGCAGGACCAGATCGCCGCCCAGCAGGAAGTGGTCGACGCGGCGGCGGTCGGTACCGACCCGGCCACGCTCGATGCGGCGTTGACGGATATGGCCAACAAGCCCGTCGACGCCGAGGTCACCGCTTGGGCTCAAGGCGTCCTTGCCGGCAAGATCGACGAGACGGCCGCGGCAATGCAACCGACGCCGTAGCATCGCCAAGGACGACGGGGCATCCGGCCTGCACACGTGATTGCGGCCAATCGCTTCGTGGCCGATGCCTTGTCCGATCACCTCAAGCTGCGGCGGCTGCCGGCATCTATGCCGGCGGCCGCCAATGGCTTCCGGCTGCGGCAATCGCGGTGCGAACATCTGAAAATACTCGACCAGCTCGAAAGCCGGCAGTATTAGGTGACTGCCGATCTGCTTCGCGTCCATCTGCGGCTCTCGCAAACTGCGACCGCAAGCGGCCGGCCACGGCGCTCTCGCGCCGTTCGGCATGATCAGCCGGCCGGAATGAAGAGGAATAATTGACGCGTAAAGCCAGCCCGACTATCGCGCTGTTTCCCGAAGCGGGCTTCGGCGCGGCGTTGAATTGCGTCGGGATCGCGCAGGCCGTGCGGGGCGCCCGCCCCGTCTTCATCTCCCAACCCCGCCTTTCCGGTGTCTTTGCCGACAAGCTGCCGGCGCGCTTCATCGTCAATGTCGGCGGCCTGCGCGACGCTTACCGAGCGGTGCCCGACAATGTCTATCTCGACCCCTGGTTTCCGCAGCGAAGTCGGATTTCTTCATCCACCATGGCGGCAGCAACTGCTTTTTTGAGGCGCAGCGCTTCCGTGTGGCGTCGCTGATCATGCCCTATTGCCGGGACGGCCACGACAATGCACGCCGCGCCGAAGAGACCGGCACCGGCGACCATATCGGCCGTGACGGCTGGACCGAAGGAGTATTGGAGAGCGCAATTCCCGGCCTGCTGGCCGACGACGCCATGCGCGCCCGCCTCAAGGGAAATGCAGCCAGATGGCGCTGAACCCCGGAACGGACGTGGCCGCGCAAGCCATACTCTCTCTGATACGGATTTGAATGAAATGCTTGAGAAGAACACGAATACCGCGCCCTCCACCGATCCCAAGGCCTGGTTGGCGCAGCACGGCATCAACGAGGTCGAATGCCTTGTGCCCGACATGAACGGCGTGCTGCGCGGCAAGGCGCTGCCGACGGCAAAATTCCTCAAGGCGCTGGAAGACCGTGCGCTTTATCTGCCGAGCAGCGCCTTCCTGGTCAGCATAGACGGCCGCTATTCCGGTTCCATCGACGAGGGTTTTGCGTATTCGGACCCCGACATGCGCATGGTGCCCGATGTCTCGACGCTTTGCCTGGCGCCGGGCGCCGGCACTGGCAAGGCCTACGTCTTCGCCGACGCCTTCCACATGGACGGCAGGCCCTGGATGGCCTCGCCGCGCCATGTTCTGCGCGCCGTGCTCGATCTCTACCGGCAGCGCGGCTGGCGGGCGGTAGTGGCGCCGGAGCTCGAATTCTACCTGACCGCGCCCAATCCCGATCCAGACAAGCCGCTGACCGCGCCCACCGGCGGCAATGGCCGCGCCGAGGCCGTGCAGCATCCCTATGACATGGCGGCGCTCGAGGAATACGAACCGGTGGTCCGGCGCGTCTATGACTATGCGGCGGCGGCCGGACTGCCGCTCGACACGCTGATCCATGAATCGGGACCGGGGCAGCTGGAGATCAACTTCCTGCATGGCGACGCGCTGCCGCTGGCCGACAAGGTGCTGTTGTTCAAACGGCTGACGCGCCAGGCCGCCCGGCAAGACGGCATGTATGCGACCTTCATGGCCAAGCCGATTGCCGCACAGGCCGGCAGCTCGATGCATCTGCACATGTCCGTCATCGACGAGGCCGGCAACACGTTGTTTGCCGGCAGCGACGATGCCGATACCGCGATGTTCGGTCATTTCATAGGCGGTTTGCAAAAATATATTCCCGAAATCATGCCGCTGTTCGCGCCCAACGTGAATTCGTTCCGGCGCGTAAGACCGAACCACAGTGCGCCGGCCAACATCGAATGGTCGCATGACAACCGTTCCTGCGGCCTGCGCGTGCCGGCCGGCGGGCGCGCCGCGCGGCGGGTGGAGAACCGGCTGCCGGGTGCCGATTGCAATCCGTATCTGGCGATCGCCGGCTCGCTTCTGGCGGGCTATCTGGGCGTCGAACAGAAGCTGGCGCGCTCGGCGGAAGCATCTGGAAATGCCTACAAGATCAAGAGCACGCTGCCGAAAACAATGGAGGAGGCGCTGGATCGTTTCGAGGCCTGCGAACCGGTGCGCAAACTGCTCGGCGAGGATTTCTTCCAGACCTATCTGCGCGTGAAAAGCGTCGAGCTTGACCTGTTCCAGAGCGTGGTGACGAGCTGGGAACGCGACCACCTGCTCTTGAAGGTGTGATCATGGCATCTTCAACGGGTTTCAATTCCGGTCTCGACATCGGCAAGTCCTACTATGTCGCCACCGCCAATCCGGCGCCGGACCATCCGGCACTCATCGGCGATGTCGAGGCCGACCTGGTGGTCGTCGGCGGCGGCTGCACCGGTCTGTCGGCCGCTCTTCACGCCGCCGAACGCGGCTTGAAGGTGGTGCTGCTGGAAGGCGGCAAGATCGGCTGGGGCGCTTCGGGCCGCAATGGCGGCCAGATGATCCCCGGCCTGCGCAAGGGCGCCAAGGGCCTGGTCAAGCTTTACGGGCCTGAACGGGCGAAGGCGCTGTTCGACCTCGCCTTCGAGGCGCGCAGCCTGGTGCTCGACATTATCGAGCGCCATGCGATCGACTGCGATCTCAGGCTGACCGGCCATCTGGTCGGCGCAGTCAACGGCTCCGATCTCAGGGATCTGGAGGAAGAGGCGAAATGCCTCGAGAGCGTGATGCGATTCCGCGACGTCGAAATCCTGTCAGCAGCTCAGGCGCGGGCCAAGGTCGACACGCCCTATCACGGCGCAATGTACGAGCCGCTTGGCGGCCACATGCATCCGCTCAATTACACGCTCGGCCTTGCCCGCGCGGCAAGCGCGGCGGGCGTCATCATCCACGAGAATTCGGTGGCCGTGCGGCTTGAGTGCGAGCCTTCGATCCGGGTCTCGACATCAAAAGGATCGGTGCGCGCAAAGCATGTCGTGCTGGCTGGCGACGCACTGCTCAATGGGCTGGAGCCGCGCGTCAACAGCCGCATCATGCCGGTCGGCAACTACATCGTCGCCACCGAGCCGCTGGAGGGCTCCCGCAACGTCATCCCCGCCAATGTCGCAGTGTCCGACACGCGCTTCGTCGTCAACTATTACCGCATGTCGGCGGATGGTCGCCTGCTGTTCGGCGGCGGCGAGCGCTACACACCGTCACCGCCGGCCGATATTGCCGGCTTCGTGAGGCCGCACATGGAAGGCACTTTCCCGCAGCTCAAGGGCTGCCGGATCGATCATGCCTGGGGTGGGCTGGTGTCGGTGACGACGTCGCGGCTGCCGCATGTCGGGCACTATGGCGAGGTCTATTACGCGCACGGCTATTCCGGCAAGGGCGCCATCCTGTCGACGCTGTCGGGCAAGCTGCTCGCCGAAGCCATCACAGGCGACGCCTGGCGGCTGGACCTGTTCTCGACGTTGACCCCGATGCCGTTCCCCGGCGGTACGGCGCTGCGCGGGCCGCTCTATGTGCTGGGAATGCTGTGGTATGCCATGAGGGATCGGATGAAGCATTGAGCTCGCGGCCAACCCGCTGATCGTGGCGCTGTATCCAAGTGTGATCCGCCAGCAAGGGCAGGAGAGCTGTGGCTGAGTGGTTAAGTTCGCGCAGGCGCTTGACGAAATGCCGGCGCCAAGCGAACCGAGCTACGACATTGCGCGACCTGCACGCGTTGCACCAAGGCGGCGCATGAGGGAAACGGGAGAGCTGCCTGACATGGCCGAAGCCTATATCTGCGACTATATCCGCACGCCGATCGGCCGCTTTGGCGGCTCGCTGTCCTCGGTACGGACCGACGACCTCGGCGCCATTCCGCTGAAGGCACTGATCGGGCGCAATGCCGGCGTCGACTGGCAGGCCGTCGACGACGTTGTCTACGGCTGCGCCAACCAGGCCGGCGAGGACAACCGCAACGTGGCGCGCATGGCGCTCCTGCTGGCCGGCCTGCCGAAGGAAATCCCCGGCTCGACCGTCAACCGCTTGTGCGGCTCGGGCATGGATGCGCTGACCATCGCCGCCCGTGCAATCAAGTCCGGCGAGGCCGAGCTGATGATCGCGGGCGGCGTCGAATCGATGAGCCGCGCGCCCTTCGTCATGCCCAAGGCCGAGACGGCGTTTTCGCGCAATGCCGAGATTTACGACACCACGATCGGCTGGCGCTTCGTCAACCCGCTGATGAAGAGCCAGTATGGCGTCGATTCCATGCCGGAGACGGGTGAGAACGTCGCCGAGGATTTTTCGGTTTCACGCGCGGACCAGGACGCTTTCGCGGTGCGCAGCCAGGACAAGGCCGTCGCTGCGCAGGCCAATGGCCGGCTGGCCAAGGAAATAACCGCGGTGACCATTCCGCAGCGCAAGGGCGATCCGACCGTCGTCTCGAAGGACGAGCATCCCCGCGGCGGCACCACGATAGAGGCTTTGGCCAAGCTGCCGACGCCGTTCCGGCAAGGCGGCACGGTGACCGCCGGCAATGCGTCGGGCGTCAATGACGGGGCGGCGGCGCTGATCGTCGCTTCGGAAGCGGCGGCCAGGAAATACGGCCTGACGCCGATCGCCCGCATCCTCGGCGGGGCCGCCGCCGGCGTCGCGCCGCGCATCATGGGCATCGGTCCGGCGCCGGCGACGCAAAAACTGTGCGCACGGCTTGGCCTGACGCCAAAACAGTTCGATGTCATCGAGCTCAACGAAGCCTTCGCCTCGCAAGGAATCGCGGTGCTGCGCCAGCTCGGCATCGGGGTGGATGCGCCGCACGTCAACCCGAATGGCGGCGCCATAGCGCTCGGCCACCCCTTGGGCATGTCGGGCGCGCGCATCTCCGGCACGGCGGCGCTGGAGCTGCGCGAACGCGGCGGCCGCTACGCGCTGGCGACGATGTGCATCGGCGTCGGCCAGGGCATCGCCATCGCGCTCGAAGGGGTCTGAACAATCGCTCTCCCGGCTAGTCCAGAAGAGCGGATATGATCGATCTGCCAAATTTGACCATGTGGACAAAAGTCCGGACCCGTTCCATAGTTCCCCGTCTGATTTTTTAAGAACAGTCGGCTCGACACGGCTGTCGAACAGAGGGGACTGCAATGGAAAACCGGAAGAACAAATCTCATTCAGCGCGCGAAGGCCTTTCGCGGCGCAACGTGCTGGGGCTGGGCGCGCTTGGCCTGGCCGCGGCGATGCTGCCGGGCGCCGCCTTCGCCAAGGACAAGAAGCTGAAAGTAGCGGCGATCTTCGCCACGCCCATCGAGGAGCCGTGGGACAATCAGATCCATGTCGCTTTGCAGAAGGCCGAGAAGGAACTCGGCATCGAGTATAAATGGTCGGAGAAGGTGCAGACCGCCGACTTCAGCCGCGTCATGCGCGAATATGCACAGGGCGGCTATGAACTGGTGCTGGGCGATGCCTTCGCCGCCGAGCGTGAATCGCGCCGCACCGCCAAGCAGTTCCCGAAGACTGCTTTTCTGTTCGGCTCCGGCGCCGGGCCGGCGGAGCCCAATTTCGGCGTCTTCGACAATTGGATCCACGAGCCCGCCTATCTCTCCGGCATGATCGCGGGCAAGATGTCGAAGTCGGGCACGGTCGGCGCCGTCGCGGCGATGGGCATTCCGGAAGTGAACCGGCTGGTCAACGCCTTCTTCGCCGGCGCCAAGGAGGTCAATCCGAACATCAAGAAGAAGGTCGCCTTCATCGGTTCCTTCTTTGATCCGCCCAAGGCCAAGGAGGCGGCCGTCGCTCAGATCGACGCCGGCGTTGACGTCATCTATGCCGAGCGCTTCGGTGTCATCGAGGCGGCGGTGGAGAAAAAGATCTACGCCATCTCCAACATGTCCGACCAGTCGACCCTTGGCCCCGACACCGTCATTACCGGCCCGGTCTGGGATATGTATCCCACCGTCGAACAGGCCATCAAGCTGGTCAAGGCCGGCGTCTTTACGGCGCAGGACTATGGCGATTTCTCGCGCATGGCCAAGGGCGGTTCTCACCTCGCGCCTTACCATAAGTTCGACAAGACGCTGCCGGCCGAGGTCAAGGACATGGTCGAGAAGAAGAAGGCCGAGATTCTCGAAGGCAATTTCCGGGTGGATGTCGACGAGAATACGCCGGTCTCGGATTGAGTGTCGCTATTTGAGGGGTTGGCGCATGGCGCCCCCCTCTGTCCTGCCGGACATCTCCCTCCTCGAGGGGGGAGATTGGCAGCTTCGCCGGCGGTGCTTGTCTCTTCAAGCGGTGCAGATTGGCGAAAGCCGAAGTGACATCTGATCCCCCCTTGAGGGGGAGATGGCCGGCAGGCCAGAGGGGGTGCAGCGCATCCCTATAAAACCGAACCGCAAAGCCAACCCCTCGCCAGGAGCGCCCTTGCCCGCCCCCCTCATCGAAATGCGTGGCATCACCAAGAGTTTCGGCGCCGTCAAGGCGAACGAAGCCGTCGACCTCAGCGTGGCGCCCGGCGAGATCCTCGGCTTGCTGGGCGAGAACGGCGCCGGCAAGACGACGCTGATGAACGTGCTGTTCGGCGCCTATGCGCCCGACGCCGGCGAGATCCTCATCCAGGGCCGGAAGGTGCGGATCACCAGTTCAGCCGATGCGTTGGCCGCGGGCATCGGCATGGTGCACCAGCATTTTCACCTGGCGTCACGGCTTACGGTGCTGGAAAACCTGCTTATCGGCATACCAGGCAAGTCCGGACGGATCGACCGGTCCGGCGGACTGGCGCGGTTGGCCGAAATCAGCCGCCAGCACGGGCTGACACTCGATCCCAGCCTGCCGGTCTCGGCGCTGTCTGTCGGAGAGCAGCAACGTCTCGAGATCGTCAAGGCGCTGTTTCGCGGCGCAAAGCTGCTGATTCTCGACGAGCCGACCGCGGTGCTGGCGCCGAGCGAAGTCGACGGGCTGTTTTCGGCCTTGCGGTCGATGGCGGCGCAGGGTCTGGGCATCATCTTCATCTCGCACAAACTCAACGAGGTGCGTGCGCTCACCCACCGCTGCACGGTGCTGCGGCATGGCCGCGTTGCCGGCCGCGTCGATGATCCGGCCAACACCACGTCGGCGGAAATGGCGCGACTGATGTGCGGCCACGAGATCGTGCCGCCGGCCAAGGGGCCGTCGACGCCGGGGGCAGCGGTGCTCACTCTCGACGGCATTTCCACCTCGAGCCATTCGGGCACGCCGCTGCGCGATGTGTCGCTATCCGTGCGCGCCGGCGAGATCCTCGGCATTGCCGGTGTCTCCGGCAATGGCCAGCGGGCACTGGCGGAGGTGATCTCGGGCGTGCGAGCGCCCGATGCCGGTCGGATGACGATTGCGGGACAGAAAGTGTCTCGCTTCTCGCCGCGCGAGGTGCAGGCGCTGGGCCTTGGCCGCATCCCGGAAGACCGCATGACGACGGGACTGGTCACCAACTTGCCGCTCGCCGATTCCATGGTGCTGCCGCGCATCGGCACCGCCGCTTTCAGCAGCAAGGGCCTGCTCAAGCCGGACGCGATCCGGGCCTTCGCCGAGGCGCAGATCAAGGCCTATGATATCAGATGCCCCGGGCCGATGACGCGAGCCGGCGCGCTGTCCGGCGGCAATCTGCAGAAAGCGCTTTTGGCGCGCGAGCTCGCCTTCGATCCGAAGGTGCTTGTCGTCTCGCAGCCGACGCGCGGCCTCGACATCGGAGCCGCCCGCTTCATCCATGAAAAATTCCTCGACATGCGCGCCAAGGGCTGCGGCATCATCGTCATCGGCGAGGATCTGGAAGAGTTGCTCGTGCTCTGCGACCGCATCGCGGTGATGTATGAGGGCCGCATCGCCGGCACGCTTCCCAGCGCCGATGCGACGATCGCACGGCTGGGGCTGCTGATGACCGGGGCGGAGGGCCATAGCTGATGTTCCGCCTCGAAGTCCGCAGCTCGACGCCAGCCTGGTTCAACCTGGCTTTGCCGCTGCTGGCCATCGGTACCGCGCTCGTGCTGTGCAGCGGCCTGATCGCGCTGGCCGGCGCCGGCGTGCTCGAATCCTACGGCGTTATGTTCACGGCTTCGCTCGGCGACAGCTATGCGATTACCGAAACGCTGGTGCGCGCCGCGCCCATGATCTTCACCGGGCTGGCGGTGGCTGTCGCCTTCCGCGCCAAATTCTGGAACATCGGCGCCGAAGGGCAACTGCTTGCCGGCGCGGTGGCGAGCTGCTTCGTCGGCGCGATCCCGATGCCGGGACCGCTCGCCATGCTTTTGATGGCTCTGGCAGGCGCTGCGGCCGGTGCAGCCGTCGCGCTCGTGCCGGCAACGCTGCGGGTGAAATTCAAGGTCGACGACGTCGTCAGTTCGCTGCTGCTCAATTCGGTCATCTATTACGCGCTGATGGCGCTGATCGAAGGGCCGTGGAAGGATAGTTTCAGTGGCTATCCGATCTCGCCTCCGATTGAGGATTCGGCCAATTTCCCGGTGCTGATCGAGGGCACGCGGCTGCATCTCGGCGTCATCGTGGCGCTTATCGCGGCACCGCTGATCTGGTTCCTGATCGTGCGCACCACGCTCGGCTTCCGGATCCGGGTCACCGGCGAAAATCCGGAAGCGGCCAGATATGGCGGCATCAATGTCCAGCGGGTGCTGCTCTCGACGGCGTTGCTGTCCGGTGCGCTGGCGGGCCTGGCCGGCGTCGGCGAGGTTGGCGGCGTGCATTTTCAGGTGATGAGCGACATCTCGCCGGGCTACGGTTATTCCGGCATCGTCGTTGCAATGCTGGCGCGGCTCAACCCGCTCGGCGTGGTGCCGGCGGCGATCTTCCTGGCTGCCGTGATGACCGGCGCCGAGGCGATGTCGCGCGCGACCGGCGTGCCGGCCTTCCTCAGCGATGTCATCCAGGGCACGGCACTGCTTGCCATGCTGGTGGCGCTGCTGTTCACCGCCTATCGCATCCGCCGCGTCGGAGCCGCCCAATGAGCGCGGTGTTCGAACAGATCTTCCAGGTCGGCTTCTTGGCCGCCATCATCCGCATCGCCACGCCCTTGGCTTTCGCTACCCTTGGCGAAATGTTCTCCGAGCGCGCCGGCGTGCTCAATCTCGGCATCGAAGGCATCATGCTGTTGTCGGCAATGGCCGGCTTCACCGCCGCCAGCCTCAGCGGCAACCTGTGGCTGGGCGTCCTGGCGGCGGTGCTGACCGGCATGCTGATGGGGGCGCTGCATGCGCTGTTCACGGTGGCGCTGGGCTTAAGCCAGCATGTCTGCGGCATCGGCGTGACGCTGCTTGCGTCGGGTCTGGCTTATTTTCTCTACCGGCTGATCTTCGGCCAGCAATCGGTGCCGCCGAGCATCAAGGGTTTTCAGACGCTGCCGATCCCGGTCCTCTCCGACATTCCCGTGCTTGGGCCGGCGGTGTTCAACCAGTTCGCGCTGGTCTACATGGCGATCCTGGCCATCCCGATCGCCGCCTTCGTGCTCTACCGCACGCCATGGGGGTTGTCGGTGCGCATGGTCGGCGAAAACCCGCGCGCCGCAGACTCCGCCGGCGTCAGCGTCATTCTCACCCGCTTTCAGGCGGTCATTCTCGGCGGGGCGCTGATGGGGCTGGCCGGCGCCTTCCTGTCGATGGCGCAGTTCAACGCCTTCACCTTCGGCGTCGTCTCCGGGCGCGGCTGGGTGGCGATCGCCCTGGTCGTGTTCGGCCGCTGGGACCCGTGGCGCTCGGCGGGCGCCGCGCTGCTATTCGCCTTTGTCGATGCCCTGCAGTTGCGCATGCAGGCGAGCGGCCTCGGGCATATCCCCTACGAGGCGTTCCTGATGCTGCCTTTCATCTTCACCATTGTCGCCATGGCGGTGATGTCGCGCAATGCGGTGGCGCCGTCGGCGCTGCTGAAGCCGTTTCGACGGGAAGAACGATAGACGAGTAGGGCTTGGGACGAAGACCCTGGACCTTGGGACACCTCACATCGCGGTAAAACCATTGTCGACGAACAGATGGGCCCCGTTGACAAAGCTCGACTCGTCGCTGGCGAGGTACAGCGCCGCCTTTGCCACCTCTTCCGGTTCGCCGATCCGCCCCTGCTGTGCAGCCAGCGCCGCGTCGGAGACATCGACGCCGAGCTTGCCCAGATCGGCGACCTCGCGCAGCCCATGCGGTGTGCGGATGAAGCCGGGGCAGACGGCGTTGCAGCGGATGTTGCGGTCGCGGAATTCCACGGCGATGGCGCGCGCGAACATGTGACAGGCGCCCTTGGTCGTGTCGTAGAGCACTTCGTTCGGCGTCGCCGCCACCGCCGAGATCGACGAGGTACAGACGATCGAGCCGCCCCCGGCCGCGATCATGCCGGGCAGCACGGCGCGGGTCATCAGGAACATTGAGCGCACGTTGACGGCATGCAGCCAGTCCCATTCCTGCACGCTGGTTTCCAGGAACGGCTTTATCACGATGGTGCCGGCATGATTGAACAGGACGGTAACCGCGCCGAACTTCTCGGCCGCGCCCCTCACGGCCGCCTCGACCTGCGCCTCGTCGGAAACGTCGGCGATAAAATGCTCCGCGATTTGGCCGCGCGCCCGGATCGCCGCGGCGGTGGCTGCCGCCGCTTCGCCATTGCGGTCGATGATCGCCACCTTTGCGCCTTCCGCCGCGAACAGTTCCGAGGCCGCCCCGCCCATTCCCGTCGCGCCCCCCGAGACGATGGCGACCTTGCCGGCCAGTCTTGCTCCCATTTCCTTGCTCCTCCCAAATGTCCTTTGGACGATCTCGCGTTGTCGCTCTGCCGCGATGCTATCCTGCCCGCGCGGGGCGGCCAATGCGCGAATGGATCGGCAAGTGAAGTGCCGTCGAGCGCCGGAAGTGCAACCGACGCTGCCATGTCCGTCGATCACGTCGATGCCGCTCTGCAGCAACTCAGCGCCAATTTTCTCGGCGCTGTTAGAAAAAAATTCTGCGCATGGCGGAAAAATAGCAATCGACAAAGTCTACAACTTTTATAGATTAACCGGCGAGACGGAGGTCGACATGTCCTATATGCAGAACACCGAGACCCGCAGCAGCGGCCAGAGGCTGGCCAATGCCCAGAGCTTCCGCCCGGCCTATGCCGGTGCTTTCGCCTATGTCGTCTTTGCCCTTGCGTTCGTGTTCACCGGGGCTGTTGTTCTGGGCCTCATTCCCTGAGCCGTGGTCCGGCCAGGCTGACGACCCACCGCCTTCAGGCAATCGGAGCTGAATGAACCGGATCCCGGTGCGCTTTCGCGCGCGCCATTGATTCGTATTTGACCGCATCCGTGATTCCAGAGATGGAGGAGATGGCAATGCCGATCGAATTCACGCATGTCCCCGGCAAGACCTCTGCCGATAGCGCAGTTTCCTTTTTCTACGACTTTGCCGAGACGGCGACCAGGCTGGCGCTGATCGAGGATGGCGGTTTCCGCAACCTCGTGGTGGACGATCCGGCCGGCCTGCTGACCAATATGGATCTTGCCGCCCAGGTGCTGGACCGCAGCTCGTCTCTGGAAGTGGTCCTCACCCATTGGGCCGGCGTGGTCCAACCGACCGTGGCGGCGCGGCAGCTTGCCTCGATCGACGCCCGCAGCGGCGGCCGCCTTGCGCTCAGGATGATCAGCGAGCCGTTGAGCGATGACGACGCCGAAACGCGGCCGGTCGGACACGGCGTCATCTGGCAGCGCATCGACGAGTATCTGGTTCTGTTGAAGCGGCTGTGGTCGAACGAGCGGCCTTTCGACCATGAAGGCGCGTTCTACAGCATCAAGGGCGGCTATATCGAGCGCAAGGGACCGCATGGTGCCGACCTCGTCATCCGCATGGGTGGGCAATCCGGCACGGCACTGAAAGTAGCCGGCCGGCATGCCGACGTCTTCGAACTGGCGCCCGGTTCGATCGACGATGTCAGGCAGTTGATGGAACGGGTGCGCGGCGCCGCCGCCGAACATGGCCGGGCCGCCAGACTGCGCTTCGCCCTTCCGGTCCGCATCCACCGGGGCGTTTCCTCGGCAGGGCACAAGGCGGTCGATGTCTCCGGGCCGCCGGCCCAGGCCGCCCTGTCGCTGCTTGCTTACGCGGCTCTCGGCATCGATGAATTCATGATCGTCGGCGTCGACACGCCGCGCGAGATCGCGACAGTCGGCCGCGAGACGATCGCGCTGCTGCGCAATTCGCTGGCGCGGCGTGAAAGCGGCGAGTTCCAGCATGGGGCTTTCGCGCAGCGCATGGGACTGGAAACACGGGCAACGGGCTGAACTGCGGAGAAATTTCCTTTCCAACCGCTCTGGCCTGCCGGAGGGTGCTATCCCTGCCGTGTCTATAACCTGCGAGGCTGCTCTGCGGTACCTAATCCTTTAACGCGCCTTGCTACCCAGCCGTGACAGGCCTTCGAGGACTGCACCAGAATCCGCCAGCGCGCCGAAGACGCCGTCCTCGACCGTCACCATGTGAAGGGCCGCCTCATGCGCCCGTCTGTCGCCGCTGGCGCAGGCGTCGGAGATCGTCAGGCACTGAAAGTTGCGGTCGCAGGCTTCGCGCAGCGTCGTGTGCACGCAAACATCCGTAGTGCATCCGCAAAACAGAAGACGCGTGATGCCTCGCGCGCGCAGCACGAGCTCGAAATCCGTATACGTGAAGGCGCCGTTGCAGGTCTTGTCGACGATGATGTCCTGCGGCGCGACGTCGATCTCCGGAGCGATCTGAAAACCCGGACCCGAACGAAGCAGGATCTCGGCGCCGTCGAGGCCGGCCCGCCTGCGGCGCCATTTCTCGTAAGGTGTCATGTCGGCCATGTCGGCCCGGTAGCCTTGCCTTGTATGGACGATGCTGACGCCCGCCTCGCGGGCAGCGGCGATCAGCCGGCTCACCGCGGGCAGGATCGCTCTCAACGGCGACGGATCATATCCCTTCCTGGCGAAGTAACCCGTCGTAGACAGGAAATCCTGCTGCAGGTCGATCACCACCAGCGCGGTGTTCTCGGCCACCAGCCTGCCGTCATAGGGGAAGTCGAAGGGTGTCGCCTTGATCATGCGCGGTTTCCTGTTTCAGCGAAGACCTTAGAGCGGTTCATCGCTCCACGGAAACGCTTCGTTGCCTGGAATTCGAAGCGGCATCAGGCGTCACGATATTTTGTTGACGCAAAAACTCAACTTCATTGTTGACTAGTAAAGTCATGTTTCATAGTCAACCGGGCACGGTTGCCGAAAACCGGATTGATGGCATGCCCGCAGCCGTACTGGAGATGGACCTTGACGGGAACAGACACCCAGACTGCTTTCCACATCGACGCGGTGCGCTTTGCCGTGGGCGAGCGGACGCTGCTCGGCCCGGTTTCGTTCGAATTGCAGCGCGCGCGCGTCTACGGGCTGATCGGCCACAACGGGTCCGGCAAGTCGACGCTGGTCAAGCTTTTGGCGCGCCAGCAGCCGGCAAGCTCTGGCGCCATCACCTTCGCCAGGCGGCCTTTGGCCCAGTGGGGTGCGCGCGAACTGGCGCGGGCGCTTGCCTATCTGCCGCAGACGACGCCGGCGGCGACCGGCTTGACCGTGCGCGAGCTGGCGGGGCTCGGACGTTATCCCTGGCATGGCGCGCTCGGCCGCTTCGGCCAGGACGATAGGCGGCATGTCGAGGAGGCGCTGGCCCTGACCTACATGGCCGGCTTTGCCGACCGGCTGGTCGACGAGCTGTCGGGCGGCGAGCGCCAGCGCGCCTGGCTCGCCATGCTGGTGGCGCAGAACGCCGGCGTCATGCTGCTCGATGAGCCTATCTCGGCGCTCGATATCGCCCATCAGGTCGAGGTGCTTGGGCTGGTCAGGGACCTCAGCCGCAAGCGCGACCTTTGCGTCGTCGTGGTGCTGCACGATCCCAACATGGCAGCGCGCTACTGCGACGAGCTGATCGCCCTGAAGGACGGCAGGCTGCTGACGCGCGGCACGCCCGGCGAAATCATGCAAGGCGATGTGCTTGAGGGCATTTTCGGAGTGGAGATGGGCGTGTTCGCGCACCCCGTCACAGGCCAGCCCGTCGGCTATGTCCAGTGACGCTTCAGGGCCGCGGCGGGGAAGGCTGGCGGCTGTGAGAACGAGGAAGAAGACGATGTCGAGAACCGGTTTGGTCGCAGCGCTGTTTGCATCCGCCATGCTGGCGGCCGCCAGCGCGCCGGCGCAGGAGCAGCCGGCAAACGGCACGCCCGCCACCATTACGGCGCCAGCACCATCGCCGGCCACGCCTGCCGCCCCCGTGGGAGCCGCAGCGCCTGCACAGCCGCAAGCCGGGGCCGGTACGGCGGCCGAGCCCTCGACGACGCCGGCGTTCACCTTGCCGCACGATCTGTCGCCATGGGGCATGTTCATGGCTGCCGACATCATCGTCAAGGCGGTGATGATCGGGCTGGCCTTCGCCTCGCTCGTCACCTGGACGATATGGCTGGCCAAGTCGCTGGAAGTGCTTGCCGGCAAGCTTGGCGCCCGTCGCGCCGCGCGGGCCATCGGCAATGCCGCGACGCTGAAGCAGGCGAGCCGCGCGCTCGGCCGCAACGGCGGCACCGGCGCCCTGCTGGTGCGGGCGGCGGAGGAAGAAGCGGCACTTTCGGCCGGCGCGCTCGACCATGCCGGCGGCGACGGGCTGAAGGAACGGGTCGCCTCGCGCCTGACACGCATCGAGGCGGCGGCGGCGCGACGCATGTCGCGCGGCACCGGCCTGCTGGCGACGATCGGCTCGACCGCGCCTTTCGTCGGTCTGTTCGGCACCGTATGGGGCATCATGAACGCCTTCATCGGCATTTCGCAGGCGCAGACCACCAACCTGGCGGTGGTGGCGCCGGGCATTGCCGAAGCCCTTCTCGCCACCGCCATGGGGCTCGTCGCCGCGATACCGGCCGTCGTCATCTACAACGTCTTTGCGCGCTCGATAGCCGGCTACCGGCAGATCCTCGCCGACGCCTCGGCTGGCGTCGAGCGGCTGGTCAGCCGCGACCTCGATTTCCGCACGGTGGCGCCGGCAACGGCGCTGGCGGCGCAGTAGCGGAGCAAGACCATGGGCAGCCGCATCCGTCAGACCATGGACGATGACCTCGAGGAAAGCCACGAGATCAATGTCACGCCCTTCATCGACGTCATCCTGGTGCTGCTGATCATCTTCATGGTCGCAGCGCCCTTGGCGACGGTGGATGTCAATGTCGACCTGCCGGGCTCGACCGCGACGCCGGCGCCGCGGCCGGAGACGCCGCTGTTCCTGACGTTGAAGGATGATCTCTCGCTGGCGATCGGCAACGACACCGTGCCGCGCCAGGTTTTCGCCGCCACGCTGGACGGCAGGACCAAAGGCGACAAGCAGGCGCGCATCTTCCTTCGCGCCGACAAGACGGTTGCCTATGGCGACCTGATGCAGGCGATGAACCTGCTGCGCGGCGCCGGCTATCTGAAGATCGCCCTGGTCGGCCTGGAGGCTGCGCCCGCCGGCGATGTTCCGGCAGCGGCGCCAGGCGGAGCCGCTGGTCCATGACCCGGCAAGCGGCCGCCTCGCCCACGGTGGAGCTGTCGCGCCTCGGCTGGCGCGACCTCGGCCTGTGGGCGGTTGCGGCCGCGCTGGTGCTTGGGGCGCATGTTGCGGTCGCCTATGCGGTGCAGAGCTTCAGCCCGGTCGACCCGGCGGATGGCGGGCCGCCGCCGGCGCTGGCGATCGAGATGGCGCCGATGGTGGTGACGCCGGCCGTGCGCGAACAGGCCGCGACGCTGGACGCCGCTGTGCCCGACCAGGCCGAGCCGGTCGAGGAGACCGAAAAAGCGCCTGAAGCCGAACCCGAGAAAGTGGCCGAGCAAACGGAGCCCGTTGCCGAGCCGGATGCGCCGCCGCCTGACGCAACCGAACCGACTGAGACGATGCGGACTGAGCCGGTTGACCAACCACCGCTCGAAGAGGTCGTCCCTGATATCGCCGAGACGGTCGCGCCCGACGTCGCCGTGCCGCTGCCACAGCCGGTCGAGACGCCCAAGGAAAAGAAACCCGTCCAGGCCAAGGTGAAAAAGCCCGTCGAGAAGCCCAAGCCGAAGAAGAATAAGGCGCCGCCGCCGAAGACTGTAACCGCCGCGAGCGCGGAGGCAAAGCCCGCCGCCAGGACAGCCGCGCCGAAATCGGCAGCCGGGGCAGCCGGTGTCAGCCCGGCCAAATGGGAATCGCGGCTGCTGTCATGGATCAAGCGGCATACGCGCTATCCGAGCGCTGCGAGATCCAGGCGCTCTCAAGGCAATGCCGACGTCGCCTTCACGGTGGACGCCTCCGGCCGGGTGACGTCGGCGCGCGTCGTCCGCTCCTCGGGCGATCCCGACCTCGATCGGGCCGCGCTCGCCGTGCTGCAGGGCGCCACGGTGCCGGCGCCGCCGCCGGAGCTCGGTTCGCGCGTCAGCCGCACGGCGCCGTTCGTGTTCAGCCTTCGGCATTAGCCTCGGAGCTGCGGTCAAACACGCTTCTGGTCAGGAATTTAGACGGCTCGCCCTCCCGAAACGCCTTCCCAAAAAAGCGTCGATTGGACGGCGGCCATCGCATAGGTCCAATTGGCAAGCGTTTGGCCTGCAAGGCCCACGCAATCGCCGCGGGCCGGGCGGGCACTGGTGGTGCGACACGTCGCGCCGAAGCGAACCATGCGCTTTGGACATTGCAGATGCAGCGAAGAGCGGAAAAGCGATTATTCCGCTGGTGGAGCTGAGGGGGATCGAACCCCTGACCTCGTCATTGCGAACGACGCGCTCTCCCAGCTGAGCTACAGCCCCGTCCAGCGGATGGCGCATTTATCGGGCACGGCAGTTTTCTGTCAAGGCGACGTTTTGCCGAATCCTGGCGGCCGAAGCCTGCCCTTGCCGGTTTCGCGCGCAATGGCTACATGTCGGCAACAATTGGAGACCGGCATGCTCGCCCTCATTCAAACAATCGTCATGGCGCTCGACCTCTATTGGTGGGTCATCATCATCTCGGCGATCTTTTCCTGGCTCTACGCCTTCAACGTCGTCAACTCGCGCAACCAGTTTGTCGGCAGCATCGGCAACATGCTCTACCGCCTGACCGAGCCGGCGCTGCGGCCGATCCGCCGTTTCATGCCGGACCTTGGCGGTATCGACATCTCGCCGATCATCCTGCTGCTGATCCTGTTCTTCCTCAGGCAGTTCCTGCTCACCACCGTGGCACCGCTGGTGCTGTGAACCCGGCGATCGCATGAGTGCCCCGTTCCGCATCCGCGAGAACGGCATCGAGCTGTTTGTCCGGCTGACGCCGAAGTCTTCCATTGACAGGTTCGAAGCCATCGAGACATCGGCTGACGGGCGAAGTCATGTGAAGGCACGGGTCCGCGCCGTGCCCGAAAACGGCGCCGCCAATCAAGCGTTGGAGAAGCTGGCCGCCAAGACGCTTGGAGTGCCGGCCTCGGCCGTCTCGGTTGTCGCTGGCGGCACGGCACGGCTCAAGACGCTGCGCGTGACGGGTGAACCCGAGGTGCTGATGCAGCGTATCGAGGCGCTCAGTGCTTCGGCCTGAAGTTCAGTCGCCCAGCGGCAAACGCGGATCGTCGACCTTCAGCGTGTTCACGCTCTGCTTGATGCGGCGCAAATTTTCCAGCACCTTCGGGCCGCGCGTCTCGGCCACCGACGTGACGATCATGTCGACGATCGCCAGCAGCGCGTAGCGCGACGATGTCGGCTTGTAGATGTTGCCGTCCTCGAGCGGCTGCAGATGGATGACGGTGTCGGCGGCCCTGGCCAATGCCGAGTCCGGCGCGGTGACGGCAACCGTTGTGGCGCCATATTGCTGCGCGACCTGCACCGCCTCGATGACCGATCGCGCATAGCCGGAAACCGAGAACGCGACCAGCGTTGTCTCTGGCGTGGCCACGGCGGCGTACATGCGCTGCAATTGTCCGTCGATCTGCGCCAGCACCGGCAGGCCCAGCCTGAACAGCCGGTTCTGCATTTCGGTCGCCATCATCGAGGAAATGCCGCCGGAGCCGACGCACAGCACGTTGCCTGACGCGGCAATGCGCGCGGCGACGTCGACCAGCGTCGTCATGTCGAGATTTTCGCTGGCGCGCTGGATGGCCGATATCGCCGCCTCGGTGATGGCCGACGCGATGCGCTGCTCACGGGCGTCGCGGCTCAGCGGCTCGGGCGACAGATACTGTCCACCGATAGCGATCGCCTGCGCCAGATAGAACTTGAAGTCGCGCAGGCCTTCGCAGCCGAGATTGCGGCAGAAGCGGGTCACCGTCGGCTCACTGACGCCGACGCGCGCGGCGATCTCCGAGATCGCCGCCTTGGAGGCGAAATCGAGATCGGACAGGACCAGGCCCGCCAGCCGGCGATCCGACTTGGTGCCGTCCTGCGACATCAGCTGCAGCCGGGTGATGATGTCGGCCGGTGTCTTCACGCTTGTGCTTTCATAGAGGCAGGCCCGTCGCCTTGTCGAAAAGATGGATGTTGCGCGGCTCGACCGAGACCGGCAGGCGGTCGCCTGGCTTCACCGGCACCCGGTTGCGGAAGACGACGCGCACCGTATCGCCGCCAATAGCGCCGTAGACATGGGTTTCCGAGCCCGTCGGCTCGACGACGTCCACCTTGATGGTCATCGCGCCGGCAGCTTCGCCGATGACAAAATGCTCGGGCCGGATGCCGGCCTCCACCGCACCGCCGGTCGGCACCTCTTTGCCGGCAAGCGCGAGCCTTCCGCCGCCGGTCGATTCGAACCAGCTGTTCGTGGCCGTCGTCTTGAGGGACCCCGAAACGAAACTCATCGACGGCGAGCCGAGAAAGCCGGCGACGAACTTGTTGGCCGGCCGGTCATAGAGCTCCAGCGGCGGCCCGACCTGCTGGATCCGGCCGCGATCCATCACCACGATGCGGTCGGCCATGGTCATGGCCTCGATCTGATCGTGGGTGACGTAGACGACCGTCGATTTCAGTCTCTGGTGCAGCGCCTTGATCTCGGTGCGCATCTGCACCCGCAATTGCGCGTCGAGGTTGGACAGCGGTTCGTCGAACAGGAAGACCGAGGGTTCGCGCACGATGGCGCGGCCCATGGCGACGCGCTGGCGCTGGCCCCCCGACAATTGCCGGGGGAAGCGGTCGAGATAGGAGAACAGGTTGAGGATGCCGGATGCCTTCTTGATCTTGTCCTCGACCACGGCGCGGCTCTCGCCGCGGATTTTCGGTCCGAAGCCGATATTGTCGGAGGCCTTGAGATGCGGAAACAGCGCGTAGGACTGGAAGACCATGGCGATGTTGCGCTGCTGCGGCGGCAGGTCGTTGGCGCGCACGCCGCCAATGACCAGATCGCCGGAGCTTATCGTTTCCAGTCCGGCCAGCATGCGCAGCAGGGTCGACTTGCCGCAGCCGGACGGGCCGACCAGCACGACGAATTCGCCACTCTCGATGTCGAGGTTGATGTTCTCGAGGATGCTGTGCTGGCCGAAGGATTTCGAAAGGCCGCGGAACTGGACGTCGGTCATGGTCACGCTCCCACTATGTCGTCTATGAACGGCAGGCAGCCGGCGGTCAGGCCGGCATCCACCGGCATCACCACGCCCGTTACGCCGGACGCCCGGTCGGAGGCAAGGAACGCCACGGCTTCCGCCACCTCCGAGGCATTGACGATGCGGCCGAGCGGATAGAGCCGCTGGAGCTTGCCGAGAATGTCGGGGTTCTTGGCCAGGCGATGATCCCAGGCGGCGGTACGGATCGATCCCGGACAGACGACATTGGCGCGAACGCCGCTGCGGCCGAGCTCGACGGCGATCGCCTTGGCATAGGCGTTGATGCCGGCCTTGGCGGCGGCATAGGCCGGGTTGCCGAAATGGGCGATGGCGTTGACGGAGGAAATGAAGACGACGCTGCCCGAACCGCGCGCCGCCATCGCCTTGACCAGCGGATCGGCGAACGTCATCACGCCGGTCAGGTTGAGATCGAGTTCCTGCTCTATGCTGTCGGCCCTCAATGCGCCGAGCGTCTCCGCGCGCGTCCAGCCGGCATTGTTGATCAGGATGTCGGGCACGCCGTCTTTGTCGAGCACGGCCGCGACGGCTGCCTCGACCGACACCCGGTCGAGAAGGTTGAAGACATGGCGCGAGGCGAGGTGCGGGCTTGCCAAAGCCTCCTCCGATTGATCGCAGCCGACCACCCGCGCGCCTCTCCCGGCCAGCAACGCGACGATCGCTGTGCCAAGGCCGCCGCCGGCGCCCGTGACAACGACAGTGCGGCCTTCGAATTCGGCTTTCGAAACCACGGCGCTTGCTCCTCCGGCAGTTAGAGCAATTCCAGGAAAAGTGTATACGGTTTTCCGTCCGGAATTGCGTCAAAACAAAGAGTAGAGTGGTTCTCCGTTTCCGTGAAACGGTGAACTGCTCTAGGCAGATGTCGGCAGGCTAGTGAATGGAATGTAATTAAGCAACACGATAATCTGCTTGCGTGCGGGCAATTCCTCGATAATGTAGGAAAGTCACATAATCCTGCGCCACATCGGCGTGAGGAGCGCAAAAGCGCGGAACAAAATGGGAGAGATCGGATGAGCATTGCGAAATGGACTGTCGGCTTGATGGCCGGAATGAGCATGCTGGCCTTCGCGGCGCAGGCGCAAGCCGGCGAGGTGCGCGTAACCGTCGCCGAATACAGCGCCAAGACCGGCCCCTACTTCGAGGAGGTCAAGAAGGAGTTCGAGGCAAAGAACCCCGGCATCACGGTCAAGTTCGAAGTGGTGCCATGGGATGTGCTCTTGCAGAAGCTGACCACCGACATCACCGCCGGCACCAATGCGGATCTCTCGATCATCGGCACGCGCTGGCTGATCGACTTCGTGCAGCAGGACGTCGCCGAGCCGCTCGACAGCTACATCACGCCAGATTTCAAGGGCCGTTTCATCGACACGTTCCTGTCGCCCTCGATCATGGACGGCAAGACCTACGGCCTGCCGATCGCCGCTTCGGCGCGCGCCATGTATTACAACAAGGAGTTGTTCGAGAAGGCCGGCATCGCCAAGCCGCCGGCCAATTGGACCGAGCTGCAGGAGGACGCCCGCAAGATCAAGGCGCTGGGGTCCGGCACATTCGGCTTCGGCCTGCAGGGCAAGGAGATCGAGACCGACGTCTATTATTATTATGCGATGTGGTCATACGGCACCGAGATCCTCAACAAGGACGGCACATCGGGCTTGAGCACGCCCGGCGCGCTCGAAGCCGCCAAGCTCTACAAGTCGATGATCGACGAGGGCCTGACGGAGCCTGGCGTCACCTCCAACAACCGTGAGGACGTGCAGAACTTGTTCAAGCAGGGCAAGGTCGGCATGATGATCACCGCGCCCTTCCTGTCCAACCAGATCAAGGAAGAGGCGCCGAGCCTAAAATATGGCGTGGCGGCTATACCGGCCGGCCCGACGGGCGCGCGTGGCACCTATGGCGTCACCGATTCCATCATCATGTTCAAGAACTCCAAGAACAAGGACGAGGCCTGGAAGCTGCTCGACTTCCTGTTCACCACGGAACAGCGCGCCAAGTTCACGCAAGGCGAAGGCTTCCTGCCGGTGAACAAGGAAGAGGCCAAGATGGACTATTACGTCAACAATGCCGACCTCGCCGCCTTCACGGCGCTTCTGCCGGACGCCCGCTTCGCGCCGGTCATCCCGGGCTGGGAAGAGATCGCCCAGATCACCTCGGACGCCATGCAAAAGATCTATCTCGGCGGCGACCCGGAGGCAGGTTTGAAGGATGCGGCCGCGAAGGCGAACGCGGTGCTGAAGAAATAGGGCGTATCTCCCTGCGCCCGTGGCGCGCCCACTCAGGCGGGGCGCGCCACACTTTTCCAGACTTTAGCAGAAAAACAGTTCGTCGATGTCAGCGCCGCCCAGCCAGGCTCCTTTCCTCTCCCTCCGGAGGGGGAGAGGTGGCTCGGCGAAGCCGAGACGGAGTGGGGGAACCACCTGGCAACTGCCGCGAACGGACATAGGAAGGGCACTAGGCGCAAGCATCGCCTCGCCTTTGCGCTGGGGTCGACCCCCACTCCGTCGAGCTTCGCTCGACACCTCTCCCCGATCGACGGGGGAGAGGAAGGGCCCCCTTCCGCAACTGCCGTGGAAGACGGGCAGGCAGGTGAAGGGCAGCGCCAACGCGTGTAAGGAATTCGAGGCCACTCAAGTCCACTGCAACATGGTCCCAAGCCAGCCGATGCAAAATCGTTTCTTGCCCTACCTCCTGACCTTTCCCAGCCTGTTCCTGGCGGCGATCGTCATCTTCTGGCCGGTCTGGGACCTGATCCAGATATCGACCCACGAGGTCAACCGCTTCGGCCAGCTGCGCGAGTTCGCCGGATTGGCCAATTTCTCGACACTGCTGGACGATCCCGATTTCATCGCCGCACTCTGGCGCACGGGGTTGTGGACCGTGCTGGTGGTCGGCGGCGCGTT
The DNA here is from genome assembly GCF_020165515.1 of Mesorhizobium sp. BR1-1-13. Classification (NCBI taxonomy): domain Bacteria; kingdom Pseudomonadati; phylum Pseudomonadota; class Alphaproteobacteria; order Hyphomicrobiales; family Phyllobacteriaceae; genus Mesorhizobium; species Mesorhizobium sp. BR1-1-13. The sequence goes on from NZ_JAIUIH010000001.1 coordinate 418,321, forward strand.
GCTTTTATCGGTCCCGGTGGCGATCATCCTCAACACCGATTTTTATGGCCGCGGCCTTGCTCGCGTCATCATCATGCTGCCCTGGGCGGTGTCGCTGACCATGACGGCGGTGGTCTGGCGCTGGGCGCTCAGCGGCGAAAGCGGCATGCTGAATTCGGCGCTGATCGGTCTCGGCCTGATCAGCCAGAACATCCAGTGGCTGGCGAGCGCCGAGACCGCTTTTCCCATGCAGGTGCTGATCGGCATCCTGGTGACGGTGCCGTTCACCACCACCATCTTCCTCGGCGGCCTGTCCTCGATCCCGGACGACCTCTATGAGGCGGCGGCACTGGAGGGCGCCACGCCGGCGCAGCAGTTCCGCGAGATCACCTTTCCGCTCCTGAAGCCGTTCATCAACATCGCCATCGTGCTCAACACCATCTACGTCTTCAACTCCTTCCCGATCATCTGGGTGATGACGCAGGGCGGGCCGGCCAATTCGACCGACATCCTGGTCACTCACCTCTACAAGCTCGCCTTCCGCATCGGCAAACTGGGCGAGGCTTCCGCCGTGTCGCTGGTGATGTTCGCCATATTGCTGGTCTTCACCATGATCTATGTGCGGCTGGCTATGCGGGAGCAACGCGCATGACAAACAGGCTCATGACGGGCAAGCTGAAGCGCACCATCATCGCCTGGCTGCTGCTTTCGCCGCTGATCATGGTGACGGTCTTCCCCTTCGCGGTGATGTTCCTGACGTCGGTCAAGCCGCGGCAGGAGGTGCTGTCGCCGACCTGGTGGCCGAGCGAGTTCCGTTGGTCGAATTTCGCCGACATGTGGGTGGCGACCGGCTTCGGCCGGGCGCTCACCAATTCGCTCTATGTCTCGGTGATCGCCACCGTCGGCGCCATCCTGATCTCCGTGCCGGCGGCCTATGCCATGTCGCGCTTTCGTTTTGCCGGCTATGGCGCCTTCCGCCAGTTCCTGCTGATCTCGCAGATGATCTCGCCGATCGTGCTGGTGCTGGGCCTGTTCCGGTTGATGGCCGCCTGGGGGCTGGTGGAAAGCACCACGGCGCTGGGCTTCATCTACATGGCCTTCAACGTCGCCTTCACGGTGTGGATGCTGCAGAGCTATTTCGACACCATCCCGCGCGATCTCGAGGAGGCGGCCTGGATGGAAGGCGCCGGCCGCTGGCTGACGCTGCGCAAAGTGTTCCTGCCGCTCTGCCTGCCCGCCATTGCCGTCACCGCCATCTTCACCTTCATCAACGCCTGGAACGAATTCGTCGTGGCGCTCACCATGCTGCGCAGCCAGGAGAGCTACACGCTGCCGATCCAGGTGTTCTCGCTGGTCGCCGGGCGCTACACGATCGAATGGCATCACGTCATGGCCGCCACGCTGCTGGCGACGCTGCCGGTGGCGATCCTGTTCATCTGGCTGCAGCGCTACCTCGTGCGAGGGCTGGCGCTCGGGGCCGTCAAATAGCAATTCATGAAAGTGTATGGCGGTTTTTTCCGTCCGGAATTGCGAGAGCGAAGAGTAACCTGTCCACGGAGCTTTCATGCGCATCTTCACCGCCTCGCTGGCGACGGAAACCAACACCTTCTCGCCGGTACCGACCGACAGGGCATCGTTCGAGATGGCCTTCTATGCCGGGCCGGGCAAGCATCCGGAGACGCCGACGCTGTGCTCCTCGCCGATCGTCGCCCTGCGCCGGCGCGCGGCCGGCGAGGGGCTCGACGTCGTCGAGGGTACCGCCACCTGGGCCGAACCCGGCGGCCTTGTGCAGCGGCAGACCTACGAGGCGCTGCGCGACGAGATTCTGGGCCAGCTCAGGGCGGCGCTGCCGGTCGAGGCCGTAATTCTCGGCCTGCATGGCGCCATGGTGGCGCAAGGCTATGACGATTGCGAGGGCGACCTGCTCGAACGGGTGCGCGAGATCGTCGGGCCTGGCGTGGTGATCGCTTGCGAGTTCGATCCGCATAGCCATCTGACGCCGAAGCGCGTGGCGGCCTGTAACGTCATGGCCTATTTCCTCGAATTCCCGCACACCGATTTCTACGAGCGCGGCGAGCACGTCGTCGAGCTCGGCCTCGCCGCGGCGCGTGGCGAGATCAAGCCCGTCATCTCGACCTTCGACTGCCGCATGATCCAGGTGCTGCCGACCAGCCGCGAGCCGATGCGCTCCTTCGTCGACCGTATCAAGGCGCTGCACGGCAAGGACGGCGTGCTGTCGGTCTCGGTCATCCATGGTTTCATGGCGGCGGATGTGCCCGAAATGGGCACGCGTATCCTCGTCGTCACCGACAATGACAAGGCCAAGGGCGACGCGCTGGCCGAAACGCTCGGACGCGAGCTCTACGCGATGCGCGAAAAAACGGCGATGACGATGCTGAGCGCCAAGGACGGCATAGAGCGGGCACAGGCCGTATGTGCGGAAAAGCGCGGCAGGCCGGTGGTCATCGCCGATATCTGGGATAATCCGGGCGGCGGCGTTCCGGGCGACGGCACCATCGTGCTGCGGGAGCTTTTGGCGCGCGGCATCGATAAGGTCGGCGTGGCGACGATCTGGGATCCGATCGCCGTGACCTTCTGCCAGGCCGCGGGCGAGGGCGCCGTCATCGACCTGCGTTTCGGCGGCAAGTCCGGGCCCCAGGCCGGCGAGCCGATCGACGCCCGTGTCACCGTGCTGAAAGTTCTCGCCGAAGGTTGGCAGAGCTTCGGGCCGAGCCGGGTGACGCTCGGGCCCGCCGCGTTGATCCGCATCGAGGGCACCGAGGTCGACATCATCCTCAACACCAACCGCACGCAGACCTTCGAGCCGGACATTTTTTCCAACATCGGCGTCGATCCGCTGGCCAAGGACATGCTGCTGATCAAATCGACCAACCATTTCTACGCCGGCTTCGAACCGATCGCCGCCGAGATCATCTACGTCTCGGCGCCGAGCGCGTACCCCAGCAATCCGGCGGTGACGGATTACAAGAAACTGAAGCGGGCGATCTGGCCAAGGGTAGTGGATCCGTGGAAGCAGCCAATCTCCCCGACGAAGGGGGAGATCGGCTAATCACACCAATCCCCGCTTCACCATCATGGCTTCCGGCGACGGCATCTTGCCTCGAAACGCGGTGTAGAGCTCTTCCGGATCCTTTGAGCCGCCAGCGGCATAGATGTTCTTGCGCAGCCGCTCGGCCAGCGCGGGGTTGAAGGGATCGCCCGTCTCCTCGAAAGCTGCGAAGGCGTCGGCGTCGAGTACTTCCGACCACATGTAGGAATAGTAGCCGGCCGAATAGCCCTCGCCGGCAAAGACATGGCCGAAATGCGGCGTGCGGTGGCGCATGGCGATGGTGTCGGGCATGTCTAGTTCTTTGAGCGTTTCGGCTTCGAAACGAAGCGGCTCCTGCGGGGCGTCCGGCCGTGCGTGGTAGGCCATGTCGATCAGCGCGGAAGCCGTGAATTCCACCGTGGCGAAACCGGCGCCGAAAGTCCGCGCAGCCAGCATCTTGTCGAGCAGCGCCTTCGGCATCGGCAGGCCGGTCTTGACATGCAAAGCGTGCTTTTCCAGCACCGCCGGCACGGTCAGCCAATGCTCGTAGAGCTGCGAGGGCAGTTCGACGAAATCGCGGCTGACGGACGTGCCCGACACCGAAGGCCAGGTGACGTCGGTCAGCATGCCGTGCAGGGCGTGGCCGAATTCATGGAACAAGGTCTTCGCCTCGTCCACCGACAGCAGCGCCGGCTCGCCCACGGGCGGCTTGGCGAAATTCATGATGTTGTAGATGATCGGCCTTGCACCGCGACCCAGGCGATAGCCTGACTTCAGCGCGCTCATCCAGGCCCCGGAGCGTTTCGACGGCCGGGCGAAATAATCGGCCAGGAACAGGCCGCGCTCGCTGCCGTCGGCATTCTTCACCACGAACACGCGTGCGTCCGGGTGCCAGGCGGCAATGCCCTTTTTCTCTTCGAAGGTGATGCCGAACAGTCTTGTCGCGACGTCGAAGCAGGCGTCGATGATCCGGTCGAGCTGGAGATAGGGCTTCAATTCCGTCTCGTCGAAGGCGAATTTCTCCGCGCGCAGCTTCTCCTGGTAGAACCGCCAGTCCCAGGCTGCGAATTTTTCGTTGCTGCCGGCTTCCGCCGCCAGCCGTTCCAGCTCCTTCTGGTCGGCGGCGGCCTTTTCCAGCGCCTTTTCCCAGACGGGATCGAGCAGGTCGTGCACCGCCTTGGGCGTCTTGGCCATGGTGTCATCGAGCTTCAGCGCCGCGAAGGAGCCGTAGCCGAGCAGCTTCGCCTTCTCGGCGCGCAGCTTCAGCATGTCGCGCACCACGGCCGTGTTGTCGGTCGCGCCGCCGTTCTGGCCGCGCATGGTGAAGGCGCGGAAGGCGATCTCTCGCAAGTCGCGGCGCTCCGAGAAGGTCGAGAACGGCTCGTAGACCGAGCGCGACAAGGTGACGGCGTAGCGGCCTTTCTGGCCGCGCATCTCGGCGGCTTCGGCCATCGAGCTCTTCACGAAATCCGGCAGGCCGGCCAGGTCGGCCTCATCCAGGAACAGCGCCCAGTCGCGTTCGTCGGCAAGCACGTTCTGGCCGAAGCTGGTGCCGAGCGACGACAGTTCCTCGTTGATCCCTGCCAGTCGCTTCTTGCCCTCGGCATCGAGTTTCGCGCCCGAGCGGACAAAACCCTTCCAGGTCTTTTCCAGCACCCGCAGCGTCTCGGCATCGAGCTTGAGCGTCTCGCGGCGCTGGTAAAGATCGTCGATGCGGGCAAAGAGCCTTTCATTCATCGAGATCGCCGAGAAATGCCTCGACATCCTTGGCGAGATGTCGCGCTCCAGCGCCTGGATATCCTCGTTGGTGTGGGCCCCGGCGCGGCACCAGAAGATCGACGAGACATGGTCGAGCGCCTCGCCGGCGAGCTCCAGGGCTTGAAGCGTGTTCTCGATGGTCGGCGCATTCTCGTTCGCGGCGATGGCCTCGATCTCGGCCTCATGCGCCTTCAGCGCCGCGTCGAAGACGGGTGCGAACTCGTCGTCGCCAAATCGGGCGAAATCGGGCAGGCCGAGCGGCCCTTGCCACGTGGTCAGCGGATGAGCGGCGAGGTCGACGGCTTTCGTGGCGAGCATGGATTGTCTTTCGGGCTGGCAGGTCGGGAAGGGCTGAAATCACCGATGTAGGGCGCTCGTCCGGCGCGCGCAACAGCGTGGCCGGTCAGTAGGCTTCGCAGCTTTCCGCAAGCGCCTTCTGCGTGCTGGCCGTGATGCGATCGCCCGCTATGGCGAAGGTCTCATGCATCAGCATGTCATTGTCGGGGAAGTCGTAGCAGGCGATCACCGTGGTGACGCCGCCTTCGTTCTTCTCGATCCGGTGTCGGATCGCGGCACCCGCAACCGCACCTTTCCATTCGTCGAGCGAGGCGATGAACTCCTGCTTTCCCTGCACGATGCCGAGGTCGTCGAGTTCGATGCGCACATTGTCGGCGAGCAGGTCGGAAAGTTCGGTGCGGTCGGCGACCAGCAGGGCCGAATACCAGCGGCTGATGATGGCGCCGTCATCGGCGCGGGCGGCCATGATCGCCATCAGCAGTGCGGCGGCGGTGAACATGACCGGCCGGATGCTCATCGCTTGGCGTGCCGTTTCGGTCATTCCAGCACCGGGCGCTCGAAATCGCCGGTCTCCTTGTTCATCACCCAGAGCTCGCCGGTCGAAATGTCGAACCAGGCACCGTGCAGCGACAGCCGCCCCTTGCCCTCAAGGATCGAGACGCAGGGAAAGGTCCTGAGATTGGCTAGGGAATAGCGGATCGAGATGCGCTCCAGCGCCGTCTGGCGCTCTGTCGCCGTCATGAAGGTGCTGGCCGACACGGTCTCGGCGGCCGGCGCGATCAGGCTCATCCATTTGCCGATGAAGTCGCCCGGCGACAGCGGCGCGGAATTGGCGTCGAGCGCGGCACGGATGCCGCCGCAGCGGCCATGGCCCATGACGACGATGTTCTTGACCTTGAGGCTCTGCACCGCGAATTCGAGCGCGGCCGAGGTCGAGTGGAACTCGCCGTCCGGCTCGTAAGGCGGCACAAGATTGCCGACATTGCGCAGCACGAAGAGTTCGCCGGGCCCTGCGTCGAAGATAGCCTCGGGTGCAGAGCGGGAATCGCAGCACGCGACGATCATGGTTTCCGGCGCTTGCCCCTCCCGGGCGAGCTCGCGATAGCGGCCGCTCTCGGTGAGATAGCGGCCGTTCATGAAATTGCGGTAGCCGGTGAGAAGGTGATCGGGAAGGTGAGGCATGGGCGGCTTTCCGGTTGGAGGGCGGCAGCGCGTTGCGGTCGAGAAACGCTCTAGCGGTAAAAGCCCGTCGCGAGCAATGCAGAATTGTAGGGTTGGCGAGAAATGCCATGCGTCAGGCGCGACGCTGGCCAATGTTGTCACGCCCAGACGGCGACCGGTATTCCAAAGCCGTCGGTGAGTGGCGGGTCGGGAAAAGGCCTTGCCGCGCCGTTCGCTATGCGGCCGGCGATCAGCATCATCGCCGCCGCATCGAGGAAATCATCGGCGGCCGCACCGCGCGGCGGCGCCTGATCGAGGAAGTCTATGGCATAGCCGTGCCGGCTAAGCAGCGCCTTGCGTTCCGCCATGCCGGCCGGATTGATGCTGCCCTTGACCTTCTTCGGCAGCAGCATGGCCTGCCCGCCGTTGAGCCGACAGAAAGCCACTTCCGGATGCGATTCGAAGACGCGGCCACGCAGTTCGGGCCGCGCGATCAGCAACGTATCGATCTCGCGTATTTTGCCAAAGATGCCGAATGCCTGGATCGAAACGCCGCGCGGCGGATCGGATGTCGTCCTGGCCACGTCGCTCGCCCGGCGGTGCGCGGCGTACCAGGCTTCGATCGAAGTGAACTCGGCGGTATCGGCGTAGAGTGCCGCACGAGACGGGATCGAGAAGACGCTGGATTGGCGTGGCCCGAGCAGCCGCCTGACCTGCGCCTCCGGCCCGCGTCCGCCCTTGCTCGAAAATTCAGGCAGGCCGATCGGCATGTCGACGGCGATGATCGCGTCGTCGGGAACCGCCGCCAGCAGTGCGGCGAAGCTGGCGAAGACCTCGACCGAAGGCGCCGCGTTCGGAGCGCTCCGAACGGCGACCCAGCCGGCCTTGCAGCCGTCCGCGCCGACCAGCACCCGTGCCGATGTCACGCGCGGCGGTCCCGCCCCGGATGCGTGAGATGGCGAAGCTGCACCATCGCCATCGGGTGCGACAGGCTCTGTACATCGGTTTCGAGCTGCAATTCGTCGCCGCCGCGTTTGGCCGTGCGCGCCAGGATTTCGTAGACCGCCGCGGTCGTCGATTGCAGCGCCTTGATCGCCGGCTGGCCGGAGAGGATGCGCGCCAGGTACACCGCCGCCGTCAGGTCGCCCAAACCGTTCGGCGGCTTTTCGATAACGCGGTGCTCGGCGAGCAGCGCCTGGCTGCCGTCGAGCAGAAGATTGCCGGTGCCGCCTGAAATCATCGACGGCGCCGAGGTGACTAGCATGGTCGACGGCCCGGCATGGAGCGCGGCCGCCATCACCGACTTCAGGTCGGGCAACGGCACGCCGGCCATCCACTCCAGCTCATAGCGGTTAGGGGTAGCGATGTCGGCGATCGGCATCAGCCGGTCGCGCATGGCGATCGCCGTCGGTTCCGGTACATAAAGCCCGCCCGAATCGCCCATCACCGGATCGCAGATATAGACGGCGTCGGGCGTCCTAGCCTTGACCGCGGCAACCAGCGAGGCGACGGCTTCGGCCTGGCCGGCCTCGCCGAGATAGCCCGACAGCACCGCCCCGACCTCGCCCAGCCACGGCGCGCGCTCCAGATCGGCCATCAATGCCATGAACTGATCGAGCGGCGGCACGATGCGGGTCGCGCGCCCATGGCCGGGATGCCAGGGCAGGATGATTGTCGGCACCGCCCATACCGGGAAACCCAGCGATTCCAGCGCAAAGACGGCGGCGCGATTGCCGACCGAGCCGCGTGCGACATGGCTGGAAATGACGATGACCGCGCGCGGCGCGTCGGCTTGCTCGGTGCTCATTGGATTCCTAACTGCCCCTGGCGAGGAAAAGCACGAGCCAGACCATCAGGCCCAGCGCCAGGAGCAGGCCAAGTATCCGGCCAATGCGCGTGCCCCATACTTCGATCGGATCGGCGCGGTCGGCATCGGCCGCCGCGACGTGGTCGCGCACGGCCTTCGCGGTCTGCGCCGCGAGCGAAGTGGCGGCCGGATCGGTCTCGCGCGCGACGCGCTCGAGGATGCGGCGCGATTCGGTGTCGCTGTCCTGGCGCTGCGCCATGATGCTGTCCTGTTTCGTGGCGACCTTAGCGCGTTCGCCCCGTCAATTACAGCGTCTTGCGACCGACCGTGATGCCATCGACAACCGTCTGCGCCGAGGTCGTTTTCTTGCGCGCCGATTGTGGTAATGCTTCGCATGCAACTTCTACCGAGGGGACCGATCATGTTTGCCCAGCGCCTTGCTTTCCCGACATTCCGCACGCTGCCCGCCTTGCTGGTGATGGCCGTCATGCTGCCGCTGCTTGCCGGCTGCGGCTACAACACCATCCCGACGGCGGAGGAAAACGCCAAGGCCGCGTGGAGCGAGGTGCTGAACCAGTATCAACGCCGCGCCGACCTCATCCCCAACCTGGTCGAGACGGTCAAGGGCTACGCCTCGCACGAAAAGGACACGCTCGACGCCGTGGTCGAGGCGCGCGCCAAGGCGACGCAGGTCACGGTAACGCCAGAGACGTTGAAGGATCCCGAAGCCCTCAAGAGGTTTCAGGACGCCCAGGCAGGGCTGACCAGCGCGCTGTCGCGGCTGCTCGCTGTGTCGGAGGCATACCCGGACCTGAAGGCCAACCAGAACTTCCTGGCGCTGCAGGCGCAGCTCGAAGGCACCGAGAACCGCATCGCGGTGGCGCGGCGTGACTACATCCAGGCGGTCAGGGACTACAATCTGACGCTGCGGACCTTCCCCTCGGTGCTGTGGGCGACGTTCTGGTTCCGTAGCAACGAGCCGTTCGCCAATTTCACGGTCGAGGAGGACAAGTTGCAGACGCCGAAGGTCGATTTCGGCACGAAACAGGGCGGATGATTGCCGGATTCCGACGTGGTGATCCTGCCCGCCAATGAGGGACGACGCGCCATGTATCGCGTCGCTGTCTTGATCCTCGTTCTTGTGCTGCCATTTGCGGCCCTCGCCGCCGAGCTCCCGGCGCTGACCGGCCGTGTCGTCGACAATGCAGGCATCATCGATGCGGCGACCAGGGCGGCACTGACGCGGAAGCTTGCCGATTTCGAGACGAAAGGCTCCGATCAGATCGTCGTCGCCACCGTCCCCAGTCTCGGCGGCGAGGAGATCGAGCCCTATGCCAACCGGCTGTACCGGTTCTGGAAACTCGGCCAGGCGAAGGAGAACAACGGCGTGCTGCTTCTGGTCGCGCCGAACGACCGCAAGATGCGCATCGAGGTCGGCTACGGGCTGGAAGGCACGCTGACCGACCTGCACACCAAGCTGATCATCGAAAACGACATGGTGCCGGCCTTCCGTGCCGGCGATTTCTCCGGCGGCATCACCAAGGCCGTCGACGACATGATCATGGTGCTCAACGGCAATCCCGAGGAGCTGGAAGCACGCGGCAAGCGCAACCAGCAGGCGCCGTTCAATTCCGACGATTTATTCTTCGCCATCTTCATCGGTATCTGGGCGCTGATCTTCTTCGGCAGCATAGCGGCCTCGGTGCTGCCGCCGATCTTCGGCCAGAAGATCGGTCCCGGCCGTTACCGCTGGCTCGGCATGACGTTCGAGCCGAGCCGGCGATCGTCAGGTGGCGGCTGGTCGTCAGGTGGCGGCGGCTGGTCGGGCGGCGGCGGCTGGTCCTCGGGCGGTAGCGGCGGTGGTTTCTCCGGTGGTGGCGGCTCTTCCGGCGGCGGCGGCTCTTCGGGAAGCTGGTGAGAGGGACCATGGCGATACGACCGATCAGTCCGCAGGACCATGAGCGCATCGCCGGAGCGATCCGCGCCGCCGAATCAAGGACCGACGGCGAGATCTACTGCGTGGTGGCGCATGGCAGCGGCAACTACTTCTTTCCGGCTGCCTTCGTGGCTGCTCTCGCCACGCTGCTGGTCAGCCTCGCGGTCGCCTATGGGCTGGAGGCCTGGTGGCTCACCATCCGCCTGCCGCACTTCGTCATTGCCCAGCTTCTGGCGCTGGCCTGCTTTCTTTTGCTGTTATGGGCCTTTCCGGGGCTTCGCATCCATATGGTGCCGAGACGGCTGCGCTATCAGACCGCACATGACAACGCACTGAAGCAGTTCCTGGCTCGCAACGTCCACCGCACAACCGCGCGCACCGGCGTGCTGGTCTTCGTCTCGGTCACCGAGCGCTACGCCGAGGTGGTCGCCGATTCAGGCATTGACGCCAAGGTCGGCCAGCATGTCTGGGACGATGTGGTACGCGAGCTTACCGCACATGCTGGCGACGACCGGCTTGCCGACGGCTTCGTCAAGGCGATCCAATCGGTTGGAGCGGTGCTCGCCGAGCACTTCCCGGTCACGTCGGGCGACACCAACGAGCTCGACGATCATCTGGTCGAGATTTGAGCGCCACCGACAGCCTCGAACGCGCATCGCGCAGGCGATGACGGCCTGTGAGAAAGCGGCCTCCGGACTGCCCGGACTCTTGCATTCGAGCGATGCGGGTTTATGGTTAACAAATCATGAATACGCTGAGCATCGACATCCGCAAAGCCGAATCGCGCGACGCCGCGGCGATCGCCGACGTGCATTTGCAGGCTTGGCGCGGCGCCTACAGCGGCATCATCCCGCACCGCACCCTGACATCGATGATCAACCGTCGCGGCGCCGACTGGTGGGCTAATGCCATCCGCCGCGCCGCCACCGTTCTGGTGATCGAGATCGGCGGCACGGTTGCCGGCTACGCCACGATCGGCAAGAACCGGGCCCGCGAACTCAAGCAGCAGGGCGAGATCTATGAATTGTACCTGCGGCCGGAATATCAGGGCATCGGGCTCGGCAGCCGGCTTTTCAAGGCGGCACGGGCGCGGCTTGCAGATCACGGATTGAAGGGCACGGTGGTGTGGGCGCTGGAAGACAATCAGAACGCGCTCGCCTTCTATTCCGGCGCCGGCGGCCGCGATATCGCCGAAGGCGTCGAGATATTCGAGCAGAAGGCGCTGAAGAAGGTTGCTTTCGTCTGGGAATGACCGGCGAGGAACGATCGCGTAAGCGGCGCGAAGCGCAACCTACGCAATCACAACACTGAAACATCTTCTGCCAATGATTGAACGCGTTGAATGCCATTGCGTCTTGCTGGGCGTTCTTGAGCACCATTCGCCGCATTGCACCATTTTGCGCCGCCCGCTATCGGTCTGCCAATCGAGAGAGGGATTAAGTCATGCGTATTGAAGCCATCGCCACCGGAAAGAATCCGCCCGAGGACGTCAACGTCATCATCGAAGTGCCGATCGGCGGCGAGCCGATCAAATACGAGATGGACAAGGAGGCCGGTACGCTGTTCGTCGACCGTTTCCTGCACACCTCGATGCGCTATCCCGGCAATTACGGCTTCGTTCCGCACACGCTGTCTGGCGACGGCGATCCGATCGACGTGCTGGTCTGCAACACGCGCGCTCTGGTGCCCGGCTGCGTCATCAATGTTCGGCCGATCGGCGTGCTGATCATGGAAGACAATGCGGGCCAGGACGAGAAGGTCATCGCCGTGCCGTCGCCGAAGCTGACGCTGCGTTACGAGAACGTCACTGAATACACGCAGTTGCCCGAGATCACCCGCGATCAGGTGCAGCACTTCTTCGAGCACTACAAGGATCTCGAGCCCGGCAAATGGGTCAAGATCGAGGGCTGGCACGATTCCAAATACGCCAAGAAGATGATCGTCGACGCGATCGAGCGGGCCAAGGCAGGCAAGTAAGAAGGCCGGTCACGTCAGTTCGGCGCGGCCAGCGCCTTCTCGATCTGCGGCAACAGCAGCGTCTGAGCCGCCTCGGCCGTCAGCGGCCCGACATGCTTGTAGGCTATTTTGCCGTCCTTGCCGATGACGAAGGTTTCCGGCACGCCATAGACGCCCCAGTCGATCGCCGTGCGGCCGGCCTCGTCGACGCCGATCGCCTGGAACGGATTGCCGAGATCGCCGAGGAACCGGCGGGCGTTTTCCGGCCGGTCCTTGTAGTTCAGAGCCGCCATGGTGAAGCGCCTGTCCTGCGCCAGCCCCAAAAGCACCGGGTGCTCTTCGCGGCAAGGCGCGCACCATGAGGCGAAGACGTTGACCAGCGTCACCTTGCCGGCGAACGATTTCGAATCGAGCCCCGGCAGGTTCGTGCCGTCCAGCGGCGGCAGGTTGGTCGGCGGTGCCGGCAGGCCGATCAGCGCCGACGGCACCTCCGAAGTGTCGCGCCCCGACAGGAGCTGCGCCAGGAACAGCCCCGCCAGCCCGAGGAAGACCAGCAGCGGCAACAGCACGAACAGGCGGCGCCGGGCCGGTGCCGGCGTTGGCATATCCGTGCTCATGACGCGCGCTCCCCGCCCTTGTCGGATCGTCGGCGCACGCCCGCCGCCTCGAGTTCGGCCAGTTCGCGCTTGCGGGCCCGTTGATCGAGCAGGACCCAGCCGATCAGCCCGGCCAGCGCAATCGCCGTGACGGCATAGGCGGCGGTGACGTAGAGCGCATGCGGGCTCATGCCGGCTGCCTCATCGGCATGCCGCCCGCCAGGTCGATCCTTCCGCCGCGCTCGATCATGCCTTCCCTTAGCCCCACGCCGGTGACCGCGCAATTGGCCGCCGCGCCGCAGCCTCTGCCGGTCGTCGCTTGCCTCAATCCGTACCATGGCGCAGCGCCAGCGCCGCCGCCAGCGGTCCAAGCACGGCAAGAAACAACGTCAGCGCGGCAAGAATGAGGAAAGGTTGCAGGAACGGATCGGGACTGGCCGTCGCACCATAACTCGCAGAGACCCCGAAGATCAGCACCGGGATGGTCAGCGGCAGCACCAATACCGAGATCAGGAGCCCGCCGCGCGGCAGCGCCACCGCCACCGCCGCACCGACGGCGCCGATGAAAGTGATCGCCGGCGTGCCGACCAGCAGCGTAAGCGCCGTGGCGCCGATGGCGACCGGCTCCATGTTCATGAACAGGCCGAGCAGCGGCGCGGCGACCACCAGCGGCAGCACGCTGCCCGCCCAATGCGCCAGGCATTTGGTGAGCACGGTCAGCGCCAGCATGTGGCGGTCGTTGCCAAGCACCAAGAGATCGAGCGAGCCGTCCTCACGGTCGGCCTGGAACAGCCGGTCGAGGCCGAGCAGACAAGAGAGCAGCGCACCGATCCACAGGATCGCCGGGCCGATGCGGGCAAGCAGTTTCAGGTCCGGCCCGACGCCGAAGGGAATGGTGGCGATCACGGCGAGGAAGAAGATCACGCCCGTCAGCGCCCCGCCGCCGGCCCGGATCGAAAGGCGGATGTCGCGCAGGAAGAGCGCTAGCATGATTTGAGATGCTCGCGCTTGAGCACCCCCCTCTGGCCTGCCGGCCATCTACCCCGCAAGGGAGGAGATCGGATGTCACCCCGGCCATCGCCAATTTTCAACGTTGGAAGGCGGGCGAGGCGCCGAAGGTGCCAATCTCCCCCCTTGCGGGGGAGACGTCCGGCAGGACAGAGGGGGGTGTTCAAGCTCGGCATTACTCCCCCATCCTCAATTCCGTCGCTCCCTCGATCCCGAGCGGCAGATGCGTTGCCGCGACGATTATCCCGCCCTCGGAACAATGCCCCCTCATCAATCCCGCGAATCGCGCCTCCGAATCCCTGTCCAGACCCGCCGTCGGCTCGTCGAGCAGCCAGATCGGCCGGTGGCTGACCAGCAGTTTCGCAATCGCCGCGCGTCGTCTTTGCCCGGTCGAGAGATAGCCGAACGGCAGATGGCCGATGCCGCCCAGTCCGACCGTCTCCAGCGCCTCCTCGACGCCGAAGGATCCACCGCCGTTGAAGTCGCGCCAGAAGCGCAGGTTTTCCGTCACGCTGAGCGCCGTTTTCATCGCGTTCTGATGGCCGAGATAGTGGCAGGCCGAAGCGATCGACGGAAATTCATCCCCGCCGCCCTCGATCAGCAAATTGCCTTCAGCCTTCGGCAGCAGTCCGGCGACGATCCTGAGCAAGGTCGATTTGCCTGATCCGTTCGGCCCGGTGACAACAAGCGCCTGGCCTTGATCGAGGTCAAAGCCAATGCCCGAAAACACCGTCTCGCCGCCGCGTTCGCCGCCCAGATTTTCGGCGATAAGCCGCATCCCTCGCCCGCCCTGAAACAATCCGCCTCGGCCCCTGCCGCATCGCACAAATTTGCTTTTTAACTGTCTAGAACTATTCCAGAAAATTCTCTATATGCGGTGCATCCGTGCCAGCGGTCGGCGCGGGAACAGAACTAGCGCCGAACCAGCGCACGCGCCGCCTTGAACGGCTCGGGTTGCTTGGGAGCGGACAGCGGAAATGGCCGTACCCGCACCTTTGCGCGTGATTGCATGCCATCGGCGTCCGTTCCCTTTCAGGCTGAACAGACAAGGACGGATCGCACGTGTCAAAATCTCTCGACAGTTTCAATTGCCGCCGCACGCTGAAAGCGGGCGACGCCGAATATGCCTATTTCGACCTCGTCGAGGCCGAGAAGAACGGCCTCACCGGCATCGCCCAATTGCCTTATTCGATGAAGGTTCTGCTGGAGAACCTTCTGCGCAACGAGGACGGCCGCTCCGTCACCAAGGACTCGATCAAGGCCGTCGCCGGCTGGCTGACCGACAAGGGGACGGCCGGCGTCGAGATCGCCTATCGCCCCGCCCGCGTCCTGATGCAGGATTTCACCGGCGTTCCGGCGGTAGTCGACCTGGCGGCGATGCGCGACGCCATGGCCTCGCTCGGCGGCGACCCGCAAAAGATCAACCCGCTGGTGCCGGTCGACCTCGTCATCGACCATTCCGTCATTGTCGACGAATTCGGCTCGCCGATGGCTTTCGCCCGCAATGTCGAGCTCGAATATGAGCGCAACGAGGAACGCTACAAGTTCCTGAAATGGGGCCAGCAGGCGTTTCGCAATTTCCGCGTCGTGCCGCCCGGCACCGGCATCTGCCACCAGGTCAACCTCGAATATCTCGGCCAAGTGGTGTGGACCAACACCGAGGACGGCGAAACGACCGCCTATCCCGACACCTGCGTCGGCACCGATTCGCACACCACCATGATCAACGGCCTGGGCGTTCTCGGCTGGGGCGTCGGCGGCATCGAAGCCGAGGCGGCGATGCTCGGCCAGCCCGTCTCCATGCTCTTGCCCGAGGTCATCGGCTTCCGCCTCACCGGCAAGTTGAAGGAGGGCGTCACCGCCACCGACCTCGTGCTCACCGTCACCCAGATGCTGCGCAAGAAGGGCGTCGTCGGCAAGTTCGTCGAATTCTTCGGCCCTGGCCTTTCCAATATGACGCTGGCCGACCGCGCCACCATCGGCAACATGGCGCCTGAATATGGCGCCACCTGCGGCTTCTTCCCGGTCGATTCGGAGACCATCCGCTACCTCACAATGTCGGGCCGCGAGGAAAGCCGCATCGCGCTGGTCGAAGCCTACTCCAAGGCGCAAGGCATGTGGCGTGACGCAGGCTCCGCCGACCCGGTCTTCACCGATTTGCTGGAGCTCGATCTCGGCGACGTCGTGCCGTCGATGGCCGGCCCCAAGCGCCCGGAGGGCCGCGTGGCGCTGGAAGGCATCCCGACCGGCTTCGTCAAGGCTATGGACACCGAATACAAGAAGGCGGCGGAAATCTCGAAGCGCTACGCCGTCGAAGGCACCGGCCATGATCTCGGCCATGGCGACGTCGTCATAGCCGCCATCACCTCCTGCACCAACACCTCGAACCCGAGCGTGCTGATCGGCGCCGGCCTGCTCGCCCGCAACGCCAATCGCCTCGGCCTCAAGCAGAAACCCTGGGTGAAGACCTCGCTGGCGCCGGGCAGCCAGGTGGTCGCCGAGTATCTCGAGAAATCCGGCCTGCAGAAGGAGCTCGACCAGATCGGTTTCAACCTGGTCGGCTTCGGCTGCACCACCTGCATCGGCAATTCCGGTCCGCTGCCGGCGCCGATCTCCAAGACCATCAACGATAAGGGTTTGATTGCCGCCGCGGTGCTTTCCGGCAACCGCAACTTCGAGGGCCGCGTCTCGCCCGACGTGCAGGCGAACTATCTCGCCTCGCCGCCGCTGGTCGTGGCGCACGCGCTGGCCGGCACGGTGACGAAAGACCTGACCACCGAGCCGCTCGGCGAGGACAGGAACGGCAAGCCGGTCTACCTCAAGGATATCTGGCCGAGCTCGGCGGAAATCCAGGAATTCATCGAGAAGAACGTGACGCGCGAGCTGTTCGCCCGCAAGTATGCCGACGTCTTCAAGGGCGATGAGAACTGGCAGAACGTCAAGGCGCCGGAAGGCCAGACCTATGCCTGGGACGACAATTCCACCTATGTGCAGAATCCGCCCTATTTCGCCGGCATGACCACGGGGTTCGGCAAGATCGGCGACATCAAGGGCGCCCGCGTGCTGGGCCTGTTCGGCGACAAGATCACCACCGACCACATCTCGCCGGCGGGATCGATCAAGGCCGCCTCGCCGGCCGGCAAATACCTCACCGAGCATGGCGTCGGCGTCGCCGACTTCAACCAGTACGGCACGCGGCGCGGCAACCATGAGGTGATGATGCGCGGCACCTTCGCCAACATCCGCATCCGCAACCACATGCTGGGCGAGAACGGCAGGGAAGGCGGCTACACCATCCACTATCCCTCGAAGGAAGAGGAATCGATCTACGACGCGGCGATGCAATACAAGAAGGAAGGCGTGCCGCTGGTCATCTTCGCCGGCGTCGAATATGGCAACGGGTCGTCGCGCGACTGGGCGGCCAAGGGAACGAATCTCCTTGGTGTCCGCGCGGTCATCGCCCAGTCCTTCGAGCGCATCCACCGCTCCAATCTGGTCGGCATGGGAGTGATCCCCTTCGTCTTCGAGGAAGGCACCTCATGGGCTTCGCTCAACCTGAAAGGGGATGAGGTGGTCGAGATCGACGGCCTGGACGCCCTCAAGCCGCGCCAGAAGATGGAAGCCAGGATCACCTATGGCGACGGCACGGTGAAGAAGGTGCCGATCATCTGCCGCATCGATACGCTTGACGAACTCGACTACTTCAAGAACGGCGGCATCCTGCAATACGTACTGCGCGATCTTGCCGCGTAGCGGCAAGGGAGCAGGGCTTAGGCAGTAGGGAATAGGACCTACTGCCTACTGCCTCGCTGTGGCGTGCCGTAGCGCGCCGCGGCGGCCAGCAGCACGCCCAGCATCAGCCCGTTGAGCAAGTGCCAGAGGAAATGCGTGCCGAGCGGGAAGCTGGTGCAGACCAGCGGATCGACCATGCGGCAGATGACCGACAGCACGAAGATCGCCGAGCCGGCCAGATTGTACCAGCCGGCGCGATTGCCGCTCGCCGCCACCCATAGACCGAAGAAGGCGAGCGCAAGGAACGGCGGCAGGTAGCCTGTGGTGCCGTTCGACGCCTGGCGCAGCCAGTCCGGCACCGCGAATGTGATAAGCCCGGCAACGACATAGAAGCTGACGAAGACCGCAATTGCCTTGCCCCATTCCAGGCGCAGGAAGCGGCGCAGGTTGAACAGCGTGTAGGCCAGCGTGAAGCCGGCGATCGGCACCACGTCGGCCCAGACCGTTCCCTTGGTGGCGAAGATGTGAAAGATCGTCGAGCCGACGCCGATCGCCACCACCCACCAGGCCAGGACCTCGGCGAAAATGCCGGTTCTGCATCGCCGCACTTCGCGGACGCCCCATAGTCCCGCGGCAATAAAAGCCAGGTTGGTCAAAGCATTCGCAGGCTCTGCCCAAAGTTCAGGACCCGTTCGCTCGCAATAGAGATCGACTGGAGCCAGGAAACTTTGCCACATGCTGATGATCCCGCCCCCGAATCGAACCGCCGGTTGAAATGCAGTGGCTTCTCCTATTGCCGCCCTACCCAGGCTTGCAATGGCAAAATTTCACCGCAACGTGACTTCCCGTTGACTTCCGGTTCTGCCACATATTTCAGCCAATCAAAACAAAGCCGGCATCACCGGCGGGAATTGGATGGTCATGGCCTCGCGTAGATCATTGTGGCTGGCAGCGTTCGCGCTGGCCTTCTCGGCGTTTGCCGGTGCCGGGCATGCCGGCGAGTCCGGCAGGCTCCCGGCCGACAAGCCCCAGGGCGACAGGCCCGTGGGCGTGGTCGAGCTGTTCACCAGCCAAGGCTGCAGTTCCTGTCCGCCTGCCGACGCCTTCTTCTCCGAACTTGCTGCCAGGCAGGATCTCGTCGCGCTCTCCTATCACGTCGGCTACTGGGATTATCTCGGCTGGCGCGACACGCTGAGCAGCAAGGAGAACACCGAGCGGCAATATGAGTATATGCGGGCCTTCGGCAACCGCTCAGTCTATACGCCGCAGGCGGTCATCAACGGCCGGGTTCATGTCAACGGCGCCAATCGCGGCGAGGTCGATGGCCAGCTCGCCCGCATGGCAAGGATCGGCGAAGACATGCGGGTCGCCATCAAAGTCAGTCGGACCAGCGACCGTGTCATGATCGATGCCGGCGATGGCGGGACCGGTCCCAGCGATGCCCATGTCGTCATCGTCTATTTCGAGCCGCCGCAGACGGTCACGATCGGCCAGGGCGAGAACACGGGCCGCAAGATGACCTATTGGAACGCGGTGACCGGCATCCAGACCGCCGGCATCTGGCACGGCAAGGCGCAGCGCTACGAATTGCCGATGAGTGAGATTTCCAAGAAGGGCGGCTGCGCCGTGCTTTTGCAGTCCGTCGGCAAGGATGGCCTGCCGGGCCCCATCCTGGGCGCCGCCTTCATTCACCGCCCCGGTTCCGAGGCGCCGTTCGATCGAAGGCTCTGAAGCGCGCCGCCGAAAACGGAATGATGTGACGCGCTGTCGGTCTCCATTCATGCCTGTCGACCAAACGGAATCACGTTTGAGTGACCTGCCTCAATGGCCGGTCAGACGATCTGCGAAAGCGGCGAGGCGCGACGTCCGCCCCAGGCCGTTCGCCTCGCGCCGGTCGGCGATGCGGTAGAGCTGGTACATGGCATGCACGCCGAGCCAGCGCAGCGGCTCCGGCTCCCATTTCTTCACCCTGCGGTTGACCCAAGGCAACCGGGTCAGTTCCGTGTCGTGTCCGAGTAAGAGATCGCGCAAGGTGCGGCCGGACAGGTTCGAACTGGAAACGCCGAGCCCGACATAGCCGCCGGCCCAGCCGATGCCGCTTTCTCGATCGAAGCCGCATGTCGTACACCAGTCGCGGGGGGGGGCGAGCGTGCCGCACCAGGCATGGTCGAGCCGCACGCCTTTGGTCTGCGGCAGCAGCCTGGTCAGGATCTCGTGCAGCTGGTCGATGGTCGCCTGTTGTGTCTTGCCGCGCGTATCGGTGCGCGATCCGAAGCGGTAGGGCACGCCCCGGCCGCCCATGGCGATCCGGCCTTCCCGCGTGCGCTGCGCATAGCAATAGGTGTGCGCCGCATCGCCCAGCACCTCGTAGCCGCTCCAGCCGATTTCGTCCCAGAGCTTTTGCGGCAGCTTCTCGGTCACCACGATGGCGCTGTTCAGCGGCAACCAGAGACGCTCGTAGCCGGCAATGCCGGCGGTGAAGCCCTCGGTGGCGCGCACGATCTTTCCGGCGCGCACGATGCCGCGATCGGTGGTGACCTTGCCCTTCTCGAGCGCCAGCACCTGCGTCTGCTCGTAGATCGGAACGCCGAGTCGAACGACCGCCGCCGCCAGACCCTGCACGAGCTTGGCCGGCTGCACGCGCGCGACGTCGCGCACGACGAAAGCGCCCAATACATTGTCGATGGCGATGCGCTCGCGCGCCTCCTGCGCACCGAGGAAGGCCAGCCGCTCGGGCGGCATTTCCCAGTGCCGGGCCTCTTCGTACTCGGCTTTGGCGCGCTCAAGCTGCGCGGCGTTGGTGGCGACGGTGATGTTGTCGACGCGGCGGATATCGGCGTCGATCCCTTCGGCAGCGGCGATCGCGATCACCTCGTCGACCGTGCCGGACATGGCGCGCTGCATGTCGATCACAGCGCCGCGCGACGAGGTTTTTGCATATTTCTCGCGCGACCAGCTGAAGCCGCCGGACAGCCATCCGCCATTGCGGCCCGAGGCACCGAAGCCGGCGAACTCCTTTTCGACGATGGCGATGCGCAGCGCGGGCTCCGCTTTCTTGAGATAGTAGGCCGTCCACAGTCCGGTATAGCCGGCGCCGACGATGCAGACATCGGCCTCGATGTCGCCGGGCAAGGGTGGGCGGCTGGCCGGCGGGCCACCTATGTCGGCATACCAGAACGACACGTCGCCATTGCGCTGGGCTTGCATCTTGTGATCCGTTCTCCGTGCGATTTCAGGAAAAGGTGGAGCGGTTTCCCGTCCGGAACTGCGTTCAAAACCAAGAGAGGAAGCGGCCCGTCGTTTTCCATGGAAAGGCGAGGCCGCTTTGTTTCAGGTAAGGGTCAGGTCGGCGTTGTCGTCATCGGCGAGCAGTTTCACGTCGCCGCTGGCGAAGAGCACGTCGACCTCGTCTCCAATGGCAAAAGTGTCCGCGTCGAGCGTCGAGCGCACGATGGCTTTCGAGCCGTCGGCGAGCTCCACCTCGTATTTGGAGCCGGAGCCGAGATAGATGGCCTCGCCGATACGCCCGGCGAGCCGGTTGCGGCCATCCCCGCCGCCGCCGCGACGAACAAGCGCCAGCTTTTCGGGACGCAGCAACATCACCGGCTTGCCGCCATTAGCGAGACGCTTGGCGGTCGCCACTCTCTGCCCTGATATCTCGATCGCCGTCTCGTTGCCCGAGATGGCGGCGGGGCCGCGCAGCACGGTGGAATCGCCGATGAATTTGCCGACGAAAAGCGTCGCCGGCTCGTCGTAGAGTTCGCGGCCGGTGCCGATCTGCTCGATGCCGCCGCGGTTGAACACGGCGATGCGGTCGGAGAGCACCAGCGCCTCTTCCTGGTCGTGCGTCACATAGACGAAGGTGGTTCCGAGTTCGCGGTGGATGCGCTTGATCTCGAGCTGCAGCCATTCGCGCAGTTTCTTGTCCAGCGCACCGAGCGGCTCGTCCATCAGCAGCAGCGGCGGATCGAAGACGATGGCGCGGGCCAGCGCTACGCGCTGCTGCTGGCCGCCCGACAACTCGCTTGGGAAGCGGTGGCCGAAATCGGCCATCTTGACCATGTCGAGCGCGTGGCGGACGCGGCGTTCGCGTTCTGCTCCGGTGACGCCGCGCAGCTTCAGCGGATAGGCGACGTTGCGGCCGACCGTCATGTGCGGGAACAGTGCATAATGCTGGAAGACCACGCCGATGTTGCGCTTGTGCGCCGGCACGCCGACCACGCTCTTTTCCCTGACCAGCAGCTTGCCGCTGGTCAGGTCGGTAAAGCCGGCGATCACGTTCAGCGTCGTCGTTTTGCCTGAGCCGCTCGGACCGAGCAGCGTCATGAATTCGCCCGGCTCGATTCGCAGCGACACGCCGTCGAGCGCCTTGAAGGAACCATAGGCCTTGCTTACCGACTCCAGGTCGATCGCCGCACCGCGATTTTCCGCTTTCTGATTCATAAGCCTCCCTTCCGCTCACGGCCAAGAAGCAGCATGCCGCCGCCGATCAGCAGTGTCGTTGCGCATAAGAGGATCGCGCCGACGGCCGCGACCGTCGGATCGGCGTCGCGCGTGATGGAAGCGAAGATCTGCACCGGCAACGTCTTGAGATAGGGATTGGTGATGAACAGCGACACGACGATCTCGTCGAAGGAGGTCGCGAAGGCGAACAGCAGGCCGGACAGTATCCCGGGGGCAATCAGCGGCAGCGTCACCGTGCGGAACGTGGTGAGCGAACCTGCGCCCAGGCTCGCCGCGGCTGTCTCCAGCCGCTTGTCGAACACTTCGAGATTGGCCGAAACGGCGATCAGCACGAAAGGCAGCGCAAGGATGGTGTGGGCCAGCACGAAGCCGAGCAGCGTGCCGACAAGCCGCGTGTCGAGATAGACGGCGTAGATGCCGATGGCCAGGACAACGCCCGGCACCACCATCGGCGTCAGCATCAGCATGCGCAGGAGGTTTGCCGGCCGCGCCTGCATGCGGTCGAGGCCGAACGCGGCAAGGGTGCCGAGCACGGTTGCCAGAACCGCAACGATCGATGCGACTTTCAGCGAATTGAGGAAGCTGGTCGACCAATCCGGATTGGTGACGAAATTTTCGTACCATTGCCAGGAGAAGCCCTGCGGTGGAAATGCCAGCGATTTGTTCTCGTTGAATGACATCGGCACCACGACAAGCGTCGGTGCCACCAGCCAGATGGCTACCAGCAGGCAGACAAGGCCCAGCATGACGCGGGTGAGCAGCTTCATTTCCATCAGGGCCGCGCCGCTTGCCGATGGCTGGACCGCATCACGGGCGCGGCAAGCGCCAGCAGCACGAAGGTCGCGACGAGCAGCACCACGCCCATGGCGCCGCCCCTGCCCCATTGCAGGAGGCTGAGCACCTGTGTCTGCACCAGCGTCGACAGCATCGTCGAGCGCGGTCCGCCGAGCAGGGCCGGCGTGATGTAGAAGCCGAGCGCCAGGATGAAGACGATGATCGCGCCGGCATAGACGCCAGGCAGCGACAACGGCAGATACACGGTGAGGAACGCGCGCGAGGGTCTTGCCCCGAGGCTCCGCGCGGCTTGCACCAGCCTGAGATCGATGCCTTTCATGACCGAATAGAGCGGCAGGATCATGAAAGGCAAAAGCACCTGCGCCATGCCGATGACCACGCCCGTCTGGGTGCGGATCAGCCTGATGCCACCGAACCCGAGCGCCCGCAGGATCGAGTTGATGACCCCCGAATCCTGCAGCAGTATCACCCAGGACAAAGTGCGTACCACGCCGCTCACCCAAAACGGGATCAGCACACAGAGCAGCAGCACCAAGCGCACGCGTGGTCGGACCGCGGTCATCAGATAGGCATAGGGATAGGCGCAAACCACGCAGACCAGCGTGACCCACGCTGAAATGAGGAAGGTCCGCTGGAGCACGGCCAGGTTGATGGGCGCGCCGAAGAACCAGATATAGTTCTGAAGGCCCCACTGCGGCTCCGACAGGCTGCGCACGACGATGGTGAGCAGCGGATAGCCAATCACCGCGAAGAGCAGGACCAGCGCCGGCAGCGCGAGCGCGAACGGCCGCCATGCCCGGCGCCTTTCGGCGGCCGGAATGGTTGGCTTGGACACGCTCACGGCCTTGGCCTCCCTCAGTTAGTCAGTTGCCGGACATCAGCGCGGACCACTTCTCCTGCGCCACCGCGAAATTCGGGACCCAGAACTTGAAGTTCTGCTTATAGCCCTGCTTCTGGCGTTCGGGCGTGTTGGTCAGGAAAGCGGAGACGGAAGCGTCGACCTTGGGCTGCGCTTCACTGTTGATCGGCGTGTAAGACGTTTGCTCCGTCAACACCTCCTGCGCGTGCTTGCCAAGATAGGCGTTGAGCAGCGCGTAGGATGCCTCCGTGTCCTTGGCGCCGACAGGGATCGTCATCTGATCCATCACCACCAGCCAGTCCTGCCAGGCCGGTGCGTATTTGGCGCCGTTCTTGACCGCGGTCATGGCGCGGCCTGTCCACATCATCAGCATGTCGGCCTCGCCGGATTCGGCGAGTTGCTGCGATTCTGCACCCGTCTTCCAGAAGATGGTATCGGGGCCGAGCTTGCGAACCACATCGATGGCCTTGTCGATATCGGCCACCGTCATCGCCTTCGGGTCACCGCCGGCAACCTTGAATGCCTGTTCCAGCAAGCCACCGGTTGGGCTGCCGGAGCCGTCGATTCCGCGCACGCCCGGGAATTTCTGCGTGTCGAAGAAGTCGGCCCAGCTCTTGGGCGGATTATCCTTGTACTTTTCGGTGTTGTACATCAGCACGACGCCGTAGTTCATCGCCGGCACCGAGCATTCGCCGACCTGGCCCTCGGGAATTTTCGAGATGTCGAGTTTGGTGAGGTCCAGCTTCTGGAACAGTTTGCCGCAATAGACATAGGGCGGCAGATCGTCGGTATCGACAACGTCCCATGTCACATTGCCGGACTCGACCTGCGCCTGCAGCTTGGCGATCTCGGTCGGGCCGTCATTGAGCAGCTTGACGCCCGACTTGTCGACGAACTCCTTGAGCGCCGCCGCCTGGCCGTCCTGGTAGATGCCGCCATAGGACACAAAGGTCAGCGTCTTGCCCTTCAGCGAGCCTTCGGCCACCTCTCCGGCAACCGGCTTCGATTGCGCGAGCGCGGCCGTCGCCGCCAGAAGCACGCCCAGGCACGCCGCATGTGCAAATTTCACTTTCATGTTCAACTCTCCCATTCCAGAGCTCGCATTTGTTCTCATTCACCCGGATGCGAGCGGTTTCCGGGCCTGTACTGATCGAGTTCGAGCGCGCCGGCGGTCGGCGGCGCGATGATCCAGAGCACCTCCGCCGGCGTGTCGCCGACATTGACCGTGCGGTGCGGCACCGAGGTCGCATACTCGACGCTGTCGCCTTCGCGCATCAGATGGCGCTCGTCGGCAAGCGTCAGTTCGACGGTTCCCTTGAGCACCATGAACATCTCATGCTCGCCGCCATGCACATAGGCGTCGTCGCCAGTCGAGCCGCCGACCTCGAAATGGCCCGCATAGACCTCGAACTGGTGGATCGGCCGCCGCGACAAAAGCATCTTGCGGCCTCGCACGCCGACGGGAACGACGGGCCGTTCCTCGCGCCTCAGCACCTTGTGCAACGGACGGCTGCTGCCCTCGAACAGGTCGTTGATGCCGAGATCGAGAGCGGCGGCGATCTTGAGCAGCGTGCCTGTGTTGGCGCCGCACAGATTGCGCTCGAGCTGGCTGATGAAGCTCGCCGTCGTGCCGGTCATGTCGGCCAACCGGCGCAGCGAGACGCGCCTTGCCATGCGCAGCGCCTTGATGCGGGGACCGACGCCGCCGGCCTCAGGGGTGGCCGCGATCGTGCCATTCACCTCTTTCGCCGTGGAGTCCGATACGCGTGGCATTGCCGCTCCCGTTTCACTTAACACCTTATTAAGTGGCGATGGCGTTTGCAAGCGACGGCGGCGTGCCAAGATGTCGGTGCGGATCGATCCTGTCGGTCGCACCGGGATCGGGCTGAAAACCGTCCCCTGCGGCGGGAAATCCACCTCCGCGGCGATCCAGGCATGAAAAAACCGACGTCAGCTTGCTTCTGACGTCGGTCATTTAGGTTTGGGATCGTCGCACCCGGTCTTTCCGAAGAAAAACCGAGGTTGGTTCGATCCGACGCAGACCCGTGGGCGGGGGGCTTGGGGTTTACGAGCCGGTGCCGGACCGAACCGTCTCAGGCAACGCCGGTAAATTCGTCGGACATTGGGGCATGAGCGCGGATAAAAAATGGCGAGAATGTGGCGGAGCATCACCAATTCCAACATGTCGTTTGCAAACGTGACTGGACGCGACGGAAATGGCGCGGGTCCGCACCGCTTCGCCGGCACTTGCAATTCGATGGCGAAAGCGCCAACTTTGGTTGGCAAAGATTCATTTTTGAAGGATCGAGGCATGACCGATCACGGCGGCGGGACGGAGGATGGCGACGCATCCGCAATACTGATCCCGCTCCACGAGGCACGCCGTGCGCGCCTCGACCAGCCGGTGCGCTTCGAGCGGCGCGAACTGGACCAGATCCTGAAACTCTACGGGCGCATGGTCGCCGCCAATGAATGGCGCGACTACGCTATCGATCATCTCACCGACAGGGCCGTGTTTTCGGTGTTCCGCCGGGCCAGCGAAGTGCCGCTGTTCCAGATCGTCAAGGACCCGAAGCTGGCACGCAAGCAAGGCGCCTTCGCCGTCATCGCCGCGGGCGGCCGCATCCTCAAGCGCGGGCAGGAGCTTGGCCGTGTGCTCGGCGTCTTCGACAGCAAGCTGAAGCTGGTCGAGGCCTGAGCTGGGAACTGAAGAATTGAGGAATTGGGGAACTGAAGAACAAAGAAGACGGCCGCCATGTCAGACGCTGAGTGCCAATTCTTCAATTCTTCATTTCTTCAGTTCTCTCTGACGCCTCGCGGAACTTTCGTTCCGGCAGCGAGTCCGGATCGGGCGGCACCGATGCACCGCCGTTCAGCGCCAGTTGCATGAACACCGTGTCCAGCCAGCGTCCGTGCTTGTAGCCGGAGCCTTCGAGGCGGCCGGAATGATGAAAGCCGAGCTTTTCGTGCAGCTTGACGGAAGCGCTGTCGGGATGGCCGTCGCCGATCACAGCGACGATCTGGCGAAAGCCCGCCGCCTCGGCCGCCGCGATCAGGCTTTGCATCAGTTTGAGGCCGACACCCTGGCCCTTGGCATCAGGCGCGACATAGACGGAGTCCTCGACGATGAAGCGATAGGCCGGGCGGGGCCGGAAGGGACCGGCATAGGCATAGCCGAGCACGGCGCCAGCCTTTTCCGCCACAAGGTAAGGGAAGCCGCCGGCCTGGAGCGTGTCGAATCGCGTGCCCATTTCGGCGCGCCCCGGCGGCTCCAGCTCGTAGCTCGCCGTACCGCGGGTCACAGCGTCGGCATAGATTTGGGTAATGGTGTCGAGGTCGGCCGCGCGTGCGGCCCGTATAACGATAGTGCTCACTCTTTATGCAGACCTCTTTGTCTGCCTGCAATAACAGCAAAGGTCGACGCAAAAGAAAAGGGCGGCCGTTGGGCCGCCCCTTCCAACCCGATGGTCCAGTCAGACCATGACGCGGACCAGGCCTTAGCGGCGGTCGCCCATGAACTGGAGCAGGAACATGAACAGGTTGATGAAGTCGAGATAGAGCGTCAGCGCGCCCATGATGGCTTTGCGGCCAGCGACGTCGGAAGCGTCGCCCTCGAAATACATCTCCTTGATCTTCTGCGTGTCGTAGGCGGTGAGGCCGGCGAAGACCAGCACGCCGATCGCCGAGACGGCGAAGGACAGCGCCGACGACTGCAGGAAGATGTTGATCACCATCGCGATGATGATGCCGAACACGCCCATGATCAGGAACGAGCCCATCGCCGTCAGGTCGCGCTTGGTCGTGTAGCCGAACAGCGACAGCGCGCCGAAGGCCGCGGCGGTGGCGAAGAAGGTCTGCGAGATGCTGGCGGTGGTATAGACCAGGAAGATCGACGACAGCGATAGGCCGACCAGGCCCGCATAGACCCAGAACGTCGTCTGCGCCGCCGACACGCTCATCGACTGGACGCGGAACGACAGGAACAGAACGGCGGCCAGCGGGGCCAGCATCACCAGCCAGCGCAGCGGCGAGCCGAAGATCGCGTAGCCGAACGAGGTCAGCATCTCGCCGCTCGGCAGCGTCGCGACAGCCGAGGCCGGATCGGTGGTTGTGGCCAGCATGATCGTGCCGACGGCGGCAAGACCAGTGATGAGGAGACCAAGCCCCATCAAATTGTAGACCTTGATCATGTAGGCGCGTAGGCCCTGATCGATGTCGACGGCTGCGCCGGGCACGGCGCGCGTCTGATAGTTGCGAATGGGTTCAGCCATTGTGGTCCTCTATTGCTTCTGCCCCGTCCGGTGTCGGGTCCACCCGGACCCAGGCGCCGCTGGCGGGACTCCAGCATGCCTGCGGCGAAATATGATGGTTATTCGCGCCAAGAACAAGACCGTAACCGGGTGTAATGCTTCGTGAGGCACGCATGGCGCGGTTTTCCAGCCCTTTGGCCGCGAAACATTACGCCGATTTAACCAAATGACGGCGGTCGGCGGGGTGGAACCGATGCGGACTCAGAGGTTGCGCAGCACGGGCGCTGCCTTGTGGCCGAGCACCCGCCAGGTGCCGGCGAGACCGATGCCGACGGTGATGACCAGCGCAAAGAGAATGGTCGCCACCGCCACTTCCGGCATGAAATGCGACGGCAATGTCATGATGCGGGCGACGACGAACCATGCAGCGGCACTGCCGGCGGCGAGCGCGAAGACAGCCGTGGCGAGGCCGATCAGCATGTATTCGAGCGAGAAGGCCGATATCAGCGTCAGCCGCGTCGCGCCCAGCGTCTTCAGCACCACCGCGTCGTGGATGCGCGCCCGGTTGCCGGCGGCGAGCGCGCCGGCCAGCACCAGCACCGACGCGATCAGTGCCACGCCGGCCGCGGCCCTGATCGCCGCGCCGAGCTGTCCGACCAGCCGGTTGACGATGTCGAGCGCATCCTTGACGCGCACCGTGGTGACTGCCGGGAAGGCGCGGGTGACGGCATTGAGGATGCGGGCGTCGTCGGCCGCCGTGGCGCTCTTTTCGGTCAGCGTCGCCACCCAGCCATGCGGCGCGCCGGCAAATGTGTTGGGCGAGAACATCATGACGAAGTTGATGCCCATCGTCTCCCATTCGACCTGGCGGAAATTGGCGATCCTGGCCGTGACATTGCGGCCGAGCACGTTGACGGTGACGGTATCGCCGAGCTTGAGCCCGATTTCCTTGCCTTCCTTGTCGGAAAACGAGACGAGCGGCTCGCCGGTATAATTGGCCGGCCACCAGCTGCCATCGGTCAGCGTCGCGTTGTCCGGTTGCTTGGCCTCATAAGTCAGGCCGCGGTCGCCGCGCAGCACCCAGGCGCCCTCCGCCGGCACCTTGACCTTGTCGACGGCGACGCCGTTCAGCGCCATCACCCGGCCGCGCAGCATTGGCACCTTGGCAAGCGTCCCCTGTGGGGCCTCCTTGCTGATCAGACTGGAGAAGCCGTCGACATCGCTGCTCTGGATATCGACGAAGAAGAAGTTCGGCGCCCGCTCCGGCAGGCTGCCGGAGATCTGCCGCCGCAGATTGCCGTCGATCAGCGCCAGCGTCACCAGCAGCGTCAGCCCAAGCCCCAGCGACAGCACCACCGACGGCGTCAGCGCGCCTGGCCGATGGATGTTGCCGACGGCGAGCCTGAGCGCCACGAAGCGCACCCGCGGGCTCTTCCTTGCCGCCCATTGCACCAGCGCACCGACCAGACGCAGCACCAGGAAAGCGAAGATGGTGGCCCCGACGAAGATCGAAGCGATGCGCTGGTCGCCCGAAAACAGAATGGCGAGCGCTGCAAGAAGCGCTGCGATGCCGAGCGCCGAAACGGCATAGACAGGGCGCGGAAAACCGCGGCCTTCCAGCCCCATCTCGCGGAACAGCGCGGTCGCCGGTACATCGTGGGCGCGGCCGAGCGGCAGCAGCGCGAAGACCAGCGTCACCAGCAACCCGAACAGAGCCGCCATGCCGAGCGCGCCGGGATAAAAGCCGCCTTGCGCCGGCACCGGAATGACCGACTGAAGTGCGGCGCTCGCGGCGAAGGGCATCAGCGCACCGAGCACCAGACCGGCGGCGATGCCGAGGGCCGCGATCATCAGGATCTGCACGAGGTAAACGGCAAAGACGAAGCCGCCTGATGCGCCCAGGCTCTTGAAGGTGGCGATGACGCCGCGCTTGCCGTCGAGATAGGCGCGCACCGCGTTGGCGACGCCGACGCCGCCGACCACCAGCGCCGTCAGCCCGACCAAAGTCAGGAATTGCGAAAAGCGCTCGATGTTGGAAGAGAGCGCCGGGGCCGCATTGCTGCGCGTGCGGATCGACCAGCCGGACTCGGGGAAATCCTTGGCTGCCTCGTCCTGGATGGCCTTGAGCCGCGCCTCGTCGGCGTCGGCAGGCAGCTGGACCTTGTAGGCATTCTCGACCAGGCTGCCCGGCTGAACCAGCCCTGTGGCGGCCAGACCCTCGGTCGAGATCATCAGGCGCGGCGCGAAACCAAAGCCTTCGGACACGGCATCGGGCTCGGTGACCAGCCTGGCGCGCAGTTCGAAGGTGGCGGTTCCGAGCTTCAACCGATCGCCGAGCTTCACATGCAGCCGTTCGAACAGCAGGTCGGGCGCGGCCGCGCCGAAAACACCGAACTGTTCGCCGAACAGTTCCTTCTTCGTCAGCGCCGGCTCGGTTTCCAGCGCACCGTAAAGCGGATAGGCCTCGTCCACGGCCTTGGCCTCGACCAGCGCCTGATCGGAGCCGTCGGCAAGCCGCGCCATCGAGCGCATGCTGGCGGTTCTCGACACGGTGCCCAGTCCATCGAGGAAGCCGCGTTCGGCTTCGCTTGCGTCGCGCTGGTTAAGCTGGAAGCGCAGATCGCCGCCAAGCAGCGTCTGGCCCTGGTTGGCGACGCCGGCACTGATCGAGCGCGCGACGGAATTCACGCCGCCGATCGCCGCGACGCCGAGCGCGATGCAGGCAAGAAAGATCAGAAAGCCGGACAGGCCGCCGCGCATTTCGCGCAGGGAGAAGCGGACGGCGAGTTTTAACGTCCGCGCCGGCGACATCAGGCGATGGCCTTGGTCGGCGCCGGTGCCTCGATCCTGCCGGAGCGCATGGAGACCTGGCGCGAACAGCGCGCCGCGAGCGCCTGGTCATGGGTGACCAGCACCAGAGTCATGCCGCGCTCGGCCGCCTTGGCGAACAGGAGATCGGCGACCTGCCTGCCGGTCGCCTGATCGAGATTGCCGGTCGGCTCGTCGGCGATGAGGATGCGCGGCGACGGCGCAAGCGCCCGGGCGATCGCGACGCGCTGCTGCTCGCCGCCCGAAAGTTCGCCGGGATAGTGCGTGACGCGGTCGCTCAGACCCACCGCCGTCAGCTCGCGTTGCGCCACCGAGAACGGATCGGCATGGCCGGCCAGCTCCAGCGGCACGGCCACATTTTCGAGCGCCGTCATATTGGGGATGAGATGGAAGGACTGGAACACAATGCCGATGTTTCGCCCCCGAAACGATGCGATCTGATCCTCGCTCTTGCCGTTGAGCAACTCGCCAGCAATTCGTACCGTGCCCGAATCGACCCTTTCCAGACCGGCGAGAACCATGAGCAGCGTCGACTTGCCCGACCCCGACGGTCCGACGATGCCGGTCGCCTCGCCGCGCGCCACATCGAGGCTGACGCCCTTCAGCACATGGACGGACGAGGCGCCTTCGCCCAATGTCAGCGATACGTCTTTCAGCTCGATGACGGCTTCTGTCAAAATGAAAGCGTCCTATATGGAGATGAGGGCTCCGCCTGCCGGGCCGTCGCCGGAAGAATTCTCTGTCATATGGGACCTGCCGCATGTCTTTCCAACGCAGAATTGCCGCAGGCCTGATCGTTTTCCTCGCCAGTTGCGGCGCCATTTCGTCGGCACGCGCCGAGCCTTTCAAGATCGTCGGTTTCGGCGACAGCCTTATGGCCGGCTTCGGCCTCGGACCCGACGAGGGTTTTACCGACAGGCTGCAGGCGGCGCTGCGCGCCAGGGGCAGGGATGTAACCGTCGACAATGCCGGCGTTTCCGGCGACACCTCCAGCGGCGGGCTGGCGCGGCTCGACTGGTCGGTGCCGGACGGCACGCAGCTTGTCATCCTCGAACTCGGCGCCAACGACATGCTGCGCGGCGTTTCGCCCGACATCACCCGCAAGAACCTGGATACGATGCTGGCCAAGCTGAAAGAGCGCAAGATCGCCGTTCTGCTGGCCGGCATGCGCGCAGCGCCCAATCTCGGCGCCGATTATCAGAATGCCTTCGACTCCATCTTTCCGGAACTGGCCGCAAAATATGGCGTTACTTTGTACCCGTTCTTTCTCGACGGCGTAGCCGGCCAGTCCGCCCTGCAGCTTGAGGATGGCTTGCATCCGAACGCCAAGGGGGTCGCCCAGATGGTCGAGCGCATCTTGCCTGCGGTCGAGAAGGCTATCGCGGCAGCGCCGGGAGGATCGTGAGACGGGATAGGTCCTTTCCGTTGGGGAAATCTTTTTGACGAGACCTGTGACCAACAAATCTCTTGCCCCGCTTGATTATCGATGATTCGCTAGGGGCACAGTTCGATTCGAGGAAGGGAGGCTCTTCATGCCGCGTCTTTTCACCGCCCTCGAAATTCCGCGTGACGCCGCCCTTTCGCTGTCCCTGCTCAGGGGCGGCCTGCCCGGGGCCCGATGGATCGACGTCGAGAACTATCATTTGACGCTACGCTTCATCGGCGATGTCGAAGGCCATGTCGCCGACGAAATCGCCAACGCGCTCGACCGCGTCCACCGCCCCTCCTTCCCGCTGACGCTGTCGGGCGTCGGCGCTTTCGGCCAGAAGAAACCGCATGCCGTATGGGCCGGGGTCTCTGCCTCGCCGGACCTCGCGGCGCTTCAGGCTGAAATCGAGCGCATCTGCCAGCGGCTCGGCATTCCGGCCGATCCGCGCAAGTTCATGCCGCATGTCACACTGGCGCGCCTGCGCAATTCGAGCCCGCTGGACGTCGCCCAATATCTTTCGGCGCGCGGCAATTTTTCGACATTGCCGTTCCGCATCAGCCGGTTCGTCTTGATGTCGTCGCGCGATTCGGTCGGCGGCGGCCCCTACATCGTCGAGGAAGCCTGGCCGCTGTCGGGCGCCGATACGCGCGCGGCAAGCCGGGTCGCCAGCGCCTCCGACGCTTCGCGGATCATGCGGTAGACCTCGGCGAAGGCTTCCTCGCCGTGGTGATAGGGATCCGGCACGTCGCGGCCCTTTCCCTGCGCAAATTCCAGGAAGAGGTGGATGCGGTCGCGCACGGCGGCGGGCGCCAGCGTCTTCAGGTCGGCGACGTTCGATCTGTCCATGCCGAAGATCAGGTCGAAACGCGAGAAATCCTCGGGCATGATCTTGCGTGCCCGCAGTTCCGATATGTCGATGCCGTGGGCCGACGCGATGGCGATCGAACGCCGATCGGGGGCGGAGCCCGCCTCCCAGTCGCTGGTTGCGGCCGAATCGAGCACTATGTCCTGGCCCAGTCCACGTTCCGTCAGCACGGAACGAAGCACGCCTTCCGCCAGCGGCGAGCGGCAGATGTTGCCCAGGCAGACGAACAGAATGGATTTTATGGGCTTCGTGCTCATCGATCCGGCGCTATGGTGAAGGTCATCTTCGAAATAGCACAGGAACCGGACATGACGAGAGAGAAACTTGGCAGGGAAGCCATCATCGCAGCGCTGACAGACCTCGAAGGCTGGTCGCTGGCTGCGGATGGCGCTTCCATCAAACGGACGTTCACCTTCAGAAATTTCTCCGAAGCCTTCGCCTTCATGACCCGCGTCGCGCTTGCTGCCGAGAAGATGGACCATCATCCCGACTGGTCCAATGTCTACAAAACCGTCGACGTGACGCTGAACACCCACGATGCCGGCGGCGTCACGGCGCTCGACATCGAGTTGGCGAAGAAAATGAACCGCTTTGTTGGCTAGGGTGGTTGGGCGACGCAGTGCAACGTCCCTAGACTTTGGCTCGACGCGGTCAAGACTGATTCCGATTTTCAGCCCAGCGATCCGCCAAGCTCTTGCAGCAAGCGTCGGGTTTCACCACATTTTGCCCCGCGACCAGGCGCAGGCAAGCGCATGAGCCCGCAAGGAGAAATTGATGGCGCAAAAATCCGGTTTTGATTTCTTCGGCTTTGGCGACAGGCTGGGCGGTGAGGGCGAGGTGCGCGAGAAATTCTGGCGCACCGCCAAGAAGGCCGCGCGGCAGATCCCGTTCATGGAAGATGTCGTCGCGGCCTATTACTGCGCCATGGACAAGAACACGCCGCTGCGCGCGAAAGGCATCCTGGTGGCGGCACTCGGCTATTTCGTCCTGCCGGTGGATATGGTCCCCGACTTCGTCCTCGGCCTCGGCTTCACCGATGATATCGCCGTGCTCACCGCAGCGATCACCGCCGTCAGCGCCCATATCACGCCGGCGCACCGGCAAGCCGCGAAAGACGCCATATCAGACAGGGGCTGAGCCCTGACACCGCCTTCGCGCGCTCTGGACACCAGCGTTCAGAGGGCTTGTGGAAAAGTCAAACTCTTGCCGCTTTCGTGCCCTCCAAGTCGCCGAAGGGACATCGCGCCAGCCGCTTCAAAGGCGGCGGCGCGAAGACGGCGGCGGTTTCCTGGGGTGAGCGTCCTTTTCTCAGAGGTATTCACCGTTTGGTAACCCAGATTAAATCAAAATGAAGCGACGGCAGGACGCCACGCGGCCCGCCTCCGCACCATTTGGAATACGGGAAAAACGATGCGCGGATTGATTGCTACAGTTTCGAGCCTGGTCCTGGTGGCCTTCGCAGCGCCGGCGATGGCGCAGCAGGCGACCAAGATCGGCCAGCACAATGCCTGGGGCACCTACAGCTACCAGGCATCGGGCGGCAAGGTTTGCTACGTCCTCACCGTGCCGACCGACAAGCAGCCGCCGACACTCGACCATGGCGACATGTTCTTCTTCGTCAGCCAGCGGCCCGGCCAGCAGGTGTCCTACGAGCCGCAATTCATCGCCGGCTACACCTTCCAGGAAAACTCCAAGGCCACCGTCACCATCGACAAGAAGACGTTTTCGATGTTCACGCGCGGCAAGTCGGCCTGGGTCGAGAACGCCGCCGAGGAGCCGGTGCTGATCGCCGCCATGAAATCCGGCACCGACATGAAGGTGCAGGCCAAGTCCGGCCGCGGCAACACCACTTCCTACGTCTTCTCGCTGAAAGGCATCTCGGCGGCGCTGTCGTCGATCGCCAACTGCAAATAATCGAAATTTCGCTTTGAACAGAGAGGCCGGACCCTTGAGTCCGGCCTCTGTTTTTCACGCCGGACCTGGTTCCGGCGCCGCCTCCGCCCTGCGCCGGCGGATGGCTTCCGCGATGAAGACGCGCGACAGCGCATGATAGAGCGGCTCGCGCGAGATCATGCGCGCCGTGCCGTAACCCAGCATCGAGGCCAGCATCAGCGCGATGACATTGTCGTGATTGCCGGTCATCTCCAGGATGATGACGAAGGCCGTCATCGGCGCCTGCACGACGCCGGCGAAATAACCGGCCATGCCGAGCAGCGCGGCCGCACCCGTGCTGGCGCCGAAGACGAGGCCGAGCGAGCTGCCGATGCCGGCGCCGACCGAAAGCGAAGGCGCAAAGATGCCGCCCGGAATGCCCGAGACCATCGACAGCAGCCCGGCAAGGAACTTCTCGGCGAAGAAGAACCAGGGCAGCGGCGTGCCTTCAACGGCGCCCCGCGCCTGCGCGTAGCCGGTGCCGAAGGTCAAGCCGCCCGAGGCGATGCCGATCGCGGCGACGCCGAGCCCACAGATGGCGGCGACCAGCAGGACGCGCCGCAAGGGCTGCCCCGTGTTCCAGCGCCGGATCCGGCGCGTCGCCTTCAGCGCCAGGAGCGAGAACAGCGCGCCGAAGCCGCCGCCGATGATCCCGCAGGCAATGACAAGCGGCCACTCGACGGCAAACGAGATCGTCTCCTTCGAGACGCCGAAATAGGTGTAGTTGCCAAGCAGGCCGAGCGAGGCGATGCCGGCCAGGATCACCGCCGTCAGCACCAGCCCGTTGGTCCGCGCTTCGTAGGTGCGGCCCATTTCCTCGATGGCGAAGACAATGCCGGCGAGCGGCGTGTTGAAGGCGGCTGCGATGCCGGCGGCGGAGCCGGCCAGGATCAGGCCGCGCGCCTGCGCCATGCCGCCCCAGCGTGCCGCCTGCAGCATCAGCGACGCGCCGACCTGCACGGTCGGTCCCTCGCGGCCGATCGAAGCGCCGCAGAACAGGCCGACCAGGGTGAGCGCGATCTTGCCCGCCACCAGCTTCAGCGACAGGATATGGCCGCGGTCGTCATCGTCGCGCAGATGCCGCGCGGCGATCGCCTGCGGAATGCCGCTGCCTTGCGAGCCCGGAAAGAAGGCTTGCGCCAGCCAGGCGCACAGCACGAAGCCGAGCGGCGTGATCGCCAAAGGCAGGTAGAAGCGCCAGCCGCCGTCATCGCCGGTCATGGCATGGAACAGCGCCTGCGCTTTGTCGGCCAGCACCGCGAACATAACGCTGATCATGCCGATGCAGACCGCGCCGGCCCAGAACACCAGCCGCGGCTGCCACACCCGCCGCGAGCCCCACATCGCGCGCGAACGCCGCAGCAAGGGGTATTTTCGCGATGTGCCGGCCATGTCTGTCCTCTCGACGGAAACCCAGCCCTAACACAGGCATGGGCTCGATCAAGCATTCGCATCGAACGTGGATTGGACGACGGACGTGGACCAAATGTCCATGGCGGCGGTTCGGGACCATTAACAAGGAACCATGAGCTATGCCCGGTTCGCCGCAACGATCCCGATCGTTTTCCGATCGGCCTCCGGGGACAAGGCTCGAATAGACTCCCGCCGACCTCCGAGCCGGCGGGAACATCGATCGATGGCCGGCCTCACATGGCCATTTTTTCGCATTCCGCCTGAGCCTTCTTGGTCGACGTGTCGATCATGAAGGCTTTGCCCTTGGCGTCGGTCATCATCATCATGCAGTGCTTGATCGGCTTTGCCATCTTCATCATCTCGGCACTCATTTTCGCGTCCGGCGTCATGGTGCCCATATGCCCGTCCGGCATGATTGCCGTGACTTGCCCTGCTTTCATCATGGTCATCGTGCCCATCGCGTCTTCGGCAAATGCCTGCGAGGCGAAAAGGCCGACGAAGCCGGCAATGACGGCGAGCTTGATAGAGTTCATGCTGCATACTCCCATTTGTCGGGGCATGGTTGCCCCATTCAGGGGGTTCGAACACGCGGTGAGAACCGTTACTTCAACACGATCAAGTGATCCGTTTTCAGTCGAAAAACACGGGACCGCAGGTCTGACCGGGCAGCGCATCTGTCAATTGGTCGGCACACGGATCGCCTCGCCATCGCATGACTCCGCCGCCAAGCTGTGCTATGGGCCGCGCTTCATATCGGGCCGATGGATGAAATCGGCCGCAAACCGCTTATATCAGTGCGACCATGACCCTTTCATTCGACCTCACCGCCGAAGGCGCCCGTGACGCGTTGCGCGCCCGCGCCGTGCCGGCCGAAAAACCGTCGCTGATCGGCCTGACGCGCGCCGAGCTCGGCGAGGCCCTCATTGCTTCCGGCATCGTGCCGGAGCGTCAGGCAAAAATGCGTGCACAGCAGCTCTGGCACTGGATGTATGTGCGCGGCGTCTCCGATTTCGCCGGCATGTTCAATATCTCCAAGGATCTTCGCGCCGAACTCGACAAGCATTTCACCGTGGCGCGGCCCGAGATCGTCGAGGAACAGATCTCCGCCGACGGCACGCGCAAATGGCTGTTCCGCTTTCCGCCGCGCGGCGCCGGCCGCCCTGTCGAGATCGAGACCGTCTACATTCCCGAGGAAGGCCGCGGCACGCTCTGCATCTCCTCACAGGTCGGCTGCACGCTGACCTGCTCCTTCTGCCACACGGGCACCCAGAAACTGGTCCGCAACCTGACGGCCGAGGAAATCCTCGCCCAGTTGCTCACCGCGCGCGACCGGCTCGGCGACTTCCCCGACCGCGACACGCCCGACGGCGCCATCGTGCCGGCCGAGGGCCGCAAAGTGTCCAACATCGTCATGATGGGCATGGGCGAGCCGCTCTACAATTTCGAGGCGGTCAAGAAAGCGCTGCTGATCGCTTCAGACGGGGATGGTCTTTCGCTCTCCAAGCGCCGCATTACCCTGTCGACCTCCGGCGTGGTGCCGGAGATTTTCCGCACCGGCGAGGAGATCGGCGTCATGCTGGCGATCTCGCTGCACGCCACCAATGACGATCTGCGCGACCTGCTTGTGCCGATCAACAAGAAATATCCGCTCAAGGAGCTGATCGCCGCCTGCCGCGCCTATCCCGGCCTGTCGAACGCCAGGCGCATCACCTTCGAATATGTGATGCTGAAGGACGTCAACGATTCCCTCGACGATGCCAAGGCGCTGGTCAAGCTGCTCAGGGGCATTCCGGCCAAGATCAACCTGATCCCGTTCAACCCCTGGCCAGGCACCAACTACCAGTGCTCGGACTGGGAGACGATCGAGAAATTCGCCGACTACATAAACAATGCCGGTTATGCCTCGCCGATCCGCACGCCGCGCGGCCGCGACATCCTCGCCGCCTGCGGCCAGCTCAAGTCGGAATCGGAGCGCATGCGCAAGGTCGACCGGCTGGCGCTGGAAGCCATGATGATCGCAGGGCACGGCGAGGCGTGAGGCGTCTCGTCGCCGGGCTCAAGCGCTTCGTCATCATAGCAGTCGGCTATATCGCCGCCGTGCTGACCTCGATCCTGGTGCCTGTGCTGCTGATCGCTCTTCTGGAAGGGCTCGAATATGGCAACTGGTCCATCGTTTTCGCGTTCGACTGGCTGGTTTCCTTCCCGCTCGCGGTAGTGACCGTGGCGGTCTGCGCGCTGTTGATCGTCGGCCCCGCGATCTTCATGGCCGAACGCTTGTCGCTTCGGGGGTGGTTCTACTTCGCGGCCACGGGCGCGATCACGTCCATCGCGTTCGGGGTTCTGATCCCGGGCTCGGCCGGAGGGTTCGTTTTCAATCCGGGCTTTCTCGGCTTCCTGGCCACCGCCGGCATTGCCGCCGGTTCGGTTTACTGGTTTCTGGCCGGGCGCAAGTCCGGTCATCTCATGCGCCGGGATCAGCAATGACCCGTCTCGTCGCCTATATCGTGCGCCTTGCCGTCATCCTGTTCGGCTATGCCGTCGCCGCGCTGGCAGCGAGCGCGTTCCTCAATGTCCTGTTCCTGGCCTCGCTCGGCTATACGCCGGCGCATGCGGAGCCGGCGGCGACCGCCTCGCTCTATTTCTCGATCCCCTTCGTCGCGCTGTTTGCCGCCTATTTCGCCTTCATGCCGGCGGCCCTCGCGATCCTGATCGCCGAAATCCTCGGCCGACGCGATTGGCTGTTCTATGCGCTGGCCGGTGCGATCGTCGCCGCCGTCTTCCTCGGCTTCGCCGACCAGATGGGCGATACGCCATTCGCCGTCACCGAGCCGCGCGCCATGGCCGCTGTCATCGGCGGCGGCATGGTCGGCGGCATCTTCTATTGGCTCAGCGCCGGGCGCTGGGCCGGAAGCTGGTGGAAAGCCGAACCGTGACCCCGAACCGAGCGCCCGCGTAAGCGGGGAGCTTTGCTGACCTCCGGTTCGGAAGAGATCAGCAGCGAACAGCAAAATCCTACTTCGCCTGGGCAGTCAGGATTTTGAGCGCGAACGCGGAAAACACGCCGGCGAAGAGATAGTCGACCACCCGCGTCACGCGCGGGCTGGCCTTCATCGCCGCCGAGAATTTCTCCGCCGCCAGCACCATCGGGGTCGTCACCGGGGTCGACAGCACCACGAACATGGCGCCGAGGAAGAACAGCTTTCCCGGCGCGTGCGGATCATGCGCCGAGACGAATTGCGGCAGGAAGGTCATGAAGAACAGGATGATCTTCGGGTTGAGCAGGTTGACGCCCAGTCCCACCATCCAGCTCCGGAACAGCGAGATTTGTGGGCCCGTCTTCTTCTCCGGCGAGAAGGCCGAACCCTTGGTGATCGCCTGCCAGGCCAGGAAGACGAGATAGCCGGCGCCGAAGATCTTCAGTACGAAGAAGGCCATCGGCGAGGCGACGATCAGCGCCGAGACGCCGACCACCACCAGCGTGGTGTGGATCAGCGTGCCGCACAGCGCCCCCGCCATCGAGGCGAAGCCGGCGGCGCGGCCCTGGCTAAGCGTGCGCGAGACGAACAGCGTCATGTCCGGTCCCGGCGTGATCGCCAGGATGACCGTGGCGATGGCGAACT
Organism: Mesorhizobium sp. BR1-1-13; assembly: GCF_020165515.1. Taxonomy (NCBI): domain Bacteria; kingdom Pseudomonadati; phylum Pseudomonadota; class Alphaproteobacteria; order Hyphomicrobiales; family Phyllobacteriaceae; genus Mesorhizobium; species Mesorhizobium sp. BR1-1-13. The sequence goes on from NZ_JAIUIH010000001.1 coordinate 458,056, forward strand.
GGATCAGCGTAGCGGTGTCGGGAATGAAGGACATGGGCGGTCCGTTGGCTCTAAAGACGCTGCTATAACGAATGGCTACTGTGGTTGCCAGCGGCTGTGCGACGGAAAGAATGATCCAGCTGTCCCGGATGCCTGTTTCTCCGCGCCTTGCCGCGTTCATCCCCTTGCGGTGACCGGAAACGGCGTGATACCTCGCCGGCCGAGAACTCTTGTCGCGGAACCGCCAAATGTCGAAAACGAAAGACGTCAAGAAGGTCGTGCTCGCCTATTCCGGCGGCCTCGACACATCCATCATCCTGAAATGGCTGCAGACCGAGCTCGGCGCCGAGGTCGTGACCTTCACGGCCGACCTCGGCCAGGGCGGCGAATTGGAGCCGGCGCGCCGCAAGGCCGAGTTGATGGGCATCAAGGACATCCGCGTCGTCGACGTGCGCGAGGAATTCGTCGCCGACTTCGTCTTCCCGATGTTTCGCGCCAACGCCGTCTATGAGGGCACCTATCTGCTCGGCACCTCGATCGCCCGGCCGTTGATCTCCAAGCATCTCGTCGAGATCGCCAAGGAGACCGGCGCCGACGCCATCGCTCACGGCGCCACCGGCAAGGGCAATGACCAGGTACGGTTCGAGCTTTCGGCCTATGCGCTCAATCCCGACATCAAAGTTATCGCGCCCTGGCGCGACTGGTCGTTCAAGTCGCGCACCGACCTCATCAACTTCGCCGAGCAGCACCAGATCCCGGTGCCGAAGGACAAGAAGGGCGACGCGCCGTTCTCGGTCGACGCCAATCTCCTGCACTCGTCCTCCGAGGGCAAGGTGCTCGAGGACCCGTGGAGCGAGCCGCCGGAATTCGTCCATCAGCGCACCGTCTCGCCGATGGACGCGCCGGACAAGGTCACCGAGATCGAGATCGAATTCCTGAGGGGCGATCCGATCGCGCTCGACGGCAAGAAACTGTCGCCGGCGACGATGCTGGCGGCACTCAACGACCTCGGCCGCGACAACGGCATCGGCCGGCTCGACCTCGTCGAGAACCGCTTCGTCGGCATGAAGTCGCGCGGCGTCTACGAGACCCCCGGCGGCACCATCCTTATCGCTGCCCACCGAGCCATCGAATCTATCACGCTCGACAGGGGAGCTGCCCACCTCAAGGACGAGTTCATGCCGCGCTACGCCGAACTCATCTACAATGGCTTCTGGTTCGCGCCCGAGCGGCTGATGCTGCAGGCGATGATCGACAAGAGCCAGGAGGATGTCGAAGGCACGGTGCGTCTGAAGCTCTACAAGGGCAATGTCATCGTTACCGGCCGTAAGTCGAAGAAGACGCTCTATTCCGACGCGCTGGTGACCTTCGAGGACGACCGCGGCGCCTACGATCAGAAGGACGCCGCCGGCTTCATCCGCCTCAATGCGCTGAGGCTGCGCACACTGGCCGCACGCAACCGCCGGGACTGACCACTCTCCCAGTCAGCGAACAGGAAACCCGGCGTCGCGGCCGGGCTTTCTGCTGAAAAGCAATTCCAGGAAAGTGTGTACAGTTTTCCCGGGAAAGCGCGCAGCGCTTTCCCTATTGCGGTTCGCCGTTTCCGTGAAACGGTGAACTGCCCTGACGATTACTCGCCATCGATTGCGGTGGCGATACGGGCGATGGCCTGTTGATAGACACTCGCCGAGTTCCAGCCGGCAATTGCACCCATATTCGACTGAGCGCTCGCGCCGGCCTGCCAACCATGCGCCTTGAGGAAGTTGGCCGTGGATGCCAGCGCGGTGCTCTTGTCGCGCAGGTTTCCGCTGCCCACCCCATATTTCAGGACATTTCCGGGCAGGAACTGCGTGTGGCCGATCTCGCCATGCATGGCCCCGACCGACGAGGCGGTCAACGTTCCGCGATCGACCAGCTTCAGGGCCGCAATGGCATGCGGCTGAAAGTAGTCCGGGCGGCGGCAGTCATAGGCAAGCGTCAAAATGGCGGACACCGTGTTCTGATTGCCCATGGAGGCGCCGAAGCCCGTCTCCATGCCCCAGATGGCAAGCAGCACGCCCGGCGAGACGCCGTAGGTCCGTTCGATCTTGTCGAACAGTGCCGCATTCGATTTCTTCAGCGCCCGGCCCCTGGAAATGATCGCCGCCCCGCCGCGGCGCTTCATGAAGGCTTCCACCGAGCCGCTGAAAGCCTTGTGGATGGCGCGGTCCGCGGAAATGGTCCTGGTCGCGTAGGTCGCGCCGGCCAGGGCGGCCAGTCCTCTCGAACCCACGCCCTCGGCCCTGGCCTCCGCTGCGAAGTCCTGCTTCCAGGCATCGAAGCCGGCTCCGGTCTTGCCACAGCTGGCCGCCGCCTGTGCGCCCGTCGCCAGCGCAAGCATCGCCACCACAGTGGCCGCTGCAAACATCTTACCCTTGGCAAGAAATGCCATGTTGTTCTCTCCTGGTTGCCTGAATCACGTCCCGGCCGGAATTTGCCAGTGAAACGCGCACTTGTCACTGTCGCGCGCGCAAGCTGGCCAATGGAAGGGAATTTGCCTACGATCAAGCAAATATTGTGGCAAGAACCACCCATGGCCTGACGATCCTTGCGCCATGTTGCTCAATGACGTCACAGTCGGGAACGACGTCTGTCGGCCGGCGTTTTGCACGACGCGCCTTCCCCCTGTTCCCTGGTCCGAGACCGAGATGAAACTCTTCGACTGTCCTCATTGCGGCCATCGTCTCTATTTCGAGAACGCCCGGTGCCTGAACTGCTCCAGTGCCGTGCTCTACGATCCGCAGCGCGCCCGCTTTGCCCTGTCCGGTGCCGACGGCGGCTCCCCATGCGCCAACGCCGACGAATGCGCCTGCAACTGGATGGCCGAGCCGGGACAGCCCTTCTGCCGCGCCTGCGCGCTCAACCAGCTGATCCCCGACCTCTCCGTCGACGGCAACCGCCGCCGCTGGATACGCGTCGAGGCCGCGAAGAAGCGCGCGGTCTATTCGCTGCTGGCTTTCGGACTGCCGGTGACGCCCAAGCAGAACCCCGCCGACGAGGCCGGCCTTGCCTTCGACTTCCTTGCCGATCCGATCGGCGGCGGGCCGGGCGGCGAGCGCATCCTGACCGGCCACGACAATGGCCTGATCACCCTCAACGTCGCCGAAGCCGACTCCGCCGAGCGCGAAAGGCGGCGCGTTGAGATGGGCGAGAATTATCGCACCTTGCTCGGCCATTTTCGCCACGAGCTCGGCCACTACTACTGGGACCGGCTGATCCGCGACAATCCGCAAAGGCTTGACGCCTTCCGCGCGCTGTTCGGCGACGAGCGCACCGGCTACGAGCAGGCATTGAAGAACCACTATGCCAATGGTGCCCCACCCGACTGGCAGCAACGCCACATCTCGCCCTATGCCACCTCCCATCCCTGGGAGGATTGGGCCGAAAGCTGGGCCCACCACCTGCACATCACCGACACGCTGGAAATGGTCCATGCGCTGAACTTCCCGCTCGGCCGGCTGGAGACGGTGGAAGCCAACGAATTGCCCCAGGGCGACACCGGGGGCATGCTGCAACCAGCGCCGTCCGAGCCGACACCCGCTCCCGAACCGTTCGAAAAGATTCTGTCGCGCTGGCTGGTGCTGTCGGAAGCCTCCAATTCCATCAATCGCTGCATGGGCCTGCCCGACCTCTACCCCTTCGTCATCTCGGATGTCGCCGCGCGCAAACTGGCCTTCGTTCACGACCTTCTGACCGGCCCGCCGCAAGAAACGGGAACAAATCGTGAGTTGGCTTCAACATTTTAGCTGGAACGCATGCGCCGCTCTCCCGTTTTCGCTGCCGAGGGACCATGAAACGGAGAGAAAACATGAAATCCGTATTGTTTCCCGCGGTCGCCGGGATGCTCACGCTCTTCTCGGGCGCCGCCATGGCCGACACCCCCGTCTCCGCAATCACCGATCTCAACGTCCGCGCCGGCCCAGGCCCGCAATATCCTGTCATCGGCGTGCTCGCCGCCGGCCAGTCGGCTACGCTCAATGGCTGTATCGAAAACAGCAAATGGTGCACCATCGCCGAAGCCGGTGGCCAGGGCTGGGTCTATTCGGACTATGTGACGGCTGATTTCGGCGGCAACCGGGTCGTGTTGACGCGACGTCCGCTCGGCTCCAGCGTCGCCGTCGTGTCGCCGCCCGAGGGCTATTCCACCGACTACACCGGCTCGATCATCGCCGGCGAGCCGGTCGAGGACGCTATCCCGCAGCCTCCCGCCGAAGTCAGGACCTATGTCGACACGCATCGCGTCGACCCTGTCTATCTTGAGGGCGAGGTGGTCACCGGGGCCGTATTGCCCGAGAGCGTCGAGTTGCGCGAGATTCCCGATTACGACTACCGCTATGTCTATGTGAACGGCCAGCCGGCGCTGATCGACCCGCAGACGCGGCGCATCGTGTATGTGGTGCGTTGAGGCGGATAGCACACGAGTTTAATATCGGAGCATGCCTTTCGCCTGCCGACAGGCAGGCGAGGGCGGCTCGAATGTGCCGAAGGCTGGCGGGGCGTACCGAACAGGAATGATTGCGCAGAACCGCCCGATCCCATAGATCATGCGACGCGAAGCACCAGCTTGCGAGAGAGCGTGATATCGGACCCTGCCGCCTTCGAGCATTATCGAAACACAGCCAACGAAAAGACGACCCTGCCGCGCCTGCTTCTCGGGACCGGGATCGTCGTCCTGTTCTGGGCCGCAACGACGGTGGTCGTGCTGCTGGGCGGCACCTACGCCTTTTTCGCCTGGCGGACAGCGCAAGGCGGGGCTGCGCCAGCCGGCGGCATGCAGGGCTTCCTTGCGTCGCCCATAGGCATTCTCACTGCGCTCGCGTCTTTCGCCGGCATCTGGATCGGCTTGTGGATCGCCATGCGCTGGGTGCATGGCGAGAAGCTGTCGGCGCTCCTCGGCAACAGCCGCCGCATTTCGCGCTCGGGCTTCGTCAAGGGATTGGTCGCGGTGTTGGTCACGTCGCTTGTATCCGAGGTCCTGCTCTACCTGATGCAGCCCGAGATCGCGCGCGGCTCGATCGCCCTGTCGTCCTGGCTGCTGTTCCTCATCCCGATCCTCGCGCTCACTTTTCTGCAGACGTCGTCGGAAGAGGTGCTGTTCCGCGGCTACCTGCTGCGCGGTCTGGCGTACCGCTTCAAGAGCCCGTTGATCTGGGCGCTGCTGCCGGGCCTGCTGTTCACCTCGCTCCACTGGAGCCCGAGCTCCTCGGCGGCCATTAACGCCTCCGTACTGGTCTCGATCGCCGCTTTTGCACTGCTTCTGACGCTTGTCGTTTATGCCACCGGCAATCTCGGCGCGGCCCTTGGCGCCCATCTCGGCAACAATCTGACCGGCTTCCTGCTGATCTCGCATCAGGAAAGCTACAACTCCTTCGCCCTGTTTACCGCCAGACCTCTCGAAGGGCCGGGCTGGGCGACATCGGATGCGGTCCTCATCGCCATGATCGGCATCGCCTGCAGCCTGCTGACGATACTGCTGCTCTTACACCCGCGCTCGCCGCTGAGGGTCTCGGCCGAACCTGCAGACGGAACGAAGGCGACCTGATTGCTGCGCAGGGAGACCGGCGGATCCTTGTCTTGACTCCGCGGCCGTTTTCATGTCTACAGCCCCGAATTCCGCGACGAGTATCCCTCCGAGCAAGCCGACCAGGACGCCGAAGCCTCTTTGAGGCCAAGTGCTGTAAACAGATCCTGGAGGCCAACACCCGGCAGCGCTGTGCGCCCCCGGGTGCTTTTTGGTTTTGGCTTTTGCTTGCCACGAGACTTGGACACTTGGCGCGAACGCATTACCTCTCGGGCACCATCCGGTTGCCAGGGAAAAGGAAACAGAATGTTTGAATCACTTCAGGAGCGCCTTGGCTCCATCCTGAACGGCCTGACCGGCCGCGGCGCGCTGTCGGAGGCGGATGTCTCGGCGGCGCTCCGCGAGGTGCGCCGTGCGCTGCTCGAGGCCGACGTGGCGCTGGAAGTGGTGCGCTCCTTCACCGACAAGGTGCGCGAGAAGGCGGTCGGCGCGGCGGTGCTGAAGTCGATCAAGCCCGGCCAGATGGTCGTCAAGATCGTGCATGACGAGCTGGTCGACATGCTCGGCGCCGAAGGCGTCGCCGTCGACCTCAACGCACCGGCGCCCGTCGTCGTCATGATGGTCGGCCTGCAGGGTTCCGGCAAGACGACGACCTCGGCCAAGATCGCCAAGCGGCTCACCGAGCGTCAGAACAAGAAGGTCCTGATGGCCTCGCTCGACACGCGGCGCCCCGCCGCGCAGGAGCAGTTGCGCCAGCTCGGCGAGCAGGTTAAGGTGGCGACGCTGCCTGTCGTCGCCGGCCAGAACCCGGTCGATATCGCCAAGCGCGCCGTGCAGGCAGCCAGGCTCGGCGGCCACGACGTGGTCATCCTCGACACTGCCGGCCGCACCCATATCGACGAGCCGCTGATGGTCGAGATGGCCGACATCAAGAAGGTGTCGGGCCCGCACGAGATCCTGCTGGTGGCCGATTCCTTGACCGGCCAGGACGCCGTCAACCTGGCCAAGAGCTTCGACGAGCGCGTCGGTATCACCGGGCTGGTGCTGACCCGCATGGACGGCGACGGCCGTGGCGGCGCCGCGCTCTCGATGCGCGCCGTCACCGGCAAGCCGATCAAGCTGATCGGCACCGGCGAGAAGATGGACGGGCTGGAGGAATTTCACCCAAAGCGCATCGCCGACCGCATTCTCGGCATGGGCGACATCGTTTCGCTTGTCGAAAAAGCCGCCGAGAACATCGACGCCGAGCAGGCGGCGGCGATGGCCAAAAAGATGCAGTCGGGCAAGTTCGACCTGAACGACCTCGCCCAGCAGCTGCAGCAGATGTCGAAAATGGGCGGCATGGGCGGCATCATGGGCATGATGCCCGGCATGGGCAAGATGAAGGACCAGATGGCCGCCGCCGGGCTCGACGACAAGATGTTCGGCCGCCAGCTCGCCATCATCTCCTCGATGACCAAGGCCGAGCGCGCCAACCCCGACATTCTCAAGCACTCGCGCAAGAAGCGCATCGCCGCTGGCTCCGGCACCGATGCCGCCGAGATCAACAAGCTGTTGAAGATGCATCGCGGCATGGCCGACATGATGAAGGCGATGGGCGGCAAGGGCAAAGGGGGCGGCCTGATGCGCGGCATGATGGGCGGACTCGCCTCCAAGATGGGCCTCGGCGGTATGATGCCCGGTGGCATGGGCGGCATGCCTGACCTCTCCAAGATGGATCCCAAGCAGCTTGAAGCCTTGCAGAAGCAGGCGCAGGCCGCCGGCCTCGGCGGCATGAAGGGCCTACCCGGCGGACTTCCCGGCGGCGGCCTGCCAGGCCTGCCCGGCGGCATGAAACTTCCGGGGCTTCCCGGCCTCGGCGGAGGCGGACTGCCGGGCCTTGGCAAGAAGAAGTGAGAATACGGATGAACGAGGAAAAGGACATGGCGGACGCCCGCACCATCCTGGCAGGCTACCGTGCTTCGATCGACAACATCGATGCCGCCCTCATCCACATGCTGGCCGAGCGCTTCCGCTGCACCAAGGCGGTCGGCCTGCTCAAGGCCGAGCATGGCTTGCCGCCGGCCGACCCGGCCCGCGAACAGCAGCAGATCGCCCGTCTTCGCCAGCTGGCGGATGATGCGCATCTCGACCCGGATTTCGCGGAGAAATTCCTCAATTTCGTCGTCCGCGAAGTGATCCGCCACCACGAACAGATCGCCGCTGCCAACGGCGTGACGAAAACCGGCTGAAGACAGAGATTTAGCCGCAACCTATCAACGAGATCAGAGCTTTAGGAGATAAGAAATGGCACTGAAGATCAGACTGGCCCGCGCGGGCTCGAAGAAGCGTCCCTACTACCACGTCGTCGTCGCCGACGCGCGCTCGCCGCGCGACGGCCGTTTCATCGAGTCGCTCGGCTCGTGGAACCCGCTGCTGCCGAAGGACGGCGAGCGCGTCAAGGTTGACGCCGAGCGCGTCAAGCACTGGCTTTCGCACGGCGCCCAGCCGACCGACCGCGTGCTGCGCTTCCTCGACGAGGCCGGCCTCGCCAAGCGCGACGCCCGTTCCAACCCGAAGAAGGCCGAGCCCGGAAAGAAGGCGCAGGAGCGCGCCGCGCTTCTGAAGAAGGCGCAGGACGACGCCGCTGCCGCCGTCGCGGCGGCCGCGGCCGCACCGGCCGAGGCAGAGCCCGCCACGGCCGAGTAATCGATCATCGATCGGCGTTTTCGAAACGGCGGGCTAAGGGCCCGCCGTTTGCTATCTCGAATTCATTCGACGGATGCTGCCTCTCAATACCCGCTCGGGCAGCGATCGATATAGACACGGCCGCGGCTATCGCGATAACGGCAGCGGCCCGGTTCGCTGGCCCGCCCGATCAGCGCGCCGGCCACGGCACCGACCGCGCCGCCAACCACGGCGCCCTGGACGGGATCGCCCGCCACCGCCGCACCAACCGCTGCTCCGCCCAGGCCGCCGACGGCCGCGCCTTTTTCCGTCTGCGAACAGGCGCCAAGCGCTGCCGTCAGCACCAGAATGGTCATGATTTTCTTCATTGTCGTTCCTCTCTCACGGGGATCGCCGTCCTCGCCGCCATGTTCTTAACTCCCAGGCGGCCAATTTGATCCCTAGACATTGAAGGCCGGCGCTTCGCCGCGCCTGCCAAGGCCATACCGATCTCCGGCAAGCATGTGAAATCGTTGATGTTCTCACGCCGTAGCGCAGTTCTTTCGCCGATTCGTCCGTGCCGCGCCGGCGCGGCTATCGGCGCGCTTCGGTCGCGTATATGAAGAGCCGGCGGGCGTGGCCCGTCAGACAAGAGCAGGCGACATGGCCGGAGAGACAGATCTGAAGGCATTGCTGGCGTCGATGAAGCCGGAATTGATTGCCGGCATCCATGTCTTCGTCACGCTGCCGGCGGGCGTATCGGTTCCGGAAGGGCTCGAAGCGGTCATGTTGTTTCGCGAACGCGAAGGCACGACATTGATCCTGCTCGAAGACGAGGCGCAGGCAGCCGGGCTGGAAGCCGCTTTCCGTTGCCGCATGATAACGCTGAACATCCATTCGTCGCTGGAAGCCGTCGGCTTCCTCGCCGCCATCACCGCGCGCCTTGCTGCCGCGGGCATCGGCGTCAATCCCGTCTCCGGCTTCTATCACGACCACCTGTTCGTGCCGGCCGGCCGGGCCGAGGAAGCACTGCATCTGCTGCGGGAACTGGCCAAGGACAGCGCCGGCTGAAACGGCGGCGGCTGCACTCCGTCCAGCACCCCTCAACAGTCTCGGCGCAACGCGCCGATCCACCTTCTCCCGCAAGGGAGAAGGGAGAAGCGCCCCGGCCGAAGGCCGAGCCCGCGACTGCGGGCCGCCGGTTGTCCGACGCCCGCGCGGAGGGTGAGCCGCGCAAGCGGCGGTGCGGCCCGTGAGCGACAGCCAAACAGCCGTCAGGCCGCCTTCTTCTTCGGCTGGATCAGGCCACGCTCGACCAGCAGTTCGGCGATCTGCACGGCGTTGAGGGCGGCGCCCTTGCGCAGATTGTCGGAAACGATCCACATCGACAGGCCGTTGTCGATGGTCGAATCCTCGCGGATTCGCGAGATGAAGGTGGCGTCCTCGCCGGCCGATTCCAGCGGCGTGATGTAGCCGCCGTCCTCGCGCTTGTCCAAGACCTGGCAGCCCGGCGCCTCGCGCAGGATGTCCCGCGCCTCGTCGGCGGTGATCGGCTTTTCGAATTCGATGTTGACCGCTTCCGAATGGCCGATGAACACCGGCACGCGCACGCAGGTCGCCGTCAGCTTGATCTTGGGATCGAGCATCTTCTTGGTCTCGGCGACCATCTTCCACTCTTCCTTGGTGAAGCCGTCGTCGAGGAAGACGTCGATATGCGGGATCACGTTGAAGGCGATGCGCTTGGTGAACTTCTTGACGTCGACCTGGTCGGCGACGAACACGGCGCGTGTCTGCGTGAACAGCTCGTCCATGCCTTCCTTGCCTGCGCCCGACACCGACTGATAGGTGGCCACGACGATGCGCTTGATGGTGGCCGCGTCATGCAGCGGCTTCAGCGCCACGACAAGCTGCGCCGTCGAGCAGTTCGGGTTGGCGATGATGTTCTTGCGGGTGAACAGCGAGATCGCGTCCGGGTTCACTTCCGGCACGATCAGCGGCACGTCGGCGTCGTAGCGGAAGGCCGAGGAATTGTCGATGACGACGCAGCCCTGCTTGCCGATCTTGGGCGACCATTCCTTCGAGACATTGCCGCCGGCCGACATGATGCAGATGTCGGTGTCGGAAAAGTCGTAGGTGTCGAGCGCCCGGACCTTCAGCGTGCGGTCGCCGAACGACACTTCCGTGCCCTGGCTGCGCCGCGAGGCAAGCGCCACCACTTCGCTGACCGGAAAACCGCGCTCTTCCAGTATGTTGAGCATTTCGCGGCCCACATTGCCCGTGGCGCCAACTACCGCAACCTTGAAACTCATAAAGATCTCCTATCCCTCTCCGCTTGGTTGTTGGAGAAACCCGCCGGCCAGGTGCGGGTTCCGTCCCCCGGGCCGAACCCGGGAGAGGGTGGTCAGGCCAAGGGAATCACACCGTTTTGGTGGTGGTTTTGGCCGTTATATTGCTGGAACGGGGGGACGCGCCGAGACGCCCGGCCCAATGATGCTCATTGAGGCTGGGGGCGTCGAATGCAAGAAGAGCCATCAAAAGGCCGCGCATCGAAAAACGATCCCGTTCGAAGCGGGCTTTTACGCGGTTTGCGGCAGGAGTCAATTGCGATGAGGGGCGGCGTGCCCTTCTCTCGTCGTGACGAAGGCGGAGCCGCTTGCCCTGTACAAGAGCGGCGCCAGCAAGTACGAACGGCCAAGATTGTCTGGCTGGCGTGGCGCCGGCCCGCCTCGTGCTCCATGATGAGCGCAGAACCCTGAATTCCGAAAGAGCGAGATGTCCAACTTCGAAGGTATCGTTCCGGCGCTGGCAAAGGCGCTGGAAAAACGCGGCTATGCCGAACTGACGCCGGTGCAGAAGGCGGTCCTGGAACTTGGCCAGGCCGACGCGCTGGTGTCGGCACAGACCGGTTCGGGCAAGACGGTGGCCTTCGGCCTTGCCATGGCGCCGACGCTCCTGGGCGTCGCCGATCGCTTTGCCCATGCCGCGGCCCCGCTGGCGCTGGCGGTGGCGCCGACGCGCGAGCTGGCGCTGCAGGTGACGCGGGAACTGGAATGGCTCTACGAGCTGACCGGCGCCACGGTCGCCTCCTGCGTCGGCGGCATGGACATGCGCACGGAACGGCGCGTGCTGGAGCGCGGCGCCCATATCGTCGTCGGCACGCCCGGCCGGCTACGCGATCACATCACCCGGAACTCGCTCGACATGTCGGCACTGAAGGCGGTCGTATTGGACGAGGCCGACGAAATGCTCGACCTCGGCTTTCGCGAGGATCTCGAATTCATCCTCGACGCCGCCCCCGCCGAGCGCCGCACGCTGATGTTTTCGGCCACCGTGCCGCGCTCGATCGCAACCCTCGCCCAAGGCTATCAACGCGACGCGGTGCGTATTTCCGCCGCCGGCGAGGAGAAGCAGCATCTCGACATCGAATACCGGGCGCTCAGCGTCGCCCAGGCCGACCGCGAGAACGCCATCATCAATGTGCTGCGTTTCTACGAGGCGAAGAACGCGCTGGTGTTCTGCAACACTCGTGCCGCCGTCAACCACCTGACGGCGCGCTTCAACAACCGCAATTTTTCCGTCGTGGCGCTCTCGGGCGAGCTCAGCCAGAACGAACGCAGCCACGCCTTGCAGGCGATGCGCGATGGCCGCGCCAAGGTCTGCATCGCCACCGACGTGGCGGCGCGCGGCATCGACCTGCCCAATCTCGAATTGGTGATCCATGCCGACCTGCCGACCAATCCGGAAACGCTGCTGCACCGCAGCGGCCGCACCGGACGCGCCGGGCGCAAGGGCGTAAGCGCGCTGATCGTGCCGGGCAGCGCGCGCAGACGCACCGAACGGCTGCTGGCGAGCGCCAAGCTGACCGCGACATGGGCAAGTCCGCCATCCGCCGACGACGTGATGCGGCGCGACGACGAGCGCATCCTTGCCGATCCCGCTTTCGACGAACCGGTGAAGGACGACGAGCGCGCCTTCATCGACGCGCTTCTCGCCAGGCACGGCGCCGAGCAGGTGACGGCCGCCTTCGTGCGGCTGTGCCGCTCCAGCCGCTCTGCGCCCGAGGATCTGATGGATGTCGCGCCGTTCACGCCGTCGCGTGAAAGACCGGCGGGCGAAAACTTCGCGCGCCGCGACGAGGCGCCCAGCCGCCGCGACGATTTCGGTGCCAGCGTCTGGTTCTCGCTCTCGGTGGGGCGCCGGCAGAATGCCGAGCCGCGTTGGCTGATCCCGATGCTGTGCCGCACCGGCAGCATCACCAAGCGCGAGATCGGCGCCATCAAGATGCAGCCGGAAGAGACCTTCGTGCAGATATCAGCCGACTGGGCCGACCGTTTCCTCGCCGCCATCGGTCCCGACCGCAAATTGCAAGGTAACATCGTGGTGAAACGGCTGGACGGCACGCCGGACCTGTCGCGCGCCGGCTACCAGCCGCCAAGTCTCGACAAGAAACCGCATCGCGGCAAGACACCGTTCGACCCGAACGCGCCGAAGCGCAAATTCGAGAAGCGCGTGCCGGCTGGCGATCAGCGCCCCGCCGCATCGGACGCGAAGCCCTGGGCGAAGAAGCCGGGCAAGCCGAAATTCGACAACGCCGGACCGCCGAAACATAAGAAGGCGAAGAAGCGGCCGAGCTGAAGTCTTCCGGCGCCAAGGCAGCCGTCGCATTTTCATGCCCGCCCTTGCGATCCGCCGGAACTTTGAACAGTCTGGGCGGGGCGTTCGGGGATCGGGACATGCGCGGCGAAGTTCTTCGCTATGACGAGGCCCAGGGCTTCGGCTTCATCACCGGGGCGGATGGCGAGCGCTATACTTTCGCGCGTGAGGATATGCGCCGCGAAATCGAAATAGCCCGAGCCGCGGCCGTCGAATTCCAGCCCGGCGGCGGCAGGCGCGCGACATCTTCCCGGCCGGTACCCAACCTGCGCCTCCAGCCGGCGCGGCCGCCGATGCGCGAACCAGTGCTTGCGCCTCTTTCGCTGCTCAAGTCGCGCCGCCGCGGCATTTTGGCCGCTCCGCCATCGCCGGATCGGCCGAGCCCGGCCTGTGGGGCTTGCCACCTTTCTGCCTGGCCTCGGCACGACAGTGCGTCGCCTGCACGACATCGGCCTGACCGGCTGGCTCTTCCCGGTGATCCTGATCCCCATCATCGGCAGCCTGATCATCCTGGTCTTTGCGCTCATCCCGACGCAGGGCCGGGAGAACCAGTGGGGAGCGGTGCCGGCGGGCGTCAGAACGTAGTGTCGCGTGCGTATTGTAATACATGCAATCTCGGGTAGTATGTGGCGACGCAATGTGAAATGGGGGCAGAGCATGCGCGGGGCGGTGTTCCATTATGACGAAGGTCAGGACTATGGTTACATCGACGGAATCGACGGCAAACGCTATATCTTTTCCCGTACCGATCTGAGCCAGGAACTCATCCTAGTCAGGGGTGCTCTTGTCGAGTTCCAGCCGGACGACGGCACTGCGCATAACATAGTCGCGGTGGCCTCGGCCGCACCGCCGTCTAGTACCGGTCAGCCACGGCAGACCAGTCGTTCTGCCCCAAGTCGGCCGGCCTACCCCACAGGGCTGTGGGCTTACTTCTGGCGCGCGGTGATTGCGGACTACAGCAATTTCAACGGACGCTCCCGCCGCAAGGAATTCTGGGCCTTCTGGCTATTCTACACTCTCGGGATATTCACGCTTTTCGGCTTCGGGATACTTGTTGACCTGGCGATCAATGGCTTCGAAACCAACGCGGACAGGGCGCCGATAGGGTCCACAGGGTTCATACCCCTCCTGGTTTTCCTTTCGGGATTGATCCTGCCTTGGATTGCGCTCGTCGTGCGGCGTGTGCATGACGCCGGCCTGAGCGGCTGGTTTGCCCTGCTCTGCTTCATCCCGCTCATCGGTGGCATCGCCTTGCTAGTCTTCGGGCTTATGCCGCCTCAGCTGGGCGACAACCCTTGGGGACCCGTGCCGGCGGGAGTCAGGGTTTGACCGCCTCCAGCGCCTCGCCCGAAAGCCTGAGAAATAGCTTCTGGCCATGACGTTCGGCGCCAAGCCGGTCGTAGAAGCGCAGCGCGCCTTCGTTCCAGTCCTCGGTGGTCAGGTCGATGCGGCCGATGCCGTGACGTCGGCAATGCCCGGTGAGAAAGCTGATCAGCGCCCGGCCGACGCCGGCGTTGCGAGCCTTGTCGCGCACGAACAGGTCCTTGAGAAACTGCAAACCGCTCGAGATCGATGCCGGAATGCGCGATCGCCACCGACGCCAGGCCGCTGACCTTGCCCTCGACGAAGGCCAGCGCGAAATGCGGATAGGCCGGGCTTCCTCGCGAGCCATTTCCGTGCCGCCGACAAGGCGCGCGTGGTCGAGCGGCGGTTGCCGGTATTGCACCGCCATTTCGCACAGCACGGTGGCGAGCGCCGTCGCGTCGTCGGTCGTCGCCCGGCGGACGTCGACCGTCATGGGCTCAGCCCAGGAACTTGGCGATGATGGCGTCGCCCATCTCGACCGTGCCGACCTCGGTCATGCCAGCGGAGAAGATGTCCTTGGTGCGCAGCCCGTCGTCGAGCACGGCGGCGATTGCCGCTTCGAGCTTGTCGGCTTCATCGACCATGGCGAAGGAATAGCGCAGGCACATGGCGAAGGACGCGATCATGGCGATCGGGTTGGCGACGCCCTTGCCGGCGATATCGGGCGCCGAGCCGTGCACCGGCTCGTAGAGCGCCTTGCGCTTCTTGGTCTTGGCATCCGGCGCGCCGAGCGAGGCGGAAGGCAGCATGCCGATCGAGCCGGTCAGCATGGCGGCGATGTCGGACAGCATGTCGCCGAACAGATTGTCGGTGACGATGACGTCGAACTGCTTGGGCCAGCGCACCAGTTGCATGCCGCCGGCATCGGCCAGCATGTGGTCGAGCTTGACGTCGGAATATCGGGCCTTGTGGGTCTGGGTGACGACCTCGTTCCACAACACGCCGGACTTCATGACGTTGCGCTTTTCCATCGAGGTGACACGGTTCTTGCGCGTGCGCGCCAATTCGAAGGCGACGCCCGAAATACGCTCGATCTCGAACGTGTCGTAGACCTGCGTGTCGATGCCGCGCTTCTGGCCGTTGCCCAGATCGATGATCTGCTTGGGCTCGCCGAAATAGACGCCGCCGGTCAGCTCGCGCACGATCAATATGTCGAGGCCTTCGACCACCTCCTGCCTCAGCGAGGAGGACGTCGCCAGCGCCGGATAGCAGATCGCGGGCCTGAGATTGGCAAACAGCTCCATGTCTTTGCGCAGGCGCAGCAGGCCGGCCTCGGGGCGAACCTCGTAAGGTACCGTATCCCATTTCGGCCCCCCGACGGCGCCGAACAGCACCGCGTCCGCGACCATCGCCTTTTCCATGTCGGCATCGGAAATCGCCACGCCGTGCGCGTCGTAGGCGCAGCCGCCGACCAGGCCCTCATCGGTGACGAAGCCGCTGCCGAGTTTCTCGTTCATGGCCGCTAGCAGCTTCTTGACCTCGGCCATGGCCTCGGGGCCGATGCCGTCGCCGGGGAGCAGGAAAAGATGCTTCGTTGCCATGGAGAAACCGTCCCAGAAAGATTTCGTTTCGATTTTGCACAGCGCCCTTTGGCCGCCAGGAGGCGCGGCGCTGTGCGACCGCGGCCTTGCTAAACGCCAAGCGCTTGCCGCGCAAGCCCGCAAGGGACTTCCATGTTCACCGATGCGAGAGAATGTTGACCAGTCGGCCGAAGGGATCGCGCACATAGAAGCGGCGCACGCCCCAGGACTCGTCGGCCGGCCCGTATTCGATGACGAAGCCCGCTGCCTTCATGGCGTCGAACGCGGCATCGACATCATCGACCTCGATCGACAGGTCCGGCACCGGCGTGCCCGAACCACCTTGCGCCATGAAGCTGACCTGCACCTGCATTCTTTCCCCGGAACCATAGGTGGCGATCCAGCCTTGATCCATGAGTACATCGAGGCCGAGCACGTCGTGATAGAAGCGCTTCGCCGCCGCGATGTCCCGCGTCTCGACATTGGCCACGATGCGCCGGACCTTCATGGCATTGGCCCTCCTCGGACGGTGCGCCGAAGCGCCGTCACCTCGATTTCGATCTTCATCTCCGGCCTGTTGAGCTGGCACACGATCATCGTCGCCGCCGGCCTGATCTCGCCGAACGCCTCGCCGAGAATGGGGAACACCACGTCGACGAAGGCCTGGTCGGTTATGTAGTAATGCGCGCGCACCACATCTTCCATGTCGAAGCCGCCGTCCCGCAAGGCACTGGCAATGGTTGCCAGGCAATTGCGCGTCTGCGCCTCGACCGTTTCCGGCATCGTCATCGAGGCATAGTCATAGCCGGTCGTTCCGGACACGAAACACCAGTCGCCCTGCACCACGGCGCGCGAATAGCCGGCGGTCTTCTCGAAGGGCGAACCGGTGGAGATCAGCTTTCGCATGGCATACCTCGCAAAGGGTGTTCGCAACCACTTTGCGGGCAAAGGCCTCGCGCGGCCATAGGCCAGACGAAGCTGGCCATTATCTCGATGGCCTTGATCGTCCCGCCAGGCCTCAGCTCGCCAGCCGGCTGACCATCTCGTGCTGGGCGTAGGCGCGGCCGAAGCGGTTGGCGAGGAAGGCGTCGAGCGCGATGTCCTCCTGCTTGACGAAGCCGGTCGCCGGCAAGGTGCCGTCGGCGAGCATGTCGAGCACGGCGCAGATGCCGGATGCCGTGGTGATCTGGATGGCGCTGCGCACCGTCTGGCCGACCCGCTTCGAATAGATCTTGTTGGCATAGGTCTCTTGCAGCAGGCGGCCGTTCTTGCGCCCCGAGACGGTGACGAAGACGATGACCACGTCCTGCAGCGTCGCTGGCAGCGCGCTTTCGAAAATGTCCTTCAGCACCTCGCGGCGATGGCGCAGGCCGAGATCGTTGAGCAGCGCCTTCATGATGGCGGCGTGGCCGGGATAGCGGATGGTGCGGTAGTTGAGCGTGCGCACCTTGCCCTTCAGCGTCTCGGCCAGCGTGCCCAACCCGCCCGAAGTGTTGAAGGCCTCGTAGGTCACTCCGTCGAGCGAGAATTCCTCGCGCTCCTCCAGCGGCGGCACCTCGACCAGCTCGCCCTCGACGATCGCCTCGCAGGGCTCGCAATATTCGTTGATGACGCCGTCGGTGCTCCAGGTCAGATTGTAGTTCAGCGCGTTCGAGGGATATTGCGGCAGCGCGCCGACCCGCATGCGCACGCTTTCCAGCGTGTCGAAACGGCTGGCGAGATCGTTGGCGACGATCGAGATGAAGCCCGGCGCCAGCCCGCATTGCGGGATGAAGGCGCCGTTGGCCGAACGCGCCAGTTCCTTCACGCGCCGGGTCGAGACGACGTCCTCCGTGAGGTCTAGATAATGCACATCGGCGCTTGCGGCGGCTTCGGCGATGCGCGTGGTCAGATGGAAGGGAGCGGCGCTGAGCACCGCGAATTTTCCGGCGAGCGCAGCTTCCAGCGTGCCCGCGGCCGCGATGTCGAGTTCCAGCGTCTTGACGCCATCAGCCAGTTCGGCCGCGGCAAGCTGCGCGGCCGAGCGGTCGACGAGGGTGACGTGATAGTCCCCGGTTGAAAACAGCATCTCGGCAATGGTCGAGCCGATCTTGCCGGCACCGACGACAACAATTTTCTTCATGATGCGGTTCCCTCGCCCGACAGTTGATTTGTCCCGCTACAATCGCGGCTTGCTGGACGAAAGGAAGCGTGGAATTGTACGAAATGAAGTACCCTTTTTGCCGATATGCCGACCAGGTTCGTTGAAATGCTCAGTGATGCCGACCAGGCCCTGCTTGCCTTGCTGCGCGAGAACGCACGCGCCTCGACCGCCGCGCTGGCGCGCCGGCTCGGCGTGTCGCGCACCACCGTGCAGAGCCGCATCGAACGGCTGGAGCAGCGCGGCATCATAGCCGGCTACGGCGTCAAGCTTGCGCCCGATTATGAGCAGGGGCTGGTGCGGGCGCATGTGCTGCTCACCGTGACGCCCAAGCTCGCCGACAAGGTGGTGCGCAGCCTGCGCGCCCTGGCGCCGGTCAGGACGCTGCATTCGGTGAGCGGCAATTTCGACATGATCGTCATCGCCGACGCGCCGTCGATCAAGGACCTGGACACGCTGCTCGACCAGATCGGCGCCCTCGAAGGGGTCGAACGGACGTCGTCCTCGATCATCCTGTCGACGCGCATCGATCGCTAAAGCACTCGGCCCACAGGCGATCCGGATGAATACGCCCGCCTCAGTCTCCCAACGGATAGGGCATGTAGCCGACGAAGCCCGCGATCTTCCAGCTGCCGCCGACCTTCCTGCAGAAATACAGCGTCTGCCATTTCAGCCTGTCGACGCCGCCATCCGCCTTGGCGACGGTGCCGTCGAATTTCTTGTGCAGCACGGCGCGGTCGCCGTCGACATCGATGTCGCGCAGATTGGTGACGCGGAACAGCGCCTCGCGCAGCGGCTCGGCGAATTTGGTCGCCGCCGTCTCCTTGGCCTGGCGCAGCCACTCGTCGCGGTAGATCTCCAGCCTGGGGAATTGCAGCCGCCAGGCGTCGGCGTTGGGCAGGAAATGCGCGTGCATGCCGAAGAAGCTCTCGGCGACGAAATCGTCCTCGACCATGGACCAGTCCTGGCCGATGAAGGCATCGATGTCGCGCCGCACCAGCATCTCCCAAAGCGCGTGGCGGTCGGCATCGCCGGATGGAAACGGATTCTTGTCGAAGGTCATTCTCGGTTCTCCGCTCTGGAAATGCGCCCGGCCCGAATGGCTTGGAGCTCGGCCGGCGAGCGCACGATGCAAGCGCTTCTGTAATAAAGCAACGTGGATTTCCAAGAATGTTGCTTTCCAACAAGGCCTCTATCGGGATCGCCTCGATCGGGGTAAATCTCGGCCGAAGCGGGCGCTCCCATAGTGTCCCGTCATATCGTCAGAGGAGGTCCGCTCTTGCCCAAGCAATGTTTTGGAACGTCGCATGTCCCGCTGTCACCCGCGGTGCGGGCCGGCGACTTCGTCTATGTCTCGGGCCAGGTGCCGGTCGGCGGCGACGGCATCGTCGTCAAGGGCGGCATAACGGAACAGACGGAGCAGGTGCTTTCCAACGTCAAGGCGGCGCTGGCGCTGGCCGGCTGCACCATGGACGATGTCGTCAAGACCACCGTCTGGCTGGAGGACGCGCGCGACTTCGGCGCCTTCAACACCGTCTATGCCAGGCATTTCCCGAAGAACCCGCCGGCCCGCACCACGGTCGAATCGCGGCTGATGATCGACATCAAGATCGAAGTGGAAGCCGTCGCCTACCGGCCGCTCTGACGGCCGTCGGCGAGGATGGAACGAAGCGGAGAGGCGCGCCCGATGCAATTTGATCTTCTGTTCAAGGGCGGGCGGCTGATCGATCCGGCGGCCGGGCTCGACGCGCCGCGCGATCTCGCCATCGCCGATGGCCGCATCGCCGCCATCGATGCCGACATTCTCGCCGACCGCGCGGCCCGCGTCATCGATGCCAGGGACCGCATCGTCGCGCCCGGCCTCGTCGACCTGCACAGCCACGTCTATTGGGGCGGCACCTCGCTCGGCGTCGATGCCGACCGGCTGGCGGCCAAGAGCGGCACCACCACCTTCGTCGACGCCGGCAGTGCCGGCGCCGGCAATTTCCTCGGCTTTCGCCGTCATGTCATGGAGCGCTCGAAGGTGCGCATCCTGGCCTATGTCAACATCTCCTTCGCTGGCATTTTCGGCTTCTCGCAGACAGTGTCGGTCGGCGAGTGCAGCGACCTCAGGCTCTGCGAACCGCGCGAGGTGGTGGCGGCAGTGCGCGAGCATGCCGACGTCGTCGTCGGCGTCAAGGTCCGCTCCGGCAAGCATGCCGGCGGTGCCAGCGGCATCGCGCCGGTCGATCTGGCGCTGGAGGCATCAGACAAATCCGGTCTGCCGCTGATGGCGCACATAGACGAACCCCCGCCCGGGCGCTCGGAGGTTCTGCCGCGCCTGCGCCGCAGCGACATTCTCACTCACTGCTTCCGGCCGTTTCCCAACGCGCCGGTCTTCGCCTCCGGCGCGGTGCGGCCCGACATGCGGCTGGCGCGCGAGCGCGGCGTCATCTTCGATCTCGGCCACGGCATGGGCTCGTTCGACTTCGAGGTCGCCCGCGCCATGCTGGCCGAAGGGCTGGCGCCCGACGTCATCTCGAGCGACGTGCATCTCTACTGCGTCGACGGTCCGGCCTTCGACATACTGGTGTGCATGTCGAAGCTGCTGGCGCTCGGCATGCCGCTGGTCGAGGTGCTGCGCGCCGCCACGCAAGCGCCGGCTCAGGCGATCGCTCGGCCTGACCTGGGCACGCTCAAGGTCGGAACCGCCGGCGACGTCGCGCTGCTGCGGCAGCACTCCGGCCGCTTCACCTTCGTCGATGCGGTCGGCGCCTCGCTGGTCGCCGACCAGCGGCTGGTCTGCGAAGGAATCGCCATCGGCGGCGCCTGGTGGCCGAACGAGACGGTGAACGATATCGGCGACACCGAGCGTTTCGAGGCGCATGCCGCGCATACGCATGTCGAGGTGGCGGCGAGGCATTTCGGGCGATGATTGGCCAATCTCCCCTCTCGTGGGGGAGATAGAACGTCACCGCTGTGCGTTGCTGACGGCTCCGTAAACCGGCGTCGCAATCCTCTCCATCCGCGCCTTGATCTGCAGCGCCACATATTTCGAATAGAAGCGCGACAGCGCCAGATTGCCGCCGTGGAACCAGAGCGCCTCCTGCGCCGTCGGTTTCCACATGTTGCGCAATTCGCCCTGCCATGGCCCGGGGTCGCCCTTGACGCCGGAGCCGAGGCCCCAGCACGGGCCGACCTTGTCGGCGACCTCGCGCGAGACGATTTGCGCCACGGTCTCGTTCATCGACTGATAGCCGGTGCAGGCGATGATGGCGTCGGCTTCAAGCTCGCTGCCGTCCTCGAACAGGATGCCGCCGGGCGTGAGCGACTTGATCGCCACACCGCTGCGGATGCCGATCTTGCCGTCGATGATCAGGTCCGAAGCGCCGACATCGATGTAGTAGCCGGAGCCGGTTCGGTAGGCCTTCATCAGCAGGCCGGTCTCGTCGTCGCCGAAGTCGAGGGCGAAGCCGGCGGCGGCGAGGCGTTCGTAAAAAGCCGCGTCGCGCGCGCGGATGACGTCGTAGAGCGCCCGCTGGCCCTTGGGCACCAGCGCGAAGGGCGTCGAGGCGACGATCATGTCGGCCCTTTCGGTGGTGATGCCGCGCGCCAGCGCGTTCTCCGAAAAGATCTCGAAACCGACTTCCATCAGCGTGTCCGACTTGACCACGGTCGTCGGCGAACGCTGGATCATGGTGACCTCGGCGCCGCTTTCCCAGAGATCGACGCAGACGTCATGCCCGGAGCTCGCCGCGCCGATGACGGCGACCTTTTTGCCGCGGAATTTCTCGCCGCTGGAATACTGGCTGGAATGCAGGATCTCACCCTTGAACTGGTCGGCGCCGGGCAGGTCGATCGGTCGCGCCGGACCATAGGCGCCGGTGGCGAAGACGATGTGCTTCGGCTTCAGAGTGATGTGCTGGCCGACGCGGTCCACGACCACGGTCCAGACCTTCTCCACCTCGTCATAGCTGGCGCTGACGCATCTGGTGGCGACCCAATAGTTGAGCTCCATGACGCGCGTGTACATTTCCAGCCAGTCGCCCATCTTGTCCTTGGGCGTGAAGACCGGCCAATTGTCGGGAAACGGGATATAAGGCAGATGGTCGTACCAGACCGGATCGTGCAGCACGAGGGTGCGGTAGCGCTTGCGCCAGGAGTCGCCCGGCCGGGCATTCTTCTCGATGACGATCGAGGGCACGCCGAGCTGCCTGAGCCGCGCGCCCAGCATGATGCCGCCCTGGCCGCCGCCGATGACCAGGCAATAGGGCTGCTCCGAAGCGCCAAGCTCGCGGGTCTCGCGCGCCCGCGCCTCCGACCAGGTCTCGCGCTCCGGGTCGGCCTTGTGGCGCACGCCCAGCGGCCGCGCCGCGCCCTTGCGCTCCTCGAATCCTTTGAGGTCGGTCATTGCCGTGAACAATGTCCGGCAGCGGCCGTCGCGCAGGCGCATGATGCCCTGGCCCGAGGCCACAGCGGTCTCGAAGGTGAACCAGCCCTCGATGATGCCTTCGTCCGAGGTGGCTTCGCCGGTGAGCTGCCATCTTGCCGGCCGCGTCGTCGTCAGCGTCGCCTGCAGCATGTCGGCGATCGCCTCGCGGCCTTCCATCGTGGTGACGTTCCAGGTGAAGGTCAGGAGGTCGCGCCAGTAGCAATCGTCGACGAACAGGTTGGTCGCGGCGGGGACATCGCCGGCATCGAGCGCTTGCGCCAGGGATGCGAGCCATGCGGCTGCCTGTTTCGTCGGTGCTATTTCGAGCATTTTTCTCTTTCCCTCTTTACTTCTCAAGTCAGCGCCGCCCGTCCTGTCCTTCTCCCCTTGTGGGAGAAGGAAAACGTGCGCTAGTCCCCGAGCGGCTCCATCTCCTTGCCGGTGCGGTGGATCTGGGCATTGTATTTGATACGGCGGACCGTCTCGCGGGCCGAGCCGTCGAGCTTATAGGCGGCAGCCACCGCCATGAGGTCGATCATGGCCAGGAAGGCGAAGCGCGACGCCGTCGGCTTCAGCGTATCGGGATATTCCGGCACCGCCACGGTCAGCCTGACATCGCCGACGCGCGCGAGCTCGGTGTCGGGCGCCGTCACGCAGATGGCATTGGCGCGGTAGTGCTTGGCGAGTTCGACCGCCTCGATCACCTCGCGCGTGCGCCCCGTCGCCGAAATGGCGATCACCAGGTCGCCGGGCTTCAAGGTCGAGGCGGTCATGCGCATGAGATAGGGGTCGCATTGCGCGCTGATCGATATGCCGTAGCGAAACAGCCGGTATTGCGTTTCCTGCGCCAGCGCCGAGGAACTGCCGCCCAGTCCGAACACCGTGACCTGGCGTGCCTTGGCGATCAGTTCGGCGGCTTTCTGCAGCTGGACCGGGTCGAGCTGCCGCTCGGCCTCCTGCAGCGCCCGGCGCGCTTCGCCGAACACCGCGTTCCAGAACGGCATGCCGGTGTCGCTCTCCCTGGCTGGCGAAGTGTCCAGATAGAGCGCCCCGACCACCAGGCTCTGCGCCAGTTTCAGCTTGAAATCACGCACGCCCTCGCAGCCGATGGCGCGGCAGAAGCGGGTCACCGTCGGTTCGCTGACGCCGGCACGCTGGGCAAGGGCTGCATTGGAGGCATCGACCGCGTATTTGACGTCGTCGAGCACGACATCGGCGACGCGGCGCTCGGCCGGACGCAGCTCGGCATAGGTATCCTTGACCAGCGAGATGATGTCGGGAATGCGCCGCACAGGCTCGCGCCCGTCCGCTTCGCCATCCGTCATCAGGTTTTCCCGGCTGTCAGCTTCGGTCATGAAGTGGCCTTCCCTGGTCCCTTGTCGACCTCTTACCATGCTTGCACGCTGTCGTTCCATGTGCACGGCCCCGCTGCAACTGCTGCGTGCCGTTGCGGCATGTCACCCGGCTTTGCCCATCTGCAACGTCCGCCTTCTTGTGCCACTTTTCCCGAGTATGTAGGAAAGCAACACGCATTTCAAGATAAAGAAAAGACAATGAAAGCAGACATATGGAGGAATAGGCGGCTCTGAAAGGCGGAACGATCGCGCTCTTCGCTTGACACCAAAGTAGGATAGTTACAGATTGATTTTTGGCAGTCGATTGGACGCACTCTCCGAGGGGCGGATGAACGCAGGCGAAACAACAGCGCCGAAGCTTGGTGTGCAGGCAGCGACCAAGATCTATCACACCGCATCCGGCGACCTCCTGGCGCTGGACCGGTGCAGCCTCGACGTCCACGCCAATGAAATCATTTCGATCGTCGGCCCGTCCGGCTGCGGCAAGACCACGCTTTTGTGGTCGATGTCGGGCTTGCACAGCCTGACCGGCGGCGAGATCCGGCTCGACGGCGTCAAGATCACCGGGCCGCATCCCGACATCGGCATCGTGTTCCAGGAAGCGAACCTGCTGCCCTGGCGCAATCTCGATGCCAACATCCGCTTTCCCTTCGAGATCAAGGGCGAGAAACCAGACCGCGCCTGGATCGCGCATCTGCTCCACCGCGTCGGGCTCGACGGTTTCGGCGGCAAGTTCCCGCGCGAGCTTTCGGGCGGCATGCAGCAGCGCGCCGCGATCGTGCGGGCGCTGGCGCCAAAACCCTCCGTGCTTTTGATGGACGAGCCGTTCGGCGCGCTCGACAGTTTTACCCGCGAGGAGATGAACCGTCTCGTCGAGGAGATCTGGCTCGACACCAAGACCACCATCGTCTTCATCACCCACAGCATCGAGGAAGCGATCTTCCTCTCCGACCGCGTGGTGGTGCTGAGCGCGCGGCCCGGCCGCGTCGCGAGGGAGTATCGCGTGCCGTTCGCGCGGCCGCGCTCGCTGGAGATCATGGCGACGAAAGAGGTTTTCGACCTCACCAACCGGATCAAGATGGACATCGTCGGCGAGCGCGCCAGGCCCAAGGCACCGGAACAGGAACGAGCCAGCGCCGAGATCGTGAGGATCAGGCCGTGAGCGACGCCATCCCGGAATTCTCGAAATCGGGTGCCAAGTCCGGCGAGGGGCAGGACGTCAGCCTGACCAATCTCTCGGCCTTCGCCAGCGGTCCCGGCATCAAGTCGGGCAAGGAGGTGGCGGCCATCATCGCTGTCGCCGTGATCATCATCGGCGGCATCGAACTGGCGCTGCGCCTGTTCCATGTGCCGCTCTACATCATGCCGCCGCCAAGCTCGATCGCCTACGCGCTGTTCGACGAGTTCCCGCTGATCGCGCCGCATCTCGGCTATACGCTGGTCGAGCTGGTTTCCGGCTTCGCCATCGGCGCCGTCGTCGGCCTGGTGCTGGCCGCCGTCATCACCCAGTTCCCCTTCGCCGAGAAGATCGTCGCGCCCTACATATTGCTGCTCGTCACCACGCCGATGCTGGCGCTGGTGCCGCTTTTGATCCTGCGCTTCGGCTTCGGTTACACGCCGCGCATCATCGCGGTGGCGCTGGCCGCCGGGCCTATGGTGATGATCAACGCAGCCACCGGTTTCCGCCGCGTCGACAGCGCCAAGATCGCGCTGGCGCGCTCCTATGGCGCCAGCACCTTGCAGATATTCTGGAAGATCCGCGCGCCGATGGCGCTGCCGATGATCCTGGTCGGGTTGATGATCGGCGCCATCTTCGGCCTGCTGACCGCCGTCGGCGCCGAGATGGTCGGCGGCGGCTTCGGCCTCGGCAACCGGCTCACCACCTATTCGTCGATGATCCAGATGCCGCAATTCTTCGCCGTGGTGCTGATCCTGTCGACGCTCGGCATCCTGATCTATGTGCTGTTCTTCCTGATCGGCAAGAAATGGGCGAGCTGGGAGGCTTGAGCACGAGATCCATGAACGCCCGGGAGCGGGCGAAAGGCCATCGATCAATAAGAGGGTCAATCAACAAAAGGGGAATGCCATGACCGACCAGAACTCATTCCAGACGGCGACAAGAACGGGCATCAGCCGCCGCACCTTCCTGCAGGTGACGGCGGCCGGCGTCGTGACCGCCACCGCGCTCGGTGCATCGGGCTTGAAGGCCAGGGCGGCGGCCTATGAAAAATTCACCTGGATCTCGCCGCGCGGCACACTCGAAGTGCTCGACGACTATCCTTATTGGGCAGCCAAGAAGGCGGGCTATTTCGACGGGCTCAGCACCGACATGCAGCCAGGCCCGTCGGACGGCACGGCGACGGTGAAGTTCGTCGATGTCGGCCAGGCCGATATGGGCTTTCCCTCGCCCGGCGTGTTCTCCTTCGCCATCCAGAACGGCATGAAGCTGAAGTCGGTGTTCCATATGGGCGCGCGCGACACGTTCTCCATCGCCTTCCGCAAGGGCGAGGGCACGAACGACCTGAAGAAGCTCGAAGGCAAGACCATCCTGCTCGGCTCCGCCGCCTGGCAGTCGATCACCGATCCGCTGCTCGCCGCGCAAGGGGTCGACATCAAGAAGGTCAAGTATGTCGAGGCCGGCTGGCCGACCTGGGGCACCGCGCTCGCCGGCGGCCAGGGCGACGCTGCCTTGTCGTGGGAGGGGCTGCGCGCCGAATGGATCGCCAAGGGTCTCGACTTCGAATACTGGCTCGGCGTGAAGAATTCCAAGCTGCCGGCCAACACCTTCGTCGTGCGCGCCGCCGATCTCGAGGATCCCGACAAGAAGGCATTCCTGGAAAAATATCTGCGCGGCTGGGCGATGGGGCTGGAGTTCGGCTACCAGAACCCGCGCGCGGCGGTCGAAGCGGTGTTCGAGCAGTTCCCGACGCTGGCCAAGAACCTCGGCCCCGAGCTCGGCACCACCTCGATCCTGCAGCAGATCAACGTCTTCCGCGGCGACATGGACAAGCGCGGCGGCTGGGGCTCGCACGACATGGCGAGCTGGCAAGGCTTCTTCGACGAGATCCACAAGATCGGCCAGATCACCAACCCGGTGAAGGCGCAGGATGTCTGCACCAACGACCTGATCCCCGCCGCCAACGATTTCGACAAGGCCAAGGTCAAGGCCGATGCCGACGGCGCGAAACTGTCGGAAGGCTTTGCCGCGCTCGATGTCGAAAAGATCAAGGCGCATCTGTTCGATTCGGCGGTGAAGTAGGGTGGCAATTGTCGAGGTCGGCGCCGCCCCTCACCTGCCTGCCGGCATCCTCTCCCCGTAAACGGGGCGAGGGGACGCTCTCATCGACGATTTCGCCAATCGCCGACGTTGCGGCCAGCCCTTTCTCCCCGTCACTATACGGGGAGAAATGCCCGGCAGGGCAATGAGGGGCGGCGCAAACTTGAAGTGAATACCGGCGGCGGCGCTCTGCCGCCCGCAATTCAATAAATTAGCATGGGAGGCTGACATGGCCGACAAGGTAAAAGTGCTGGTGGTGGGTCTGGGCAATATGGGCGCCTCGCATGCCAGCGCCTATCACCGTTCCGAGGGTTTTCAGATCGTCGGCATCATGAGCCGCTCGATCAAGAGCAATAAGAAAATCCCCTCCGAATTGTCCGGCTACCCACTCTATGAGGATTTCGACCAGGCGCTGAAGGAGACCAGGCCCGACGCCGTCTCGATCAACAGCTGGCCGAACACCCATGCCGAATACGCGCTGAAGGCGATCGCGGCCAATTGCCATGTGTTCATGGAAAAGCCGCTCGCCACCAACATCGAGGATGCCGAAAAGGTCGTCGCGGCCGCGCGTGCCAAGAACCGCAAGCTGGTGCTCGGCTACATCCTGCGCGTCCATCCCTCCTGGATAAAATTCATCGAGGTCGGCAAGACGCTGGGCAAGCCGCTGGTGATGCGCCTCAACCTCAACCAGCAGAGCAGCGGCAGCGCCTGGCACTGGCACAAGAACCTGATCGATTCGCTGATCCCGATCGTCGATTGCGGCGTCCACTATGTCGACGTCATGTGCCAGCTCACCGGCGCCAGGCCCGTGCGCGTGCATGGCATCGGCGCCAAGCTCTGGGCGGAAGCCGACAAGCAGAATTACGGCCATCTCCACGTCACCTTCGATGACGGTTCTGTCGGCTGGTACGAGGCAGGCTGGGGCCCGATGATGAGCGAGACGGCCTATTTCGTGAAGGACGTGGTGGGGCCGAAGGGCGCGGTGTCGATCGTCGCCGGCCAGCAGGCGAGCAGCGCAGCGGAAGCGGCGGAGGTCTCGAACTCGGCCGACATCGACCGCCACACCAAGACCGACGCGCTGAAAATCCACTATGCGGCGGTCGACGCCGACAAGAACTTTTCGAGACCCGACGAGATCGTCAGCATGGAAGACGAGCCCGGCCACCAGGAGCTCTGCGACCGCGAGCAGGCCTTCTTCCTGCGCGCCATCCGCGAGGATCTCGATTTGACCGAACAGATGGACGCTGCCGTCAACAGCCTGCGCATCGTGCTCGCCGCCGAAAAGAGCATCGAATTGGGGCGCACCGTCGAGCTGGCCTGACGTTGCGGCAGCCCCCTCATCCGGCCGCTTCGCGGCCACCTTCTCCCCGTGGGGGAGAAGAGGGAGGCGCCGGCGCGGGACAGTTTCCTTTCCCCTCGGGGAGAGGTCAGCCGAGCGAAGCGGAGGCTGGGTGAGGGTAAGTCACGCAGCCATCGATCCATAAAAGGAGCAATACATGGCCGCCGTCACCGACAGTCTGTTGAAAACCTACGCGGACTCCGACGCGCTCGATCTGGCCGCGCTGGTGCGTGGAGGCCAGGTCTCGCCGGCGGAACTGGTCGAGGCGGCGATCACGCTGGTCGAGCGGCTCAACCCGGCGCTGAACGCGGTTATCCACCGCCTCTACGACATGGCGCGCGCGCAGGCAGGCACCGTCGACAGATCGGCGCCCTTGGCCGGCGTGCCGTTCCTGCTCAAGGAACTGGCCTCGTCCTGGACCGGCGCGCCGAACACCAACTCTTGCCTCTACCTGAAAGATGTCGTCGCCGATTTCGACACCGAAGTCGTGCGCCGCATGAAGGCGGCGGGGCTGGTGCTGGTCGGCAAGTCGAACGCGCCGGAGAATGGCTGGTCGATCACGACCGAGCCAAAACTCTACGGCGTGACCAGGAACCCGTGGAAGGAAGGCATCACGCCAGGTGGCTCGAGCGGAGGCGCGGCGGCGGCCGTTGCTTCGCGCATGGTGCCGATCGCCGAGGCCAGCGACGGCGCCGGTTCGATCCGCATTCCGGCCTCCTGCTGCGGCATCGTCGGGCTGAAGCCGTCGCGCGGCCGCGTCAGCCTGGCGCCGTTCGGCGACTATTGGTATGGCGGCGCCTATTTCCTGTGCTGCTCGCGCAGCGTGCGCGACACTGCTGCCTATCTCGACGCGGTGGCCGGCGCCTTGCCGGGCGACCCCTATACGCCGCCGGTCCCCGACGCCTCCTGGCTCAGCCTGTCGGCGCAGGCGCCGAAGAAGCTGCGCATCGGCTTCACCGTCACCCCGCCCAACGGCACGGCCATCGATGCGGACGTAAAGGTGGCGGTGCTGGCGACCGTGGCGGCGTTGGAGCGGCTGGGACATGATGTCGAGGAACACGACATGCCGCTCGACGCCGATGCCGTGTGGGCCACCTACACCAACATGACCTGCGTGCAGACGGCGGCGACCTTCGACTATCATGAAACGGTGATCGGCCGCCCGGTCACGCCTGATGATGTCGAACCAGTGACCTGGGCGATCATCGAACGCGGCCGTGCGACCAGCGGCATCAGGCACATCTCCGATGTCGAGCAGCTCAGGCAGGTCGGCCGCGACATCGTCAGCGACCTTTCGCCCTACGATCTCTTCGTCACCCCGACGCTGACGCAGCTGCCGCGCCCGTTCGGCTATTACGACATGTCGGAGACCGACATCGATCGCTACAACGCCAAATGGACGGATGCGGTGTTCGCTTTCCCCTTCAACATCTCGGGCCAGCCGGCGATCTCGCTGCCGCTCGGCTGGTCGAAAGACGGCGTGCCGATCGGGGTGCAGCTCGCCGGCCGCTACGGCGACGAAGCGACGGTGCTGGCGGCGTCGGCGCAGCTCGAACGGGAGCTGCCGTGGAGGGATCGGCGGCCGCCGGTGAGCGGTTAATCGCTCGCGGCAGGGCACCCATCGCCGAGTTCTGTGGCGACAAGAACCAGCCCTATCCTATCCTCTCCAGCCGTCTCGGCAGCCGGTTCATCGCGACTGGCCCATCCGGCGTGATCAGGAACTGGTCCTCCAGGTTGAAGCTGGCGAGGCCGTCGATGTAGAGCGGGATCTCGAAGGCCAGCACCATGCCCGCTTCGACCAGGACATCGCCGTCGGCCGCAATGAACGGCCATTGCTCCGAGAACACAGACCGCCCGACACCGTGGCCGAAATGGCCACGGCGGTAGGAGCGCAGGCCTTGCCGCGCCAGGCTGTCGGTGGCGACGCGGTGCACATGGCCGATCGAATTTCCCGGCACGAGTGCCGCCAGCCCGTCCTCGAAGGCGCGCTCGGCAATCGCGTGCAGTTCGACCTGGTCGGCGGAAGCGGGGCCGAAAGTGAAGTTGCGTGACATGTCGGACGCATACCCGCCGACCGTGCAGACCATGTCGCATTTCAGCGGATCGCCGGGCATTGCCTTGGCATCGGCACCCTTGGCCCGGGCGCCAAGCGTCACATATTCCGCCGTCGCGACCGGATGGGAGAGGCCCGCCGCCGCCGCGGCCACGCCTTGCCGGTAGAGCGCGATGAGATCGGCCTGGCGCATGCCGGCCATCGCATCCACCTGCAGCCGCTCCAGCCCTGCTTCCGACAGGATGATGCCTTGCTGCAGGAGCTCGATCTCGCGTTGCGACTTGATCGCCCGCAGCCGATCCAAGACCAACGAGCCGTCGACCATCCGGCAATGCGGCAGCAGCGCCTGCATGGCCGCGAAATCGGCGGCCGGAACAAAGTCGAGGTCGACGCCGAGCGTTGCGCGCTCCAGTCCGAATTCGGCAAGCAAAGCTTGCAGTTGGCGCACCGAGCCGGCGAAATCGAAGCTGGCGGGGCGCGCGAAATCCGGCGCGCGGGCAAGCGAGACAAGGCCGGCCTCGATGCGCTCCGCCAGAAGAAGGCCGCGGGCTTCCGTCTCGACCGGCGCGGATTCGATCCAAATCGGGTGCGAACGCACCACCGCTTCGGGCGCTGCGATCCGCAGCTGCGCCGCGTTGAAATCCGCGACGACGACGCCGATCGGCAGGTCCTGCCGAGCCGGGATGACAACGAAGCCGGCGCCGGCACGCCGGAACAGCCCCGCCGGTCCGATCGACACGCCGGTCGCATAGTGGAAGGCCTCGGGCGCTGAGAGCACCAGCGCCTGCAGGCCGGCGCGCTGCATCAGTTGCGTCGCGCGCTGGCGGTCGACAAAGCCGGTCATGGTTCTCTCCGAATGGCTGAAGGGACATCGGAGCATTGCGGACGCAGACAATCAAGCGAGTTCCTTGGTGCCAACCAACGTCGTCATCCACGGGCGAAGCAGGAGCGAAGCTCCGTCGCGGAGACCCGAGGATCCATGCCGCGACCTCGACATGAAGTGCAGCGGAGCAGAATTCTGTACCGTGGTGGCGCGTTGGAGTCCCAGCATGGATCCTCGGGTCTGCGCCGCGTCGCTACGCTCCTTGCTCCGCCCGTGGATGACGAAGTCGTGGGTGGCGCTCCGCCAATCGCAGGAGCATTCGATCCGTTCAGCAGCGCGCCCACCCCAACGCACGCCGAGCCCGCTACTTGATCGATTCCAGCTTGGCGATTGCCGCGGTGAAGCCGGCCAGCGAGACCGGGATGGTGACCGGCTTGCGGGTCACCGATTCCATGCCGATGTTGAGATTGGTTCCCGACTTCATCGCCTTGATCAGCTCCGGCGGCAGCGGCGTGGCGGCATAGGCGCCGTTCTGGTCGCTGGTCTGGATGGCGATCGTCGTCTTCTGGCCCTGATCGATCTGGTAGCTGGCGCCGGAGGGCAGGAACAGCCCGTGCGGCAAAGCGAGCAGCATGGCGAGGGAGCCGTTGCCGTTGTCGCGGCGCACGGTCACGGTCAGCACGCGCTGTCCGGTCTTGGCTTCGGTCAGGTTCTGCGACACCTGGCATTGAAGCTCGCTGTTGGCCGCGCCGCTTGAACAGTTCACCGCCCATGGATTGGCGTCGGCCGGTTTGGATTGAGCGGCCGGGGGCTGCGCCGGCTTGGCGTCCTCGGCAAGCGCCGGCCCGGCGACCGATGCGATCAGCCCCAAGGCGCCCAGTGCTGCGGCCATATTTAACAGATTAGCACGCGCTAAAATGGCAGCCATGTTCTTCATGCCCCCGCATTTTTCTCGATACGGCAGATATTTTCCCGCCGGCGGCTTGATACAATACTCCTGACTGTTCCGAAAGCCGCGCCCCGGCGAGGAGAGCCGGCAAAATTACTGTTGCGGTATAGCCACAGGTAAGAACTTTACGACGCAACAACAGCAGTCACGACGTTGGCGACTCGCTATACAATAGAATTCGCGCAAGAATTGGTGCGGGGGCGAGCAGTCCCCAAAGGGCGGCCAGGGATGGGAACTACCGAGACATCTCGGCAGGTTGAGGGCATGGCAGCGCGCGGGGAGGATTTCCGCGTGCGCATGGCCTATGGTCGTTCGCGTTTTGCAAGGCATCTCTGGAAGACGACGGCGCTTTCGACGCTGGCGCTGGCCCTGTCAGGCGTGGCCGCCTATGGCGGCGACGCCCTCTGGCAGCCGCAGATACGGGCCATCATCGGCGCCGACAACAATGGCGGCAACGCCGCGCTCGAAGGTTTCATCCCGATCAAGCAGACCGCCGAATCGGTGCTGTTCCTGGATGTCAGGGCCAAGCACGATTTCAAGGACGCGTTCGGCCAGGATGTCGGCCTGGGCATTCGCCGCATCGTCAATCCCGACCTGATGCTCGGCGGCTACGCCTATCTCAACGTCGAGAACTACAACTCCAACCAGTTCACGTCAGCCACGCTGGGCGCCGAGGCCATCACCCCGCATTTCGACGCGCATGTGAACGTGTTCGTGCCGATCAAGGGTGACACGACGGACCATTCGGTCTCCTCGACCCTGTCGATGGTCTCGAACCAGTTGATCGAGCAGATCTCGGTGCTCGACCATCGCGACTACGCGGCCTGGGGCATAGAGGGCGAGGTCGGCGCCCGGGTGCCGCTCAACCTGCCCGACAAGCATTCGCTGCGTCTCGACATAGGCGGCTACCATTTCGAGGATCCGCATGGCGACGACGGCAGCGTCACCGGCGTCAAGGCCGGCATCGAATATGAGATCGGCGATGTCTTCGGCACCGGAACGTCGCTGACCTTCACGGGCGAGGTACGCAACGACAACCGCGACGACACCCAGTTCGCCGGCAGCGTGCGGCTGAACATCCCGTTCAATCCCGGCCAAGGCGGCGCGGACGGCGGGCCGGAGCCGGTCTATCCGGTCAGCGAAGGCCTGCGCAAGCGCGTCAACGAGCGGGTGCGCGGCGACATCGGCGTCAGGATCCAGTCGCAGGACTCGATCGGCGGCACGACGACCCGCGTCGCCATCAACGCCGCCACCAATGCGGCCTTCGGCAAGTTCTACTACGCCGATGGCGGCCTGGCCGGCGCCGGCACGCTGGCCGACCCGACGACGCTGGACGACGCGGTGACCAAAGCCGGCAGCGGCGGCTTCGTGGTGGCGCTGGGCGGCAACGGCAACATCACCACCACCGGCACGACGCTCGCCAACGGCCAGACCGTGATCGGCGGCGGCCAAAGCGTCACCGCGAAGCTTTTCGGCGGCGGCACCGGCACCTTCAACCTGGGCGGCAGCGACGGCACCATCCAGGGCACCAATGTCGCCAACAACGTCATCACGCTCGGCAACGGCAACACGCTGAACGGTATCACCATCACCGGCGGCGCCGACGGCATCTTCGGCAACAACATCACCGGCGCCACGCTGACCAATGTCACGGTGACGGGCGCCGGCGGCAACGGCGCCGCCTTCACCGGCACCTCGACCGGCATCACCGGTTCCAATTTCACCGCCACCGGCAACGGCCTCGACGGCCTGCACATCGAAGGCGACGGCACCTACAATTTTACCGGCACGACACTGCTGCAGGGTAATGGCGACGACGGGCTCGATGCCAGCGGTCATGGCACCTATACATTCGCGACGCTCAACGCGAAGGACAATGCCGACCGCGGCATAACCGTTCAGGGCACCTCGACCTCAGGCAGCTTCACCACCACCGGCGGCACCGTGTCGGGCAATGGCGGCACCGCCGTCTTCATCGATCCGATCACCGCGCATGTGGTGCTCGATTCGATCACGCAGGACCATGGCACATCGGGCGTGGTGCTCGACCAGGTCTCGGGCAGCTTCACCGTCAACGGCAAGACGACGATCTCGGACACGACGGGCCCGGCGATCGCCATTTCCAATTCGCCGGCGGCGATCCGCTTCGGCGATATCGATATCAGCGCTCCCGCCGGCGACGGCATCTCGTTTGCCGGCGTCAACGCGGCGGTGGTGGCCGGCGACATCGTCATCTCCGGCCTGGGCGTCGGCACCGGGCTCGACTTCTCCGGCAGCCATACGAATTTCACCGCGCAGTCGCTCAACATCACCGGCACCGGTGCGGCCGGCTCGATCGGCATCGACCTCGCCTCGCCGAGCTCGGGCGGGGCAACGATCGTCATCACCGATGGCGGCGCGATCACGGGCGTCGACACCGGCGTGCACTTCGGCATTTCCGGCTCGCTCGCCAATTCGGCCAATGCCGAATTCAGCTTCGGCGGCGGTTCGATATCAGGCATCACCGCTTCGCTCGACGCGCGCGGCCTCAACCAGACGCTCGGCCACTACGCCTTCGGTTCGACGACGTTCACGGGTCCGCAGCTGTTCGACGTGCAGAACGTCATCTTCGTCGGCGCCGCCGCGACCGGCTCGGGCACCGGCTCCTCGCTGCTCGACCTCGCCTCGATCGCCACGGCCGATGCCAACACCGACGGCACCGCGATCTTCGTGCTGGTCAATCGCGGCACGGCCATCGACGACGCCGACGGATTCTCGCTGAGCGCCGGCCAGACGCTGGCCTCGTTCGGCAACGGCCGGACCTTCTCGCTCGGCGGCATTCCGGTCAACGTGACGGGCGACAATGTCGCGCACACCACCGCCATCTCGGACGCGGGCGGCGCGGCGACGCTGACCAGTTCGGCCGGCACCGACACCGTCACGCTGGCCAACGACACCGCGCTGCTCGATTTCAACGTGGCGAACGCCAATCCGGGTGGCGGCAACGGCATCCATGGCAACAACGTCACCGGCGTCACGATAAGCGGCGTCAGCGTCAGCGGCGCCGGCCTGGACGGGCTGCTGTTCGAAGGCGTCAGCAATGTCAGCGCCAGCAATGTGACCTCGAGCGACAACGCCGGCGCCGGCCTGCGTATCGACGGCGACGGCACCTATGCCTTCAACGGCACGACAGCGCTTTCGGGCAATGGCGGCGGCGGACTGTTCGTCGACGGCGACGGGACTTATGCCTTCCAAACGCTGAATGCGTCCGACAATCTCGGCTTCGGCGTCAGCGTCATGTCCACCGCCGGTACGCTGCGCACCACCGGCGGCACGATATCGGGCAATGACGGAGGCGCTATCGCCGTGTTCGGCGCCAACCTCGACGTCACGCTGGATAGCCTCTCGCAGGACAGCATCAGCGGCAATGGCCTGTACGGCGCCTTGCTTGTCGGCGTATCGGGGAACTTCGCCGTGTCCGGCGCGACGACGGTCAGCGACGTTGTAGGCGGCGGTGTGATCATCGCCAACAGCACCGCCGATTTCAATTTCGGCAGCGTCGACATCTCGAATATCGCGTTCGGCGGCGGCATCCTCGTGCAGGGTACCACCGGCGCCGTCACGTTCGGCGGGCCGGTCAACATCACCAATGTCGGCTCGGCCGGCATCCAGGTCGACGACAGCAGCGGGCCGGTGACCTTCGCCGCGCCGGTCGATATTTCGCAGACCTTCGGTCCTGGTATTTCGCTCGGCTTCTTCGCAGGCAATTCGGGTGCGGTCTCGTTTGGCGACGTGACGATCGATCAGCCGTCCGACGGCATTTCGGTCAAGCATGTCAACGGCGCCATCAGCTTCGGCAATGTCGACATTACCAACCTGTGCAGTTGCTCCGCCATCGGCCTCGACCTGTCGGACAGCACCTCGGTCTTCACCGCCGCCACGCTCGACGTTTCGGGTCCCGCCGGTTCGACCGGCATTGACCTCTCCGGCACCGTTGGCGGTTCGGTGACGATCGGCAGCGGCGTTATTTCCACCGACACCGGCGTCCAGATGGGCACCAACGGCCTTGCGGGAACTACCGCCAACACGGCGTTCTCGTTCGGCGCGGCCGGGGGCGCGTCGATTACCGGCGTCACCGCCTCGCTCGACATGCGCGGCCTGCTGCCCGGCAGCGGCACCTATGCTTTCAACGGCACGCACCTGGTCGGGCCGCAGCTGTTCGACGTCGCCAATGTCGTCTATGTCGGTTCCACCGACACCGGAACCGGCGACGGATCGAGCGTCGCCAACCTGATCAATGCCGCAGCGGCCGACGACCTGACCACCAACGCCAACACGACCTTCGTGCTGGTCAAGACGGCGGCCGTGCAGACCACCGACACCGATGCCGACGGCTTCACCCTGGCCAGCGGCCAGTCGCTCGTTTCCTTCGCCAATGCCGGGACCGTCGATCTGGGCGGGCCGCCCGCGAACGTCACCGGCGCCGAGGTCGTCACCGGCGTGACGATGAGCGATCCGACGGGCTTCGGCGGCGCGACGCTGAACAACGGCGCCGGCAACACCATCGACCTCGCCAGCGGCAACACCGTCTCCAACCTCAGCGTCAACAGCTCGTTCCTGGCGATCGACGGCACGGCGTCGATCAACGGTCTCACCAGCACCGGCGTGACGATCCTGGGCGCGACGATCGGGCTTTACCTCGGCAGCTCGTCGGGCGCGATCACTGTCAACGATCTGACCATCCAGGGGTCGGTGCCGACCGGCGTCGTGCTGGCCAACACATCCGCGACGGTCGACTTCACCGGCACCACGACGATCGCCGGCGGGAGCAATATCGCGCTGCTGGTCAATAATTTCGGCGGCACCGCCAATTTCGCCGATCTCGACATATCAGGCGGCAGCGGCCTCGGCGTCGTGATCCTCAACGGCTCGAGCGGAAGCCTGACCTTCGGGGCGCCCAGCTCCATCGCCAACACCGGCGGCAGCGCGATCGTTATCGGCAGTTCGTCGGCCGACGTCACCTATGACGGCACGATCAACCAGAGCAGCGCGGCAAAAGCCGTCAGGATCGACGGCACCACCGGCGGCCTGATCACATTCGGCGGCGCCATCACTTCGACCGGCACCGGCGGCCTCTTCGATATCGGGGAGATAACCGCTCCCACCGACACCGCGATCCGCTTCACGGGTCCGCTGACGGCGACCGGCGGCGGCGGCGCGTCGATCACCAGCCTTGGCGCCGACTCGACATTCGAGGTCAGCGGCACGCTGTCGATC
The DNA here is from genome assembly GCF_020165515.1 of Mesorhizobium sp. BR1-1-13. Lineage (NCBI taxonomy): Bacteria > Pseudomonadati > Pseudomonadota > Alphaproteobacteria > Hyphomicrobiales > Phyllobacteriaceae > Mesorhizobium > Mesorhizobium sp. BR1-1-13. The sequence continues at coordinate 495,382 of NZ_JAIUIH010000001.1, forward strand.
ACCGGCGCGACGGGCGCCGCGCTGTCCATCTCGAACGCGGCCGGCAGCGCCACCTTCGGCACGACTAATGTGACGCTGGGCGCGAACAGCAATGCCGGCATCGATTTCTCCGGCACCAATAACGACGTCAGCTTCGGCACGACCACCGTCAGCGGCCTCGGCGCGGGCGCCAGCCAGACCGCCATCGACTTCTCCGGCTCGGCCACGACGGCCGATTTCGGGCTGACGGCGATCACCGGAAACGACGCCGCGAGCTCGCGCGGCATCGACCTGTCCTCGACGACAGCCAACCGCACCATCACCTTCCTGACCGGGTCGTCGATCTCAGGCGCCGGCATCGGCGTCGATCTGTCGGCCGGCCAGACGGCGGCGACCAGCGCCAACGCCAGCTTCACCTTCGGCGACGGCGAATTCGCCGACGCCAACGGCCGCAATTCGACAATCACTGCGGCGGCGGGCAATTTCACCGTCAACACCGTCGGTCTCGCCGCGCTCGGCAATTATGATTTCGATGACGTGCTCTTCACCGGCAGCGCGAATCTGGCCAGCGCCGTCGGCGGGGTGTTCATGGTGTCGCAAAATGGCGGCGTCATCGCCGCCGGCTCATTTGGGCTCAGTACGTCAGTCAATACCGTCTCGGTTGCCGATGCCGATCTGAAGACCGGCACCCAGACCTTTGCCTTCGTCGGCACGGTCGACCTCAGCGGCACGCCGTTCACGCTCGATTCCGGCCAGTCGATCACCGGCTTCGGCAACGGCAACGCCATCACCACGACCGGCACCATCCAGCCGGTGAACGTGCAGGGCAATCTCGGCGCCACCGGCGGCGATGTCACCGGCGACGAGGGCGTGGTCAAGAGCACGGGCAGCGATACCCTGCATCTGCTCGGCAGCAACCAGGTGCGCAACACCGCCTTCGATTTCACCGGCGGCAGCGGCTCGATCTTCACCATCGACCAGAGCGCGGGCAGCTTCAACAATGCCGGCGGCATCGTCATCGAAGGCGTCACGGTCGGCAATGTCGGCGCCGGCCAGACGGCGTTCAAGGTCGCCGGCCTCGACAGCAATTTGTCGATCACCAACAACAACGTCAACGTCGCCGGCACGCTGCTCGACGTCAACGGCGGCGCCGGCAACATCACCGTGACGCGCGGCACTTTGCCCAACAGCGGGCCGGCCGGCACGCTGACCGGCGGCGGCATCTCGATCGCCAATCACGGCGGCGGTCTGATCAATTTCACCGACAAGGTGACTGTTGGCGGCAACGGCGTCTCGCTCACCAACAACGCCGGCACCACCATCAACTTCACGGATGTGGACATTTCCACGAACGGCGTGACAGCGTTCAGCGCCAGCGGCGTCGGCACGGTCAATGTCCTGACGGGTACAGTCAATGCCACCAACGCACAGGCGGTGGCCCTCGACGGCATCGCCGGCAACATCAATTTCGCCTCGACCAGCGCGTCGTTCGGTTCCGGCAGCGGCATCGACCTGCAGAACCTCAGCGGCACGTTCAATTTCGGCACCGGCACGCTGACCAACACCGGTTCGGGCACGGCCTTCAATGTCGGCTCGGGCACCAATGCGAGCGGCGGCAACGCGAACATATCCTACGCCGGCGCCATCGTCAGCAACGGCACCGGCGCGGCGGTCTCGATCCAGGAACTGACCGGCGGTTCTGTGACGCTGTCGGGCATCCTGACCGATGGCCTTGCGGGCGCCGGCGGCAATATCGTCGTTGCCGGCATCGACAACGGCACGGCGGCGACGGTCACCTTCTCCGGCACGACCAAGCAGATCAGCTCGGGCGCGATCGCCGCCGTCAGCCTGCTCGATAATCCGGACGCCACGATCGGCTTCACCGACGGCGGGCTCGCCCTGACGACGACAACCGGGACGGGCTTCCTCGTTGGGAGCAGCATCCTCACGGTGACCGGCGCCGGCAACACCATCAATTCCGGCGCTGATGGACTGGTGCTGGCCGGCGGCACCAATGTCCGCAGCGCCGGCGTCACCTTCGACAGCATCTCGGCGGTGTCCACCAGTACCGCCGCTGGCGTGTTGATAGTCGGTGTCAACCTTGGCGGCGATGTCAACATCGGCGGCCTGACGGATAAGGGATACATCGGCGTCTATTTGGGCAGCGTGACCGGCACCGGGGGAGTCAATTTCACTGGAACGTCCGATTTCGACGTCAGCAACGCAGCTCTCCAGTTCGTTGGCGAGGTCGGCACCGTCAACATCGCCAATATCGCGGGGTCCAGCCTAACCATCGACGGCGGTGCGACCGGCGTTTGGTTCAACGGCGTGCAGGGCGGCAGCGTCAACATCGGCGGCAATGGCGGAGCCGCCAGCATCGGCGCGACGACAAGCACGGTCGATCGGGCAATAGCGCTCGACAGCAATACCGGTGGCGCGCTCAATTACAACGGTTCGATCAACGTCACCGGTGGCAGTGTGGTGGGCGTCCCCTTCACCGACCTGTCCACCCTCAACCTAAGCGGTTCGGTCACTTCGACCACGGCATCCACGGCCTTCGATTTCGCCGGCGCCGACGGCAGCTACACGATTTCGAGTACCATCGAGCATACCGGCGGCCGAGGCGTCGCCGTCGATGGCGCATCGGACGGAACGATTACCTTCTCCGGCACGTCGAAGACATTCGACACCGGCATCAATGATGCCATCTTCAAGGCTCCCAGCTTGGACCTGCTGCAAGGCACAGGCACATTGGCCTTCGCCAATGGCGGTCTTGCCATCACCACGACCAGCGGTACCGGGTTCAACGCCAGCACCTTCAACGCTGGCACGATCAGCGTCATCGGCAGCAACAACACGATCACCGCGCAGAGCGGAACGGCGCTCAACCTCGACGGCGCGACGGTCGGCGCGGGCGGCATCAACTTCAGCTCCATCTCGGTCAACGGCGCGGCGACCGGCGTTGCGCTCGACGACGTCTCCGGCGGCGCCATCAACCTAGGCACGGTCAACCTGCTGGGTATCACTTCGCGCGGCGTCGACGTTTCGACCACGCTCGGTTCGACGCTGAATTTCGCCAGCCTGAACGTCGGGCTGGGTGCCGACAACGCGATCGGCCTCGACCTGAATGGTGCCCTGCTCGGCGCCAGCACCATCACGGCTGATGATTTCGACGTCGCCGGCGGCGGCTTCGCCGGCACGCTCGGCATCGACATGGCGTTCACGACGGGCACCGGCACGATCCAGCTCGGTGACACCGCAAACAATAGCGGGCCCTCATCGACCATCAGTAATGTCGCGCAGGGCGTTCAGTTCAACAGCTTCACCAGCGCTAGGCTTGTCTTCGGCGACGGTCAGGGCCCGGCCGAGTCCACGATCGCAACCTTCGGCGGCGGCCAGGTCATCCACGCGACCGACACGCTGCCGACCAATGGCGACTACAATTTCAACGACGTCAATTTCACCGGCGACATCTCGAACCTGTCAGCGTACAAGGTCTACTACGTCACCACCGACGCCACCGTCGGCGGAGACGGCAGCTTCCTCAATCCAGGCACCTATGCCAACGCCCAGGCGTCCACGGCCAATGTCATCGTGCTGATCGACAAGAACGGCACCGGTAGCCAGGAAACGATCGACCTGAGCGGCACGTCGTTCCAGCTCGATGACGGGCAGGTGTTGCTCGCCTTCGGGCAAAACGATACGGCCATCGATGTCTCGCAGCTCGGTGTCGACACCAGCAGCGGCGCGTCGGCGGCATTCCATTTCAGCACGGTGCAGAATTCGCCGATCATCGCCGCACCGATCGGCATCGACACGCTGCGGCCGATCCTGCAGAGCAACACTGCTGGCTCGGTGATCACATTGGCGACCACTGGTCCCAGCCCGACTACCGGCGGCATCGAGAATCTCATCATCCGCAACACCGGCACCGGCGCCGGTGTTGCCGTCGATGCGTCGGCCGCGTCGAGTTTCTTCCTCCGCAACAACGACATATCAGCCGGCGGCAGGGCGCTCGACTTCTCCACGACCGGCGCGGCGGCCAACACGCTGCTGCTTTCGATCGACGGCAATACGCTGCGATCGACGGGATCCGCGCTGGCCGCGTTCTTCGCCGGCCAGAACATCAACGCGACGGACAATTCGATCGCCATCCGCTCCTTCGCCGGCAACACGGTCGTCGGCGGCACCGGCGGCGGCATTGCCTTCGACGACGTCACGTTCGATTCCACTGGCGCCGGCGGCACGGTCAGCGTGGGCACGCTCGACGTCGGCACATCAGGCGCGCGCGTCCAGGGCAACGGCCTTGCCTTTACCAGCACCAGCGGCACGCTCGATCTCGGCACGTTCACCACGTTCAATGATGGCGGCACGGGCGTCCTCGTCGATACCAAGGGCCCCCCGGCCACAACCTTTGCGTTGAACAGCAGCGGGGGCACGGTCGACACCATCAACGGCGTGGCGTTCAATCTCGATCCGCTGACCGTCAACATGGTCGTAAACAGCGTCACCGCCAGCGGCGGCGCCAGCGGCATCATCTTCGACGGCGTCGCCGGCAACTTCACCGTCACGGGCGCGACCACCGTCACCGGCACGACGGGCGCAGGCATCAGTTCCAACGCCAGCAATCCCACTGGCACCTTCAATTTCAACACGGTGACGGTAAAGAACACGGCCTCAACGGGCGGCGGCATCGGCTGGGAGAGCGGCACGCTCAACGTCGGCGGGCTCGCCGACATAGATACGACCAGCGGAGCTGGCCTGTTCCAGGGCGGCGGCACGACCAGCTTCAACGGCGGGCTGACAATCGACACCACCACCGGCGCTGGCATTACCGGCCCCGGCGGGACGATCAACATCATCGCCACCGCCGGCAGCGAAACGGTGAATTCCACCAGCTACAAGGCGATCGATCTCACCAATGCCGCTCTCGACATCGCGCTCGACTCGACGTCATCCGGTGGCGGCGGTGTCGTCCTGACCAATGTCACCGGCGCCGCCAGCCTCGGCACCGGCACGCTGAGCGGCGGCGGTGGCACGGCATTCAGCGTCGGCGGTGGCACCGTAAGCACCACCTATGGCGGCAGCATCACCCAGGCGAGCAACACGGCTCTGGTGTCGGTTTCAGCAGGCCATACGGGCACGCTGACCTTCTCAGGCACGCTGTCGGCAACCAACGGCACCGGCCTGCAATTCGACAATGCCGACGGCGCCTACAATTTCAACGGCACGACGACCTTGAATGGCGGCGACGCCGGCATCGATATCGTCAACAATTCGGGCGGCACGTTCAACTTCGGCACCAGCACCTCGATCGTCAACCCGAACAGCACGGCCTTCAACGTCGACGCAAGCGCGGCGAACGTCACCTATAGCGGCAACATCACCCAGGCCGGCAATGCCGCGCTAATCGCCATCGCCGGCCACACCACGGGAACGATCACCTTCCAGACCGGCACGCTGTCGGCAACCAACGGCACCGGCCTGCAGTTCGACAATGCCGACGGCATCTACAATTTTAACGGCACGACGACGCTGAATGGCGGCAATGCCAGCGTCGACATCCTCAACGGCTCGAGTGGCACGTTCGGCTTCGGCACCGCCGCCTCCATCACCAGTCCGAGCGGAACCGCGTTTAACGTCAACGGCGGCAACGCCACCGTGACCTATGCCGGCACGATCACGCAAGGTATGGGCGGCCAGCGCCTGATCGTCGTTGCCGACACCACCGGCGGCACGGTGAACTTCACCACCGCCCTGGCGAACGGCCTCAACGATACCGCCGGCACCGGCATCGTGATCGATGGCGCGGCGGGCAACGTCGCCATCAACAATGCCAGCCTCTCGGGCACGCGCGGCATCACTATCCTCGGCGACGCGGCGAACAACGCGACCGGAACGTACACCTTCAACAATGTTGCGATCGACACCGCCACAGGTGCCGGCAATGACGCTTTCGTCGTCGACGGCGACCAGGGCACGCCGGCTAACGACGACGTCAGCGCCATCGTCAACCTCAACAATGTCGACATCACCAATCCTGGCGGCAATGTCGCCAACATCCGCGGCATGGCTGCCGGCTCCGTCAACTTCGATGCCGCAAGCTCCATCACCCGAAACGATGGCGGGCTGGGCATCGTCGCGCTCAGCAATGCTGGCGGCATTATCAATTTCGGCGGCGCGGTGAAGACGCTCTCGACCGGCATCAACGCCGCCGTGCTTCTGACCAGCAACGCAGGCACGGCCATCAACTTCACCAATGGCGGCCTGGCGATCACCACCGCCAGCGGCATCGGCTTCGGCGCCTCGGGCGGCGGCACGGTGAGCGTCACCGGCTCCGGCAACACGATTTCGACCGGCAGCGGCGCGGCGGTCGACATGGACACCGTCGCTCTCGGCGCCGGCGGCATGACCTTCGCTTCCACGAACACGAGCGCCGGTGGCGGCAGCGCCGTGATCCTCGACACCGTTACCGGCGGACCGGTCAACCTCGGCGGTGGCGCGCTGGTCGGCGGCGGCAGTGCCACGATCCGCATCGGCGACGGTGCGGGCGGCGCCAACACCGGCGGCACGGCGGCTTTCACCTATGCCGGCACCATCACCAGCGGAACCGGCCAGGCGGTCAATATCCAGGATCGCGCCGCAGGCGCCGGCAACATCACGCTGTCGGGCAACATCAGCCACAATGTGGCCGGCCAGACCGGCATCCTGCTGGACGACAACACCGCCGGCACGATTACTTTCTCTGGTGCCTCCAAGTCGATCACGTCGGGCAGCGCGGCCGGAGTCAACCTGACCGACAACACCGGCGCGACGATCAACTTCACCAATGGTGGACTGGCGATCACCACCACCAGCGGCATCGGCTTCGGCGCCACGGGCGGCGGCACGGTGACAGTGACAACCGGCGCCAATCCGAACACGATCACGTCCGGTACCGGCACCGCGCTCAACGTCGCCAACACGGCGATCGGCGCGAGCGGCCTCACATTCCGCAGCATTTCGTCCAACGGCGCGGCCAATGGCATCGTGCTCAACAACACCGGCATGAGCGGCGGGCTGACGGTGACGGGCGATGGCGGCGGCTCGAACAACGGCTCGGGCGGCACGATCCAGAATGCGAGCGGCGACGGCATCAGCCTGATCTCGACCCAGGACGTCCACCTCGCCTATATGAACGTGATCAACAATCTGGGCGACGGCATCGGCGGCTCGGGCATAAACGGCCTGGTGCTGAACCGGCTCAATATTTCGGGCAACGGCAACGACGCGGCGACCGACGAGTCCGGCATCAACATAACGCAGTTGACCGGAACCGCCTCGAACGGCGCACATGCGACTTCGATCAGCAATTCCGTGATCAGCAACAACAACGAGTTCGAAATTCAAATCTCGAACGCTTCCGGCACGCTGACGAATCTGCAGCTCATCAACAACACGATTTCGGCGAACGGCCTGGCGATCAACGGCAATGCCAGCTCGCCGCACGGCAACCTCGTCAACTTCCTCGGCACCGGGACGTCCGTGATGGGCCTCACCGCGACCGGTGGCACATTCACCGGCAACACCGTCTCGGATGCGACGCATATCATCACCGGAACCGGCATCTTCGGCAATTCCGGCGGCACCAGCATGACGGTGAACGTGTCGGGAGCGACGTTCACCAACAACAATGCGGGCGTGGACGTCTCCACCGACCCGGCCGCGACCTCGCTTACCTTCGACATCGAGAACAACACGTTCATTGGCCAGCGTTCGACGGCGATCAATCATTTCGACAATGGCAACGGGCCTTTCAACAGGACGGTGAACGGCACGATCAGGAACAACATCATCGGCAACAACGCGGTGACCAATTCCGGCTCGCAGGTCGGTACGGGCATCAGCATCCAGAACGAAGGTGCCATCAACGGCAAATATCTGATCGACGGCAATCAGATCTACCAGATCGCGTCGGCCCCTGGAGTTAGCGTCAATGTGGGCTTTGGCGGCCAGGCAACGGGCGGCGGCGAGACCGACGTCACCATCACCAACAACATCTTCGACCATATCAACGGCAGCCGCGCGATCACCATCCAGGATAACCAGCAAGCGGGCTTCGGACCTTTCCCGACCATCTGGGCCAATGTGCAGGGCAACTCCTTCGCGAACGTAGCGGGACAAGCCGGTAATGGCCAGTTCATGCGCATTCGACAGCTCGCCGGTACGGTGAACGTGACGCAGGGCACGCCGACAGTCGGCAACACCGCCACGGAACTGGACAATGCCAATGGCTCGACCGACCCGACCTTGTTCAACCTATCCGGGACGGTGACGTTCTCGGCTGGCGCCCCGCCGCTGCCGACGATCAATCCTCTGCCCTGAGTCGACCGGCCAAGGCAGAAAGATGGCGTTTAACAGCGTCAGCTAAAAATACTGTCTTGCAAAGTAATCCGATCGGTTGTTCAATGGGCTTGCGGTACATGATTGCAATTTACTGAAAAACTTACGTATTAGCTTCCAAGCAATCGCGGTGTTTCTTGCGATGTTCGGTGCCGTATGTTGAATTGCCGCGGGAGAGATTACTGTGGCGGAACCATTTCTTTCCGAAATTCGAATTATGTCGTTCGTCTTCGCGCCCAAGGGCTGGGCGCTATGCAACGGACAGCTTCTGCCCATCAACCAGAACCAGGCGCTTTTCTCGCTGCTGGGCACCACTTTCGGCGGTGACGGCCGGGTGAATTTCGCTCTGCCCGACTATCGCGGGCGCATCCCGATCCATGTCGGCAGCGGCCATACGCTGGGCGAGCGAGGCGGCGAGCAGGCGCATACGCTCTCAATCGGCGAGATACCCCAGCATACGCATGTCGCGAATGCGTCCCTCACGCAGGGCGACTCCCCCAATCCGAATTTCGCCGGCGTCGGCAATGTCCTGGCGAGGGACCCCGGAAATATCTATGGTCCCGCCGCCAATCTCGCGGCGTTGAACGCCGGAAGCGTGTCCAGCATCGGCGGCAGCCAGGCGCATCTTAACATGCAGCCCTTCCTGACGCTCAGCTTCTGCATCGCCCTGCAGGGCATTTTCCCGTCGCAGACCTGAGGAACGCGATCATGGCACAACCTTATGTTGGCGAAGTCCGCATGTTTGCTGGCAATTTCGCGCCGGCGGGCTGGATGTTCTGCGAAGGGCAGCTTCTGCCGATCTCCGAGAACGAAACGCTGTTCCAACTGATCGGCACCACCTATGGCGGGGACGGCGAGAGCACTTTCGCCTTGCCCGACCTGCGCGGCCGCCTGCCTCTGCATCAGGGCAATGGCTTCATCCTTGCGGAAACCGGTGGCGCCGAGGAGATTGCGCTGACGATTCAGCAGATTCCGGCGCACTCCCATCCGTTCCTGGGAAACACCGGCAATGGATCGCAGGCTTCACCAGCGAACAATGTTCTTGCAAGCTCGACCCTGATCCAGCTCTACGCTCTGGAATCAGCGGACGCCAACATGGCGACCTCGGCCATTTCCTCCGTGGGCGGTAGCCAGCCGCATACGAATTTTCAACCCTATCTCTGCGTCAATTTTATCATTTCGCTGTTCGGCATCTTCCCGTCGCCGACTTGAAGAGGGACCGCCATGGCCGATCCGTTCGTCGCCGAAATCCGCATCTTTCCGTTCAATTTCGCGCCCAAGGGCTGGGCATGGTGCGATGGCCAGCTGCTGCCGCTGTCGCAGAATACTGCGCTTTTTTCTCTGCTTGGCACCACTTATGGCGGCAACGGCACGTCGAACTTTGCCCTGCCCGATCTGCAGGGCAGCGCACCGATGCACCCGAGACAGGGACCTGGACTTTCCCTTCACGATCTCGGCGAGACGGGCGGCTCCGAGACCGTGTCGCTGCTGGAATCCGAAATCCCGATGCACAATCATATAATGCGGGCGACTGTCGAAAACGGAACGCAGGGCACGCTGACCCCGAGTATAACGCTGGCGACCTCGATCGGTGGCGCCGTGTTTCAAAAGGCCACCAACGTCGATCTGGTGGCCATGAGCCCCAACGCGCTCCCCCCCGCCGGCGGCGACCAGCCGCACAACAACCTGCAACCCTACCTCACCTGTAACTTCTGCATCGCGCTGCAAGGCGTCTTCCCGCCGAGAGGCTAAATTCCCCGCCAACAGGGCAGGACCGATATCATGGCCAAGACAGCAGAACCAAAATCGAAAGCCCCTGCGGCCAAGGCGTCGGCCGCCGCGCCGAGGACGGCTTCCAAAGCCCGCGAAGGCGCCCGCTCGCGACGGCCTGACACCCCCGCCTACCAGCACATGCCCGCCGGCGGGTCCTTTTTCGAGCTGTCGCGGCTGATGGTGGTCGGCATCGATTCCGCCAAGGGACAACTGATCCAGAAGGCGCAGACCTCGCCGAACGGACCATGGCCGTCGGCCTGGTCTGTCATCGCGCCCGGCGCCTGGGTGATCATGACCGCGGGCCTCACCAAGGACGGTCGCGTCGCCGTGGTTGCGCAGCCGTCGGGCACCACCAGCCTGTCCTTCATCACCGAGGATGCCAACCAGATCGGCCCGATCGACAAGTGGACCGCGCCGGTCGGCATCGGCGCTCCGCCCGGAGCCGCCAGCTACCAGAAGCTGTGCATGGCGCGCGATGCCGACGGCCGCATTGAGATCTTCCTCACCGACAATCTGGGCCGCGTCTGGTGGATCTACCAGAACCCGGATGTGATTGTTCAAGTGCAGAAGACCATAACCCCGCCCGGCACGACGACACCGATTATCGTGACCGTCGACGAGCTCAGGCCGCCCGCCCAGCCGTGGAGCGCCTGGATCCAGCTGACCGGCCAGCTTGTGGCGATCACCGCGCTGCGCCAGGCAGACGGCCGCATCGCGCTGTTCGGCATCAACTCCGCTCTCCATCTCTATCGCTGCCAGCAGGCCAAGGCGCAGGCGCGGACGGTCGCCGACTGGACGCCATGGGTGCAGATCGACGCCGGCTACCCGTTCACGGAAATGGCGCCGATTGTCGGTCCGCTGGGCGCCACCAATCTCTTTGCCATGACGCAGCAGGGCCAGGTCCTGCACACCAAGCAATTGCCGGCCGGCTCCGACACCTGGACGGCCTGGGCGACGCCCGGCTACAGCAGGGTTCCCAGGTATACGCTCTGCGCCGGCATGCAGGGCGATGGCGACATCGTGCTGGTCGCCTCCGACCAGCAGCATGTTCACTCCTTCAACGCCCAACACGACGCCACAACCCAGAACTGGTCGGGATGGCGCGATTTCAGCGCCTCCGGCGCCAACACCCGCCTGTCGCTCGACTACAATGCCGATGGCCGTCTTGCCTTGTTCTCGATGATGATCCAGAACGACGGCACGAATGGTCTGTGGACCATCAGTCAGATGGCCATGGACAGTTCGGAATGGGAGTGGACCTGGACGGCGCTGGCCACCAGCAACCTCAAGCAGATTGCCGTGGTGCGCGACCTGACGCCGCCGGTGTGACGTCAGGCAGCGTGACAGAAGCGAAACAGGCGCAGCGGCCCCCGGCCTGGCCCCGGTCGCGGCAGGTTGGCCTCACTTTCCGCCCCGCCGCGGAGGCCGACATGCCGTTCCTGGCGCGGCTCTACGCCTCGACCCGTATCGAAGAACTTGCCGTGACAGACTGGAGCGAGGCGCAGAAAGCCGCCTTCCTCGACATGCAGTTCCAGGCGCAGCACGCGCATTACCGCAAGCATTATCCCGAGGCCGACTGGCTGGTGGTGGAGCGGGCCGGACAGCCCATAGGCCGCCTCTACATCGAGCGCTGGCCGAGCCAGCATCGCATCATCGACATCGCCTTGCTGCCGGCCCATCGCCGCAAGGGCCATGGCGCCGCACTGCTGCGCGACCTCATCGACGAGGCATGGTCATCGGGCAAATCGGCATCGATCCATGTCGAGAAGAACAATCCGGCCAGGCGGCTATATCTCGAGCTCGGCTTCGCGGTGGTCGAGGACAAGGGCGTCTACGACCTGATGGCGTGCGCGCCGCCGCGGGGTGGCGCGGACAGTAGGTGAACGGGGACGCCATCCGCTTCCTGTTCCGGTCGTCCCACAATTCGGCGGTGCTTGTTCGGTATCGATCCCTTCGCGCCAGCGTCTCACAAACCGCACCGCTGCTGCGCTCACGCTTGCTTCCTAATTGAACACCGCCTCATAAAGCCGCCCCGTCGCGTCGGCGGCCACAGGCACGATGAAGATATCGTGGGTGCCGCCGTTGCCGGCGAAGCGGTAAGTCGCCTGCGGCAGCGCGGTTTCGCGCGGACCCTTGAACAGCAGCGAGAAACCGCCGCCCGGGCGCGGGCTGGAGGCGATGCGGTTGACGGCGCTCAATTCGAGCGCGATCCGCCTGCCGCCGGCCTCGACGGTGAATGCCTGCCCGACCGCCTGTTCGAAATCCGATGCCGACGCCATGCCACCCCGCCTCAAAGCGCTTGCTGGAGCGGGCGGCCAAGGGCAGCCCCGCTCCGGCTCCTCATTTCCTCGCAATTTCCGGACGCAAGACCGCTACGGCTCCCGGAATTTTCCCATGCGAGGCCACTGTCGCCGCTTCGCGGCAAGCTGTCCATAGAGCAATTTCAGGAAAAGTGTTCGGTTTTCCTGGGAAAAACGCGCAGTGCTTTTCCTGGGGAATTGCGCAAAAACAAGGAGATAGAGCGGCTCGCCGTTTCCGCGAACGGTGAACCGCTCCAGGGACCGCATGGTTGCGGGCGCCCCGCAAGGCGATTAGGGCGCAAAGGCCAAAATACAGCAGCGCGTGTCCTTTTATGCGCGCCGTCGACGCTGTAGTACTTTGTCCCTGCCCGGGGTTGCTTCGAAGCAAGACCGGCGCAACAAGAACAGATCCCGCTTTGGGAATTCAATGCTGGACGGGCCCGCCCGGTCGGCCGGCGCGAGGAGGAAAACGGACACATGGCTGACAGCGGCGCGAAGACGGAAACGGCGGGCGAGGCCTTGCCGCTGTTCTATTCCAGGCCCGAGGCGCTCAATCCGGCGCGGCACGGCTCGCTCGGCCTGACGGCGCGCAGCGACTTCTCCTTCGCCCGCTCGGCGCATGCCATCCCGGTGGTGGCCTCGGAAATGCCGGCGGCGATGCGCTCCTACCCGATCGTTTTCATCGGCGCAGCCAAGGCGCCCGTCATCATCACCGGCCTGCGCCAGGACGAGAACCTGTTCGTCGACCCCGACGGCAACTGGGCCGGGCCGCACTATATCCCCGCCTATGTCCGCCGCTATCCCTTCATTCTCGCCGACGATCCCAAGCAGCCCGGCCGGCTGACGCTGTGCGTCGACCGGGCGAGCGAGCGCGTCATCGACCAGCCGCTGGCGCCGTTCCGCGACGACAAGGTGCTGCCGTTCTTCAGCGGCAACGAGGCGACGGAGGCGACGAAGCAGGCGCTCGCCTTCTGCAACCAGTTCCAGATCGACTTCAGGGCGACCCGCGAGATGGTCGACAAGATCGACGCGCATACCCTGTTCGCGCCGCGCCAGAGCAAGGTGACACTGGAAGGAGGCGAGGTCCTGAACCTCACCGATTTCCAGGTGATCGACGAGGCCGCCTTCAACAAATTGAGCGACGAGGCCTTCCTCGACCTGAGGAAATCCGGCGCGCTCAGCCTGCTCTACTGCCACCTTGCCTCGACCAACAGCTGGACGTCGCTGGTGCATCAGGCGTCGCTGCGCAAGGCGGAGAGGGCGAAGAGCGCCTGAACAACCCACGCCGAGATCCTTCGCGGCGCGGCTGGTGAACAAGTTCGGTGCTAAGCCGCGGCCCGCCTGTCGTGCCGCCCTTCCCTGATCTCCTCAGCGAGCTTGTCGCAGAAAGCATCGAGATCGCCGGGATTGCGGCTGGTGACCAGCCCCTGGTCGGTGACGACCTCGCTGTCTTGCCACAGGCCGCCGGCATTGATCACGTCGGTCTTGACCGACTTGTAGGATGTGACGCGGCGGGCTTTGATGATCCCGGTCTCGACCAGGAGCCAGGGCGCATGGCAGATCGCGCCGACGACCTTGTTGGCCGACCAGAACGAACTGATGAAATCCAGCGCCTTGCGCTCGACCCGCAACAGGTCGGGATTGATGACGCCGCCGGGCAGAACGATCGCATCGTAAGCATCGGCCCGGGCCTCGTCCAAAGTCTTGTCGACCGGAACGTCGCGGCCCCAATCCTTGTGGTCCCAGCCCTTGATCTTGCCGCTTTCGAGCGACACGATTTCGACCTCGGCGCCGGCTTGGCGCAGCTTGTTCAGCGGCACCTCAAGCTCGGACTGTTCAAACCCGTTCGTCGCAAGGATGGCGACGCGCTTGCCGGAAATATCCTGCATCGTTTTCTCCATGGTTGGATTGGATGCAGGGTAACGAGCCTGAACCGGTGCCGTTCCTCGCTGTAACCTTATGTGACCGGAGGGGTCTGTGGTGCACTTGACGAGTTCTCGAAGGCATTGGCTCGGATCGGCGAACTGGAGCGTCTCGTCGGACAGCAGGCGGCCGACCTCGATTTTTTTTCAAGAAGCCTTGCGGCACGTCGGGAAAGCGCACCAGCGTAGCGGCGCGCCTCGCGGGACGACATCTACGCGGTCATCCAGTCGATGATGGCGTCCGGGCTGGCTGGCGTGAGCCGGTCAGCCTATTACCGGTACTGGCAGGCCTCGTCGCCACGTTGCGAGGAAGCAGGCTTGCGGGAGCCGTCAACCGCCTGCCGCTCGAGTGGAACTCGACCGTCACCCGCGCCGCGATGAGATTCCGCTCGCGGATGGCAGCCGCGCAGCAAATGTACAGGCCGCCCGCCGCACCCGGTTTTCTTCCTAGAGCGGGGGGCGCAGGCGGAGCGGCCCTTCATACCAGCGGCTTACTCGATGACGCGGGCTTCACCGACATCTGCGGCCGACGGATCCAGCCCGTAAGCCTTGAGCGCTTCGGCGATAGCGCCGTTCTTGCGGTAGACATCGAGCGAAGCGTCAACCGCCTTAACGAAGCCCTCATTGCTCTTGTCCAACAGGAAGGCGGTCTGCGACGGGTTCATGGTCGCATCGATGCGCGGATCCGGCTTCAGGACATGCACCTTGTAGTTCTGCCCTTCGTTCTGAATGACAGCGGAGCCGAAGCCGTCGAGCGCCGCCTCGATACGGCCGGCATGAAGGTCCTGAGCGAGATTCAGCGACGATGGATAGGTCTTGGAGCCTTCGTAGAGCTTCTCCATGTCCTGGACCCACAGATATCCTTCCACGGTGCCGACCTTCTTGCCCAGCAGACCATCGACGGTATCAATGCCGTTGGTCGAGGTGACGGACAGTTGGTCGAGATAGACCGGCGTGGACAGAGCGACGACCTTGGCGCGGGCGGCGGTACGATAGAAGCCGCCAAGCGCGATGTCCGCGCGCCGCGACTGAACTGCGGAAACCGCACCTGGATATGTGAAGATCTCATACGCGATCTCCAGGCAATTCTCCTTGGCAAAACGCTTCACGAGATCGCCGTCGATACCAGCGATGCCGCTGTCTTTTTCGAGCGAATACGGAGCGGTGTTGGTGAGCGCGACGGTGAGTTTGCCCGCCGACACGGTTTCAAAAGCATGCTGCGGCTTGCAATCCTGTGCGGACGCGACGCTGGCACCCAAGGCCGTGGCAATGGCTGCGGCCGAGATAATCTTACTCCAATTTTTCACTTTGCTCTCCTCTGACATTGATGGTTTTTGATTGCAGGTCAGCCGAGATGGCTGCCCAGCCTACGTTCGGTGTACGAGACCAGCCACCCGAACGGGACGGTGATGGCGAGATAGAACAGGCCCGCCAAGATCAGGACATCGAGGTAGAGGTAGGTGGCCGCACCCACGCGATAGGCGCGCGCCAGAAGTTCGGGGATGGCGATCGTGTATGTAAGGGCCGTCGCCTGGAAGATGAGAATGGCAAAGCCCATCAATGCGGGTATTGCGAACAGGATTCCCTGGGGGATCACCACGAAGCGCAGGATGTCCCGGCGGGTCATGCCGAGCGCCAAGCCCGCCTCGATCTCACAATGCGGAACCGCGTTCAGACCGGCCCGAAGGATCTCGCTGGTGTAGGCGCCTGTCGTTAGCGCCAACGCAATCACGCCAGAGGTGAAGGCACTTACGGTCATCCCGGAAGCAGGCAATCCATAGTAGACCATCTGCAGGACGACGAGCGCAGGCGCACCGCGCCCGATCTCGACCAGTACCACCGCGAAATAGCGGACGAGCCTGTTTCCAGAGGAGGAGGCAAGCGCAAGAACGAGGCCGATAGGCAATCCGAACAGCAGCGCCAGGCCCGCCAACTGGAGACTGACAATAACTCCTTGGAAAAGCTGGGGGGACCAGTCCAGCCAGTTAGCCAGCGTCTCGCTCATTTCGCTTGCCCTCTTGAGCGCAGCCGCTCGTCCATGGCGCGTGCCAACACGACAACGGGTATCGACAGCACGTTGTAGAGAAGCGCTGCGAAAATGAACGGCATGAAACTGCCGCCTCCGCCTTGAGCCTGCTGCGATGCGTACATCATCACGTCGCGGACACCGATCGTGGAGGCCACGGTCGTGTCTTTGAGCAGGCTGACGAGGAAGGTCGCCATGGGCGGGACCGAGACGCGCAGGACCTGCGGCGCCAGGATGTAGCGCAGCGTATCCAGGCGCGTCATACCGAGCGCCGTGGATGCCTCCCGCTGGCCCTTCGCGAGGGCCAGGAAGCCACCCCTATAGATTTCAGCGAGATAGGCCGTTGATACCAGCCCCATACCCAGGATGGCAGCCTGATAAGAACTGAGAACGATCACTCCGCTGCCCAATCCGAAGAAGATAATGAACAGCCAGACGATCGGTGGGATTCCTCGGACAACGTCGATGTATATGCGCGCCGGCGTGCTTAGCAGGAGCCACCGGGACCGTCGCATCAGCACCAGCGGCACGGCTGCGATGGCCCCGATTACGAAAGCGCCGAAGGTCACCAGCAGCGTGGCCGGAACGCCTCTGAGCAGTGAAATCAGCAGGTCGATCATCTGCGATCGACCACGGCACGGAAGAACTGCCGCGTGCGGGGCGACGACGGGTTGCGGATCACGGCATCAGGCGGGCCCTGCTCGATGATCTCTCCATTGGCCATGACGATCACGCGGTCGGCGACATCTGCGGCAAAGGCGATCTCGTGCGTGACGATGATCATTGTCATGCCTTCCTGGGCGAGCTCGCGCATCACGGCCAACACCTCGAGCCCGAGTTCGGGATCCAGGGCGCTCGTGGGTTCGTCGAAGAGCATCACCTTGGGGTCAAGAGCCAAGGCGCGCGCGATCGCGATACGCTGCTGCTGGCCACCCGACAGGCGCGCCGGGTAGGAGTGCGCCTTGTCCGTCAGGTGTACGCGTTCGAGCAATTGGGCGGTGCGCGCGTCCGCCTGCTCCCTGGTGCGCCCCAGAACCCGCATCTGCGGCAGCGAAATGTTGCGCTGCACGGTCATGTGCGGAAACAGGTTGAAGGACTGGAAAACCATCCCGGTGGAACGTCGGAGCCTCAACAGCTCTCCGGCGGACAGATTGCGGTCGACCGAAAACCGGATGGCGCCCACTTCGAGGGTACCGGATGACGGTTGTTCGAGCATGTTGATCGCACGCAGCAGCGTGCTCTTCCCCGCGCCGCTGGGTCCGACGATCGCCACGACCTCGCCGCGCGTGATGTCGAGCGAGACGTTCCTCACGGCGTGATGGCCGCCATAGATCACGTTGATGTTCTTGATGCGGACGATGTTTTCTGCCTCGGGCATGGCTTCTTTGTCCTTGCGCTAACGCCGGTGTCCTACTGGTCAGGCCGCCGCAGTATGTGCGGCGGGAACGTTTCTTTCCGGAGTTGGAGCGAGACTCTCGGTGCCTGGGATCGATGCGGGAGAGCCCTTGAGCACCCAGTCTGCGACGATCAGGCCAATCACCGGCGCGAGCTGGATCCCATAGCCGCCCGCACCGGCCGCGGTGATCAGACCGGGCTCGGACTGATCGACTGGTCCGACATAGGGACGGTGGTCGGCGGTGACAGGGTAAAGCCCTGCCCAGCCCCGGCCGAGCCGGGCGCCCGGCAGATCAGGCAGGCGCTCGATCAGCATCTCGGCCAGCATGACCTTGGACCCTTCCTCGCACTGCTCGTTGTAATTGTCCGGATCCTCGGGCGACGGCGAACTTACCTTGTGTATCTCGGCGATGAGCTCGCTCGCTTTCTCGTGCCGAAAGTTGAGTCCGGTGCCCTGCCCGTTCACCAGATCCATGACCATCGGCATTGTGTAGGGGAGCGGCGCATCCAGGTGGATTGTCAGCGCCTCGTGGCGCTCGGGGTGGATGTGAAGCGTCTGTCCAAGCATCTCGGCAACGCGTGGTGCCCAGGCGCCTGCCGCATTCACGACGAAGTCGCAGCCGATCGGACCCTTGCTGGTGTCCAACCGATAGCCACCGGATGTCCGCGCAACACCAAGCAGCTTGCGGAACTGGACAACCTCGGAACCGAGCTTCTTCACCTCTTGCGCCAGCAACGTGCACATTTCGTGGGGATCGAGGAAGCCGTCGTCCGGCCCGAAGATGCCGCCTTCGAGCCCATCTGAACTCAAGTGCGGCACGAGTTGCTGAAGCTCGTTCGCCTGGTAGACCCTGGATCTGAAGCCGGCATCGCGCTGGATCTCCACCGATCGGGCGAACAGTTCCATCTGCTCGGAGGTGCGTGCCAGACGCAGGTAGCCGATATGGTTGAAGCCGAGACCGAGGCGCTCCTGCCACCGGCGGATGCGCTGCACGGATTGCATGCGCAGCTGGATCTCGAACGGATCCGTCAGCTGTGTGCCAACGACCCCGACCGAGCGGCCGCTGGATCCTGACGCAATGGATTGTGCGTCGATGACGGTGACGCGAGCGCCCTGTTCCGCGAGCGCGTGCGCAGAGCACATGCCGAGGGTGCCCGCACCGATGACGACGACGTGAGGAGAAGCTGTCATGTGACTTCCATCTGTTGCTGCGTCGTCCCGTGCCGGATGGATCCGGCGCCGGACGCGCTACGTCATCGCTTCGCCGCGATTGCTGCGAAGGCGCCGTCGATTGCGGAAAGGATCTCGCGTGCGTCTTCCTCGGTCATCGAGGTGGAAAGCGCGAAGAGCCCATAACTCGCCGAAAGCACGCCGCGGTCGAGCAGACCCTTGTGGAACAGGTCGAGCTTCGTGCGTTCGGACGCACCCGGATAGACTGACCGATAGTCCGTGATCGGCAACGCCGTGAAATGGACTTTGAAGAGCGAGCCCAGACCGACGCACTGCCCGTTGAGGCCGTGGCGCACAAGCGAGGCCGTGATGCCCTCGCGAAGCAGGCTGCCGATAGCGTCCAGATGCGCGAAGCTGGCCGGGGTCAACGCGCGCATCGCCGCCAGACCGGCTCGCATCGTCACCGGGTTCGCGGTGAAGGTGCCGCCATGCGGCAATGCAGGCTTGCCTCGCGTTGGATCGAACACCGCCATCACGTCGGCGCGGCCGCCGACGGCGCCGACCGGGAAGCCTCCGCCGATGATCTTGCCGAGAGCCGTCAGATCGGGCGTGATGCCCCACAGGCCCTGCGCTCCCGAATAACCAAGGCGGAGCGAGATCACCTCGTCGAAGATTACCAGCGAGCCGGCGGCATGAGCGATCTCGATCATCGCGTCGAGATAATCCTTCCGCGCGGGGATAAGTCCGGCGCGGTTCGGCATCGGGTCGATCAGAACACCCGCTATCGTGTCGCCATGCGCGTCGAAGACGGCGCGCAGCGCCTCCGCATCGTTGAACGGTACCGCGATGACATCATCGAGAACGCCCTTCGGCGTGCCTTTCGCGTATGCCGTGGAGGCAGGCATGTCGCCCCAGTTGGCGGGCGAGCTGTCCAGGCTGACTTCCGCGAAGTCGTAGGAGCCATGGTAGGCACCTTCGATCTTGACGATCTTCGGTCGCTCGGTGAACGCCCGAGCCGCCTTGATCGCCATCATGACGCCTTCCGTGCCGGAGTTGGCGAAGCGAACCTGCTCGACCGACGGGAGGCGCTCCACCAACAGTTCAGCAAGATCAAGTTCGCTCTCGGTGGGCGCTCCGAAAGCCGATCCCAGGGAGATCTGGTCCACCACCGCCGCCGTGACGGCGGGATGGCCGTAGCCATGGATCATGGCCGTGAAATTGTTGATGCAGTCGTAGTAGACGTTTCCATCGACGTCCCAGACGCGGCAGCCCTCGCCGCGCTGGGCATAGATCGGAAACGGGTCGATGAAGACCGTTGTCCGGGTGTTCCCTCCCGGCATGACCTTGCGGGCCCGTTCGAACATCTCGCGGGATTTCGGCATTGAATCTGGATAGTGGCGCATAATCTTGTAAACCGATGAAGGAGACAGCCCTGGATGGCCGCGACGAAGGGCGCGACCTCTTTCGATCACCTGGTCATGATCGTGTGGCTCTGCTCGCGCAGGTACTGTGGCAGGAACCAGGAGCCGAGACCGCCCTTGCCGCTGACCCCGGTGCCCTTCCAGCCGCAGAATGGCTGCGCGCCTGGCCATGCACCCGTCGTCGCGCCGCTCGCACGGTTGGCGTAGAGAACCCCTGCTTCGGCGGTGTCGAGGAAGTGGCGCAACTCTTTCTGGTCGTTGGTAAAGATGCCGGCGGATAGTCCGTAGGCGACGTCGTTGCCCTCTTCGATCGCGGCATCGAGACTATCGAAACCGCGGACGACCACGAAAGGCATGAAGAGTTCGTCGCGGGTCAGCCGGCCTGGACCATCAAGTTCGACGACCGTCGGCAGGACGTAGTTGTCCGCAAAGCCCTGGCCCAGGGCGGCGCCCCCAAAATGTACCTTGCCTTTGCCCTCGACTTCCGATAGCGCGGCCTGGAAACGGGCGACTGTGGCGTCGCCATAGACAGGGCCCATAAAGGTCTCGGCCTTGCGAGGATCTCCGACCACCAGCTTTCCGGCGAATGCTACCAGCTTCTCGATGAATTCCGCCTTGACCTTCTCGTCGACATACACGACCGAGCATGCGGAGCACTTCTGGCCTTGCAGGCCGAAAGCGGAGCGCGCTACCCCTTGCGCCGCGCGGTCGAGGTCGGCCTTGCTGGTTACGTAGGCGGGGTTCTTGCCACCCATTTCGGCGATGACAGGCTTCATGTGGGGCAGCGTTGCCATATGACGGAAGATGCTCATGCCGGTCTTATGGGAGCCCGTGAATGCAACTCCATCGATGCCGTTGTCGGTGGCAAGAAGGCGCCCCACCTCTCCATCGCCGAGCACGATGTTGAAAACACCTTCGGGCAATCCCGCTGCGTGGAGAGTTTCAGCGATGAGCAGTCCGGTCAGTGCGCAACCCGGCGACGGCTTGTAGACCACCGCATTGCCTGTCAACAGCGCACCCGAGACCATGCCGATCGACAAGGCGAGCGGAAAGTTGAAAGGCGCGATGACCGCGAAGACGCCATAGGGCTTCATGACGCTGGTAGCGGTCTCGTTTTCGACCAACACGTTCATCGGCCGGACGAACCCGTTGTTCGCCTTCATCTCCGACGCATAGTACTCGACCATGTCGAGGCATTCCTCGGCTTCGCCGACTGCCTCGATGCGGGACTTTCCGATCTCGTAGAGCGCCGCCAAACCAAGGTCATACTTCCGCTCCGCCAGCGCCTCTCGCCAGCGAGCGCCGAATGCAAGGCGATCGTCCAGCGTCGAACGGTTCCAGGCCTTCGCCCCGGCTCGGGCAGCCTGGATCGCCGACTTGACGTCTGACGGGGTTGAAACCGGGAACTTGCCGAGAGAGATCTTCTTGTCGATAGGGCTCAGGATCTCTTTCCGAGCGCCAGTCGCAAACGGCGTCGACCACTCGCGACCCAGTGTGTTCTTCTCGAAATCCGGGATCATTGCGTCGAGGTGAACGTGAACCGGGGAAAAATCCACTCCGATGTTCGAGTAGGTCACACGCGGGAGTTCAGCCATTTCAAGTTCCTCCGAAAATCGGTATTTAGTCCGATAATCAGGATTTGGCTTGCGAGTCAACCGAGGGGACCATAAAATGGGGATAATACCGAATTTCGGAATTACTCGTGAGGACATTTCGGATTCGGGGTTACTAACGGGAGCCCGACAACCGAGGGCGTGCGGCCGTTCGGCTGTTCTACGGAGCCCCTCGGACTCAAGGCGCGGCGGAATAACAAGGGGCCGACCTTGCCCCTCAAGTCTGTTTTGAACGATAACCTTCTTGCAGTTGCAATTGTCAGATCGGCGTAGGTGCCCTTGAATACGAAGTCGAAGAAGCCGAGCGCCAAGGACAGCCCCCTCGAGCGCTACATCTCGATCATGGAGACGGTCGCGCCGTTCGAGCATGGCCTGACGGCGATCGAACTCGAAACGACGCTTGGATTGCCCAAAACCACGATCAACAGGCTGCTGCATGCCTTGATCGAAAGCGGGATGATCACCGCCGAGAGCGTTCGCAATCGGACATACCGTCTCGGCGATCGCTTGCTGCAGCTGCTACAGATGTCTCCGGATAGCGGCTGGCTGACGACGCTCGCGCAGCGACCGCTTCAGGATTTGGCCGACCGCACCGGCCAGTCGGCGTTCCTGTCGAAGTTCGACGGTACCGAAGTGCGCTCGGTCACCTGCGTCGCGCCCGACACTCCGGTCCGGACCTATGTCATGCCGGGCATGGCCATGCCTGTAAATGCGACCGCTTCCGCCAAGGCGATCCTTGCGTTTCATCCGCAGGAGACCGTGAAGAGGATCCTGGCGATGGAGCTGCGCAGCTATACCGATCGGACGAAAACGAAGATCGCGGAGTTGACCAGGGAATTGGCCGAGGTTCGGGAGCAGGGTTACGCCATGGACCTGGCCGAGCATGTTCCGGGCCTGGGCTCGATCGCATTTCCGATAAGGCCGACGAGCGGTGAGGTTATATACGCGGTGGGACTTACGGGACCCTACGGTCAGATCATAGAGCAAAACTTCAAACAGCATTGCGCGGCGCTCGCAGAGGCCGCGCAGCGCATGGCGAAGCTGGCGCAGATGCAGGCCTACAACGGATCGGCTATGGCCACAAAGAATGCCGCAGCGGATCAGCGACAGGGCGGTGCGTAAGAGGCCGGTCACTGCGCGAAGAACCGTCGCGCCTTGAGCCGAGAATGTAGTTTCGCGATCTCCGTCTCGACGGCGGCGAATGTCCGGCTCCACCCCTCCGAAAACCACTCGATGGAAATCCTCGGGGTTGAAGGCCTCGCCCATTGCGTTCAGGGTTTGCTGCCCGGATAGAATATCGCCTCGCGCCCAAGGCTGCAGGCGCTGGGACCGCCTTCTCGCGGATGTGTTCGGCGTGATCCGCGACCTTGATCTTCCATGAGCTCGCCCGCCGCGGCTACGATGAAGCGGGCATCGACAAGATCATGGGTGGGAACATGCTCTCCTATCTCGAGCGACTTGGACGCTAGTTCCCTCTGTGGCTGCGCCCTAACGTAACACTGCCCGCAGTTCAGCTTGAAGCGCGCGCAACGGCTCCAGGTAGAGCGGAACGAGATTGCTGACACCCACCTGTGTCGCCGCAACGCCGACGTTCACGGCTGCGATCACTGTCCCGCGCACGGTCATCAACGGCACGGCGATCGAGCGCAATCCGAGCTCGACCTCCTGATCGATCAACGCGAACCCTTGCGTCCGCACCCGCCCCAACTCCGCAAGGATGGTGTCGGGATCGGTCAAGGTGTGAGCAGTCCGCGCCGGCAGGGCATGGGAAGATAGAAGATGTGCAGCGCGTTCCGGAGGCATGGCTGCCAGGAGCACGCGCCCCATGGACGTGCAGTACGCCGGAAGCCGCGAGCCGGGCATCAGCGCGATCGACATCACCTTTCGCTGCGCGGCGCGCGCGACATAGACGACGTCGGTGCCGTCCAGAATCGAGACGGACGAGCTTTCGCCGAGCCGCTCCGAAAGGCCATCCAGCAAAGGCTGCACCAGATGCGGCAGCGGCATGGTTGCCAGACAGGCGGTCCCGAGCCTCAATACGCGCGGAGTGAGCGTGAAGAACTTTCCGTCGTAGTCGGCGTAGCCGAGATGGGAAAGCGTAAGGAGACAGCGCCTGGCCGTCGCCCTGTCGAGACCCGATGCATTCGCGACGTCCGTGATCGACTGCCGTGGCCGTTCCACCGTGAACGTCTCTATGACAGACAATCCCTTGGCTAAGCCACCCATCGTGTCCCGTTCGGAAATGGGCATCCATTCACCTTGTGCGATATGTCAACAAATGAATGATATCGCACAAGCCAGCTTGCCGAAAGATCTCATCTGCCGATACGTGTGGCGGCGAAATCGATCTTGGTGCCGGAAAGGCTGGTTACGTGGACAAGACAATCGCGAGCCTCGCGGAAGCAGTGGCAGTCGTCGAAGACGGCATGACCGTCATGATCGGCGGCTTCGGCGGCGCAGGTGCTCCGATAGAGCTGATCCACGCACTGATTGACCACTTTCGCGCTACCGGCGCCCCGAAAAACCTTACGATCGTCAACAACAATGCAGGGAACGGAGGGATCGGCATCGCCGCCATGATCGACGGTGGCATGGTCGCCAAGATGATCTGCTCGTTCCCGCGCTCGTCCGATCCGCGGGCATTCACCGAGCGGTACCTCGCCGGGGAAATCGCGCTCGAACTGGTTCCACAGGGGACCCTGGCCGAACGAATCCGCGCCGGTGGCGCGGGCATCCCGGCTTTCTACACGCCGACGAGCTACGGGACCGATCTCGCGGCCGGCAAGCCTGTGGCCGAGTTCGAGGGGCGCCACTATGTGCAGGAACGTTGGCTAAAGGCGGATGTGACCCTCATCAAGGCGGAACTTGCCGACCATCATGGCAACCTCACCTACAGGAAGGCGGCACGCAACTTCTCGCCGCTGATGGCGATGGCCGCGCGCACGACCGTCGTTCAGGCGCGCCGGATCGTCCAGCCCGGTGCGATTGATCCCGAGATGGTCGTGACGCCCGGGATCTTCGTGGACCAGGTGATCGAGGTCTCGAATCCGATGCAGGAAGAGGCGCTTATCCGCCAAGGGGTCGCATACGCATGACTGTCAAGCTGACCAACGCGCAGATTGCATGGCGCGCCGCGCAGGACATTGAGGACGGCGCTTATGTGAACCTCGGCATAGGCTTTCCCGAGATGGTGGCGAGCTTTCAGCCGCCTGGGCGTCGGGCCATCTTCCACACCGAAAACGGCATCCTCAATTTTGGCGAGGCCCCGGCGGCAGGCGACGAGGACTGGGATCTGATCAATGCGGGCAAGAAGGCGGTCACGCTCAATCCGGGCGCTTCGTTCTTCCACCATGCCGACAGTTTCGCGATGGTGCGTGGCGAACACCTCGACGTCGCCATTCTCGGCGCCTACGAGGTGGCCGAGACCGGTGACCTCGCGAACTGGAGCACAGGACCCAAGGGCATACCAGCGGTCGGTGGTGCCATGGATCTGGTGCACGGAGCAAAACGCGTGGCCGTCATCACCGATCACGTCACCAAGGACGGTCGTCCGAAACTGGTGAAAGCCTGCAGCCTTCCCCTGACCGGCGTGCACTGCGTGACGAGGGTCTACACGAGCCTGGCGGTCATAGACATCATCGATTGTCGTTTCGTGCTGCGCGAGAAGCTGCTTGCGCTGGGCTTCGATGAATTGCAGGCGCTGACGGGCGCAGAGCTTAAGGTCGATGGTGAAATCAAATCCTTGACGGCACCGGAGCTCTGAATGACTGAGGCCTTCATCTGCGACTTCATCCGCACCCCGATCGGCAGGTTTGGCGGTTCGCTGTCCTCGGTCCGGGCCGACGATCTCGGCGCAGTGCCGCTGAGAGCGCTGCAGCAACGCAATCCAGGCCTGGACTGGTTCGCAGTGGATGAGGTCATCTTTGGCTGCGCCAACCAGGCAGGAGAGGACAACCGCAATGTCGCGCGCATGTCATCGCTGTTGGCGGGACTGCCGATCGAAGTCCCCGGCAGCACGGTCAACCGCCTGTGCGGTTCTGGAATGGACGCCGTGGGCATCGCCGCACGGGCCATCAAGGCCGGCGAAGCCGACCTGATCATCGCCGGTGGCGTCGAATCCATGAGCCGCGCGCCGTTCGTGCTTCCGAAGGCGGGCGAGGCGTTCTCGCGCAACGCCGAGATCTACGACACCACGATCGGTTGGCGCTTCGTCAATCCATTGATGAAGAAGCAGTATGGCGTCGATTCGATGCCGGAGACGGGCGAAAACATTGCGGAAGCCTTCAAGGTCAGCCGCGCCGATCAGGATAGATTCGCGGCACGCAGCCAGGCCAGGACCGCCGCCGCTCAGGAAAATGGCCGGCTGGCGCTGGAGATCACTCCGGTGATCGTACCCCAGCGCAAAGGCGCTGCGATCGTGGTCGATCGCGACGAACATCCACGCGCCGGAACGACAACCGAGTCGCTCGCCAAGCTTCCAGCGCCGTTCAAAAAGGAAGGCGGCACCGTCACCGCGGGCAACGCTTCTGGCGTGAACGACGGAGCGGCAGCGCTGATCATCGCGTCCGAAGCTTCCGTCAAGGCATTCGGGCTCACACCGATCGCCCGGATTCTGGGCGTCGCGACGGCCGGGGTTGCCCCACGGATCATGGGGATAGGCCCGGCTCCGGCAACACGCAAGCTTTGCGCGCGCCTCGGCATCGCGCCTTCGGACTTCGACATCATCGAGCTGAATGAAGCATTTGCCTCCCAAGGCATCGCCGTGCTCCGCGAACTCGGGATCCCCGAGGACGCGGAGCATGTGAATCCGAACGGCGGAGCGATCGCGCTCGGGCACCCGCTTGGGATGTCGGGCATTCGCATCACCGGCACTGCCGCGCTTGAGTTGCGGTCCCGAAAAGCACGACTGGCCCTGGCGACGATGTGCATCGGTGTCGGACAGGGTATCGCGATCGCTCTGGGCAGTGCGTAGCGGAGATGGTGCGACAGTCCGAGTCAGGCGGATTGCATCGATTCGCAAGAAAGCAACTACGGGTATGGATCGGTTGACGTTTGTCAGCTTGTCGATTCGCTAACAGACCAGAGCTATGGCGAACCGACAAAGATCGTGCCCTGGCTTGCCAAGTCATGGGAGATATCTATGACCTACGGGCAAAAAAAGAAGCGCCGCACTAGGCGGCGCTTTTCTTTTAATTGCTTGATTCCCTTGGAAGGAAACTGGAGCGGGTGAAGCGATTCGAACGCTCGACCCCAACCTTGGCAAGGTTGTGCTCTACCCCTGAGCTACACCCGCTCGCGCGGCTTTGGGCCGCAAGCCGGGCCTATATGGCTGAAGAGCGCGGCGATTGCAACAGGGAAATCGCAGGCTTTTTTCATTGCGCCGGACGAGGCCGGCGGGGCCGCAGTCGACAGGCGGAAGGATTCGGCGCCGCGTCGCGCGGCGGTCTTGTCTCGACCCTGTCATTGGCCGTAAACGGCATGGCTGGAAACCAGCCGAAGACGAGAACCCCATGCCCAGGACCGAAGCCGAGCTCTTTGCCTTTCTTGCCGAACTCGGCATCGCCGTTTCGACGAAACGCCATCCGCCGCTCTATACGGTCGCCGATTCGCAGGCGCTGCGCGGCGAAATCGCCGGCGGCCACACCAAGAACCTGTTCCTGAAGGACAAGAAGGACGCCTTCTTCCTGGTCACGGTCGGCGAGGACGCTGTCGTCGACCTGAAGCAGATCCATCATGTGATCGGCGCCGCCGGCCGCGTTTCCTTCGGCAAGCCGGAGATGCTGATGGAGCTTCTGGGCGTCGCCCCGGGCGCAGTCACGGTGTTTGGCCTGATCAACGACACGCAGCACAGGGTCAAGGTCGTGCTCGACGAGGCGCTGATGCGGCATGCGGTGATCAACGCGCACCCGCTGACCAATGAGGCGACGACGTCGATCGCATCGGGCGACCTCGTCAGATTCGTCGAGGCAACCGGGCACGATGCTGCTATCTTGAAAGTCTCGGCATGATCGCCACATGGATGGCGAAACCGGTTTCCAACCAAGGACAGTGCGCCGATCCGCTGGCGCCACCGAAAGGGCGACGACATGAGTGACAACAATCCGTTTGGCGGCTCCTTTGGCAACAGCAGCGGCCAGTATGCGACGACGGTGCAGTATGGCGGCGGCGCGGAACCGCAAAAACCCGCGGCCGGCGCCGCGCCCGCCGGCGACGTCATCAAGGATACGACCACCGCGGCCTTTGCCGCCGATGTCATCCAGGAATCGCGCCGCCAGCCGGTGCTGGTGGATTTCTGGGCGCCGTGGTGCGGGCCGTGCAAGCAGCTGACGCCGCAACTGGAAAAGGCAGTCCGCGCCGCCGGCGGCAAGGTCAAGCTGGTCAAGATGAACATCGACGACCATCCCTCGATCGCCGGCCAGCTCGGCATCCAGTCCATTCCCGCGGTCATCGCCTTCAAGGACGGCCAGCCGGTCGACGGCTTCATGGGCGCCATCCCCGAGAGCCAGATCGCCCAGTTCATCGACAAGGTCGGCGGCAAGGGCAATGGCGCCCCCGATGTGACCGAGGCGCTGGCGGCGGCGGCCGAGGCGCGCGCGGCGGGCGACGTGCAGACGGCGGCCGACATCTATGACGCCGTGCTCGAGCAGGCGCCGGAGACGATCGAGGCGATAGCGGGGCTGGGCGAGTTGCTGTTCGAGGCTGGTGATACCGAAGGCGCCGAGGCAATGCTGGCGCGGGCGCCGGAGGCCAAGGCCGATGCGCCGCCGCTGGCCGCGCTGCGCGCCAGGATGACACTGGCCGCGCAAGCGTCCGAACTCGGCAACCCGGCGGAGTTCGAGCGCCGCCTGGCCGAGAATCCCGGCGACCATCAGGCCCGCTTCGATCTGGCCATGGTCCAGAACGCCAGGGGCGAGCGCCACGCGGCCGCCGACAATCTCCTGGCCATCATCAAGGCTGACCGCGGCTGGAACGAGGACGGCGCCAGGGCGCAATTGCTGCGCTTCTTCGAGGCCTGGGGCATGACCGACGAGGCGACGCTTGCCGCGCGGCGCAAATTGTCGTCGCTGCTGTTTTCCTGAGCCGGCGCGGCCGAATGGTCGCGCGGGGCTTGCACCCGGCGCCAGCCGCGCCAGATAGGACGAATCCGGCCCGCCTTTCCCTCGGGAAGCCAACAACCCGGGCGGCGGCAGGCGGATCGCGGCATGGACGCGCTTCCCGGGCGAAGCGATCGGAGGAACGAGGTGCAAGCGGGAAACGCTCACTACCGGCTCGGCAAGGACCTGCCGTCGACCATTCCGGTCTTTCCGCTCGAGGGCGCGCTTCTGCTGCCGGGCGGCCGCATGCCGCTCAACATTTTCGAGCCGCGCTACCTGCAGATGGTCGACGAGGCGATCGCCGGCTCCCGTCTCATCGGCGTCATCCAGCCCAGCCTCGACGGCGCCTTGCGCGACGATGGCGAGCCGGAACTGTGCAATGTCGGCTGCGCCGGCCGCATCATAGCGCTTTCCGAGACCGGCGACGGCCGCTATCTGATCTCGCTGCAGGGCGTGTGCCGGTTCCGTGTCACCCATGAGCTGACGGTCAAGACGCCGTTCCGCCAAGGCAAGATCGCCCCCTTTCTCGCCGATCTCGACGACGACCAGGCGGCCGCCGAGGTCGACCGGCCGGCGCTGCTGCGGGCGTTCCGCTCCTATCTGCAGGCCAACGACCTGGAGGCCGACTGGGAAAGCGTCAGCCGTGCCGAAAACGCCATGCTGGTCAACGCGCTGTCGATGATGGCGCCCTATGGACCGGCCGAGAAGCAGGCGCTGCTCGAAGCGGCCGATCTGAAAACCCGCGCCGAAACGCTGATCGCCATCACCGAAATGGCGCTGGCGCGCGAGAACGAGGATTTTGGCTCGAGCCTGCAGTAAGATGCGTCGATATCGGGTGATGCCGGCCTGCAGATGGAGAGGGCACCATGGCGACGGACGGACGGGACGGCAAGAACACGAATGTCGACCCCAGGATGCTGGAGCTGCTGGCTTGCCCGCTGACCAAGGGGCCGCTGGCCTGGGATCCCGAGCGCGGCGAACTGATCTCGCGGGTCGCCAAGCTCGCCTATCCCGTGCGCGACGGCATCCCGATCATGCTGCCTTCGGAGGCGCGGAGCATCCCGGCGGAAGACGTGCTGTCGCCGCCCCGGCTGGGCGGGCCGGGCAATTCGACGTGACGTTGTGGCTGAGTGAGGCGGTTCTTAAGGTCTGCGTTCTACGGCGCTGTCCCGCGACGCTCCTGAGCATCATTGAAAATTCCGCCCCTTCGGCATGACCTCTTCCGCCTTTCCCGACAACGTCGCGATGTCCCGTCGCGCAGCCGCGTCGGGCGTCACTTCCTCCAGCAACACCGTCAGCCAGGGCGTCAAATCCTCGATCTTCTCGGCGACGATGTGGACGACATCCGATTCCGACTGCAATTTGCCGGTGACCTTGACGAAGCGCGCGCCCATGACGATGGGCCGGAAGCGGTCGAAGGTCCGCTCCCAGAAGATGACGTTGGCGACCGCCTCGTCATCCTCCAGCGTCAGGAAGACCGCATTGCCCTTGCCGGGGCGCTGCCGCACCAGAACGAGCCCGGCGACCGAGACGCGCCGTCCGTCGCGTACGGAGCCCAGCCTGGCATTGGGCGTGACCCCGGCCCGGTCGAGCCGCTCGCGCAGGAAGGCGACCGGGTGCGCCTTCAAGGAGAGGCCGAGCGAGCGATAATCGTGGATGACATGCTCGCCGAGCGGCATTTTCGGCAGCTTCGTCTCCGGCTCCAGCTCGCGTAGCCGCAGCGCCGGCTGGTCGAAAAGCGGCAGCTTTTCGGCGGCACTCTTGCCGTCGAGGGCGCGCACCGCCCAAAGTGCGGCGCGGCGGTCGAGGCCGAGCGAGCGGAAGGCATCGGCCTGCGCCAGTCTTTCGATCTCGGCGACATCGAGGCCGGAGCGCAGCCAGACATCCCGGACGGATGCGTAGCCTGAACCGCGCCGCTCGACGAAGGCGTCCATGCGCTCCTTGGAAAGTCCCTTGATCTGCCTGAAGCCGAGCCGCACCGCGTGCTGCGTCGCGATGACGCCGCGCATTTCGGCATGGCGCGGCAGGATGCGGGCCGGGTCGAAAGCCGCCTGCTCCAGCGTGCAGTCCCAGACCGAGAAATTGACGTCGACCTCGCGGATGTCGACGCCATGGTCGCGCGCATCACGAACAAGCTGGGCCGGTTGGTAAAACCCCATGGGCTGTGAATTCAGGATCGCGGCGCAGAACACGTCGGGATAGAAGGTCTTGAACCAGCAGGAGGCATAGACCAGCAGCGCGAAGGAGGCGGCATGGCTTTCGGGAAAGCCATATTCGCCAAAACCCTCGATCTGCTTGAAGCAGCGCTCGGCGAAGTCCCGGGTGTAGCCCTTGCCGACCATGCCGTCGATCATGCGCCGGCGGTAATTGCCGATCGTGCCGGTGCGCTTGAAGGTTGCCATGGCGCGGCGCAACTCGTCGGCCTCGCCCGGCTTGAAGCCACCGGCCACGATGGCGATGTTCATCGCCTGTTCCTGGAACAGAGGAACGCCCAGCGTCTTGCGGAGGATCGCCTCCAGCTCCGGTTTCTGATACTCGGGCTGCTCCTTGCCTTGCCGGCGGCGCAGATAGGGGTGGACCATGTCACCCTGGATCGGACCGGGCCGCACGATCGCCACCTCGATGACGAGGTCATAGAATTTTTTTGGTTTGAGACGCGGCAGCATCGACATCTGCGCGCGCGATTCGATCTGGAAGACGCCGATCGTGTCGGCGCGGCCGATCATCTTATAGACCTGCTCGTCCTCTTCCGGCAGGGTGGCAAGGACATAGGGCTGCCCGTAAGGGTCTCGCGCCTGCGGATAATGCTCAGTCAGCAGAGTGAAGGCGCGCTTCAGGCAGGTCAGCATGCCGAGTGCCAGAACGTCGACCTTGAGGATCTTGACCGCGTCGAGATCGTCCTTGTCCCATTCGACCATCTTGCGTTCCTCCATCGCCGTCTTGACGATGGGGACGATCTCGTCGAGCCGGTCGCGGGTGATAACGAAGCCGCCGACATGCTGGGAGAGGTGACGGGGAAAGCCCATGATCTCGTTGGCGCGCTCCATCACATGTCGCGATATGGGATCGGCGCGGTCGAGGCCGCCGGCCCGGGCTTCCTTCTCGCCAAGCTCCGAGGTCGACCAGCCCCAGATCGAGCCGGAGAGCGATGCCCTGACATCCTCGGACAGGCCCATCGCCTTCGACACTTCGCGCAGCGCCGAGCGGCCGCGATAGCTGATGACGGCGGCGGCCAGCGCGGTGCGCTTGGAGCTGTATTTCTCGTAGATATATTGGATGACCGTCTCGCGCTTTTCATGCTCGAAATCGACGTCGATGTCGGGCGGCTCGTTTCTCTCCTCGGAAATGAAGCGTTCGAACAGCGTATCGATCCGATCCGGCCCGACCTCGGTGATGCCGATGCAGAAGCAGACGACTGAATTGGCGGCCGAACCGCGTCCCTGGCAGAGAATGTCCTGGCTGCGGGCGAATGTGACGATGTCGTGGACGGTCAGGAAATAACGGGCATAGTTCAGGCGCTCGATGAGGGCGAGCTCTTCCTCGATGCGCTTCGTCACCGATTGCGGCACGCCCGAGGGATAGCGCCTGGCCGCCCCCTCCCGTGCCAGCCTTTCCAGCTCCGCCTGCGGGCCGAGGCCCGATTGCGTCGGCTCGTCGGGGTAATTGTACTGAAGGTCGCTGAGCGAGAAGGTCAATTCCTGCGCGAAGCGCAGCGTCTCGGCCAGCGCGTCGGGATGCCTGCGGAACAGGCGCGCCATCTCCAGCGGCGGCTTCAGATGACGTTCGGCATTCGCCGTGAGTTCCAGCCCGACCTCCGAAACGGGAATGTTGAGGCGGATCGCGGTCAGCACGTCCTGCAGCGGGCGGCGTTCGGCCGTGTGGTAGAGAACGTCGTTGGTCGCCATCAAGGGCAGGCCGGCACTCTCGGCCAGCGCCGCCGCCTGCTCGATCCTGAAGCGGTCGTTTCCCGCATAGTCGGGCGAAACGCCAAGCCGCAGGCTTTCGCCGAAACGGTGCTTGAGCTCGCCAAGCAGGGCCAGTGTGCCCTCGGCCCCCGTCGTCAGGTCGGGCAGGACCGCCAGCGACATCAGATCGCCCCATTCCAGAAGGTCGCTGCGCCTCAAAAGGGTCGCGCCCTTTTCGGTCTCCTCGCGCAGATTGGCTTGCGTGAGCATGCGGCACAGATGCCCCCAGCCCTTGCGGTTCTGCGGATAGGCGAGAATATCAGGCGTGCCGTCGCAGAAAACCAGCCGGCAGCCGGGGTGGTAGGCAAACGTCTCGACCTTGGCCTGCTGCCAGGCGCGCACCACGCCCGCCACCGTGTTGCGGTCGGCGAGCCCGATCGCGGAGAACCCCATGAGCTTGGCCGCGACCACCAGCTCTTCCGGCTTGGAGGCGCCGCGCAGGAAGGAGAAATTCGACTGGATGCCGAATTCCGCATAGGGAATGGCGGTCAGCGCGTTCATGCGAAGACCCCGTGCAGGAACCAGCGCGGCGGGATTTCAGAGCCGCCATAGAGACCTTGCCGGTAGAGCCAGTAGCGGCGGCCGTCGGCATCCTCGATGCGGAAATAGTCACGTGTCGACGCCGCCTCGTCGCTCGAAAATTCACGCCACCATTCCGGCGCGATGCGTTCGGGCCCTTCTGCCCGGGTGACCCGGTAGAGCGCGCGCCGCCAGCGGAAATTCAGCGGCGGTCCCTCGGGCATTTCGGTGGCCGGCACCTCGATCGGCTCGGGCGAGCGGAAAAGCCGGATCGGCCGCTCCGGCGGGAAGATGGTCATCGGCGCCTCAATCCTGTCCGGTTTCTTCGGCGGCGTGGTGCGGCGCGGGGTTTCCGTGAAGGGGATGGTGACGACGGCACGCTCGGGCAGATGGCTTTCCACGGCGACCGGCTTGAGAACCGCTCCCTCGCCGAGCCGGGCGCGGATGCGGTCGGCGAACAGCGCGATATCGGCGCCGTCGTCGGTCGTTTCGCCTGTCAGGTCGGCCTGCGGCATGTCGAAGGCCGCCGCCGCCAGCACCGAGAGCCGCACCAGGTCGAAGCCATAGCCGGCATCGATATGCTGCTCGAGGGCGGCCAGCCGCTCATGGAACAATTTCTGGATCAGCCGGGGTTCGCGCATCGGCCGCGACGTGCCGAGCGCGATGCGGCTGACGGCGCCGTCGACGCGGAACAAGAGCAGCGCCAGGCTTCTCGCGCCTTCGCCGCGCCGCTCGAGGTCGATCTTCAGGGTCGTCGCCAGCATGCCCACCAGCCGTTCTATGTCCTCTGTCAGCGTGACGGGCTCGGCCAAATGGCGTTCGACCGAAAGCGGCGCGACGGGCAGGCGCGGCGACACCGCTTCGTCGAGACGGCCGAGCGCCTGGTCGAGGCGCAAGAGCAGGGAGGCGCCGAAGCGGCGGGCGAGCGGCGCGCGCGGCGCGGCCAGGACCGCGCCCGCCGTGCGCAGGCCCACGCTTTCCAGGCTGGCGCGGGTTTCCGGCGCGATACGCAGCGCCGCCAACGGCAAGGGCGCCAGAAGCGCTTCCTCCTCGCCGCCGGCAACGATGCGGTCGCCGCAGAACCGCGCCGCCGCCCAGGCGGCGCCGGGCGTCGCGGCAAGCCCGGCGCGGACGTCGAAGCCCTGATGGAAGAAGCGCGACAGGATCTCGTCCAGCATGGTGCGTTCGCCGCCGAAAAGATGGGTGCAGCCGGTGACGTCGAGGAACAGGCCGTCGGTCCCGTCGAGCGCCACCAGCGGGGTATAGCGGTCGCACCAGTCGGCAAGGCCTTCGAGCAGGCGCCGGTCGGCTTCGGCATCGGCCTCCATTATGTCGATCGACGGATGCATGGCGCGCGCATCGGCGATGCCCATGCCGGGCTTCAGATGCAGCGCCTCAGCCCGCTCGTCGAGGGCTAAGATGCGCTGCGCGTTGCTGTCGCGATGGCTGATCACCAGCGGCCGGTGATCCGACGGCCGGGAACGCCAGGACCGCCCCAGGCGCTGCCGCAGGATCCGTTCGGCCGCGAGATAGGGAAACCACAGGGACAGGATTCTTTGCTCGTTCTTCCCCGGCCCTTCTTTCCCCAATCCTTCTTTCATCGAATATGCGTTCATCGGGGTTCCACTCCAATATGAATTGTCCTGGCAGGGCCGTGCGGCTCTTGCCGATGCTGATGGTGAAGGCGGGGCGGCCGATCGAGCCGGCAAGCGGCCCGGCCACCGTGTCGCGCGGCCCTGCCGGCGCCGCCGAGACGATGAGGCGGACGGGCGCCGCCGTCGGTTCGGGTTCGGCCGCCTGCCGCAGCAGGAAGACCGGTCGGCCGGCGCTCTGCGCGCGGGCGTGCAGCCGGCGCGTCGCGGTCAGGTCCAGCCGCTGCGGATTGCCGCGGACTTCAAGGATGACGGCGGCGAGCGCCGTCATGCGGGCCGCCTCCTCGGCGACCCACAGCGCATCGGCGAGCCGTGGCGCCTCGGAAAACAGCAATTGCTCCGGCTCGATGCCGAAGGCGGCGTGGAGGCCCCGGGCATAGGGAAAGCCCGCCTCGCGAAAAACCTCCTGGGTGCCGATCCACAGCACCGGCGATCGCGGCCCTTGCTTGAGGATCAGGCTGGGCTTGAGGATCAGGCTGGCGAGCGACAGGGCGAAGCCGGCGACGGCGCCGGCATCGCGGGTCTCGACGCCATGGATTTCGCTCAAGGCCGCTTTCGGCAGGCCGCCGCCCAAATTGCCGCCCCAATCGCCACCGAGGGCGGCATCGAGACGGCCGATGCCGGTGCGCAGGAAAGCATCCGGCCTGGCCACGGCGATGCCGCGCCGGACCACGGTGCGGTCCGCGTCGGCCATGCCGGCGCCGGAAGCCGCGCCGGCCGGCGCCTGCAGGCGCTCGGGCAGCGTTCCCTCGATTTTCGAGATCTGGCGGCGCAGGGCAAAAACAGTCTCCCGCGCCACGGCGGTCATCGCCATGACGGTCAGCTTCCACTCACAATTGTTCCTGTTATGTTCCTATTGATTCCAGAGGCGACCCGAAGAGTCAAGCAGACTCATGGGGAATTTATTCCTCTTCAATAAGAAGGTTCAACGCGAGTCGGCAAAGCCGGTCAGCGCCGCAAGCCATGCGAAACGGCTCCCCGGCGCCGTAAGCAATTCCCCGGGGTTGGCCGCCGCGTCATTTGCCGATTGTGGCGCGAAAGCCTATATGCCGGGATCAAAGGACAAAGCATGGCCCGCATCTACAAGACCCGCATTTGGCACGACCAGCTTTCGCCGTCGATGGACGAGATAGAGTTCCTGGCGCTAGAGGCCTACGCCCATCTGCCCGAGGATTTTCGCAAGCTGACCGGCGAGATCGTCATCCAGATCGCCGAATTCCCCACCGACGAGATCATGGACGACCTGTCGCTGGAAACCCCCTTCGACCTGCTCGGCCTGTTCGAGGGACGCGGCATTGCCGAGCGCTGGAACCCGCAGACCGGCGAAGGCCCGAACCGCATCACGCTCTACCGCCGCGCCATCCTCGACTACTGGGCCGAGAACGAGGAGACCTTGGGCGACATCGTCACCCATGTGCTCATCCACGAGATCGGCCACCATTTTGGCCTGTCGGACGACGATATGGAGAAGATCGAAGAGGCAGCCGAGTAGGCCCCTTCAGCGCTTTCGCCTACCAGTCGCTGAGCTTGGTGTCCGGCCCGTATTCCTGGCCCTCGACATCCTTCACCACGGCCTGGCCGCAGCGCATGGTCTTGGTCTTCTTGTCGTAGGCGTAGGTGGGCGAGCCGAACAGGTGCCAGCCCTTGTTCAGCGCCGCCGTCACCTTGTGACAGAAGCTGGCGTCGTCCGGAGCGGTGAGAAAGCGGTAGAGTTTCATCATTCAATTCCTGTCGTCAGTCCATCGCCCGCGATCGGCAATCCAACACGGCACATCATGCGCCGACGGCCGCCGTCTTCGCCAGCAGTTTTTCGGCCTGCGCAAGGTGCAGCCGTTCGACCATCCTTCCCTCCAGCGCAATCACGTTCTTGCCGGTGTTTTCCGGAAGCGCAAAGGCCTGCTTCACTGCGCGGGCCTTGGCCACCGCCTCCGCCGATGGCGCAAAGGCGCGGTTCGCCGCCTCGATCTGGGCGGGATGGATGAGCGTCTTGCCGTCGAAGCCCATGGCGGCCGCTTCCGTGCATTCGCGGCTGAAAGCATCGAGCGCGCGAAAATCGTTGAAGACCCCGTCGACGATATCGAGGTCGCCGGCACGCGCCGCCAGCACCATCTGCATCAGCCACGGCAGGAGATAACGCCGGTCCGGCGTCGCCAGAATGCCGGTGTCCTTGGTCAGGTCATTCGTTCCGGCAACGAAACAATCAAGCCGTGAGGCAGGATCGCGGCCAAGTTCGGCGATGGCGCCGACATTGAGCACGGCCTTGGGTGTCTCGATCATCGCCCATAGTTTCACGCTGTCGGGAACGGAATTGTCGTCGAGCACGTCACCGGCCTCGAGCACGTCGCGGGGCGTGTCGACCTTGGCCAGCAGGATGCCGTCCGGCTCCGCCTTGGCCGCCGCCAGCAGGTCGGCGCCACCCCATTCACTCGAGAGCGCATTGATGCGCACCACCATCTCGCAGCGCCGGCCACTATGGTTGGTATCAGGACGACTGCTGAAGATGCCGGCCAGTCTTTCGCGCGCCACGGCCTTGTCGGCCGGGGCGACGGCATCCTCCAGGTCGATGATGACGGTGTCGCAGACAAGCTGCGCCATCTTGGCCAGCGCCTTGTCGTTCGAGGCGGGGACATAGAGCACCGAGCGGCGCGGGCGGTAGGGATCGGTCGTCATGCCAAATCTATGCCGCCTGCCGCGGGTTGAGGCAAGGGAGCAGGCGGCATCGCGCGGCGCTCTACCGGCGCTACCGACATGGGGCTCGGCATCGTGCTGGCCCTCCTGAAAGCGCAGGATGGCACGATCAGGCCGGTTGACTCCGAGCGCGGCACGCGCTTCGAGATTGTTTTGCCGGTCGCGTAAGGACGCCGGCAGCGATCGGAGAAAAAAGTGCGCTACGACATTGTCATCATCGGCGGAGCCATCGTCGGCTCCTCGATCGCCTATTATCTGCGCGAGGAGGGCTTTTCCGGCAGGATCGCGCTGGTCGAGCGCGACCCGCAATTTTCCCATGCGGCGACGACGCTATCCATGGCCTCGATCCGCCAGCAATTCTCGATTCCGGAAAACATCCGCCTGTCGCAATTCACGCTGAAACTGTTCCGTCGGCTGAAGGAAGAATTCGGCGCCGACGCCGACATCGGTTTTCGCGAGGGCGGCTATCTTATTCTCGCCGGCGAGGCCGGGCTGCCGATCCTCAGGGCCAACCACGAGGCACAGCTTGCCGAAGGCGCCGACATTTTGCTGGAGGACGCCGAACAGCTCGTGCGCCGTTTCCCTTGGCTGTCGGCCGAGGGCATCACCGCCGGCGCCTATGGCCGCAGCGGCGAGGGCTGGTTCGACGCGCATGCCATGCTGACGCTGTTCCGCAAGGCGTTGCGGGAGAAGAAGATCGACTTCATCAACGCTTCGGTCACCGGCATCGAGCGGCAGGGTGCCCGCGTTACCGGCGTCAGCCTCGACAATGGCGAACGGCTCGAGGCGGGCATCCTCATCAATGCCGCAGGGCCGAATGCCGGTAAGGTCGCCGCACTCGCCGGGCTGGCGCTGCCGGTCGAGCCGCGCAAGCGCAACGTGTTCGTCTTCGAGGCGCGTGAGAAATATTCCGACATGCCGCTGCTGGTCGATCCCTCCGGCATCTATGTCAGGCCGGAAGGCTCGGTCTATCTCACCGGCGGCGCCGAGCCGGAAGAGGGCGACGGCCCGGCCGATGCCGCCGATTTCGACGTCGACTGGCCGCTGTTCGAAGAGGTGATCTGGCCGGTGCTGGCGACCCGCATCCCGGCCTTCGAGGCAATCAAGCCGACGCGCGCCTGGGCCGGTCATTACGACTACAACACGCTCGACCAGAACGCGGTGATCGGCCCGCATCCCGAAGTCGGCAATTTCCTCTTCGCCAACGGCTTTTCCGGCCACGGCCTGCAGCAGGCGCCCGCCGTCGGCAAGGCGCTGGCCGAGCTGATCGTCCATGGCGGCTACCGCACGGTCGATTGCTCGCCCTTTGGCTACGAACGCGTGGCCGAGGGGCGGGCGTTCCGCGAATTGAATGTGATTTGAGGCGAGTTTAGGGTCCTCTTTGACGCTGACATCAAGGGGGGTCTGCACCGCCACCAGTCGGCTAACCCGCCACTCGGCTTCCCGCACCCAAATACGCCTGTAGCCAGCTCAGCACGCGTCCCCAGCCCTCGGCATGTTCGGCTGCCGCTTCGCTCAGTCCGGCAAAGCCGCCATGGCAGATGGTGAGGCGCGTGCCCGCGGCGGTTGGTTCCAGCAGCCAGGCGACCGTCGTTTGCCGGCGGCCAAGCGTCGGATGATCCCAGGCATAGGCCCTTGTCTGCACGATCCGGCGCGGCACCTCGATATCGAGGAATTCCCCGTTGGCCGGCAGCTCGCTGCCGTCGGCTCCACGGACCGTGACAGTCCATCGGCCGCCGGCGCGAAGGTCTGCCGACCATTTTACCATCCGACAGGTGTCGGCGGATCCCCACCATTGTTCGACCTCGTCGGTGATCAGCGCGCGGAAAACGCGCTCGGCCGGCGCGCCGATCTCGGCCTGGGCCATCACGGTCTCGCCATTGGTCATGCTCTGCACGGCTGACGTTGGCATTGGGGCAAGCAACATCGATGCCTCCGGAGGATTATTTCGGCTCGGAAACAATTTTTCAGCCTTTCGACGCCGGCCGCGATAGGCCCCGCCCGGTTTCGAGCAGGCTTTTCAGGCTCGACAGGACGAGCGGCCAGCCCTTGCCGACATGCTCCAGCAGCTTGTGCGGGCCGTCGGCCGCGTGGGTGACGGCTAGCTTCATCATGTCGCCCTCCTGCTCGATGACGAAGGTGCAGGTGGTGTAGCCATCGGCCTTCACGTCCGGCATGAACTCATTGCGCCATTTGATCACCAGGCGCCTTGGCGGATCGATCTCAAGAATCTCGCCGCTATCGGTCACTCGGCCGTCGGCATAGACCATCTTCCACGCCGAGCCCTTTCTCCAGTCGCTCTGCATGCGGGCGCCGAGAAAATATTGCTCGTGAAATTCCGGATCGGTCAGCGCTTCCCAAAGCGTCTCGGGCGTGGTGCGGATGTAGGTCACATAAACGAAGGCATTGCTCATCAGTCTTCCCTTTCGAGGCGTCTCTTCAGATCGCTGAGGGCGGAGAGCCGCCCCCGCTCGAATTTGCCGATCCAGCGCTCGGCGATCTCGTTGATCGGAACCGGGTTGAGGTAGTGCTCCTTCTCGCGCCCCTTGCGGATGGTGGTGACGAGGTTTGCCTCCTCTAGGATCGCCAGGTGCTTGGTCACCGCCTGGCGCGTCATATCCATCTCAGCGCACAGCCCGTTCAGCGTCTGCCCGTTCCTGGCATGGAGGCTGTCCAGCAATTGCCGGCGGGTCGGGTCGGCCAAAGCGCGAAAGACGGCGTCCATGCTCATGGCTTTAATATGCAACCATTTGGTTGCATGTCAAGCGCGACATGTCATGCCAACGGCTGCTGGATCCGGCCACAGGGGAAAAAATGTCAGCGCGTGCGGGAGAACCAGAAGGCGTCGGCCATGCGCATCATGCCGATGCGTTCGTAGAAGCCGACGGCGTCGGGCACGGAAACCAGGCTGATGGCGACGGACGGGCCGAGCTGCCGCCGCGCCTCGTCCATCAGTCCCTTGCCGATGCCGAGCCCCTGCGCCGATCCGGAAACGGCGAGATCGGAGATGTAGCAGACCCAGGAGAAGTCCGTCACGGCCCTGATGACGCCGACCAGCGGCTTGCCTTCGATGTCCAGCCGCGCGGTCAGCACCAGATTGGCGCCCGACAGCATCGCCCGCAGCCTGTCGGCATCATCGACGGGACGGATCTCGCCAAGGCCGGAGTCCACCAGCACGCGGCGGAATTCGGCGACGTCGAGCGCGGGTTCGCGGGCATAGAGGATTTTTTCAGCCATCACAGCCAGACTGCACCATCGGGCCGCGAATTCGAAGCCGTTTGTGCGACACCCGTGCCGACGCGCGCGAACACCTGCCTTTTATTTGTCGCCGGCTTTGTGTAAACCGGGCGCCAGCAATCCCCCGCAATGCCAGGAAGACGGGCAAAGACCATGGAAAAATTCACCAAGCTCACCGGCGTCGCCGCGCCCATGCCGATCGTCAATGTCGACACCGACATGATCATCCCCAAGGATTATCTCAAGACGATCAAGCGCACCGGGCTCGGCAGCGGCCTGTTCGCCGAGATGCGCTACAGGGACGACGGTTCGGAGAATCCGGATTTCGTGCTCAACAAGCCGGCCTACCGCAAGGCGCAGATCCTTGTCGCCGGCGACAATTTCGGCTGCGGCTCCTCGCGCGAGCACGCGCCGTGGGCGCTGCTCGATTTCGGCATACGCTGTGTCATCTCGACCTCTTTCGCCGACATCTTCTACAACAACTGCTTCAAGAACGGCGTGCTGCCCATAACCGTCAGCCCCGAGGATCTCGACAAGCTGATGGACGACGCTTCGCGCGGCTCCAACGCCACTTTGTCGATCGACCTCGAGGCCAAGGAGATTCGCGGGCCCGACGGCGGCGTGGTCAAGTTCGACCTCGATGACTTCAAGCGCCATTGCCTGCTGAACGGCCTCGACGATATCGGCCTGACCATGGAGAAGGCCGGCGCCATCGCTTCGTTCGAGAAGAAGAACGCCGAGCTGCGCCCCTGGGCCTGAGTGGCGCGGCTGACGACATCGGCCCGGCCGCCGCTGGCCGGGTTTGCGGCGGCTGAAGGAGGAACAGTCATGACACGCCCGCTTCTTGCCAGCGCCTGCGCCCTGGCCATGACCGTGGCGACGATGGCCGGCGCGCATGCGCAGGCCGAGACGCCAGCGCAGCCACCGGCGGCAAGCGAGACGCCGGCCACGGATCAGGGAGCCGCCGACGTTTCCGACGACGAC
Organism: Mesorhizobium sp. BR1-1-13; assembly: GCF_020165515.1. NCBI lineage: Bacteria > Pseudomonadati > Pseudomonadota > Alphaproteobacteria > Hyphomicrobiales > Phyllobacteriaceae > Mesorhizobium > Mesorhizobium sp. BR1-1-13. Next base: position 537,503 of record NZ_JAIUIH010000001.1, read on the forward strand.
AAACAGGCGCCGGTGCCGTTCGAGGGCGGCCAGTTCACCATCACCCAGCAGGAACAGTATGGCGAGAAGGTGCTTGCCTATGACGGCAAGCAGCTGGCCAGCAATTACGACGTCTTCTTCGACAAGATCGTCGAGGTCGGCGGCGTCAAGGTGGCGCTGTTCGACGTCGGCGACGGCGGCAATCAGTGCGGGCCGGCGACAGTGATCGTCTGGAAACCGGAAGGCGCGGAGATCCAGAGCACCACCGTAGAGCAGGACGAGTGCGGCGCGCCGCCCACGGCCGTCTCCGACAGCGCCATCTATTTCGTGCCTTATCTCCTGCCCGGCGATTCGAAACCGGCATTGCAGTGGTCGCCGACATCGGGGCTGACGATCTCCGGCAATTTGACCTACATGCCCGAACCCGGCACCGACTGGAAGGACATTGATCCGTCGAAATACGACAACATCATCGATGCCTTCCACAATGAGGCCGTCTACAAGGCGGCCGAGGCGCTGCTCGGCAAGGACATGCCCGACATGGCGACCAGCCTGCTGGTCGGCGGCGGCACTGAAAAGACCGCGTCCGGCGCCTTCTACGCCAGCGGCTGCGTGCCGCACGATTGCGGCGGCAATGACGGCTTCATGGCGGTCGACCCGGGCCAGCACAAGCTCTATTTCGCTCGCCGCGGCGAGAACGGCCAGCCGGATGCATGGCCGCCGGCAAAGGACTGGCCGGCCGACGTGAAGCAAGCGCTCGACAAGGCGATGAGCGCGGCGAATTAACTCTCTCAGGTCGCCAGCTCGCCTTCGTCATCCTCAGGCTTGACCCGAGGATCCATGCCGTGACCTCAGCCGAGGCGCGTAGCGGTCAGAAGGGTCCTTTTGGCAGGGTAGAAGACTATTCCGCACCGTAGTCGCTCTCGGAAGGAACGGCATGGATCCTAGGGTCTGCGCTTCCGCTTCGCTTCAGCTCCGCCCTAGGATGACGAAGAAAAGGGTGGCTCCATCCTCTTCTAAATATGCAGCGCGTGTCCCAGCGCCTTCAGGGCCGCTTCCTGGAAGCCTTCGCCCTGTGTCGGATGGGCATGGATGGTGCCGGCGATGTCCTCCAGCCGCGCGCCCATTTCGAGCGCCAGGCCGAAGGCCGTCGACAGTTCCGACACGCTTTGGCCGACCGCCTGGATGCCCAGCACCAGATGATTGTCCGCGCGGGCGACGACGCGGACAAAGCCATCCTCGCCAAGCCTGGTCATCGCGCGGCCATTGGCGGCGAAGGGAAACATCCCGATCTTGATTTCGCCGCCGAGCGCCTTGGCCTCTTCGGGCGACAGGCCGACGGTGACCAGCTCCGGATCGGTGAAGCAGACAGCGGGGATAGCCCGCTTGTCCCAGCTCCGCTTATGGCCGGCGACGATTTCGGCGACCATCTCGCCTTGCGCCATCGCCCGGTGCGCCAGCATCGGCTCGCCGGTGACGTCGCCAATGGCAAAGATGCCACGCATGGAGGTGCGGCACTGCTCGTCGATGCGGATGAATCGCCCCGACATGTCGAGGTCGATCTGGTCGAGCCCCCACCCTTCCGTCACCGGCTTGCGGCCGACCGTGACCAGGATCTTGTCGACGGCGATCCTCGCATCCTTGCCATCCGGGGTCTCGACCAGCAGCGCATCGCCTTTCGTCGACAGGCCCTTGGCCTTGGCGCCTGGCATTATTTCGATGCCGAGTGCCGCCAGCCGCTTGACCACCGGCCGCGTCAGTTCGGCGTCATACTGCGCCAGCACGCGCGGCAAGGCCTCTACCACGGTCACCGCCGCGCCCAGCTTGGCGAAGGCCGTGCCGAGCTCCAGGCCGATATAGCCGCCGCCGACCACCGCCAGCCGCTGCGGCACTTCTTTCAGAGCCAGCGCTTCCGTCGACGAGATCACCGGCCCGCCGAACGGCAGGAACGGCAACTCGACCGGCGCCGAGCCGGTGGCGATCACCACCGTTTCGGCGCGGATCACCTGGCTTCCCGTCTCGGTCTCGACCGCGACCGTCTTGCCGTCGCGGAACGTCGCCCAGCCGTGCACGGTCTTCACCCCGGACTTCTTCAACAGGCCGGCGACGCCGCTGTTCAGCCGGCTAACGATACCGTCCTTCCAGGCCACCGTCTTGCCCAGATCCAGCGCCGGAGCGGCCAACGAAATGCCGAGCGGATTCTTGCCGCCCGCCATCTGCGCGACCTTCTCGAACTCCTCCGCTGCATGGATCAGCGCCTTGGAGGGAATGCAGCCGACATTGAGGCAGGTGCCGCCCGGCTTGCCAGCCTCGACGATGACGGTGTCGACGCCGAGCTGCCCGGCGCGGATGGCTGAGATATAGCCGCCCGGCCCGGCGCCAATGACCAGCAGCTTGCAGGAGATTTCTTTCATGGCAGCTGCTCCCTTTCGGCGAAGGCCACGACACGCCCTTTCCTTCCCCCCTTGTGGGGGAAGGTGGATCGGCGCGTTAGCGCCGAGACGGATGAGGGGTGTTCCAGCGGAGTGAGGCGTTGGCGTTCCCTGGAGCACCCCTCATCCGTCGCCTTCGGCGACACCTTCTCCCACAAGGGGAGAAGGGGGAGCCCACCCACCGGCCCCGGCGACTTCCGACGATCCGTCTCACGCGTCGCGATCAACCTTGTCACCCTCAATCCACGAAAATCAGCGCCGGCGTTTCCAGCAGCGTCTTGATGCGCTGGATGAAGACCGCCGCGTCCCAGCCGTCGATGACGCGGTGGTCGAAGCTCGACGACAGGTTCATCATCTTGCGCGGGATGAACTGGGTGCCGTCCCATACCGGCCGCACCATCATCTTGTTGACGCCGATGATCGCCACTTCCGGGTGGTTGATGACCGGAGTCGTCGCCACGCCGCCCATCGCGCCGAGCGAGGTGATGGTGATGGTCGAGCCGGAGAGCTCGTCGCGTGTCGCGGTTCCCGACTTGGCCGCCTCGGCCAGCCTGACGACCTCGGCGCCACATTCCCAGATATCCAGCGCTTCGGCGTGCTTGACGACCGGCACCACCAGTCCCGACGGCGTCTGCGCGGCGATGCCGATATGGATGCCGCCATGCTGGTGGATGATGCCGGCCTCGTCGTCGAACAGCGCATTGAGGCTGGGCTGGTCCGCGATCGCCCTGACCATCGCGCGCATCAGGAACGGCAGCAGCGTCAGCTTGGGCCTTTGCGCCCCCTTGGCCGCCCGCTTCTCCTTGTTGAGCGCGGCGCGCAACTCCTCCAGCGCGGTGACGTCGATCTCCTCGACATAGGTGATGTGCGGGATGCGCGATTTGGCCAGCGTCATCTTCTCGGCGATCTTGCGCCGCAAGCCCACCACCTTGATGTCCTCGACGGCATCGTTGCGGGCGAGGCCGGATGCCTTGGCCATTTGCGGCCCGCGCGCCAGGAACGCCTCGATGTCCTCATGGCCGATGCGGCCGGCCGGGCCGCTTCCCTGGACCTGCCGGAGGTCGATGCCCGCTTCCTTCGCACGCAGCCGCACGGCCGGCGACGCCAGCGGCCTTTCACCCTCCGGGCGAGGAGCGCCGGAGACGGAAGGCTGTCTGATGTTTTTCGAGATTGCCGGAGCGGGTTTCACGTCCGGCTCGCCGGCCTTTAGCGGGGGCTTTGCGGGCGGGACGGCGGTCTCGGGCTTCGGGGTCGGTAACTTCGCTGGAGGTTCGGCAGCCAGGGCCTCGCCGCTTTGCGTCGTCGCATTGCCCTCCCCGGCCACCTTCAGCCTCACGATGGGCGAGCCGATCGCCACCGTGTCGCCGATCTCGGCGCCCAGCCACAGGATCTCGCCATCGACGGGCGACGGGATTTCCACCGTCGCCTTGTCGGTCATCACGGCGGCAAGCATCATGTCCTCGCGCACGATGTCGCCGACCTTGACATGCCATTCGACGAGCTCGGCCTCGGCGACGCCCTCGCCGACATCGGGCAGCTTGATGATGTGTTCGCCCATCTCAGGCTCCCCAATCTATGCTTGCAATGTTTCGATGAGCGCACGGCCGACGCGGGCCGGTCCGGGAAAATAGTCCCATTCCTGCGCATGCGGATAGGGCGTGTCCCAGCCGGCGACGCGGGCCACCGGCGCCTCCAGATGGTAGAAGCAGTTTTCCTGCACCAGCGCGACCAGCTCCGCGCCGAAGCCGGAGGTCAGCGTCGCCTCGTGCACCACGACGCAGCGCCCGGTCTTCTTCACCGACGCCACGATGGCGTCGAGGTCGAGCGGCAACAGCGTCCTGAGATCGATGATCTCGGCGTCGATACCGGTCTCCTCGACCGCCGCCTGCGCGACATAGACCATGGTGCCGTAGGCGAGCACCGTGACGGCGGAGCCGGCCCGGCGGATCGCCGCCTTGCCGAGCGGCACGGTGTAGTGGCCGTCGGCGACCTCGCCCAGCTCATGCTTCGACCACGGCGTCACCGGCCGGTCGTGATGGCCGTCGAAAGGGCCGTTGTAGAGACGCTTCGGCTCGAGGAAGATGACCGGGTCGGGATCTTCGATAGCGGCGATCAGCAGCCCCTTGGCGTCATGCGGGTTCGAGGGCACGACGGTCTTCAGCCCCGACACATGGGTGAACAGCGCTTCCGGGCTTTGGCTGTGGGTCTGGCCGCCGAAAATGCCGCCGCCGGTCGGCATGCGCACGACTATAGGGCAGGTGAAATCGCCGTTGGAGCGGTAGCGCAGCCTCGCGGCTTCCTGGGTCAGCTGGTCGTAGGCCGGATACATGTAGTCGGCAAACTGGATTTCCACGCAGGGCTTCAGCCCGTAGGCGGCCATGCCGATGGCCGAGCCTACGATGCCGGATTCGTTGATCGGCGCGTCGAAGCAGCGGCTCTTGCCGTATTTCGCCTGCAGGCCTTGCGTGCAGCGGAACACGCCGCCGAAAAAGCCGACATCCTCGCCGAACACGACGACTTTGGCGTCGCGCCCCATCGACACGTCCATCGCGTCGCGAATGGCCTCGATCATGGTCCGCCTCGGCATGGCTCAGACCCCCGCCTGCTGGCGCTGGCGCCGCAGATGCGGCGGCATCTCGGCATAGAGGCCCTCGAACATGTCGCGCGTCGACGGCTTGCCGCCGGCGTGCAGCGTGCCGTGGCTTTCGGCCTCCTTCTGCGCCGCGATCACCGTGTCGAGGATTTCCGCTTCGGCCTGCTTGTGCCGCTCCTCCGACCAGACGCCGAGCCGGATGAGATGGTTCTTCAGCCGAACCACCGGGTCGCCGAGCGGCCAGGCATCGGATTCGGTCTTGGGCCGGTAGGCGGAGGGATCGTCGGAGCTCGAATGCGCGCCGGCGCGGTAGGTGACATATTCGACCAGAGTCGGCCCGAGATTCTGCCGCGCCCGCTCCGCCGCCCATTTCGCCACGGCGTGGACGGCCAGATAGTCGTTGCCGTCGACGCGCAGCGCCGGGATGCCGAAGCCGAGGCCCCGAGCCGCGAAAGTGCCTGAACCGCCGCGCGCTATGCCTTGAAAGGTCGAGATCGCCCACTGGTTGTTGACGACGTTGAGCACCACGGGAGCCTTGTAGGTGGAGGCGAACACCAGCGCCGAATGGAAGTCGGATTCCGCGGTGGAGCCGTCGCCGATCCAGGCCGCCGCGATACGCGAATCGTTCGAGATGGCCGAGGCCATCGCCCAGCCGACCGCCTGGATATACTGCGTCGCCAGATTGCCCGAGATCGAGAAGAAGCCGTGTTCCTTCGAGGAGTACATGATCGGCAGCTGCCGGCCTTTCAGCGGGTCGGCCTCGTTGGAATAGATCTGGTTCATCATCGTGACCATCGGGTAGCCATCGGCGATGAGCAGCCCGGCCTGCCGATAGGTCGGAAAATTCATGTCGCCGGGGGCGAGCGCCTTGCGGAAGGCGCAGCTCACCGCCTCTTCGCCCAGATGCTGCATGTAGAAGGAGGTCTTGCCCTGCCGCTGCGCCATCTGCATGCGCGCGTCGAAGGTCCTCAGCGTCATCATGTGGCGCAGGCCTTCGAGCAGTTCCTCGTCGGAAAGCAGCCCCGCCCACGGCCCGACGGCTTCGCCGTTGCGGTTCAGCACGCGGATGATCGAGAAAGCCATGTCGCGGATGGTGCGCGGATCGACATCGATTTCGGGGCGCGGCACCGAGCCGGCAGCGGCGATGGTCACGTTGGAGAAATCAGGCGTGCCGCCCGGCCGTACCTCGGGCTCCGGAACATGGAAGCGCAACATCCCAGCATCGGCCATGACCTCTGTCCTCCAATGTTGCCTGATGTGGATATTCGCATATCGCCCCACCAGTGCCAATTCGTCGGGCAAGCCTCCGCGCATCGCGCCGACCACGCCGGCCGATGCAGCCTCCCCGCACCAGGATGAAGATATGTCCGCGAAATTTCTTGTCGATGTTGCGGTGCGGCGCGCAACTTGGCGCAAGATCGCAGCAGGTTTGCCGCCAGATGAGAGAATTGGGTGGCAAGACTTGGGTTCTCGGAGAGGAAAAGCGCGGGTTCGCCAAACCTGGCGCCCTTCTTCTCCCCCGTCGATCGGGGGCGAGGTGTCGAGCGAAGGCGACGGAGTGGGGGGCGATCTTCCCTCGAAGCAGTCCTTCGGAGTTGAACTGGAAAACGTTCACTCCGCCCCAACATCATGCTAACCACCCTCGATGGCACAGAAGAAAGCATACGAGGTGGATTCCTGGCTCGCGAAGCCCGATCCGCGCATGGCGATCGTGCTGCTCTATGGTCCCGATCGCGGCCTCGTCTCGGAGCGCGCCAAGGCTTTTGCGGCCGCGACCGGCCTGCCGCTCGACGACCCCTTCTCGGTGGTCAGGCTCGACGGCTCCGAAGTCGAGCGCGACGAGGGCCGCCTGCTCGACGAGGCGCGCACCGTGCCGATGTTTTCCGACCGGCGCCTGCTGTGGGTGCGCAATGCCGGCGGCCAGAAGGCGCTTGCCGACGACGTCAAGGCGCTGACGGCGGAGCCCGTGCGGGACGCGATCATCCTCATCGAGGCCGGCGATCTGAAGAAGGGCGTCGGGCTGCGCGCCGTCGTCGAAGCGGCAGATAACGCCATGGCGCTGCCCTGCTATGCCGACGAGGCCAGGGACATCGATGCCGTCATCGACGACGAGCTGCGCAAGATCGGCGCGACGATGACGCTGGAGGCAAGACAGGCGCTGCGCCGCAATCTCGGCGGCGACCGGCTGGCCTCGCGCGGCGAGATCGACAAGCTGCTGCTTTATGTCCATGGCCAGAAGGAAATCGGCCTCGACGACGTCAGGGCGATGTCCGGCGACGTGTCCGGCGCGTCCTTCGATGATGCCGTCGACGCGCTTCTCGAAGGCAAGGTCGGCGAGTTTGACACCGCCTTCACCCGCCATTGCCAGGCAGGCGGCCAGCCCTTCCTGGTGCTGTCCTCGGCGATGCGGCAGTTTCAGGCGATGCAGTCAATGCGCGGCCAGATGGAGGCCGGCGGCCGCAATGCCGCGTCGGTGGTGGCGGCGGCGCGCCCGCCGGTTTTCTTCTCGCGCCGCAAGCTGGTGGAGAAGGCGCTGGAACGCTGGAGCGTCGAGGCGCTCGGCCGCGCGCTGACCCGGCTGCAGACCGCCGTGCTGCAGACACGGCGAAGGCCGGACCTGTCGGTGGCGCTGGCAAGGCAGGCGCTGCTCGGCATCGCGGTGGAAAGCGCAAGGCTGGCGCAGCGTTAGGCCTTTGGCGCCGGGCGCCTGCCTCCGTTGGTCAATTCATTGTCATGGCGCCCACCGGCTCAAAGGTCGGCAGCGCCTGTGGAAAGACCAGCACCGCAGCGCCGTAGAGCAGCAGAGCGATACCCGACAGCTTCGCGATCCCATCTCCAGACGGCAGGGTCTTTTCCGCAAATATAAGCAAGGTGACCACGGCCATTGCCGCAACGTTCATGATCCCGAGAGGAAAGAGGGCGAGAAACAAAAGCCAGCAGCAGCCCAGGCAGAAAAGTCCATGCTCCAGGCCCATGCGAACCGCGCCCCAGTAACCATCGCGCCATGAGGTCAGGATGAAGCCGATCGGCGTGCGGCATTTGGCCAGACACAGATCCTTCAGTGGGGAAAGTTGATAGGCGCCCCCAAGCATCAGCAGCGCGCCGCCGATACGCGCGGCCGTCGCCGTGGACAATCCCACATGTCCGGCAAGCATCTCCGCACCCGCCGCGCCGGCAAAGGCGATAACGCCCATCACGCCCCAGACCAGCATGTACCCGGCCACGAACACCCAGCTCGAGACAAAGGTCTCGCCCCGGCCCCGTTTGCCGGCCTGGACCCGGTGAAATGTCAGGATCATGGGCGCGGCCGTCGGAAACATCATGGCAATCATCATGATCATCCAGACGGCAAGAAACAGCGGCGCCTTCATGCCCATGGTGAGTGAGTACATTTCCATGCGCATGTCCGCGTCCATGCCCGTCTGCTGCCAGATAAGCAAGGTCCACGCCGCCGCCGCGATAGCGATCAGCAGCGCGAGAATGATGTATCGCTGCAACGTCTGCACCATGGACGAAGTACGTCCCGTACTCTGCGGCCAACGGCTACTGCTGGCCAGACCAATTGATTGGTGCGTAATGTCCGTTTCGACGGGAATTGTCCCAACTCATGCCATAGTCGCTGAATGTGCTGCCTTCCGCCCCCATCGCCAAGGCGAGCCAGTCGGGATTGACGGGATGGCCGGTGGCCGCCCACATCTGCCCGTCCTCGCGCATCGTCGGCAGCGGCTCGACCGCCATCCGCATGACGCCGGCAATCTCCGCCGACCGCTTGTTGCCGTCTATCCGGTAGCTTATCGGCACCTTCTTGGCGCCGAGATTCGTGCCGATCATGGGTGCCAGCACCGCCATGGGGCCGCCCGCGACGCCAGTGAAGATGGCGCCTAGCGCCTCTGTCTGCCTGTCATCGGCCCGTTCGTCGATATAGGCGGCGGCCGTCCAATTGCCGTCTGCCATCGGACCCGGCGTGTGGGCAACCATGGCGACGCTGAGCCCATCCAACCGAACGTCGCCGTAACTGCCCGCATCGATATGAAAGACCAGACCGACGTCACAAAAACCTTTCGTCGGCCTTGATGTCAGCTGCGCGTTGGTGGACAGCAGGCAAGGACACACGACATCGCAGCTACAGTTTTCGAAGTAACTTCCGGACAATTGCCAACGGACTGCCATTTGCACCTCCCATTTGCGTCAGGCGCGCGTCGGCATGTCGCTTTGGCGAGGCGGTGCCATTTCACGCCTGTTGCAGGAATGGCAGATAGCCCTCGCCGCGACTGACCGGCACGCCAGGGCAATTCATTTAAGCCTTGTCTAATAGAGGTTACGCCGTTGCCGGGCACTGTCAAGCCGCGAGCGCGGCTGGCGACAGATACTGATGGCGCTGTTTTTTCGCCGATCGCCACCGCTTCAAACGAAAGGGCTGGCGGACAGCCAGCCCTCGTTTTCCCTGCGTTGTAGCTTCCGCTTCGTTGAAGTTCGCCGGCTAACTACCGCTCTTGTTTCAATCTCCGACACAGCTCGTCAAGCTGCTCCAGCGTCCGGTACGCCACGCGAATCTCGCCGCCTTTGTTCGTGTGGTCGATGGTCACGATCATGCCGAGCGTGCCGGTCATCAGCTTTTCCAGCGCCAGCGTGTCGGCGTCTTTTTCCGGCGCGCTTTTCGCCTGCTTCGGCTTGGCCGGCGTCGGACCGGCCGGCATCTGCGCCAGCGCTTCGGCCTGGCGCACCGAGAGCCCTTCCTCGACGATGCGCTTGGCAAGCCCCGCCGGGTCCTCCGCCGTCACCAGCGTGCGGGCATGGCCCGCCGACAAGGCTCCGTCGACCAGCATGTCGCGGATCACGTCGGGCAGCTTCAACAGCCGCAGCGTGTTGGCGACATGGCTGCGGCTTTTGCCGATGACCTGGCCGAGATCGGCCTGGGTGTAGCCGTGATCGTCGATGAGCTGCTGATAGCCGAGCGCTTCCTCGACCGGGTTGAGATCGGCGCGCTGGACGTTCTCGATGATTGCCAGTTCCAGCGCCGTGCGGTCGTTGACCTCGCGCACGATGACCGGGATCTCGGTCAATCCGGCGCGTTGCGCGGCACGCCAGCGCCGCTCGCCGGCGATGATCTCGTAGCGCCCGGCCTGTGCCGGCGAAGGCCGCGCCACCACCGGCTGCACCACGCCGTGCTCGCGGATCGACTGCGCCAGGTCGGTCAGCTCGGCGTCGCCGAAATGCCGGCGCGGGTTTTTCGGATTGGGCGTCAGGAACTCGATCGGCACCTTGCCGTCGGCACTCATGGCAGGCTTCTCCGGCGCGCTCGGACGGTCGATCTCGCCGATCAGCGCCGCCAGCCCGCGGCCCAGTCTTTTTCTCGAAAGGTCTTCGCTCATTTCGGTTCCAGATTGTTTCGGTGTCGAATCGGCTTTTGCTCCATGCGCGGCCGCTTGTTAAGCGGCGCGCAATTTACGCTCGCGGCGGATCACTTCCGACGCAAGCTGCAGATAAGCCTGGCTGCCGGAGCATTTGAGGTCGTAGAGGATCGCCGGTTTGCCGTAGGACGGCGCTTCTGACACCCGCACATTGCGCGGAATGATGGTCTCGTAGACCTTGTCCCCCATATGCTCGCGCACGTCCTGCACCACCTGGTTGGCGAGGTTGTTGCGGCCGTCATACATGGTCAGAACGATGCCCTGGATGGTGAGATCCGGGTTGATAGAGCGGCGCACCTGCTCGACGGTTTCGAGCAGCTGGCTGAGACCTTCCAGCGCGAAGAACTCGCATTGCAGCGGCACCAGAACGGAATCGGCCGCCGCCATCGAATTCAAGGTCAAGAGATTGAGCGACGGCGGACAGTCGATCAGCACATAGCCAAACCCGGCCGAACGCCCAGATGCGGCGCGCAGGGCGTTGCGCAGCCGCAGCACCCGGTCCGGCGCCGAGGCGATCTCCATCTCGATGCCGAGCAGATCGAGCGTCGACGGCACGATCGACAGGCCGGGCACCGCCGTCGGGATCGCCGCCTCCTCAAGCTCCAGCTCGCCGGTCAGCACGTCATAGGACGACACTGTCCGGTCCTTGCGGTCGATGCCGAGGCCGGTGCTGGCATTGCCTTGCGGATCGAGGTCGACGATCAGCACCTTCTCGCCGATCGCCGCCAGCGCGGTGGCCAGGTTGATGGCAGTGGTGGTCTTGCCGACACCGCCCTTCTGGTTGGCTACGGTGATGATTCGAGGGCCGTTCTTCATCATGGGTCTATGCCAGGAATTCATTTTGGGTCGCCAACACGGATTCGGACAGGTCTTTGTTCAGACAGGTCGCACATTGGACAGTTCAAGGATGACGCCGCCAGGGTCGGTCATGCTTGGATGTTCTACCAGATCGAAGCTCCAGCGGTTAACGCTTTCTTGCACTTCGGCGCGGTAATCCCGGCCTTTGTGGAACAGCCCGCGCGCACCAGCCATCAGCCACGGTCCCGCCAGCTCGAGCAAGGTCGAAAGCGGCGCCAGCGCCCGCGCCGTGACGATTTCCGGTGCCTCGACAAGCGCATGGCTCTCGTCGATGCGGCGCGCCACGACACGCGCCGGCAGCCCGAACTGGCCGACGACGGCTTGCAGGAATCCCGCCTTCTTGCGATTGCTTTCGACCAGGTCGATGCTGGCGCCGTCATGCTCGGCAAGCAGGAACGCCAGCACCAGTCCCGGAAATCCGCCGCCCGAGCCGATATCGACCCATCGCCGCGCTTTGTCCTCGATTCGCCAGAGCTGCGCGCTGTCCAGTATGTGGCGTTGCCAGACATCGCCCGCCGTCGACTGCGCGACGAGATTGATGCTGCGGTTCCATTTCTGGAACATCTCTTCGAACGCCACCAGGCGATCGAATGTTTCACGTGAAACCGGACCGGCGGCGTTGCGCAGGCTCTCCCAGGAAGCAGCGCTCACGCGACGTCCCTTTGCGCGCTTTCGGAATGCCTAATATGAGCGACGATGATCGCCAGCGCCGCCGGCGTCATGCCTTCCATGCGCTGCGCGTCGGCAACCGAACGCGGCCGCCTTGCACGCATCTTCTGCTTCAACTCGTTCGACAGTCCCGGAACCTCGGCGAAGTCGAGCGTCTCGGGGATGAGCCGGCTTTCCTCGTGCCGAATCTGGGCGACGTCGCTCTTCTGGCGATCGAGATAAACCGAATATTTCGCTTCCGTTTCGAGGCGCTCCGCCGTCCTGGCGTCGATCGTCCCGAAATTCCCATCGATCCGGGCCAGCCAGGCCACATCGACGCCGGGATAGGCGAGCAGTTCATAGGCGGATCTGCGCACGCCGTCGCGATTGACCTCCAGCCCATGGCGCGCCGCCTCGTTGGGTGTCAGCTTGACGCCGAGCGCCAGCCGGCGCGCTTCGTCGAGGCGCTGCTCCACCGCACCGAACCGCCGCATCCGCCCGGCTGATGCCATACCCAGACTTGCAGCCAGCGGCGTCAGCCGCTCGTCGGCATTGTCGGCGCGCAGCGAAAGCCGGAATTCGGCGCGCGAGGTGAACATGCGGTAGGGCTCGCTGATGCCGCGGCTGGTCAGATCGTCGACCATCACGCCGATATAGGCTTCGGTGCGGCTGAGCACGACCTGCTCGCTGCCCGACGCCCGCCTTGCGGCATTGAGGCCCGCCAGCAGGCCTTGCGCGGCGGCCTCCTCATAGCCCGTCGTGCCGTTGATCTGCCCGGCCAGGAACAGGCCGGCGACGCGCTTGGTCTCCAGCGTCGGGTTGAGCTCGCGCGGGTCGACATGGTCGTATTCGATGGCATAGCCGGGCTGCAGCATCACCGCGCGTTCCAGCCCCGGGATGGTCTTCAGGATTTCGAGCTGCACCTCCTCCGGCAGCGAGGTCGAGATGCCGTTCGGGTAGACCGTGTCGTCGTCCAGGCCTTCCGGTTCGAGAAAAATCTGGTGGCCTTCGCGGTCGCCGAACTTGACGATCTTGTCTTCGATCGACGGACAGTAGCGAGGCCCGACGCCTTCGATCGAACCCGAATACATGGCCGAGCGCCCGAGATTGGCGCGGATCAGCTCATGCGTGGCCGCGGTCGTGCGCGTGATGCCGCACTCGATCTGCGGCGTCTCGATGCGGTCGGTCATCAGCGAGAACGGCACCGGATCGTCATCCGCCGCCTGGCTTTCAAGCGACGCCCAGTCGATGGTTCGCCCGTCGAGGCGCGGCGGCGTGCCCGTCTTCAGGCGGCCGAGCTTGAAGCCCGCGCGGCTCATCGTCGCCGATAGCCCAAGGCTCGCCTGTTCGTTCATGCGGCCGGCGACGATCTTCCTCTCGCCGATATGGATCAGCCCCCGCAGGAAGGTTCCGGTGGTCAGGACCACCGCGCCGCAGGCAAGGCGCCGGCCGTCGGCCAGGATAACGGCGCGCAGGCACCCCGAATCGTCGATGTCGAAATCGAGCACCTCGCCCTCGACCACGTCGAGATCGTTCTGCTCGCGAATCGCTTCCTGCATGGCGAGCCGGTAAAGCTTTCGGTCGGCCTGGGTGCGCGGGCCGCGCACGGCTGGCCCCTTGCGCCGGTTGAGCAGGCGAAACTGGATGCCGGCGGCGTCCGCCACCCGGCCCATCAGCCCGTCCATGGCATCGATCTCGCGCACCAGATGGCCCTTGCCGAGCCCGCCGATGGCCGGATTGCAGGACATGACGCCGATCGTGTCGAAACGCAGCGTCACCAGCGCTGTCCTGGCGCCAGCACGCGCAGCCGCGCTGGCCGCCTCGCTGCCCGCATGGCCGCCACCCACCACAACCACATCATAGTGATCGGTCATTTTAAACGCCCTGGATTCAAAGTTTGGTGGAGAGATGTCCCCGCAGCGGGACGGTGTCAAGAAACTTCGCGGGAGTTTCACGTGAAACAGGACGGCCAACCTCGTTGCGTGTTTCACGTGAGTCAAGCGCTAAGGTCGGCGCCGCCCCTCATCCGCCTGCGGGCACCTTTTCCCTGTATAGTGACGGGAGAAGGGAATTGGCCGCAACGCCGGCGCTCATTCTTGCAACGTTAGCGATTGGCGAAGCCGGCGATGACAGCATCCCTCTCCCGGTCACTTTATGGGAGAGGATGCCGGCAGGCAGGTGAGGGGCAGCGCCGACGCCGGCGATTGGCCCGGCGCAGCCGTTTCACGTGAAACAGCGCCGGGCCGGAGAGCCCCCTGTTTCACGTGAGTCATCGGCCGGGTCCGGAGTAACAGGAGCCGAAGTCAGCGCTGCCCCTCATCCGCCCGCTGGCACCTTCTCCCCGTATGGCGACGGAAGCCTCCGCACCCCGACGATGTTCCACGTGAATCATTTCCCGATGCAGAACTGCGAAAAAATCACATCCAGCATGTCCTCGACATCGACCGCGCCGACGATACGGCCGAGCCGGTCGGCGGCCAGCCGCAGATCCTCGGCGCGCAGTTCCTGCCCGGCGTCCGGGCTCTTGGCCGCGCGCAGCAGGAAGCGATTGGCTTCCCTGAGCAACTCGACATGGCGAAGCCGCGAAGGCAGGATGTCGCCCGCTTCGCCGACCTGCGCAGCCGCGAGCCTGGCGATTTCGGCCAGCAGTTCCGTCACGCCTGTCCCGTCCTTGGTGGAAATGACGCGATCATAACCACCTGTCAGGCCGGCGGGGGCTCTTTCCTGCACCAGATCGAGCTTGGTGCCCACGCGCAATGTCGTGATACCCTCGCGTGGCAGAGCAAGGGGATGCGGGTCGGCGATGTCCTCGAGCAAAAGCAAGAGGTCGGCGCCATGCGCCTTGGCTCGCGCCTTCTCGATGCCGATCGCTTCCACCTTGCCGGCGGTATCGCGCAGGCCGGCGGTATCGGTCAGCCTGACCCGCAGGCCTTCGAGGTCAAGCACGATCTCGAGCAGATCCCGCGTCGTGCCCGGTTCATCCGTTACAATAGCTGCATCGCGCCGCGCCAAAGCGTTGAACAGGCTCGACTTGCCGGCATTCGGGGCGCCGAGGATAACGACCTCGAATCCGTCGCGGATGATTTCACCGGCACGAAACCCGGCAATGTGGCGCTCGATCTCCCCGATCAGCGCCGAAACATCAGACCAGACCGTATCCGAAACGGAGCCGGGAATGTCGTCTTCGTCGGCAAAGTCGATCTCGGCCTCGATCATGGCGCGCGCATGGATAAGCCGCTGCCGCCAGCTCAGATAAAGCTCGGCCTGCGCACCCTCGGCATTCTGCACCGCGAAGCGCCGCTGCGCCTCGGTCTCGGCGTTGACCAGATCGGCCAGCGCCTCCGTCCTCACCAGATCGACCTTGCCATTGAGGAAGGCCCGGCGCGTGAACTCGCCCGCTTCGGCGTGCCTGACGCCTTCGAAGCCGGCGATCGTCTCCAACAGTCTCGCCACCACGGCGCGGCCGCCATGCACCTGGAATTCCGCCACGTCCTCGCCGGTGAAGCTACCGGGGCCCGGGAAAAAGATCACCAGGCCGTTGTCTAGCACGCCCCCATCGGGCTCCCGCAGCCTGCGCAGGCTGGCCACGCGGCTCTTAACCATGCCGCCGGCAATCGTTTCGATAACGAATCGAGTCTTTGGCCCCGAAATGCGAATGACGGCGACGCCGGCGGGCAGGCGCCCGCTGGAAAGCGCGACGATGGTGTCGGCCGAAATCATTTGCCCGCCTTGTTGGACCGCCCTAGCTTCACTATCCAACCCCTGTTTCGCCGGACCGCTCATTGTGACACTGCCTGCGCAAAATCTGCTTGCCGACGAAGCCAGCCCCTATTTGCAGCAGCACAGCGGCAATCCGGTGCATTGGCGGGCCTGGTCGCCGGCGTCGCTTGACGAGGCGAGGGTGCTGGATCGGCCGATCCTGCTGTCGGTCGGCTATGCCGCCTGCCACTGGTGCCATGTCATGGCCCATGAAAGCTTCGAGAATGACGACGTCGCCGCCGTCATGAACCGTCTGTTCGTCAATATCAAGGTCGACCGCGAGGAGCGTCCCGACATCGACCAGATCTATATGGCGGCGCTGTCCTCGATGGGCGAGCAGGGCGGCTGGCCGCTGACCATGTTCCTGACGCCGCAGGGCAAGCCGTTCTGGGGCGGCACCTATTTCCCGCGCGAGCCGCGCTATGGCCGCCCGGGCTTCATTCAGGTGATGGAGGCGATCGACAAGGCTTGGCGCGAGAAAAGAGCAAGCCTGAACCAGAGCGCCGATGGGCTGACCTCGCATGTCGAGACCCGGCTCGCAGGAGCGCATGCCCGCACCGCGCTCGACCGCGACACGCTGGCCGCGCTCGCCAGAGGCATAGACGGCATGATCGACAAGGATCTCGGCGGCCTGCGCGGCGCGCCGAAATTCCCCAACGCGCCGTTCATGCAGACACTGTGGCTGTCGTGGCTGCGCGACGGCAATGCCGGTCACCGCGACGATGTCCTGTTGAGCCTCGAACGGATGCTGGCCGGCGGCATCTACGATCATGTCGGCGGCGGGCTCAGCCGCTATTCCACGGACGCGCAATGGCTGGTGCCGCATTTCGAAAAGATGCTCTACGACAACGCGCAGCTCATCCGTTTTTGCAACTGGGCCTACGCCGCGGGCGGAAAGGATTTGTTCCGGGTCCGAATCGAGGAGACCGTCGACTGGCTGCTGCGTGAGATGCGCGTCGAGGGCGGCGCCTTCGCCGCCAGTCTCGATGCCGACAGCGAGGGCGAGGAGGGCCTTTTCTACACCTGGAGCCGGGAAGAGATCGAGGCCGCGCTCGGCGACGATTCTCCGTTGTTTTTCAATCACTTCATGCTCTCCAGCCCACCCGGTTGGGAAGGCAAGCCTGTCATCCACCAGACGCCGGCCCAGCAGGTGCAAGGCATTGCCGAGCAACCGCTTCTGGCCGCTCTCAAGTCAAGGCTGCTGGCGGTCCGTGAACGGCGCGTCAGGCCCGGCCGCGACGGCAAGGTCCTCGCCGACTGGAACGGCCAGATGATCTTGGCACTCGCCGAGGCCGGCCGCGCGCTGGCGCGCCAAGACTGGATCGACGCGGCCAAGGCCGCATTCGATCATATCGCCTCCTCCGCCGAGGGCGGACGGCTGCCCCATTCCATGCTCGGCCCCAAGAAACTGTTCCCGGCCCTGTCGAGCGACTATGCGGCGATGGCCAATGCGGCGATCGCCCTGTTCGAAGCCACCGGCGACTGGAGCTACGCCGATCGGGCCCGGCAATTCGTCGAGCAGCTCGACCGCTGGCATGCCGATGCCGACGGCACCGGTTATTATCTCACCGCATCCGACAGCACCGACGTGCCGATCCGCATCAGGGGCGACGTCGACGAGGCTATTGCGTCGGTCACCGGTCAGGTCATCGAGGCGCTGGTCCGGCTCGCCGCGCTGACCGGCGATCTCGACCTGCAGGAGAAAGCGACGAAAGTCGCCGAACACGCCGCCGGCCGCGCGGCGCACCAGGCCTATGGCCAGGCCGGCATCGTCAACGCTTCGGCGCTCGCCATAGAGCCGCTAAAGCTGGTGCTTGTGGACGATCTGGCGAATCCAGGGCTCGCTCCGGTCGCGAATCGCAATCCCGATCCGCGTCGGGTGGATATTGTGCTGGCGATCGGTACGCAGGCGAATCGAGCTTCCTTGCCGGGTGGAGTATTGCCGCCGACGGACAAGCCCGGTGCGTGGCTCTGTACGGGGCAGGTGTGTCTGCCGGTCATCACGGATGGTGATGAACTGGAAGGATTTTTGCGGCGAAGACGATAGAGTTCGTCATCCTATGGCGGAGCAAGGAGTGAAGCGACGCGGCGCAGACCATAGGATCCATGCCGTGACATCAGAGCGTTGCAACAGTGCCAGTTCTGCTCCCGTCGCACCCTCCGGGGAGACGGCATCGATCCTCGGGTCAAGCCCGAGGATGACGAAAGCGAGGCCCGCCTTGCCCGCTTACGTATTCATCGAATCGAAGAAGTCCGCATTGGTCTTGGTCTGCTTCAGCTTGTCGATGAGGAACTCGATCGCGTCGGTCGTTCCCATCGGCGCCAGGATGCGGCGTAGCACGAAGATCTTCTGCAGGTCAGCGCGCGGCACCAGCAGGTCTTCCTTGCGGGTACCCGACTTCAGAATGTCCATGGCCGGGTAGATGCGCTTGTCGGCGACCTTGCGGTCGAGCTGGATTTCGCAGTTGCCGGTGCCCTTGAACTCTTCAAAGATGACTTCGTCCATGCGGCTGCCGGTATCGATCAGCGCCGTGGCGATGATGGTTAGCGAACCGCCTTCCTCGATGTTGCGGGCAGCACCGAAGAAGCGCTTCGGGCGCTGCAGCGCGTTGGCGTCGACGCCGCCGGTCAGCACCTTGCCCGAGGACGGCACCACGGTGTTGTAGGCGCGGCCAAGACGGGTGATGGAATCGAGCAGGATGACGACGTCGCGGCCATGCTCGACCAGCCGCTTGGCCTTCTCGATGACCATCTCGGCGACCTGCACGTGGCGCACCGCCGGCTCGTCGAAGGTCGAGGAGATCACCTCGCCCTTCACCGAGCGCTGCATGTCGGTCACTTCCTCCGGCCGCTCGTCGATCAGAAGCACGATCAGGTAGCATTCCGGATGGTTGGCGGTGATCGAGTGGGCGATGTTCTGCATGAGAACCGTCTTGCCGGTACGCGGCTGCGCGTTGATCAACGCGCGTTGTCCCTTGCCGATCGGCGCCACCAGGTCGATCACGCGCGGCGAGATATCCTTGGAGGTCGGGTTATCGATCTCCATCTTCAGCCGCTTGGTCGGATAGAGCGGCGTCAGATTGTCGAAGTGGATCTTGTGGCGGATCTTCTCGGGATCGTCGAAATTGATCGTGTTGACCTTGAGCAGCGCGAAATAGCGCTCGCCCTCTTTCGGGCTGCGGATCGGCCCTTCGACCGTATCGCCGGTCTTGAGCGAAAAGCGCCGGATCTGCGAGGGCGAAATATAGATGTCGTCGGGACCCGGCAGATAATTGGCGTTGGCCGAGCGCAGGAAACCGAAACCGTCCTGCAAGACTTCGACCACGCCGTCGCCGATGATCTCGATGTCCTGGGCGGCCAGCTTCTTGAGGATTGCGAACATCAGCTCCTGCTTGCGCATGACGCTGGCGTTCTCCACCTCGAGCGATTCGGCATAGGCGATCAGCTCTGGCGGTTTCTTGTTCTTGAACTCGGTGAGTTTCATTTCTTGCATTAGGATAGACTCTGGGTAGGCTTTTGGGAGGAAATCGGCGGGATGCGATAAATGCCGGGCGCGGCCAAAAGCAATGAAGGGCGGCGCATGACGGGAAGGAAGACCCGTCTTTTATCGTCGGCCGGCTGAAAGAGCAAGCCGCCTTTTAGCAAGTCGTGAGAGAGGTCTGAAGGTTCATAACGGCTTGACGACGACCAGGATCACGATAGCGATCATCAGCAATGTGGGGATCTCGTTGACGATCCGCCAGTGCCTCGCGGGCTTTTCATTGCGGTCCTCGGCGAATTTTCGCACAGCGCCGGCCAGATAGCCGTGGATGCCCGACAGAACCAGCACCAGCGCGATCTTGCCATGCAGCCAGCCGCCCTGGAAACCGAAACCTTTCCAGGCCAGCCACAGGCCGAACACCCAGGTGACGATCATCGCCGGGTTGATGATGCCGCGCAGCAGCCGGCGCTCCATCACCTTGAAGGTCTCCGACTGCACCGAACCCTTCTCGGCGTCTGCGTGATAGACCAGCAGCCGCGGCAGATAGAGCATGCCCGCCATCCACGAGATGACGGCAAGAACATGGATCGCCTTGGCCCAGAGATAAAAGCCGTCGGGCGCTGCCAGAAACAGCAGCGCCGTCAGCACGACCAAAGCGGCGATGCCGATCACCATGCGCATCATCGCCTGGCCCGTGCTGTTGGTGTTGCTCATTCCGGCCATCAGCGTGTCGCGCTCCTCACCAGTTTCACCATCGCCTCGACATGGGCCATGGGCGTTTCCGGGGTGATGCCGTGGCCGAGATTGAAGATCAGCGGTCCGCTTCCCAGGCTCTCCAATATCGCGCTGACGCCGTCGGCCAGCGCCTTGCCGCCGGCGACCAGCCGCAGTGGATCGAGATTGCCCTGGACGGCTCCTTCCCGCTGCAACGCCTTCGCTGTCTCCAGCGGCACCGTCCAGTCGATCCCCAGCCCCGTGACGCCGGTCTTCTCGCGATAGCTGCGGTAGCGCGTGCCGGCGCCCTTCGGAAAACCGATGATCGGCACATCGGGATGGACCGCTCGAACCTGCCTGACGATCTCGGCCACCGGCTCGACGCAGAACAGCTCGAAACAAGCATCGTCGAGCACGCCGGACCAGGAATCGAATATCTGCACCACATCGGCGCCAGCCTCGATCTGCCTGATGAGATAGGCGGCCGAATGATCGGCCAGCACCTTGAGCAACTGACGAAACGCCGCCGGCTCGCGATAGGCGAACAGCCGCGCCGGCGCCTGGTCCGGCGTGCCGTGCCCGGCGATCATGTAGGTCGCCACCGTCCATGGCGCGCCGCAGAAGCCGATCAAGGTGGTTTCATCGGGCAGTTTCGCCCGCAACCGGCGAACCGTCTCGTAGACCGGTTCGAGATTCACGTGAAACACCGTGCTGTCCAGGGCTGCGATTTCAGCCGCCGTGATCGGCGTCAGCAGCGGCCCTCGCCCCTCTTCGAAGCGCACGTCGCGGCCAAGCGCATGCGGAACGACAAGGATGTCGGAGAACAGGATCGAGGCGTCGAAGCCGAAGCGCTCGATCGGCTGCATGGTCACCTCGAAGGCAAGGTCGGGATCATAGCAGAGGTCGAGGAATGAACCTGCGCGTCGGCGCGTCTCGCGGTATTCCGGCAGATAGCGCCCGGCCTGGCGCATCATCCAGAGCGGCGGCGGAAACACCGTCTCACCCTTCAGCACGTCCAGCATGATCCGTCTTGCAGGCATAGAGCGCTCGCCTCTCCCGGCTTTCCCTTAAACAAATATCTTATTTCTAGAGAATCTTCTGATTCTAAGAGTCTGTTGGTTGTGGTGGTTGTCACCTGTCCCGCTTTGGCCGTCAAAACACCAGCAAGCATATTGTCGCGCATTTCCAATCGCCCCTTGCAGGGTTCTGGGGACGAGCCGGAATCTTCCATTGGACTCAATACGCTAGAGCAGCGATCCTGCAGGCTGGTCCTGTGGACAGACAAAAGGCAAAAATCTTCGTCCACGGACTTGTCCCCAGCCGCCCGACGAAGCCTACAGCGCGTCGAATTGTGGACAAACCGGCATCTGATACAGTCGCTCCGGCCGGCGGGTTTTCCGAACCCTGCTTTATCCACATCCGCCCACAGCCCTAGGTAAAACCCTGTGAACAAACCCCAGAGCTTCTTCCACCTGCACCTGATCTCCGACGCCACCGGCGAAACGCTGCTCGCCGCCGGCCGCGCGGCTTCGGCCCAATACAAGGATGCGCGCGCCATCGAGCACATCTACCCGCTCATCCGAACCGAAAAACAGGTGGCCAAAGTGTTCGAGGACATCGAGGAGGAGCCGGGCATCATCCTCTATACCGTCGTCGACCAGAAGCTGGCGCGCGGCATCGACGAGCGTTGCGCCGCGATGGGCCTGCCCTGCGTCTCCGTGCTGGAGCCGGTGCTCACCGTCTTCCAGTCCTATCTGGGCACGCCGGCCGGCCGCCGCGTCGGCGCCCAGCATGTCCTCGACGCCGAATATTTCCGCCGCATCGACGCGCTCAACTTCACCATGGAGCATGATGACGGCCAGTTGCCGGCCAATATGGACGATGCCGACATCGTGCTGGTCGGCATTTCGCGCACGTCCAAGACGCCGACCAGCATCTATCTCGCCAACAGAGGCATCAAGACCGCCAACATTCCGATCGTGCTCGGCGTGCCGGTGCCCGAAAGCCTGGTCAACGCCAGGACGCCGCTGATCGTCGGCCTCGTCGCCACCGCCGAGCGGATCTCGCATGTCCGCCAGAACCGCATCCTCGGCAACTCGAGCGCCTATGTGCCGACCGACTATGTCGACCGCGCCGCCATCAACGAGGAACTCGCCTATGCCCGCCAGATCTGCACCCGCCACGGCTGGCCGATGATCGACGTCAGCCGCCGCTCGATCGAGGAAACGGCGGCGGCCATCGTTGCCCTGCGGGGGAAGACGCGCTAGGTCCGGAACGCTGGCGCGAAGGAACGAGACGCCCATGACCGAAAAAATCATCCTCGCTTCCGGCAGCCCATTCCGCAAGGCGATGCTGCTCGCTGCCGGCATCGACGTCGAGGCGGTTGCGCCTGAGGTCGACGAGCGCGCGCTCGAGGCGCCCCTGCAAGGCAGCGGCGCCTCGCCCGAGGATGTCGCGCTGGTGCTGGCTGAGGCCAAGGCCACCGAAGTAAGCGAGCGCAGGCCCGGTGCGCTGGTGCTCGGCTGCGACCAGACGCTGTCGCTCGGCGACGAGGTGTTCCACAAGCCAACCGACATGGAAGGGGCGCGCCGCCATCTGCTGGCGCTGTCGGGAAAGACCCATCAGCTCAACAGCGCCGCGGTCCTGGTCCGCGACGGCGGGGTGCTGTGGCGCCATGTCGGCATAGCCAGCCTCACCATGCGCAAGCTCGATCCGGCCTTCATCGGCCGCCATCTGGCGCGCGTCGGCTCAAGGGCGCTGTCGAGCGTCGGGGCCTACCAGGTCGAAGGCGAAGGCATCCAGCTCTTCGAGAAGATCGAGGGCGATCATTTTACCATTGTCGGCCTGCCGCTGCTGCCGCTGCTGGCCGAACTGCGCACGCTGGGAGCGATCGATGGCTGAGGCGACCAAAAAGGCCTTCGTCACCGGTCACCCGATCAAGCATTCGCGCTCGCCGAAGATCCACGGCCACTGGCTGGCCATATACGGCATCGACGGCAGCTACCAGGCGATCGACGTGGCGCCGCAGGATTTCACCGAATTCCTGAAGACATTGCAAGCGAGCGGTTATCTCGGCGGCAACGTCACCATCCCGCACAAGGAGGCGGCGTTCGCCCTGGTCGAGCGCCGCGATGGGGCAGCCCAGCAGATCGGCGCCGTCAACACGCTGTGGCTGGAGGACGGTCGCCTTTGGGGCGGCAACACCGACAGCCATGGCTTCGCCGCCAATCTCGACGATCATGCGCCGGGCTGGGCGTCCATTGGCCCGGCGGTGGTGCTCGGCGCTGGCGGGGCCTCGCGCGCCGTCATCCACGCGCTGAAGCAGCGTGGCATGAGCGATATCCGCATCGTCAACCGCACGCTTGCCCGGGCGGTGGAATTGCGCGACCGGTTCGGCGCCGGTGTCTCGGCGCATGGCATGGCGGCGACCGGTGAACTGCTTGCCGATGCCGGCCTGCTCATCAACACCACGGCGCTCGGCATGCAAGGCAATGAGGGTCTGGCCGCCGACCCGGCCCTTTTGCCGGACCACGCGATCGTCACCGACATCGTCTATGTGCCGCTCGAGACGCCGCTGCTTGCCGCGGCAAGCGCGCGCAAGCTGAAGACGGTGGACGGCCTCGGCATGCTGCTCAACCAGGCGGTTCCGGGTTTCGAGCGCTGGTTCGGCGTGCGGCCCCGGGTCACACCCGAATTGCGCGCGCTCATTGAAGCCGATCTGGTGCCAAAACCATGATCGTTCTCGGCCTCACCGGTTCGATCGGCATGGGCAAGTCGACCACCGCAAAAATGTTTGCCGATGCCGGCGTGCCGGTCCACGATTCCGACGAGACGGTGCATCGCCTCTATGCCGGCAAGGCAGCCCCGCTGGTCGAGGCCGCCTTTCCCGGGACCACCGGCGCCGGAGGCGTCGACCGCGCGAAGCTCGGCGCTCGGGTGCTTGGCGATGCGGCCGCGCTGAAAAGGCTGGAAGCGATCATACATCCGCTGGTGCGCGCCGATGCCGACGCGTTCCTGGCGCGCAACCGCGCCGCCGGCGCGCCGCTTGCCGTCCTCGACATTCCGCTTCTGTTCGAAACCGGCGGCCGCGATCGGGTCGACAGGGTCGTCGTCGTTACCGCGCCGGCCGAAGTCCAACGCCAGCGCGTGCTGGCGCGGCCCGGCATGAGCGAAGAGAAACTCGCCTCCATCCTGGCCAGCCAGGTGCCGGATGCGCAAAAGCGCCGCCGCGCCGATTTCGTCATCGACACCAGCCAGGGCCTGGACGCCGCGCGGGCTGAGGTCGCCGAGATCATCGCGAAAGTCTCCGGGGAACGCTGACGCTTTCCTTCTCCCCTTGTGGGGTCCGAAGGACGGGGCGAGACCCGTGGCTCGCCCCAGGGCGGTGCATCGGCGCGCAGCGCCGAGACGGTTGAGGGGTGCTCCAGCGGAATGAGGCGTTGGCGTTCCCTGGAACACCCCTCGTCCGTCGCCTTCGGCGACACCTTCTCCCACAAGGGGAGAAGGAAAAAGGCCATTGCCCATTGCCATTTTGTTCCGCTCTCACGATTCTGCTCACCAGGAGCGACTGATTCGATGCGTGAGATCATTTTCGATACGGAAACCACCGGCCTCGACATGCGCGACGACCGCATCATCGAGCTTGGCGGCGTCGAGCTGGTCAACCGCTTTCCAACCGGCAGGACCTTCCACCATTACATCAACCCGCAGGGCCGCTCGATCCACGCCGAGGCTCAGGCCGTGCACGGCATCAGCATGGCGGACCTGCAGGGCAAGCCGTCCTTCGCCGAGATCGTCGAGGAGTGGATCGCCTTCACCGACGGCGCCAAGCTGGTCGCCCACAACGCCACCTTCGACATCGGCTTCCTCAATGTCGAGTTCGGCCGGCTCGGCCATCCGGCCGTCGACATCGGCCGCGTCGTCGACACGCTGGCGCTGGCGCGGCGCAGGCATCCGATGGGTCCCAATTCGCTCGACGCGCTCTGTCGGCGCTACGGCATCGACAATGCGCGGCGCACCAAGCACGGCGCCTTGCTGGATTCGGAGCTGTTGGCCGAAGTCTACATCGAGCTGATCGGCGGCAAGCAGACGGCTCTGATCCTGGACACCGTTGCCGTGCAGATGAACGGCGCGGGCGAAGTGGCAGACATCGACATCTCGGTCGGCGCGCGGCCGATCGCCCTCCCCCCGCGCCTGAGCGAAGCCGAGCGCGCGGCGCACGCGGCCATGATCGCCACGCTTGGCGAGAAGGCGCTTTGGCTGAAGATTATGGCTGGGTGATACTCCACACCTTCGTCATCCTAGGGCGGAGCAGGAGCGAAGCGACGTCGCGGAGACCCTAGGATCCATGCCGTGACGGTCGTGTAGTGCTCCGGGGGTGCAAAAACCTAGCCTACCATCCCGTCCCGTGAAAAAGCTCGAACCACTCTGGATTGGTCTTCTCGATCAGGTCGATCTTCCACTGACGCGGCCAGCGCTTTAGTGATTTCTCGCGCTGGATGGCGTCAGTGATGTCGAAAAATTCCTCATACCACACCAGCCGCTGCACGACGTAGCGGCTGGTAAAGCGGGAACCCTGGCCGAATTTGTGCTCCGGTATGCGGCGACCGAGGTCATTGGTGACGCCGATATAAATCGTGCCACGCTTTTGGTTTGCGATCATGTAAACGTAGCCGGTCATTACTCAGGATACTGCCCGTGCCATTCTGATCGGCCGCACCCCTATGGCCAACGTCACGGCATGGATCCTAGGGTCTCCGCGACGTCGCTTCGCTCCTGCTCCGCCCTAGGATGACGAAGGACGGATCATTTTGGCTAGTCTCCAATGTTGGCGATTGTTCATCAACGAACGGTGAATGTTGGTGCAACCCCACCTACAAAAAAACCCGGCACAAAGGCCGGGTTCCTTGTAATTGCCGCTATCGTCGCCTCAGCTCACCTGGACCTTCGACGCTGCCTGGTCCTCGGCCAGCTTCTGCTGGAACATCTGCGCGAAATCGATCGGGTCGAGCATCAGCGGCGGGAAGCCGCCATTGCGCGTCGCCTCGGCGATGATCTGCCGGGCGAACGGGAACAGCAGCCGCGGGCATTCGATGAACAGGATCGGCAGCATGTGTTCCTGCGGGAAGCCGCTGATGGCGAAAACGCCGCCATAGACCAGCTCGACGTTGAACAGCACTTCCTGGTCGAAGGACGCCTTGGCGTTCAGCGTCAGATTGACGTCGAACTGCTTGTCGGAGAGCGGATTGGCGTTGACGTTGACGTTGATGGCGATGCCGGGCGCCTTGTCGCGGCCGCGCAGCGAGTTCGGCGCGCCGGGGCTCTCGAAGGAAAGATCCTTCACATACTGGGCAAGGACGTTGAGCGAGGGCTGCGCCGTGTTGCCGTTTCCGTTGGCGCCGACCGGCGCGTCATCTTTGCTGGCCATGAGCCTTGTGTCCTTTTGCCTGGGCAGCATTGCTGACCGAATTGAAATCGGGCGTTCGCTACCATGGCCGGCATGACAAGACAAGGTTTGCCGCCTTGCTTGTCGCGTCGTCATCCTAGGGCGAAGCGACGCGAAGCGGAGCGTAGACCCTGGGATCCATGCCGTTACATCGGCCGGAGAATGAAGCGGCCCAAAATAGCCAATGCACACCTTGCCAGTGACCGGTGCCGCGACCGACTTCCACGGTTAGAGTAGAACGAAATTCAGCACCGTCAGAGCGCTTCCACGTCACGGCATGGATCCTGGGGTCTGCGCGCGTCGCTCCGCTCCTTGCTTCGCCCCAGGATGACGAGGGGAGGCAGCGCCTCAGTCGTCCTTCAGGCGGCGCCATGGCGAATTGTGGTCCGGCCCGCGCTTGAAATCGTCTTCGCGCGAATAATCGCCGTCTTCGAGGTCGATGACCCTGTCGCGCGGCCGGCCGCGGAAGCCGCCGCCCGAGAAATTCGTCGCCACCACGATGCGGCCCTTGAGCCTGCGCCAGGCAAGGTCGCGCACCGGCGGCAGGAACAGGAGAATGCCGAAGACGTCCGATATGAAGCCGGGGATGATCAGTAGGATTGCGGCGAGCACGATCATGGCGCCGTGCGCGAGCTGACGGCTCGGATCGCGGCCGGCGCCCATCTCGGTGCTGATGCGGCTCATGACGCCAAAACCCTGACGCCTGAGCAGCAGCGCCCCGGCGATGCTCGAGGCGAGCACCAGGCCGACCGTCGCCAGCGCGCCGATCTGGCGCCCGACTATGACGAAGCCGGCAATCTCCAGCAGCGGAAGCGCCAGAAGAAAAACGGGAAATAACGAAATGCGCAAGTCTTGCCGATCCTTCCGATCGTTCTGGCGTTGGTCTGTTTTGCCTGCCAGCGGCCGCCGGCCGCTGGCGCCGAGGCTGTTAGATAGGTATGGCTGCCTTTGATTTGAATGATTGCGCCTTGCGTTCTATATGGTTTGCATGTTGAACGCTATGCGACCGCTGCCCTGTTGGCCGGGCGGTCCGGCCGAGGGCAGGATTGATTGGCGGAAGATATGGGCTTCTTCGACTTCGGCACGATTTTCTTCCTGATTGCGGCAGTTGTGATCTTTTTCCAGCTGCGCAATGTGCTGGGCCGTCGTACCGGCAGCGAACGGCCGCCTTTCGACCCCTATACCGCCGCCCGGACCGGCGACAAGGATGCGCAGAAATCCGAGAATGTCGTGTCGCTGCCGCGCAAGCGCCAGCCCGGCGAGCCGGCCGGCGAGGTCTATGCGGCCATCGACGCCTTTGCCAAGCCCGGCACCGACCTCAACAAGGGCCTGCGCACGATCAAGGACAACGATCCGTCCTTCGACCCGAAGGGTTTCGTCGACGGCGCCAAGATGGCTTACGAGATGATCGTCATGGCCTATGCCGACGGCGATCGCAAAACGCTGAAGAACCTTCTGTCGCGCGACGTCTATGACGGTTTCGTCGCCGCGATCGGCGAGCGCGAGGCGCGGTCGGAAAAGATCCAGTCTTCCTTCGTCGGCATCGACAAGGCCGACATCGTCTCGGCCGAGATGAAGGGCGGCGAGGCGCATGTCACGCTGCGCATCATCAGCGAGCTGATTTCGGCGACGCGCGACAAGGCCGGTGCGGTCATCGACGGCGACCCCGAAACCGTCGCCGAGGTCAAGGACGTCTGGACCTTCGCCCGCGACACGCGCTCGCGCGATCCGAACTGGAAGCTCGTCGCCACCGAAGAAGAAGATTGAATCCCCGACCGCGGCGGGCCTGTCGTGTCCTTCCATCAGGCATTCAGCGAAAGATCCTTCGGCGCTCTGCCCGGCTGGGATGACGACGACCATCTGGCGGCCTTCGAAGCCTTTCGCCGCTCCGCCTTCCATGTCCTGGCCAAGCCCTATCGCAGCGGCGCGCTCGGCGTCGATTTTGACGCCTTTGCCGGTGCCTATGCCGAGGCGCGGGCGGCGCCTCCTGCCAGCCGGTCGGAGGCGCGGCGCTTCTTCGAGCGTCATTTCGTCCCCATGCTGGTGCGCCCGGAGACCAGCGCCGGCCTCGTCACCGGCTTCTACGAACCGGAGGTCGAGGCCTCGCCGGTGCGCACGGAGCGTTTTGCCGTGCCGCTGCTGTCGCGTCCCGCCGATCTCGTCGACATCGACGACGCCAACCGGCCCGACGCAATGGATCCCTATCTCGCTTTCGCGCGCCGGACGCCGGACGGGCCGGCCGAATATTTCGATCGTGGCGCGATCGAGCGCGGCGCGCTCGCCGGCAAGGGCCTGGAAATCGCTTGGCTGGCCGACAAGGTCGACGCCTTCTTCATCCATGTGCAGGGCGCGGCGCGGCTTCTTATGACCGACGGCCGGCTGTGCCGCGTCACCTATGCCGCCAAGTCCGGCCAGCGCTTCACCGGACCCGGCAAGGTGTTGAGCGAACTCGGCGAGATCCCGCTGGAAAAAGTGACGATGCAGTCGATCCGCGCCTGGTTCAGGGCGCATCCCGGCCGCGTCGACGAGATCCTGTGGCGCAACCGCTCCTATATCTTCTTCCGTGAGGCCTCGGTCGAGGACGCAACGCTCGGGCCGATCGCTGCCGCCAAGGTGCCGCTGACGCCGGGCCGCTCGATCGCCGTCGACCGGCTGCTGCACACATTCGGCACGCCCTTTTACGTCGATGCGCCATCGCTGACGGCTTTCGAGGTAAAACCGTTCCGGCGCCTGATGATCGCGCAAGACACCGGTTCCGCCATCACCGGGCCGGCGCGCGGAGATCTCTTCGCCGGCTCGGGCGACGCCGCCGGCGAGATCGCCGGCGTGGTGCGCAATCCGGCCGATTTCTACGCGCTGGTGCCGCGCCCGCTCGTCTCGGGGTCGAAGCCGTGACCGGCCGCACCGAGAGGCTGAGCGAGGACGACCGGGTGCTGTGGAACCTGGTGGCGCGCACGGCCAAGCCGCTGAAAGGCAAGGCCGCCGTGCCCGTTCCGGATTTCGGCATCGAGGCGAAGCCGGCGCCGACGCAAAAAGCCCCGCCCGTTGCCGGTCCGGCCGGCGCGCCTAAGCCGAAGGCCCAGCATGTCTCCCATGCGCTCGACGAGCCGACGCTGGACAAGCTGTCGAAAGGCCGGCTGCCCATCGAAGGCCGGGTCGACCTGCACGGCATGACGCAGGACGAAGCCTATTCGCTGCTGTTCTCCTTCCTGCGCCGCGCCCATGCCGGCGGCATCCGTTACGTCCTGGTCATCACCGGCAAGGGCTCGTCGTCGGGCGGCGACGGCGTGCTGCGCCGCGCTGTGCCGGCCTGGCTGTCGACGCCCGCGTTCCGGCCGCTGGTCTCCAGTCACGACCACGCCGCGCGCAATCATGGCGGCTCGGGCGCGCTCTATGTCAGGCTGCGGCGGGTCCGGTCGTGAGGATGGGGTCGTGACCCCGTTCGGCGAGAGGCTGCGGGCGCTGAGGGCCGAGCGCGGCGTCACCCAGAAGGACATGGCCGCCGCCATCGGCGTCAGCGCCGCCTATCTGTCCGCGCTCGAGCACGGAAGGCGCGGCGCGCCGACCTGGACGTTGATCCAGAAGATCATTGGTTATTTCAACATCATCTGGGACGACGCCGAGGAACTGGCGCGACTGGCCGAAGGCTCGCATCCGCGCGTCAGGCTCGACACGTCGGGCCTGAGCCCGGCCGCGACCGAGCTTGCCAACCTCCTGGCCGAGAACATCGAAAAGCTCGACGAGGAGGAACTGCGCGGCATAACCGCCTCTATCCGGGCGGCGCTGGGGCGGCGGCGGTAGGCCGGGTTTGCCCGGCTCTCGCGGCGGCTCTAAAGCGCGTCGCGTCGAAACGGATTCATGCGACGCGCTTTAGGTCTTTGTTTTTATGCATGTCGTTCTCCCAAAACCGAGGTCACTTTTGGGCGACATGCATTAGCTCCCGATCGCAAAACGCTGCCCGCCAGCAGCAGCCGGCGGGCAGCCGTGATGAGATCAGTTCTTGCCGGCCGTGCTGCCGCCATTGCCGCCGCGGCCGTGATCACCATGGCCACGGCCACCATTGCCGCCACCCAGGCAGTCCGATGCGCCGGCGGCGCCGCAACAGCGGCCGCTCCACAGGTCGTTGAGGTTGGTGTTGGCGCAGCTCGGAATGGTCTGGTCGGCCAAAGCGGATCCGGCCATGCCCGACACCGCGACGGCGGCGAGAAGAGTGTTGCGCAGGAAAGCAGTCATTTGAAGTCTCCATGGTTGGTTTCGGTTCACGGCTGTGTGTCGCCGGCCGGGCCGAAAATGGCTCACGGAGGGATGCAGAAAGTTTTCGCAGGTGCGTGGCGAGCGCTCGGGCACGGGTCGGCATAGTTCGCGAAGCCTCCCCGCTTTCATCATCCACGGGCGCAGCGGAAGCGAAGCGGAGGCGCAGACCCGAGGATTCCATGCCGCGAACGGCGAGCGCCGCGACGGTGCAAAAAAAGGGCGGGCGATGTCTGTGAAAAGAACCCCGGTCTTGGACCGCTGCGGACCGCATTGATGGGTCTCCGCGACGGAGCTTCGCTCCTGCTCCGCCCGGGAATGACGAAGCAAGGGAGCCGCCGCTGTCCTACTGCACGGACCCCACCAGCACCTGCTGGCCGCCGCGGATGGAGACCCAGCGGCCGGTGTTGTCGATCGCCTGCCGCTTGAGGAAGCGGTAGCCGGTCTGGTCCCATGCCTTGACCTTGTCGGTCAGATTGTCGAGCACATAGTCGCCCTTGTCGGTGCGCACCGTCAGCACCGAGTGCCCTTCGCCATCGGGTTTGCGCACCACGGTGATGAGAAGATCGGCAAGCGATATGCCCATCCGGGACAGCAGGCGCCGCTTTTCCAGCACATAATCCTCGCAGTCGCCGACTCCCTTGGCGGGATAGGCCCAGACCTCGTCCTTGCCGTAGATGTCCATATCGCTCATCGGCTTGACGGCGGCATTCACCCTGGCGGTGACCTTGGCCAGCTTGCTCCACAACCTGTCCGTCATGGCGGCCGGCGCAAGATTGCCGGGACGGATCGCGCATTCGCGGGCATTGAGCCTGCAGAAATCATAGTGGCCGATCGGTTGCGACGCGATACCGCCGGTCGTCATCGCTCCAGCCGCCAGGGCCGGCGCAACCCAGCCTCCCATCATTGTCGCCAGTCCGGCTACTGCGCACGCACGAAGCGTTCGCGCCATTGGTGAGGAATTCATTGTCCCCGCTCGCCCTTGTTATTAATGAAAGGTTAAGGGCGATCTACAGTCCGTGTCAATTACCACGATTGGGTGATTTGCGACATGGTTACCCGCGAGACGCATGGCAGCGGCACCCGTGCGACAGGCCTGCCCGGCCTGTCCGGCGCTATCGGGCCGGCAATGCCGGCTGCCTATCTTTTGGCGGTGCGGACCAGCTTCGGCTTCACCGCGACCCGGTTCTGGCGGCCATAGCTGGTGATGAAGTCGACGATGCGCGGCACGATCTCGGACCGGAAGCGCGAGCCGTTGAAGACGCCGTAGTGGCCGACCGCGGGCTGCATGTAATGCGCCTTCCTGTCGGCGGGAATGTTGACGCACAGATCGTGCGCCGCCCGCGTCTGGCCGAGGCCCGAAATGTCGTCGTTCTCGCCCTCCACCGTGAACAGCGCGACATTGCGGATGGCCGAGGGATCGATCGGCGTGCCGCGATGCGTCATCTCGCCCTTGGGCAAGGCATGGCGGACAAACACCGTGTCGACCGTCTGCAGGTAGAACTCCGCCGTCAGGTCCATCACCGCCAGATACTCGTCGTAGAAGTCGCGGTGCTTCTCGGCGCTGTCGCCGTCATGCTTCACAAGGTGCATGAAGAAGTCCTTGTGGGCGATGATGTGGCGGTCGAGGTTCATGCTCATGAAGCCCGAAAGCTGCAGGAAGCCTGGATAGACTTCGCGGCCGAAGCCCGGCACCGGCCAGGGCGCGCGCATGACGACATTGTCGCGGAACCAGTCGATGCCCTTCTCCTCGGCCAGAAGGTTGACCGCGGTCGGGTTGCGGCGCGTGTCGATCGGCCCGCCCATCAGGGTCATCGTCGAAGGGACGAAGGGGTCGCCCTTGCTTTCCATCAGCGCCACGGCCGCCAGCACCGGCACGGAAGGCTGGCACACCGCCATCACATGCGTGTCGGGGCCCAGCGTGTGCAGCATCTCGATGATGTAGTCGATATAGTCGTCGAGATCGAATTGGCCGTCGGCCAGCGGCACCATGCGAGCGTCGATCCAGTCGGTGATGTGCACGTCGGCATGCGGCAGCATGGCTTCGACGGTGCCGCGCAGCAGCGTCGCATAGTGGCCCGACATCGGCGCCACGATCAGCAGCTTCGGATCGCGCCGCCGTCCGGCAGGCACGGCGCGCTCGAAACGCACCAGGTTGCAGAACGGCCGCGACCAGACGGTCTTCTCGGTCACTGCCACGCTCTTCCAGTCGACCACCGTCTTGTCGAGGCCGAATTGCGGCTTGCCGTAGCGGCGTGTGGTGCGCTCGAACAGCTCGGCGCCCGCCGCGATCGAGCGGCCCCATGAGGTGTGCGAGAACGGATTGAGCGGGTTGGAGTAGAACAGCCGCACCGCATCGGCATAGAGGCGTGCCGGCTGCAGGGCGGCGTGGTTCATTTCATAGAGCTGGTAGAACATCCGTTTACCCCGCTGCGGCCTGCGACCGAAGGGGCGGCGAGCAGCGCCTGGCCCTAACTGTCTCGCGGGGAAGTTAACAACTAATTGCTGCGATGCAATACGTCACAGGGCGTGATCTATACGCATTCTTGGTCCAAAGCGTTGGAAATCAGCCTCGGACGGTACAAGCCGGCGCATTGTGCAGGTGCGAAGGCCCGCCAGGCGGCCCGGCCCCTCGGCCGGGCAACGTGGTCAGACGCGCGCCATGCAGACCGCGGTATGGCCCGAACCGATGAAGCCGAGCTGGCCGGCCGCGCCCTTCGACAGGTCGAGCACGCGTCCCCGGATGAAGGGGCCGCGATCGTTGATGCGCACCACGACGCTGCGGCCGTTGTTCTTGTTGGTTACCCGCAGCTTGGTGCCGAAAGGCAGGGTGCGGTGCGCGGCGGTCATCGCCGATGGGTTCATGCGTTCGCCCGATGCGGTGCGCGAGTGCAGGGCGTACCAGGAAGCGCGGCCGCACTGGGCGGCGGCGGCTGGAGTGGCCGAGGCGCCGACCATCAGGCCAGCAGCGATCGTCCCCGCGACAAGCGCGGTCCGGTTGTTGTTATTCATATCTGGGGGATGGCTCCGTTTTTGACAGACCCCAGCCGTTACGGAGACAATAAGGCACGAAATGCGGCAATCATCTGGCAGTTCCATGGCATCGGCACACGTTTAGAGTCGCCCGGTAACAGTCTGTCAGTGATTTTTCGGTGATCCGCGATCAAGTCACGATGATGTTCCAGTCGACATCCATGTCTTGTTTGACAAGATCGAGCGGCAACATCCAAGTAGAAGGTGTTGCGCTTGACCCGATTCCTTTGCCTCTTTCATCGCGACGGCGGCGATGCAACCGATCGACTTCGGAAGGAGAATCCGGCAATGAGACTGACCAAAAATTTGCTGGCGTTGATTGTGGTGGCCGTCGGCGCGCTGTGGTCGCTGCAAGGCATCGGCGCGATCGGCGGCAGCTTCATGACCGGCCAGTCGCAATGGCTCACCATCGGCATCGTCGTCATGCTGCTCGGTCTCGCCGGCCTGGTGTGGGCGAACCGTTCGCGCAGTTGAGCCTCCGATAAGTCCTTTGTTTTGATTATTTTCGATGTATAATGCACCATCTATATTAGGTATTGCTTTTATATAGGCCGGTTAGTTGGAGTTTCCGATGGCGATGGCAAGCAAACTTCCGAAGGACTGGGCGATTGGTGCGGCGATATTGCTTGGAATTTCGCCTATCCTGCCGACTAACGCTCACGCGGAACTATCCGCGCGTAAGATGTTGATCAGCAGAGCCCAGTTCGAAACGCTTTGCGCTTCAGTACCTGGCTCATCTATCCCGCAGATGCACGCCGACGGGATTTGCATATTGACGGCGTCAAGTACCAAGCCGAGCGAGCGTTCTCCATGGGCTGGCGGCTCCGCCGGGAGTAGCCGCGTCGGAGATCGCGGAGGCAGTACCGGTGGCCAAGGCGCGGAGGGCTCGAGCGGCGTGGGTGGCACCGGAGGCAGTGGCGGCGCGCCGGGGTCCGGAGCTACGGGCAGCAATGGCGGTACAGGAGGCAAGGCTGGAAGCGTGTCCGGTGACGGCGGCACCAGTACTGGAGGTACTGGAGGTACCGGAGGCTCGGGGGGCAGCGCTGGCGGCTTGTCCGGCAATGGTGGCACGGGCGGCACGGGCGGCGTGCCAGGGTCCGGAGGCACCGGAGGGTTGTCCGGCAGTGGTGGCACCGGAGGAACTGGAGGCACTGGCAGCGCCGGAGGTACCGGAGGCTCAGGGGGCAGCGCTGGCGGCTTGTTCGGCAATGGTGGCGCAGGTGGCACGGGCGGCGTGCCAGGGTCCGGAGGCACCGGAGGCTTGTCCGGCAGTGGCACTGGCGGGACTGGGGGCAGCGCTGGCGGCTTGTTCGGCAATGGTGGCGCAGGTGGCACGGGCGGCGTGCTAGGGTCCGGAGGCACCGGAGGCTTGTCCGGCAGTGGCACTGGCGGGACTGGAGGCAGCGCTGGCGGCTTGTTCGGCAACGGCGGCACGGGAGGCACCGGAGGCGCTGCTGGCACCGGCGGTACTGGAGGAACGGGTGGCAATGGTGGGGCCGGCGGCAGATAGCGCAGAGCGGCAAATCAGGCCGCATAAGATGAGGTCAAAACCGGCCGGTCGGGTGGGGGAGAGAGAACAGGTCCGTGGCCTTCGTCCGAAAGGACGAACACGCAAGCGGCCCAGACCGACGCAATCCGCAAGGCGAACCGCCAGCATGGCGATGGCGATGACAAGAATCTTCGACGGCTCGCCGATGCCGAACCAGATGACGACCAGCGGCATATAGGCGAGCGGCGGGATCGTTCGCAGGAATTCGAGCAGCGGATCGAAGACGCCACGGCCGATGGTGCTGATGCCGATGGCCAGCCCCACCGGCACGCCGACGATTTATGGCCGCGGCAAGGGCGGCGCCGGTGCCGAGATCCCCAGGCGGATTTGGCGGCTATGGCGCTTCAAGAGAGATCATCGTTTGGGAAGCTCGGCCACCGCAACGGCTTCCGATCGCGAACGAGAATTCACGCTGCAGCCGCCTGAAAGGCAAATCCATGCTTCAGATGGATTGGAATTTAAAAACATGTTCCGCTTGTTCGCGTTTAAGTATAGTAAGCTTATCGACATAGAGACTTGGAGACGACGATGAGAGGTGATACCCATACGTATCGCGGCGATCGCTGGTGGCACCAGTCTCAGGCCGTCGCGCCAAGTTTTGTGTCCCCGGCGTCACAAGTCAGGTCCAAATTGGCCGCAATGGCTTGAAAATCAAGCAAGATCAATCGCGATTGGCTTGTATATCATGTCCCTAGAATTTATGTGTCGTGGATGCTTGAGCGCGGCGGGAGGCACGCCAGGCGTTTCGCAACGGATGGCCGCGAGCCATCGCATGACAGAGAAACGTTCGGATCATGCTCACCAAGAAAGGCAAGTACGGCCTCAAGGCGCTCGTCCACCTGGCGCGGATGCCGGCCGGGCAGCTTGCCTTCGTCAACGACATCGCGACCGGCAACAACATCCCGAAGAAGTTTCTCGACGCCATTCTGGGCGAACTGCGCAATGCCGGTTTCGTGCAGAGCCGCAAAGGCAAGGATGGCGGCTATCGCCTGGCGCGGCAGCCGGAGGAAATCAGGGTCGGCCATGTCGTGCGTGTGCTCGACGGCCCGCTGGCGCCGATCCCTTGCGCCAGCCGTACCCAGTACCAGCGTTGCGAAGACTGTAACGAGGCGACATGCCAGGTCCGACATCTGATGCTGGAAGTCCGGCAAGCGATCGCCGAGGTGCTCGACCAGCGCAGCCTCGCCGAGATGCGCGACATCGGCCTCGACGACCTTGGGGTCGCAAGGGGCCTCGACGACCTTTCGGTCGCGAGCAACGATCTGCCGGTTGCGGTGAAGGCCTGACGCCGGCGCGTCGCACGGGGCTGGCATGAGCGGCCGCGGCAACTCGATCATCATCGTCGGCGGCGGCGCCAGCGGCGTCGTGCTCGCCGCGCATCTGCTGAGGCAGCCCAATCCCGACCTTCGCGTCACGCTGGTCGAGAAGCGCCCGCATTTCGGCCAGGGCATCGCCTATTCCACATTGCTCTCCGCGCATGTGCTGAACGTCAGCGCCGCCGGCATGAGCGCCTATGCCGACGATCCCGGCAATTTCTGGCGCTGGTTGCTGGAACGCGGCCTGGCAACGCCGGAGCAGGCGCCGGTCTACGCGCCGCGCAGCATCTATGCCCGCTATCTCGGCGAATTGCTGGACGACCTCGAGGCGCGCGAGAGGGAGACCGGACGCCTCCGGCTGATCCATGAGGAAAGCCTGTCGATCTCGCCCACGGCCTCGGGGGTCGAAGTGGCGCTCGCCAACGGCACCAGCGTCGTCGCGCATCTGGCGGTGCTCGCCACCGGCCATGACGAGGTGCCGGCCATGGGGCAAGGCCATGCGGTTCGGATGGGATCGGAGGCCGACACCGCGCTCGATCCCGACCGGAGCGTCATGGTGCTGGGCACCGGCCTCAGCATGGTCGACGCATTCCTGGCGCTCGAACAGCGCGGCCACCGCGCGGAGATCGTCGCGGTGTCGCGGCGCGGCCTGCTGCCCTCGCCGCACCGCAAGGGCAATCCGATCAAGCTCGACGTCGCCGACATCCCGCTCGGCACCCAGCTTTCCTATTTCGTCGGCTGGTTCCGCGACCTGATCCGCGAAAACCAGAAGGCCGGCATCGACTGGCGTGACGTCGTCGACGGCCTGCGCCCGTTCAACCAGAAGATCTGGCAGAACTGGCCGGCCTCCGCCAAGCGCCGTTTCGTCGAGCACACCAAGGCGTGGTGGGACATCCACCGCCACCGCATGGCGCCCGAGGTCCATTCCCGCGTCACGCAGGCCGTGCAGTCCGGCCGCATCCGCCTCGTTGCCGGCCGTGTCGTCGACATCGCGGCGGGCGGCGAGTTCACGGTCCAGGTCCAGTCGCGCCACACCAAGCGGCTGGAGAGATTCGAGGTCGCCCGCATCTATGATTGCTCCGGCATCGTCAGGGACATCTCGGCCTCGTCGAACAGTGTCGTGCGCTCGCTGGTCGACCGCTCCCTGGCGCGGCCCGACCCGCTGCGCATCGGCCTCGACGTGACGGCCAATTGCGAGATCATCGCCGGCGACGGCACGGTGTCCAGGAAAATCCTCGCCGTCGGCCCGCTGACGCGCGGTACCTTCTTCGAGATCGACGCCATCCCCGACATTCGCGTCCAATGCGCGAGGCTGAGCAAGCAGCTGCTGGGGTAGGGTGTTGACGTCGGCGCTGTACGGCAGGCCAGAGGGGCGTGCCGTACAGTCCTGCAGCCCTTGCGCGTCGCAACCCGGAATTTCATTCTCCATCTGGCCGGTCGATTGGCACGATCTATCTTCTTTCCCACTGCAAAGGGCTGGAAAAGAGGATACGCTGCCGCCGTGCCCGAGGCGGCCGCTTGATCATGGAGCATCGATATGAGCAGGCACAAGATCGCGCCCTCGGATAGCGCCCCTTTGGAAAGCGCCGCTTCGGAAAATGCAATGTCGCGCCTGCGGCCGCCTTACGGATCGGTGCTCGACTTGATCGGCCAGACCCCCGTGGTCGAGCTGACCCAATTCGACACCGGCAAGTGCCGGCTGTTCATCAAGCTCGAAAGCCAGAATCCCGGCGGCTCGATCAAGGACCGTATCGCGCTGTCGATGATCGCGGCGGCCGAGAAGGAGGGCAGGCTGAAGCCAGGCGGCACGATCGTCGAGGCGACGGCGGGCAATACCGGCCTGGGCCTCGCGCAGGTCGGCATCCCCAAGGGCTACCGCATCATCCTGGTTGTGCCCGACAAGATGTCGCGCGAGAAGATCCAGCATTTGCGCGCACTGGGCGCGGAAGTGCGCATGACGCGCTCCGATGTCGGCAAGGGCCACCCCGAATATTACCAGGACATGGCCGAAAAGATCGCGGCCGAGCTGCCCGGCGCCTTCTACGCCAACCAGTTCGCCAATCCGGCCAACCCTGAGGCGCATGAAACCACCACCGGTCCGGAAATCTTTTCGCAGCTCGACGGCGATGTCGACGCGGTGGTGGTCGGCGTCGGCTCCGGCGGCACGCTGACCGGGCTTGGCCGGTTCTTCGCCAAGGCATCGCCGAAGACGGAAATGGTGCTGGCCGATCCGGTCGGCTCGGTGCTGGCGCCGCTGATCAAGACCGGCAAGATGGTGGAGGCCGGGAGCTGGACGGTGGAAGGCATCGGCGAGGACTTCGTGCCGCCCAATGCCGAGCTGTCGCTGGTCAAGAAGGCCTATTCCATATCGGACAAGCAGAGCATGCTGGCGGTGCGCGATCTCCTGTCCCGGGAAGGCATACTGGCTGGCTCGTCTTCGGGCACGCTGCTGTCGGCCGCCTTGCGCTATTGCCGCGAACAGACGTCGCCCAAGCGCGTCGTCACCTTCGTCTGTGACAGCGGCAACAAATATCTGTCGAAAGTATTCGACGATTTCTGGCTGGCCGAACAGGGGCTTGCCGAGCACGAGCAGCATGGCGACCTGCGCGACCTGGTGATGCGCACCCACCGCACCGGCGACACCGTCTATGTCGGTCCGGACGAAAGCCTGCTCAACGCCTATGGCCGCATGCGCCGCTCCGATGTCTCGCAGCTGCCGGTGCTCGACGACGGCAAGCTGGTCGGCATCGTCGACGAAAGCGACATTCTGGCCAAGGTCGACGGCCCCTATGAGGGTCGCTGGGAGCGCTTCAACGCGCCGGTGCGCACGGCGATGACCTCCAATCTGCATACTTTGCAAGCGAGCCAGACGCTGGACGCGCTGCTGCCGGTATTCGACCGCAACGAGGTCGCCATCATCTTCGACGGCGACGAGTTCGTCGGCCTGATAACCCGCATCGACCTGATCAACCATCTGAGGCGCCGTGCACGATGACCGCATCCGGAAAGAACCGCCTGGCCTTCTCCACCCGCACCATCCATGGCGGCCAGAGCCACGATCCCCTGACGGGAGCGGTGATGGTGCCGATCTACGCCACCTCGACCTATGGCCAGCAGTCGCCCGGTGTGCACAAGGGCTTTGAATATGCCCGCAGCCAGAACCCGACGCGCTTCGCCTTCGAGCGCGCGGTGGCCGATCTCGAAAGCGGCTCGGCCGCCTTCGCCTTCGCCTCGGGGCTGGCGGCGATCGCCACCGTGCTGGAACTGCTCGATTCCGGCGCCCATATCGTCGCCACCGACGACATCTATGGCGGCTCCTTCCGCCTGATGGAGCGTGTGCGCAAGCGCTCCGCCGATCTCAAGGTGAGCTTCGTCGACTGCACCGACCTTGCGGTTATAGAGGCGGCGATCCGCCCGGAGACGAAAATGCTCTGGGTCGAGACGCCGACCAACCCGCTGCTGCGCATCGTCGATCTCGAAGGCGTCGCGGCCCTCGCCAGGCGCAAGGGCATCCTCTCGGTCGCCGACAACACCTTCTGCAGCCCCTATCTGCAGCGGCCGCTGGAGCTCGGCATCGACATCGTGGTGCATTCGACGACGAAGTACCTCAACGGCCATTCCGACATGGTCGGCGGCGTGGCTGTTGTTGGCGACAACAAGGATTTGGCCGATCGCCTGAAATTCCTGCAGAACGCCATCGGCGCCATTTCGGGCCCGTTCGACAGTTTTCTCGCCCTGCGCGGCCTCAAGACATTGGCGCTCAGGATGGAGCGGCACTCGTCGAATGGCCTCAAGATCGCGCAGTGGCTGGAGGCCCGCAAGGATGTGCGCCGGGTCATCTATCCCGGTCTGGCCAGCCATCCGCAGCATGCCGTCGCCGTCCAGCAGATGCATGCGTTCGGCGGCATGATATCAGCCGTGCTCGACCGCGACCTCGCCGGCACGAAACGCTTCCTCGAACGCACGCAATTGTTCACGCTGGCCGAAAGCCTCGGCGGCGTGGAGAGCCTGATCGAGCATCCGGCGCTGATGACGCATGGATCGATCCCGGCGGAGAAGCGCGAGGAGATCGGCATATCGGATTCGCTGGTGCGGCTGTCGGCGGGCATCGAGGATGGCGACGATCTGATCGCGGATCTGGAGCAGGCGCTGGGGGGCTGAACGGCGGCTCCAAAGCCAGCGTCACTATACGGGGAGAGGGTGCCGGCAGGCAGGTGAGGCCAGCGCCAACGTCGCAGAAAAGCCAGCACAACCCCGTTGACCCCAAACCCCATCTGCCCGAGATGTAGCGCCCCATGGCCACGCGCGAACTCCCAAAATCCGCCGACACCCCCCTCACCTTCGCGGTGCTGGTCTTCCCCGGCTTTCCGATGATGGCGTTCAGCTCGGTCATCGAGCCGCTGCGCGCCGCCAACATTCTGGCGAAGCGGGAATGCTATCGCTGGATCATCGTGGGCGGCACGAAAGGCACGGTCGAGGCGTCGAACGGCGTCGTCATCCAGCCGGGGTTCTATGCCGAGGATGCGCCAAAGGTCGACCGCATCGTCGTCTGCTCGGGCGGCGACGCCGATCATCTCGTCGCCGAGGATGCGGCAAGCTGGATCCGCCGCAGCTTGCGGGGTGGCGCCCATATCGGCGCGGTGGCGGACGCGGCGTTCTTTCTTGCTCGCGCGGGCCTGCTCGACGGCCATGCCTGCACCTTGCACTGGACCAGTCAGGCCGCCTTCACCGAGGCCTTTCCCGACGTCGAGCTGAGACGCGACCTCTATGTCATCGACCGCAAGCGTTTCACCTCGGCCGGCGGCGTCGGCAGCCTCGACATGATGCTGGAGATCATCACCCGCGACTACGGCGCCGAGCTTGCGGCCGGCGTCGCCGAATGGTTCGTGCACAGCCAGCTGCGCTCCAGCGTCGACCGCAAGCTGATGCCGCTGCGCCTCCGCACCGGCGTGCGGAACGAACTGGTGCTGTCGGCCATCGCCATCATGGAGGACGCCGTGGAGGAGCGGCTCGGCATGGCGGAGCTGACCGCCAGGCTCGGCGTCTCCTCCGACAAGCTCGAACGCTCCTTCCGCTCCGAACTCGCCATCTCGCCCAACGGCTACTACCGGCGGCTCAGGCTGAAACGCGCCGCCGATCTCCTGGCGCATTCGACGCTCGCCGTGCGCGACGTGGCGCTCGCCTGCGGCTTTGCCTCGATGTCGAGCTTTGCGCGCGCCTTTCGGGAGGAGCATGGTCATCCTCCGAAGCTGGCGCGACGGCATTAGAGGTCCTGCTGGCGCTGAGAGACGTTGGCGGGCAGCGCCCCCTTCTGTCCTGCCGGAGGGGGCGCTTGGCACCTGCATCTCTTATTACCCCAGCGGCATCTCGCACAACAAGCGCGGTTTTCCGCACAATCCCTCGTTACCGCCTGCGCCATGGTCTGATCCTGCAAACCACCCAAGGTCAGCCCCCATGAGCATCGTCGTATTCGACCCCGACAGCACTGAAGACGTCGACTTCAAGGACCGCATGCGCCATCCCGCGGCGGCCGATCCGGCGGGCGGCATGTGGCTGTCCGACACCGAGCCGTCCTTCATCGATGCCGACGCGCTTCGTAAAGGCCGGCTGGCCAGGCTGCGCGGCTGGATGCGTGAGGCCGGATATGGCGGCGTCGTGCTGTTCGATCCCTATAACCAGCGCTACGCCACCGGCTCGCGCAACATGTTCGGCTATTTCCTGCGCAATTCGACCCGCTACTTCTTCATCCCGACCGAAGGGCCGATCGTGCTGTTCGAATACCCGCAGAGCTACCATGTCTCCATGGTGCTCGACACGATCGACGAGGCGCGTCCGTCCAAGCTGGTCTGGTCATCGGTGTCGGGCCGCGACGACGAGACCGCCGGCCCCTTCGCCGATGAGATTGCCGAACTCCTGAAAAAGCATGGCGGCGGCTCGATGAAGCTCGGCCTCGACCGCTGCAGCCATCTGCAGGCGCTGGCGCTGGAAAAACGCGGCTGCGAGGTCAGGGATTGCCAGGGCGAGATCCTGGCCGTGCGCGCCGTCAAGACGCCGGAGGAAGTCAAATGCCTGCAGGCGTCGATGGCCGGCGCCGAAGCCGCCGTCTATGCGGTGCGCGAGGCGATCAAGCCCGGTGTCTCCGAAAACGAGCTGTTCGCCATCATGTATGGTGAGGTCATCCGCCAGGGCGGCGAGTTCATCGAGACGCGGCTGCTCACCTCCGGCCAGCGCACCAACCCCTGGTTCAACGAGGCCAGCGGCCGCAAGATCAGGCCCGGCGAATTGCTGGCGCTCGATACCGACACGATCGGCTGCTATGGCTATTATTCGGACTTTTCCCGCACCTTCCGCTGCGGTCCGGGCAAGCCGACCCCTTACCAGAAGTCGCTCTACCGCATGGCGCACGACCAGGTTCAGCACAACATCTCCATCGTGAAGCCCGGCATGGCCTTCCGCGAGATCGCCGAGAAGGCGTGGAAAATCCCCGACCGCTTCGTCGACCAGCGCTACACTTCGGTCATGCACGGCGTCGGCATGCATGGCGAGACACCCTTCATCGCGCACGCCATGGACTACGAAACCTATGGCCGCGACGGCCATATCGTGCCAGGCATGGTGGTGAGCGTGGAAAGCTATATCGGCGAGAAGGGCGGCCGCGAGGGCGTCAAGCTGGAGGACGAAATCCTGATCACCGAGACGGGGACGGAGCTTCTGTCGCGTTTCCCCTATGAGGATGAGTTTCTGGAGGGGCGGGTTTGATGGTGGTTGCGCGCCTCAGTGGGGCATCGCAAGCCGTCTGGACTAGCCGCGACGCCCATCGCTTCGTCATCCTAGGGCGAAGCAAGGAGCGCAGCGACGCGGCGCAGACCCTAGGATCCATGCCGCGACGTCTCAGCGCCGCAACGGTCCAAGTTCTGCTCCGCTGCATCCCTCGATCGAGGTCACGGCATGGATCCCAGGGTCTCCGCGACGCCGCTGCGCGGCTGCTTCGCCCTGGGATGACGAAGGCGGGGACGCTTCGGTCAATCACCACCGCTTGCGCAAACGTACGATACGGAGCAGCGTCGGCCGCCAACCCAGGCCCATCCGCATGAAAAGCCCCATCTCCCTCACGCGCGGCAGCGTGGCCGCTATCTTCATCGACCTGCAGGAAGAGCACCGGCAGGATACTCGCTATCTCGTCGAGGGTTTTGAAAGAATCCTCGCCAATGTCCAGCGCCTGCAGGCGGCGGCGCGGCAGAACCATGTGCCGCTTTACCACTGGGCCTACATCGTCGATCTCGACAGCCAGGACCG
Source organism: Mesorhizobium sp. BR1-1-13 (assembly GCF_020165515.1). NCBI lineage: Bacteria > Pseudomonadati > Pseudomonadota > Alphaproteobacteria > Hyphomicrobiales > Phyllobacteriaceae > Mesorhizobium > Mesorhizobium sp. BR1-1-13. The sequence goes on from NZ_JAIUIH010000001.1 coordinate 581,268, forward strand.
CCCCTTCCATCCCGTTGGAGCCGACGGCAAGTCGGCCTTCTCCGACAAGAGCGATCCGCTGACCGAGATCTGCCGTGAGGTGGCGCCGGCCGATGGCGAGACGCTGCTGATCAAAGCCGAGGCCAGCGCCTTCCGCGCGGGGCCGGCCGCCGATCGGCTCAAGACTTCCGGCATCGAATGGCTGGTCATATCGGGCGTGTGGACCGAGGCCTGCATCGATGCCACCGTGAAGGACGCCGTGGCGCGCGGTTTTCGCGTGCTGCTGGTCAAGGACGCCTGCGGCAGCGGCAGTGCCGCCATGCACCAGACCGGCATCCTCAATCTCGCCAACCGACTCTATGGCGGCGCCGTCACCGACACCGAAGGCGCCTGCCGGCTGCTGGCCGGCGAGAGCGTCGCCGTCTGGCAGGTCGAGGGCTCGGTGCCGCTGCGCTTCAGCTTTGAAAACGCGGCCAGGCTTTACAGCGAGCTTTGAGGCAATGCCTTCCGAAACCGTGGGCAGCAGTGGAACGACCAGGCGCGGCAAGTACGCGACGCTGCTCGACCCCGCGCTGTGGGCCTATATAGACGGCATCAACGCCTGGTATCCGCCCGAGACGATCGACCTGCCGATCGCCAAGCAGCGCGCGATCTATGACAGGATGTGCCGGGCGCTTCGCCAGCCCTATCCGCCGGGGGTGACGGCCAGCGACGGCCTCATCGCCGCCCCCGGCCGCGACATCGCGGTGCGGCAATACCGGATGGCAGGCACGGCCGCGCGGGCCACGGTGCTTTATTACCATGGCGGCGGCTTCATCCTGGGCGGGCTCGACAGCCATGACGACATCTGCGCCGAGATCTGCGCCGGCACCGGCTTTGCGGTGCTCTCGGTAGACTACCGGCTGGCGCCCGAACATCTTCATCCCGCCGCCTTCGACGACGCTCTGGCCGCCTTCGAATGGGCGGCGGCGACGAACGGGCCACTGCTGCTGTGCGGCGAGAGCGCCGGCGGCAATCTGGCGGCGGCGATCAGTCACGCGACGCGCGCTCATGCGAAGAGGCCGACCGGCCAGGTGCTGATCTATCCCGGCCTCGGCGGCGACGAGACTGCCCGCTCCTATATCGAGCATGCCGAGGCGCCGCTTCTGTCGGTCGGCGACATCGCCTTCTACCGCGACGTCCGCTCGGCCAAGAGACAGGCGCCGGATGATCCGACCTTCTCGCCCCTGCGCGCCGCCGACTTCTCCGGCCTGCCGCCCACCGTCGTCATTACCGCCGAATGCGACCCGCTGTCGTCGGATGGCGAGGCCTATCGCGATCGCATCCTGGCCGCCGGCGGCAGAGCGAGCTGGCACGAGGAGAAGCGCCTCGTGCACAGTTTCCTGCGCGCCCGCACCACCGTGCCGGTCGCCGCCGAAGCGTTCCGGCGCATAATCGCGGCGATCGCAGCACTTGGCGCGGGCGAATGGCCCGTCGAATGCTGAACGCCAGCGAAGCAGCCCTCAATTGCGCCCGTAAAACGCGTTCGGGACATGCACCGGCCAGCGCCATGGCAGCACGGCGATCATGTCGAACCGCATCGACAGCCTGCCGTAATCCGGCTGGCGCGACAGCCAGATGTCGGCGGCGCCTTCGATGCGGCGTTCCGACTCGTAGGCGATCGCCTCCATTGCTTCCATCAGCGTGCGGCGGGCCTTGACCTCGACGAACAGCACCAGGTCGCCCCGCCGTGCGATCAGATCGATCTCGCCGAACCGCGTGCGGTGACGGCGCGCCAGAATCCGGTAGCCCTTCAGCACCAGCGCCGCCGCCGCCAGCCATTCGCCGCGATGGCCGCGCCGGTAGGCTTTTTGACGGCTGACGCTCGGGAGCCTAGCCACGGTCCTCTCCACAGGCATCCCTGAGTTCCAGCAGCCGTCGGTAGAGCGCCTGCTTCTGGCCGCCGGTCATTTTTGCCGCTTCGCCGGCCGCCTTGGAGGCCGGCATTTCGGCGGCGAGCGACAACAGCAGCCGGTCGATATCGGCCGGCTCGTCCGCCCTGGCTTCGGCCGGACCGACGCACACCACGATCTCGCCCTTCGGCGTATCGGCCGCCGCATAGTGGTCGGCCAGCGCCCGCAGCGTGCCGGTGCGCATTTCCTCGAAGGCCTTGGTCAATTCCCTGCCGATCGCTGCCTTGCGCTCGCCGCCAAGCGCCTCGACCATCGCGCCGAGAGACTCGGCCAGCCGGCGCGGCGATTCGAAGAAGATCAGCGTCGCCGGCACCGCTTTCAGCGCTTCCAGCCGCGCCAGTCGCTGCCCCGCCTTGACCGGCAGGAAGCCGGCGAACAGGAAGGCATCCGAAGGCAGGCCGGATGCGGTGAGCGCGGCAAGCGGCGCGGACGGACCGGGGATGGGCACGACGCGAATGCCCTGGTCGAGCGCCTCGCCGACCAGCCGGTAGCCGGGATCGGAAACCAGCGGCGTGCCGGCATCCGAGATCAGGGCCACGCTCTGCCCCGACTGGAGCGCCGCTATCAATTTTGGACCGGCCTCGCCGGCATTATGCTCGTGATAGGCCGTGGTGCGGCGGCGGATGCCGTAGCGGTCGAGCAGCACGCGCGACACGCGCGTGTCCTCGCAGGCGACCATATCGGCAGCGGCCAGCGTCTCAAGCGCGCGCAGCGTGATGTCGGCGAGATTGCCGATCGGCGTCGCCACCAGATAGAGCGCCGGTTCGAGCGGCCGGGCGGTAATCTCGGTCTGCCCGATCACATAGCTGCGCTTGCCCGTCTCGCCAGTCACCGGTGCCTTCTCCGTCAGCGGCGCGCCCGCGTCCAGATGGAGCCGCGAAGGACGTTCCGAAATCATCCGCCCTGTTTGGCACGGCCCGCGCCGGGTTGCAAAAGCCGCTGTAATGCAAGGCGAGCGCCATTCCTTCGCCACAGTAGGGAACGAAACCGTCTTTCGCAGATTTAGCCCCTGATTCCCCCGGGAGGACAGGATGGACAGACTGACCATACAGGACGCTTTCGAGCCCTACTATGCAGGCCGCAAGCGCTTTGCCGCGCAAGGAGACGGGAAACCGCCCGCCACCACAGACGGCAAGCAGGGGCCCGCGCGCCGCCCGCCACCAGAGATCAAGCTACCCGACAACGAACCCGACAGCACGACGGAGCACTGACCGGACGATGCCCAATCGCTTCGATATTTTCATCACCCGTCTCGAAACCAAGAACGCCCGCCACGGCGCAGCACTACCCTCGATAAGCGACCAGCACCGCGCCCGCCGCGATAAGGGCGACGCCAAGCCAGTTCGCACTGGTGAGCCGCTCGCCGAGAAAGACCGCGCCAAACACCGCCACAAGCACGACGCTTAGCTTGTCGATGGGCGCCACTTGCGCCGCATTGCCGATTTTCAGCGCGCGGAAATAGCAGAGCCACGAGGCTCCGGTCGCCAGTCCCGACAGGCCGAGGAAAAGCCAGGTCTTTCCGGAGATCGAGGCCCATGATTGGAATTGGCCGCTGGCGGCGAGGATGGCCGCAAGCACGACCAGGATGATGGCTGTCCGGATGAGGGTGGCGAAATCGGAATTGATCGTCTCGATGCCCACCTTGGCAAAGATCGCCGTCAGTGCCGCGAAAGCCGCTGACAGCAGCGCCCAGAATTGCCAGGAAGAAACGGTCAGGTTCATTTCGGGCCTCACGATGTCCTGGGTCCAGATAACGTGAAACCCGCGCCTTCAGAAGCGCAATCTCCGGCTTGGGGATTGAGAGCGGTATCTCGCCTTCGTCCTCCTCGGATCTGCGCGCCGCTCCGCATTACTCCGCTGGTGGATGACTTCGCTGGTGGATGTTGGGGGCCTACCGCGCCAGATCGGCCACCACGGCGTCGAGCACGATCATGCCGGCGGGCGTGGCGCGCAGGCGGGCGTTGCCGATCGGCGCCACCAGCCCTTCGCCCTGCAGCACCGACAGCCGTGCGCTCGACAGGCCGCGCCCGGAAAACGCTTCGTAGCGCGACAGGTCGATGCCTTCCGCCAGCCTCAGTCCCATCAGCAGGAACTCGTCAGCCTCTTCGGAGCGCGTCAGGGTTTCGCCGCCGGTGACGCCATGGCCCTTGGCCTCGACCAGATTGGCCCAGGTTTCCGGCATCCTCTCCGCGATGGTCACGACGCGGTGGCCGTTCTCGACGAAGCGGCCATGCGCGCCGGGGCCGACGCCGACATATTCGCCATAGCGCCAGTAGGTCAGATTGTGCCGGCTTTCGGCACCCGGCCGGGCGTGGTTTGAGATCTCATATGCCGGCAAACCATGGGCGGATGTCACCTCTTGCGTGAGCGCATAAAGGTCGGCGGCGTGGTCGTTGTCGGGGATGATGAATTTCTTCGCCGCGTGCAGCGCGTGAAACGGGGTGCCTTCCTCGATGGTCAGCTGATAGAGCGACAGATGGTCGGCGGCGTGGCCGATCGCCTGTTCGAGCTCCGATGCCCAAGCCTCCGGCGTCTGGCCTGGCCGTGCGTAGATCAGGTCGAAGGAGAGCCTTGGGAATATCTCCCGCGCGAGCCCGATCGCGTGCAGCGCCTCGTCCACATTGTGCAGCCGGCCAAGGAAGCGCAAATCCTTGTCGTCCAGTGCCTGCACGCCGAGCGAGACCCTGTTGACGCCCGCAGCGCGATAGCCACGAAAGCGTTCGGCTTCGACCGAGGAGGGATTGGCCTCCAGCGTCACCTCGATGCCGTCGGGCACCGCCCAGTTCTTCGCCACGGCGTCCAGGATCCTGGCCACCGTTTCCGGCTTCATCAGCGACGGCGTGCCGCCGCCGAGAAAGATGCTGGTCACCTCGCGCGCGCCGCTGCGCTGGCGCATCGTTGCCAGTTCCGCCTCGAAGGCGGCGGCAAAGCGCTCCTGGTCGACCGGCTGGTGGCGGACATGGCTGTTGAAGTCGCAATAGGGGCACTTGGCCGCGCAGAACGGCCAATGCACATAGACGCCGAAACCGGGGCTGCGGTCGAGCGGCATGGTGGCGCCGGGCCTGATCATGCCGAGCCTAACCTGGCCAGACCCAATCGAGCCTGGGCGAATTTCTGGAAGGCGCGGGCGCGGTGCGACAGCGCCGTGGCCTGGCCGGGCTTCCAGCCATGTTTCTCCTCGGCGGTCATCTCGCCGAAGGTTTTTTCGAAGCCGTCCGGCAGGAACACCGGGTCATAGCCGAATCCGAGCTCGCCGCGCGGCGGCCAGACCAGCCTGCCTTCGGCCTCGCCGCGGTAATACTCGGCCTCGCCATCGGGAAAGGCGAGACAGATGACGGCGACGAAGCGACCCTTGCGCTGCTCGGCCGAGGCCGCGCCGACTTCCTGCAGCGCCACTTCGGTGCGCTGCATGGCGATGCCGAAATCCCTGCGGCCATCAGGCGTTTCGGCCCAGTTGGCGGTGTAGACGCCGGGCGCGCCGTCAAGCGCGTCGACGCACAGGCCCGAATCATCCGACAGCGCCGGCAGGCCCGTCGCCTTGGCCGCGGCGAACGCCTTGATATAGGCGTTCTCCTCGAAGGTGGTGCCGGTCTCGTCGGGTTCGGGCAAGCCATAGTCCTTCGCCGATTTCGCCTCGAATCCGAATGGCGCCATCAGATCGGCGAATTCGCGCAGCTTGCCTTCATTGTGGCTGGCGACGACGATCTTTTTTCCGTCGAGAGAATGCATCAAAGTCCCCAGATTCTTGGCTCGGCGAATTCGATCGAATTGCCGGAAGGATCGCGGATATAGAGCGAGCGGCCGCCTTGCGGCCATTCGAACTCGCTTTCGATGGTGATGTTCTTCGCCTCCAGATGGGATCTCCAGCGGCTGATTTCATCGGCGGTCGCCGCAAAGCAGAGATGGCCTTCGCCTGATGTGCCGTGCGGGGGCACTTTCAGCCTCGCGTCGGGCTCGGGCGGGACCTTGGTCGCCTCGGCGTTGAAGATCAGCAGCACGCCGGCTCCGCAACGGAAGAAGAGATGGCGACCCTCGACCTTGCCGACAGGAGTGAGGCCGAGGATGTCGGTGTAGAAGGCTTCCGCTGCCGCCAGGTCGGTGACGTAGAGGGCGGATTCCAGGATTGCGGAGGGTGTCACGAGGCTCGGCATCTAAAACTCACGCCACCGCCATCTGCTGCAAACTCACTAGCCTCTGTATGCCTTTCTTGGCCAGGCCCATCAGCTCGGCGAACTGCCCTTCCGAAAAGGGCTCGCCCTCGGCTGTGCCCTGGATCTCGACGATGCCGCCCTTGCCGGTCATGACGAAATTGGCGTCGGTGCCGGCGGAGGAATCTTCGAGATAATCGAGGTCGATGACCGGCTGGCCGTCATGGATGCCGCAGGAAATCGCCGCGACATGATCCTTCAGCACCTTGGCGACGCTCACCATCTGCCGGGCTTCCATCCAGCGCAGGCAATCGTAGAGCGCCACCCAGCCGCCGGTGATGGAGGCGGTGCGGGTGCCGCCATCGGCCTGGATGACGTCGCAGTCGACGGTGATCTGCTGCTCGCCCAGCGCCTGCAGGTCGACCACGGCGCGCAGCGAGCGGCCGATCAGCCGCTGGATCTCCAGCGTGCGCCCGCCCTGCTTGCCGGCGGAGGCCTCGCGGCGCATGCGCTCGCCGGTCGAGCGCGGCAGCATGCCGTATTCGGCCGTCACCCAGCCCTTTCCGGAATTGCGCATCCAGCCCGGCACCTTTTCCTCCAGGCTTGCCGTGCACAGCACATGCGTGTCGCCGAACTTCACCAGGCACGAGCCTTCGGCATGTTTGGAGACGCCGCGCTCGAAGGATATGGCGCGCATTTCGTCGAACTGGCGTTTGGAGGGGCGCATTCGGCCTGCTTTCTTGTCAGCTTTTTGAATCTTGGCCGGCTTTTAGACGCATGCGGGGCACGGCGTAAAGGAAAATGGACCGGCGACAGCAAACGCGACACCGGGTGATCGCCCAACGCGACACTGGGTGATCGCAAGTGCGACACTGGGTTGCGCGTAGCGCGGCGAAGTCTATATCCTTGAACCGGAGGTTATGGCCGCAATGACCAAGGCAGTCGATCCCGCTTCGCAGTCGCTCGCTCTTCACGCGCCGGCACTTCAGGCGCTCGATATGCGCTCGCGCGACATCTTCCGGCGTATCGTCGATTCCTATCTGAGGGACGGCGAGCCCGTGGGATCGCGCAGCCTGTCGCGCATCCTGCCGTCCTCGCTGTCGCCGGCCACCATCCGCAACGTGATGAGCGACCTCGAACATCTCGGCCTGATCTACGCGCCGCACGTCTCGGCCGGCCGCCTGCCGACGCAGGCCGGCCTGCGCTTCTTCGTCGACGCCTTCATGGAACTGGGCGACCTCTCCGACGAGGAGCGGCGCAGCATCGAGGCGCAGGTGCGCGCCTCCGGCTCGGGCGCCACGCTGGAACACATGCTGACCGAGGCCAGCCAGATGCTGTCTGGCATGTCGCGCGGCGCCGGCCTGGTGCTGGCCGCCAAGAACGAGGTGGCGCTCAAGCACATCGAGTTCATCCAGCTCGAGCCGACAAAGGCGCTGACCGTGATGGTGTCGCAGAACGGCGACGTCGAGAACCGGGTCATCGATCTGCCGGCCGGCATCACCGTCTCGCAATTGCACGAGGCCTCGAATTTCCTCAACGCCCATATTCGCGGCCGTACGCTGGCCGAGGCGCGGGCGGAGGTCGCGCGTATCAAGGAAGAGACAAGGGCAGCGCTCGACACGCTGTCGCAGGACCTGGTGGAGAAAGGGCTGGCGGTGTGGGCCGGCGCGGAAAGCGGCCTGCCGGCGCGCCTGATCGTGCGCGGCCGCGCCAATCTGCTCGAAAACGTCACCGCTCAGGCCGACATCGAACTCTTGCGCCACCTGTTCGAGGACATGGAAACTCAAGACGGGCTGATCCAGCTGCTCGACCTCGCCGAGGCGGGACCGGGCGTGCGCATCTTCATCGGCTCGGAAAACAAGCTTTTCTCGCTCTCCGGCTCGTCGCTCGTCGTGGCACCCTACCGAGACAAGGACGCCCGCGTCGTCGGCGCGCTCGGCGTCATCGGCCCGACCCGGCTCAATTATGCCCGCATTGTCCCGATGGTCGACTATACGGCGCAGCTGATATCGCGCATGCTGCGCTGAGAGCTGGGATCGATCCAGACGGCCGAGGAGGAAAAAAATGGCGCTGGAATCGTTCAAGGCCCAGATCAGCCTGCTGCTGGAGGAGATGGTCAACCAGCCTGAGGATGTGCGCGAAGTGCAGGAGCAATTGCGCGAGAAGCTGCGCGAAATGCGCGCCATGGGCATGCCACTGCCGGCCGACCTCGTCGAACTGGAAAAGAACCTCGACGCCGATCTCGACGCGGATACCTGACCCGAATTCCTTCGACTCCCCGTGTCGTCCGGAACGACTGCCGAGCCCGCCCGTTCCCTTGATGCATGTGATCCTCGGTCTTGGGACAACGACATGCATAGCGAAGCGAGAAGCTGGAGACTGGGATGATCAGACTTGCCGGCGCCGTGGCGATCCCTGCAGCCTTGCTTTTCGCCGCGACGGCATCGGCCCAGCAGACAGAGCCGGTGCTCAAGGGCGCGGCCGCATTCGGTGACTGGCGGGCCGACGAGCCGGGCGTGCGCCGGCTGATCAGCCCGCAAGACCAGCCCAAGCCCTATGTCACCAGATCCGCCTCGAACAGCGCCGGTCCGGTGCAAAGGCCGCAAGGCGCCGAGCCGCGGCTGCCAGCGGGTTTTTCGGCGGAACTGATCTCTTCGGGCATCGACAATCCGCGCGTCGTGCGTGTCGCGCCCAATGGCGACCTGTTCGTCGCCGACAGCGAGGCCAACCAGATCCGCGTCTATCGTCTGGCCGAGGGCAGCGCGAAACCCGTCAAGGACGGCATCTTTGCCCGCAATCTCAACCGGCCCTACGGCATCGCCTTCTATCCGCCAGGGGACAGCCCGCAATGGATCTATGTCGCCAACAGCGACAGCATCGTGCGCTTTCCCTACCGCGATGGCGACCTGAAGGCGTCCGGCGAGCCGGAAACGATTGTCCGCGACATTCCAGCCACTCATCACTGGACCCGCGACATCGCCTTCTCGGCGGACGGCAAGACGCTGTATCTCTCGGTCGGTTCCGGCTCGAACGCCGCCCAGGACATGGCAAGAAAACCGCGCGGCGGGCTCGACGCCTGGGCCAGGTCGAAGCCGCTCGGCGCCACCTGGGGCGCGGAGGAAGGCCGCGCCGACGTCATGGCTTTCGACCCGGACGGTAGGAATGGCCGCATCGTTGCCACCGGCCTGCGCAATTGTTCGGGCATGGCCGTCCAGCCGGCGGCGGGCGCGCTTTGGTGCGTGGTCAACGAGCGCGACGCGCTCGGCGACAACGTGCCGTTCGAATATGCGACCGAAGTGAGGGAAGGCGCCTTCTACGGCTGGCCCTGGTACTATATCGGCGACAATGAGGATCCGCGCCACAAGGGCGCGCGTCCCGACCTTGCCGGCAAGGTCACCGTTCCCGACATTCTGATGCAGGCGCATTCAGCGCCGCTCAACATCGCCTTCTACGACGGCAGGAATGCCCGCGCGGGATCCGGTTTTCCGGCCGAATACAGGGGCGACGCCTTCGTCGCCCTGCACGGTTCGTGGAATCGCGGCAACAGGACCGGCTACAAGGTGGTGCGGTTCAAGTTCAAGGACGGCAAGCCGACCGGCGAATATGAGGATTTCATGACCGGCTTCGTCACCTCCGGCGGCGAGGTCTGGGGCCGGCCGGTCGGCGTGGCGGTGGCGAACGACGGCGCGCTGATCGTCACCGAGGACGGCAACGGCACCATCTGGCGCGTGACCTACGGCGACGGGCGGTCCTGATCCGCTTGGGAGGTCCCGAGCGCGGGGCATGCCTGGTGCAACCAAATCCGCATCCAGGCAATTCCCGCCCGCGAAACTCTGTGCGACAAGGCGCCGTCCCAGCAGTTCGCGGACGCAAGGCTCGATCCATGACCCTCACCGGCTTCCTCGCCTACAGCGCCGCCCTCGGCTTAGCCGCGGCCATTCCCGGCCCCGGCGTCACCGCGCTTGTGGCGCGCGCGCTCGGTTCCGGCTTCCGCTCCTCGCTGGCCATGTCCTTCGGCCTGATGCTCGGCGACCTTCTTTATCTCACCGCCGTGGTGCTTGGGCTTGCCTTTGTGGCGCAGACCTTCGGCCTGGTGTTCCTCGCCGTCAAATGGGCCGGCGTCGCCTATCTCGCCTTCCTCGGCTGGCGCTTCTGGACCGCCGGCATCACGCCCGAGACGGTCGAGGCCAGGAAGAGCAAGGGCAGGCTGGCGTCGAGCTTCCTCGCCGGCCTGACGGTGACGCTCGGCAATCCGAAGACGATGATCTTCTATCTCGCCATCACGCCGACCATCGTCGACCTCAAGACCATCACGCTGGCCGACTACGGCATCCTCGCCGCACTCACCGTCCTCGTCCTGTTCGTGGTGCTGGTGCCTTATCTGGCGCTGGCGGCCAAGGCGCGCTGGTTCCTGCGCTCGCCGCGCGCCCTGAAAGCGTTGAACCGCACCGCGGCCGGCTTCATGGTCGGCGCCGCGGCGGCGATCGCAGCCCGTCAATAGGGCCGTTTGCGCCAAATCATTCCGTCGGTCCGGCTGTTCGGGAAACGCTTTTCCGAGGCCGGGGCGTTTTAGACACGCACCCCACTCGGATATTTTCGGGCGACGGTCTATCTTGCGTGAGTGGAAGCCCTATCCTGGCCGCCATCCGCCTGAGATCAGTTCCATTCGCCTGACATTCTGGGAGCCAAACCAATGACCAAGTCCGTCGCCTCCGCTCGTGTTCCCGGCCGCGGCCGCATCTACAATTCCATCACCGATACGATCGGCGACACGCCACTGGTGCGGCTTGACAAATTCGCCAAGGAGAAGGGCATCGTCGCCCATCTCATCGCCAAGCTTGAATTCTTCAACCCCATCGCCTCGGTCAAGGACCGTATCGGCGTGGCGATGATCGAGGCGCTTGAGGCATCGGGCAAGATCGCTCCCGGCAAGACGACGCTGATCGAGCCGACTTCGGGCAATACCGGCATAGCGCTTGCCTTCGCCGCCGCCGCCAAGGGCTACAAGCTGATCCTCACCATGCCCGAAACCATGTCGGTCGAGCGCCGCAAGATGCTGGCGCTGCTCGGCGCCGAACTGGTCCTGACCGAAGGGCCGAAAGGCATGAAGGGCGCCATCGCCAAGGCCGACGAACTGGCGGCCACCATCCCCAACGCCATCATCCCGCAGCAGTTCGAGAACCCGGCCAATCCCGAGATCCATCGCACGACGACGGCCGAGGAGATCTGGAACGACACCCAGGGCGAGGTCGACATCGTCGTCTCCGGCATCGGCACCGGCGGCACCATCACCGGTGTCGGCCAGGTGCTGAAGAAGCGCAAGCCTTCGCTGCATGTCGTCGCGGTCGAGCCGGAAACCTCGCCGGTGCTGTCGGGGGGCCAGCCCGGCCCGCACAAGATCCAGGGCATCGGCGCCGGCTTCGCGCCGAAAATCCTCGACACCAGCATCTATGACGAGATCGTCAAAGTCTCGAACGAGGATTCGGTCGCCAATGCCCGCCTCGTCGCCCGGCTGGAAGGCGTGCCCGTCGGCATCTCCTCGGGCGCCGCCCTGCAGGCGGCGATCGTCGTCGGCTCGCGGCCGGAGAACAAGGACAAGAACCTCGTGGTGATCATCCCCTCCTTCGCCGAGCGTTATTTGTCGACGATCCTGTTCGAAGGGCTGGGCGCTTAGGCCAACATGGACTCGCGATCCGCCACGACCCTCTGCCCTGCCGGGCAGAAGCGCGCGCTGTCCCGCCAACGCCAACAGGTTCTATTTCCGCCTCGCCTGGCCCGCTGAAAAACCAGCCGTGGCGGATACCGCGGGCTTGAGCAGCGCCCTGCTTCCGGTTCATATCGCCCCCGGCCCCGCAGGGCCGGCGGAGGACCTCATGTACAAGCTCTACACCCGTCCCGGCAGCGGCGGCTTCGTCGTCGAGGCGGCCCTGGCGCTGGCCAAGGCGCCGTTCGAGCAGATCGACGTACCGAAATCCGACCGGCCCGGTCCCGCTTTCCTCGACATCAGCCCCCTGAACCAGGTGCCGGTGCTGACCTTGCCGGACGGCCGCTCGCTGACCGAGTCGGCGGCCATCTGCATCCTGCTCGCCGAACGCCATCCGCGGGCCGGGCTGGCGCCGGCGGCCGATGCGCCGGCCCGCGCCGACTTCCTGCGCTGGATGGCGTTCATGTCGTCCGCCCTCTATCCGGCGGTGCTGCGTTTCTACTACGCGCCGCGCTACACGGCCGACGCAGACGGCGCCAAGGCCGTCAAGCAGGCGGCGGTGGCCGAGATGGACCGCGGCTTTGCCGTCGTCGATGCCGCCTTGCGCGGCCGCGACTGGCTGGCGGGCGAGGCGATGTCGGTGGCCGATATCTATCTGGCCATGCTGGTGGCCTGGCATCCCGACAGCGGCAAGGCACGCACCGCCTGGCCCGACATCGAACGCCTGTGGGCCAAGCTTCGCGAGCACCCGCTGATGAAGACGCTCAACGCATCGCACGAAATGTGGCCGGGCTGAACGGGCCGTCGCCAAAGCACCGCGCTCAGGCATTTCAATGCCTGAGCGTCGCGCGTTTTACCTGCAGGAAACGGCGTACCGCCGGATCGCTTTCGAGGCCGATCGCCCGGTCATAGGCTTCGACCGCCTGCGGCACCTGGCCGAGCCTGGCCAGAAGGCCGGCGCGCGCGGCCCAATAGGGCTGGTAATCATTGAGCCGCTTGTCGTCGCCAAGCACGTACAGCGCCGCCAGCCCCGCCACGGCGCCCTCAGCTTCGGCGATCGCCACCGCGCGGTTGATCGCCACCACGGGCGATCGTGCAATCGAAAGCAAGGCGTCGTAGAATTCGCGGATCGCCACCCAGTCGGTCTGGCCGCTCAGCCGCCGCGCCGCGTGGACGGACTGCACGGCCGCTTCGAGCTGGTAGCGGCCGATGGCGTCCAGAGTGGCGGCGCGGCCGAGCAGGGCTTCCGCCTCGTCGATCAGCGCATGATCCCACAGCGCATGATCCTGCTCGGCGAGCGGCACATACTCTCCGGACACATCGCGGCGCGCGGGGCGGCGCGCCTCGGCGAACAGCATCAGCGCAAGCAGGCCCAGCGCCTCCGGTTCGTCCGGCAGTAGCGAGGCCACCAGCCTGCCGAGCCAGATTCCTTCGGTGGCCAGGTTCCGGCGCCGCGTCTCGGTGCCCGCCGGGTCGGACCAGCCCTCGGCGAAGGTCGCGTATATGGCCTCCAGCACGGTATCCAGGCGCTCGCCGAGTTCGGCCCGCTCCGGTACGCGGAACGGAATGCCGGCTTCGCGAATGCGGGCCTTGGCCCGCACCAGGCGCTGGCCCATTGTCGCCGGCGCGACCAGGAAGGCGGAGGCGATCGTCGCTGCGTCGAAGCCAAGGACGGCCTGCAGGATCAATGGCGCGCGCACGCCAGGTTCGATCGCCGGATGCGCGCAGGCGAACATCAGCCGCAGCCGCTCATCGGGCAGGTCCTGGTCGGTCATGCACGCCTCCGCCTCCTCGGCAATCAGCTTGAGATGGTCGCGGCCGGCTTCGCTGGTGAGCCGCCGCCGCACCGCGTCGACACGCCGCCGCCTTGCCACGGCAAGCAGCCAGGCTTCCGGCTTTTCGGGCACGCCGGTTCGCGGCCAGCGTTCGAGCGCCGCGGCAAAGGCGTCGGCCAGCGCGTCCTCGGCGGCGGCCACGTCGCGCGTGCGCGCCGCGAGCCACGCGACCAGCTTGCCGTAGCTTTGCCGGGCCGCGGCCTCGGCGGCTGCCCGGGCAATCTGCGCGCTGCTGTCCATCACATCGTCATTTCTTGGGCATGTATTCGGCCATTTCCCAAATCGGCCGCAACTCGACCGTGCCGGTGCTGGCCGCCGGGCAGCGCGCCGCCCATTCGATGGCGGTATCGATGTCGGGCGCCTCGATCATGTAGAAGCCGGCAAGCTGCTCCTTGGTGTCGGCATAGGGGCCGTCGATCACGTTGGTCTTGCCGTCGGTGATCCGCACCGAGGTGGTTGCCTGGGTCGGGCGCAGCCTTTCTCCGGCCAGCCACGCGCCGGATTTCTTCAACGCTTCGGTATAGGCGCCATAGGCCGCGCTCATCTGTTGGGCCTTCTCGATCGGCGTGTTCGCCAGTGCGGCTTCGTCGTTGTTGATCAAAAGCATGTATCGCATGGGTCTTCTCCCGTGGTTTCGTAGGCCGCGTCCTTGCGAGCCGGACATATGTCGCGCGGCAAGGGCCGATTTCGACAGGTGCCGGAAAAAATCTTTCGACCACGCTCGCGTCCCGCGCAAGCCGGGAGCTGTTTCCGCATCCATTCAACCGTTCGTCTAATGAATGCAATTGCGGGTTGGCATTTGCGGCCCGCCGTCTAAACTCGGCCGGTTCGCATCGAGGAGGTGGTGCGGCTGCCAATATTTTCAGGGAGGAAACCGGATGTTCCATTTCAGAACGAAGTTCGTTGCAGCCGGCGCAATGGCGCTTTCGCTCGGGCTCGGCATTGCCTCGGCCAGGGCACAGGAATTCATCAACGTGCTGACCGGTGGCACGTCGGGCGTCTACTACCCGCTCGGCGTGGCGCTGTCGGAAATCTACGGCAAGGGCATCGCAGGCGCCCGCACCCAGGTGCAGGCCACCAAGGCTTCGGTCGAGAACCTCAATCTGCTGCAGCAGGGCAAGGGCGAGATCGCCTTCGCGCTCGGCGATTCCGTCAAGATGGCCGCCGAAGGCAATGCCGAGGCAGGCTTCCCCGGCAAGCTCGACAAATTGCGCGGCATCGCCGCCATCTACCCCAACTACATCCAGATCGTCGCCAGCCAGGAATCCGGCATCAAGACGCTGGCCGACCTCAAGGGAAAGAGCCTGTCGGTCGGCGCGCCGGCGTCGGGCACCGAGCTCAACGCGCGTGCCATCTTTGCCGCCGCCGGGCTGAAATACGAGGATCTCGGCCGGGTCGAATACCTGCCCTTCGCCGAATCGGTCGAGCTGATCAAGAACCGCCAGCTCGACGCCACGCTGCAGTCGGCCGGCCTTGGCGTCGCCTCGATCCGCGACCTCGCCACCTCGGTGCCGATCAATGTCGTCGCCGTGCCCGCCGAGGACGTCGCCAAGATCGGCGCGCCCTATCTGTCGGTGGTCATCCCCAAGGGCACCTATGAGGGCCAGGCCGAGGACGTCGCGACCGCCGCCGTCGGCAATTTCCTCATCACCCGCGCCGACGTTTCCGACGAGACGGCCTATCAGATGACCAAGCTGATGTTCGAACATCTGGACCAGCTCGCCGCCGCCCACGCCGCCGCCAAGGCGATCGACCCTGCCAAGGCGCTCGACGGCATGCCGGTGCCGCTGCATCCGGGCGCGGAGCGCTACTACAAAGAGAAGGGGCTGTTGAAATAGGGGGGTAATCGGACATGTCTTCGCCAGCCGCCTCCCTCTGCCATTCGCTCATCCTGGAGTGTGTCGGATGAGCGAAGCAACGCCTGGAACAACAACCGACAGCAAACCGGCGACGTTCCATCTCCCCGTCGCCGAAGAGCAGGTCGAAGGCTTGCCGCCGGGCTTTGGGGACGGCATCGCCGGCAAGGCTGCCTTCGCCATCGCCGTCGCCTTTTCGGTGTTCCAGATATACGTCGCGGTCTATGGCAGCATTCCGAGCCAGGTGGTGCGGGCGATGCATGTCGGCTTCCTGCTGCTGCTCGGCTTCGCGCTGATCGCCAATCTGCGCGCCAAAAGCGTGCCGGCAAAAACCCTGTTCTGGGCGCTCGGCGTGCTCGGCTTCGGCACCGGCCTCTATAACTGGGTGTTCTACACCGACCTCATCCGCCGCTCCGGCTTCCTCACCGTGCCGGACCTGGTCGTCGGCGCGGTGCTGGTGGTGCTGGTCTTCGAGGCGGCCCGGCGGCTGATGGGATTGCCGCTGGCGATCATCGCCTTCATCTTCCTCGCCTATTGCTTCGTCGGCAATCATCTGCCGCCGCCCTTCATCCATCGCGGCTATGATTTCGCCCAGCTCGTCGACACTTTCGCCTACGGCACCGAAGGCATTTACGGCACGCCGATCTATGTCTCGGCCGCCTACATCTTCATCTTCGTGGTCTTCGCCGCCTTCCTCGAGCGCGCCGGCATGATCGCGCTGTTCAACGATTTCGCGCTTGGCCTGGTCGGCTCGTGGCGGGGCGGGCCGGCGCAGGTCTGCGTCCTGTCCTCGGCGCTGATGGGCACCATCTCCGGCTCCGGCGTCGCCAATGTGGTGGCGAGCGGCCAGTTCACCATCCCGCTGATGAAGCGCTTCGGCTTCCGGTCGGCCTTCGCCGGCGCCGTCGAGGCGACCTCCTCGATGGGCGGCCAGATCATGCCGCCGGTGATGGGCGCGGTCGCGTTCATCATGGCCGAGACGCTGAACATCCCCTATGCCGAAGTGGTCAAGGCGGCGATCATCCCGGCGCTGCTCTATTTCGGCGCCTGTTTCTGGCAGGTGCATCTGGAAGCCGGCAAGGCCGGCCTGCACGGCATGGCCAAGGCCGAACTGCCCAATCCCTGGGATGCCGTGCGCCAGCACTGGCCGCTGGTGCTGCCGCTGGCGGCCCTCATCTATCTCCTGTTTGCCGGCTACACACCGATCTTCGCGGGCACGATGGGCCTGGCGCTGACCATCGTGCTCATCCTCGGCACGCCGCTGGCGGCCCTGATCGGCCCGCTCGCCTTCCGCGTCGTCTTCTGGCTGGCGCTCGGGCTCGCTGCCGCCTCGTTCATGCGCTTCGGCGTCAACATTCTGGGCCTCGTCATCGCCGCGCTCGTCGTCGCCTGCTTCGCCTTCAAGGGCGGGCGCGAAACGCTGCGGATCTGCGTGGATTCACTCGCCGAAGGGGCCAAGAACGCGCTGCCGGTCGGCATCGCCTGCGCTATCGTCGGCATCGTCATCGGCACGCTGACGCTGACCGGCATCGCCTCCACTTTCATCGGCTGGATCATTTCCATCGGCGAGGACAATCTGTTCCTGTCGCTGGTGCTGACCATGCTCACCTGCCTGGTGCTCGGCATGGGCATTCCGACCATCCCCAATTACATCATCACCTCGTCGCTGGCCGGGCCGGCGCTGTTGTCGCTCGGCGTACCGCTGGTGGTCAGCCACATGTTCGTCTTCTATTTCGGCATCATGGCCGACCTGACGCCGCCCGTGGCGCTGGCCGCCTTCGCTGCCGCACCAATGGCCAGGGAGAGCGGCCTCAAGATCGGCATCCAGGCGACCAAGCTTGCCATTGCCGGCTTCGTCGTGCCGTTCATGGCGGTCTATACACCGGCGCTCATGCTGCAGGATCCCGGCCCGATCGCCGCCCAGTTCGGCTACCCCGTCGAGGTCGCCTACATCGTCGTCAAGGCGTGCATGGGCATCGTGCTGTGGGGTGCCGCCGCGGTCGGCTTCCTTGCCAGGCGCATGGCGTGGTGGGAACGGCTCCTCGCCTTCTGTGCCGGCGTGCTGCTGGTCGCGGCGATCCCGCTCACCGACGAGACGGGCTGGGCACTGTCGTTCGCCTGGATCGGCTGGCATTTCTGGCGCGCGCGGCGGGTGATGGCCAAGGCATGAGCCTGTGTATCCTTGCCGCGGGCAAGACGGTGACGCTGGCGGCCGCCGCCTTCACCCTGTCCTGGACGCATTCGGTGGAGCGCACGCGCTGGGAGGAGCACTGGAAGGTAACGCCTTCCGGCCTGCAAGTCACCGAGGCGCGCATAAAGGGCTCGGGCGCCGGCATGGAACCACCGGAGGGCGCGGTGCTGCGAGACGGCTGGTGGGCCTATGCTCCGAAGGTCGGGCCGCAGCGAAACCTCGCGCTCGCCGCCTCCGGCGCGACAGGTGATGGTTGGACATTGTGCACAGATCAGGGTTGCCGAGAACTCGGCAAGGTGGCCGGCGGGACGATTGTGCTGGAGCCGTGTGCGCCGGACGGCGCGGGCCTGCCGCGGTAGCGCACGATCATCCCGGCTGGAGCAAACGCTGTCGAAGACGGTCAGCGGATGGCTTACATCGAAGGGTATTCAGAAGGACGGCTTGGACTGGCCGACTGGACTGGGGCCCGACTGGACTGGAGAAGGTCGCTCACGCGGGCCTCGGCGGCTCGTGTCCTGAGACATTAAGCCGGCGAAGGCGGTCTCAAAGCCGCGACGATGTCGCGCGCCGCCGATCGGCGAAGGCCGGGCGCTCGGCGCGATAGGTGGTGGCGCGCGACTCGGCGTCCGGCCTGCAGATGCGGCTGTTGTGTCGGCTCTCGAAAGTCATGGTCAGTGCGCGCCCAGCGAGGTGCCGCGACGAGCGCAGGCCGGACCTGGCCCGCGCATGTAGTAGCGCTCGGGCCGATAGGTCGGCGCGACGAATTCGCGGATGGCTGCGGCATAGCCGATGAGGTGCGTGAGGAAGTTCATTTTACTTGGTCCCTGTCCCGACTTTCGGGTGTCCCTTCCGAATTGCGGAAATCATAGCGTCGAGGCGTGAATAGTCGGTGAACGCGATGTTAATTTCTGGTCGAAAACCCGTCGCTTCATGGCCGGAATGCGGCTGATTCGGGGTCTTTCCACGCCTTTTGTCGCCATTTCGTCGTGTGTGACTTTTGCATCACATATGTTTCGTTTGAATGTCGCCTGGGTGCGATTGCGTTTCAGCTTTCGCCCTGGCGGGAGAATTTCCTTGCTCGCCGCCGCAAGTCCGGAACCCCGCCCGGAACGAGACGTTGATTCTTCGTGCCGGCATGGCCGGCCCATGGGGCCGCCGACCTGCGGCCCCACGCTAACCCGCAACCGCAAGAGCAAAGGAAGGGCCGCAATCATGGGCTTCTTTTCGAAGGACATCAAAACCCTGGACGATCTCTTCGTGCACACGCTGCGCGACATCTATTATGCCGAAAAGCAGATCGAGAAGGCATTGCCGAAGATGATCGACAAGGCGACGGATCCGCAGCTGAAGGCCGGCTTCGAGAAACATCTCGAGCAGACCAAGGGCCATGTCGAGCGCGTCGAGCAGGTGTTCGAACTGCACGGCGTCAAGGCCAAGGAGGTCAACTGCCCTGCCATAGACGGCATCCTCGAGGAAGCCGACGACGTCAGCGGCGACGTCGACGACAAGGAGGTGCTGGACGCGGCGCTGATCGCCTCGGCGCAAGCGGTCGAGCACTATGAGATGACCCGCTATGGCACCTTGATCGCCTGGGCCAAGCAGCTTGGCCGCAGCGACTGCGCCAACGTGCTGGCCAAGAACCTCAAGGAAGAGCAGGCGACGGATCGCAAGCTGACCGAAATAGCGGAAAGCAAGATCAACCTGCAGGCCGCCGAATAGGGGCTGAAAGCCGGGGCCGGCGGCAATCGCGCCGGCCTTGGCAGACCTGATTGGAACCGTTGGGGTCGTCGCCCGTTCCAGCCTGATCTTTCTCTACAGGAAATCATCATGGCGCCGCGTCCCGCCTGGAGAGGCTATCTGAAGCTTTCGCTGGTCACCTGCGCCATCGAACTGACCAATGTCGTCACCCATGCCGAGAAGGTCTCTTTTCGCATCCTCAACCGCGAGACCGGCAACACGGTGAAGCGGATCTATGTCGACGCCGAAACCGGCAAGCCGCTTGAGGATGGCGACGAGATCAAGGGCTACGAGGACGACGATGGCAATTTCATCCACATCGAAGAGGACGAGATCGAGGCCATCCAGATCGAGTCCTCGCACACGATGAACCTCGACGGCTTCGTCGACAAATCCTCCATCGAACAGATCTATCTCGATACGCCCTATTACGTCGCGCCGGCCGACAAGGTCTCGCAGGACGCTTTCGCCGTCATCCGCGACGCGATGGCCGGCAAGAAGATGGCGGGTCTGGCGCGCATCGTGCTCTATCGGCGCGAACGTCCCGTGGTCATCGAACCGCTTGGCAAGGGCATGGTGCTGACGACCTTGCGCTACGACAACACGGTACGCCAGCCGGACACCGTCTTCGACGACATCGGAGCGGTGAAGACGGATCAGGAGATGACCGATCTGGCCGAGCTCATCATCGACAAGAAGAAAGCGAAGTTCGATCCCTCGAAATTCGAGGACAAATACGAGGATGCGCTGCTCGAACTGATCCGCGCCAAGAAGGCGGGCCGCAAGGCGCCGAAGGCCAAGGCGGCGCCCAAGCCGTCCAATGTCGTCAATCTCTTCGATGCGCTGAAGAAGAGCCTTTCGTCGGATGGCGGATCGGGCGAACGTCGCGGCAAGGCCTCGGCGAAAGCCAAGCCGGCGGCCAAGCGCGGCAAGCCGAAAGAAGCCGCGCCCAAGCGCAAATCGGCGTGAGGACACGAAGCGATGGCTAGCCTCGAACAATATCATGCCAAGCGCGATTTCAGGAAAACCGCCGAACCCCCAGGCAAGGTCGCCCGCGGCAAGAAGAGCGACGCCGGCGGCATCTTCGTCATCCACAAGCACGCCGCGACCCGGCTGCATTACGACCTGCGCCTCGAACATGCCGGCGTGCTGTGGAGCTGGGCGGTAACGCGCGGCCCGAGCCTCGATCCGCACGAGAAACGGCTGGCCGTGCATGTCGAGGACCATCCGATCGATTATGCGCCGTTCGAGGGCACCATTCCCAAGGGCGAATACGGCGCCGGCTCTGTCATCGTCTGGGACGAGGGCACATGGGTGCCCGAGGGCGATCCGGCCAAGGCGATGAAGAAGGGCCATCTCAATTTCGAGCTTAACGGCCACAAGCTGCACGGCCGCTGGCACCTGGTGCGGCTGAGACCGCGCCCCGGCGAGAAGCGCGACAACTGGCTGCTGATCAAATCGGACGATGGCGCGGCGCGGCCGGGCGAGGATATCCTGGAGGAAGCGCCGAAATCGGTGAAGTCGGGCCTGACGATCGAGGAGGTCGGGGCGGGCAAGGCCGCGAAAGGGGAAAAGGCGAAAGTCTGGCATTCCAACAAGCCTGCGGCCACCAAGGCGACGGCCGGACACGCAAAGCGCCTCGACTTCATCGAGCCGCAACTGGCCACGCTCGAGCGGGAAGCGCCGCCGGGCGAGGACTGGCTGCACGAGGTCAAGTTCGACGGCTATCGCATGCAGGCGCAGATCGCCGGCACGGACGTGCGGCTGCTCACCCGCACCGGCCTCGACTGGACGAAGAAGTTCGGCGACGCGATCGTCGCCGAACTCGCCGGATTGAAATGCACCAACGCCATCATCGACGGCGAGATCGTGGTGCTGGCCGACAGCGGCGTCTCTTCCTTCGCGCTTTTGCAGGCGGACCTGTCGGCGAAGCGCACGGACCGCTTCATCTACTACGTCTTCGACTTGATGCGGCTGAATGGGCGGGACCTGCGCCGCGAGCCGCTGGTCGAGCGCAAGCAGGCCTTGCAGGAATTGCTGGCCGGCCAGCCGGAGGAGTCGGCGGTCCGCTTCAGCGACCATTTCGCCGAGCCCGGCAAGGTGATGCTCGAGCATGCCTGTCGCATGGGACTGGAAGGCGTCGTCTCCAAGCGCGCCGACGCGGTCTACCGCAGCGGTCGCGGGCCGTCCTGGGTGAAGTCGAAATGCACGCTGCGACAGGAGTTCGTCATCGCCGGCTACCTGCCGTCCGACAAGACCGGGCGCGGGCTGCGTTCGCTGCTGCTCGGCTATTTCGAGGCCGGCAAGCTACACTATGCCGGCCGGGTCGGCACCGGCTTCTCGACCGGCGGCGCCAATGCCCTGAAGAAGAAGCTCGATGCTCTGCAAACGAAGTCGTCGCCCTTCGACAAGGCCGTGCCGAGGGGCAAGGGCCTGGTCTGGGTGAAGCCGGAGCTTGTCGGCGAAGTGGAGTTCCGCAGTTGGACCTCCGACCGTATAGTACGCCACGCCTCGTTCCAGGGGCTGCGCGAAGACAAGCCGGCGGAGGAAGTCGTGCAGGAAAAGCCGAAGACACCGACAGGCAAGAGCACGGCCCGGGCCAAGCCGGCGTCAGGCGGCGCAACGCCGGCAAGGGCAACCACCACGGTGAAGCTGTCCCATCCGGACAAGCTCCTGTGGCCCGACGAAAAGATATCCAAGCAGGGGCTGCTGGACCATTACGCGCTGGTGTGGCCGCGCATGAAACAATTCGTGGTCAACCGCCCGCTCAGCTTGGTCAGGGCCCCTGATGGTGTCGGCGGCCAGCGCTTCTTCCAGAAGCATGCCTCGCCCGGCATGCATGACAAGATCGAGAAGACGAGGGATCCCACGGATGGCGAGGAAATCCTGTTCATCCGTGACTTCGACGGCATCGCAGCTCTTGTCCAGCTCGGCGTGGTCGAGATCCACATCTGGGGTTGCACCATCGACGAGCTCGAACGTCCCGACCAGATCGTCTTCGATCTCGATCCCGATGAAGGGGTCGACGTGAAGGCGGTGCGGGCGGCGGCGCTCGACATAAGGGGCAAGCTCGACGAGCTGTCGCTGCCCAATTTCGTCAAGACATCGGGCGGCAAGGGCTTTCATGTCGTGGTGCCGCTGAAGCCGTCGGCCAATTGGGAGGAGGTGAAAGGCTTCGCCCACGATTTCGCGCGCGCGCTGGAACAGGGCGCGCCCGACCGCTACACCGCGACGCTGTCGAAGAAGGCGCGCACCGGCAAGATATTCGTCGACTATCTGCGCAATGGCAGCGGCGCGACCACGGTCGCGCCCTACTCGTCGCGGGCCAAGAAGGGTGCCACGGTGTCGATGCCGGTGACCTGGGACGAGATCGAGGCCGGCCTGCCGCCGAACGCATTCCCCATCGGCGACAAGACGACGCTGAAGCAGCTCGCGGAAGCCGATCCCTGGAAGGATTTCTTCAAGAAGGGGAAGGCGTTGAAGCGGGGGTAATTCTGGCCGCATCTGAAGCGCAGCGATCCTTCGTGCCTGTCCCGCCGGCAAATCGATGCTGGCGACAGCGTCGACGCCTCAAGCCAAAAACACTTTCTCGAACGCCTGTTTGCCGGGCGGCGAAAAAATCACGGCGCGGCTGTCCTTCTCCCGGCGCGCCCATTTCTCGGTGAGGATCTTGTCGAGGATGGCGGCGCCCAGCGTGCCGGCGAGATGCGAGCGCCGTACGCTCCAGTCGAGGCAGGCGCGACACACCGGCCGCCGGGCCTTTGCCTCCACATCGATGCCCATCGCCGCGAAATGCGAGGCGGCCGAAGGCGCCAACCGGATTTCGCCGCGGTCTCGCAGCAGCAGCCGCCGGTCGATGAGACGGTCGAGCATCGCCACCGCCTGCTCGCCGGCAAGATGATCGTAGCAGACGCGCGCCACGCGCATCGCTCCGTCGCGCGGGCCCGGCCGCACGCGCTTGGGGCCGATGGCTTCGGCGACGCCGGCGATGGCTTCGATCATTTCAGCCACCTGCGGCCCGGCGAGTCCGTAATAGCGATGCCGGCCCTGGCTTGCCACGGTCAGCAGCCCGCCTTCCATCAGTTTCGACAGATGCGAGGAGGCGGTCGGCATCGATACGCCGGCCTCGAGCGCCAGTTCGCTCGCGGTCAGCGCCGTGCCGCCCATCAGTGCGTTGAGCATGTTGGCGCGGGCCGGGTCGCCGACCAGGCTGGCGATGCGGGCAATATCGGGTCCTTCACGCATAGTTTCATCCCTATCGAAGCATTCTCGCCAGATAATCACTATCCTTCGCTCAGCTCAAGGAGCGCTGACGATGCTCCTGACAGGAAACCGCTTAGCACAACGGCGTAGGCGACGTTTCGACAGAGATCGAATTATCTGTGCGCCAACTCAGGAGACCGAAATGACCATTACCTGCTTCATCCGCTACGAGATCGATCCGTTCGGCAAGGCCGCGTTCGAGGAATATGCCCGTAACTGGGGCCAGCCATTCCGCGCTGCGGCGCCGACCTGATCGGCTACTACGCGCCGCATGAAGGCTCGGCCACGACCGCCTATGCCGCCTACAACATAGAAAGCCTGGCCGCCTACGAAGCCTATAGGGCCCGGCTTGCCGCCGACCCGGCCGGCAAGGCAAACTACGAATTCGCCCGCCGTGAAAAATTCATCCTCAAGGAGGACCGCATGTTCCTGAAACTGGCGTCCGGCCCGCACGCGAAGCTGGTGTTGCCGTGATCGCCGTCATCTTCGAGGTCGAGCCGGCCGCGGGCAGGCGCGATGCCTATCTGGGCATCGCCGCCGAGTTGCGGCCGCTGCTTGAAAGCATCGACGGCTTCATCTCGGTCGAGCGCTTCCAGAGCCTCGCCAATCCGGACCGCATCCTGTCCCTGTCGTTCTGGCGCGACGAGGAAGCGGTGAAGGCCTGGCGCAACACGCAAGAACACCGGCAGGCGCAGCAGGCCGGGCGCGGCGGCATCTTTGCCGGCTACCGCCTGCGCATCGCGCACGTCGTGCGTGATTATGGGTTGAGTGAAAGGCAACAGGCGCCGGTCGATAGCCGGGCCGTGAACGGGTAACACCTTTCCCTTCTCCACAGGAGGAGGAGAAGGGAGGGCGTTATGCGTTGCCGATCAGCACGCCTGCCGCGAACACCAGCGCACCGCCGAGCACCACCTGGAAGGCGGCGCGCAGGAAGGGTGTCTGCATGTAGCGGTTCTGGACGAAAGCGATGGCCCAGAGTTCGAAGAACACCACCACGGCGGCAACCGCTGTCGCCGTCCAGAAATGCGGGATCAGGTAGGGCAATGCGTGGCCAAGGCCACCGGCCGCTGTCATGACACCGGTGGTGATGCCGCGCTTTACCGGCGAGCCGCGGCCCGAGAGCTTGCCATCATCGGAAGCGACTTCGGTGAAGCCCATCGATATGCCGGCGCCGATCGAGGCGGCAAGCCCGACAAGAAAGGTCTGCGATGTATCATGCGTGGCAAACGCTGCGGCGAAAATCGGCGCCAGCGTCGACACCGATCCGTCCATCAAGCCAGCCAGTCCCGGCTGAACATAGGTCAGGATGAACTGGCGCTGCTCGGCCGCCGCTTCCTCGTCCTTCACGTCGCCCGGCACATGCTTCTGCTCCAGGCGCTGCGCCAGCGTCTCGTGCCCCTGCTCCGCCACCGCCAGATCGTTGAGCAGTTTTCGTGTCGAGGCGTCGGTGGTACGCTTGGCCGCCTCCACGTAGAACAGGTAAGCCTGCCGCTCCATCGCCTCGGCCTGGCTGCGCACATGCTCGATGCCAAGCGGTCTGACCAGCCAGTCGGGCTTTCGCTCGTAATAGCCCTTCACATGTTCGCGCCGGATCAGCGGAATGCGCTCGCCGAAGCGCTTGCGATGAAGTTCGATCAGCGAGTCGCGATGGCCATCCTCTTCCTCAGCCATCTCCTCGAACACTTTCGCCGATTGCGGAAAGCTCTCGGCCAGCCCGTCGGCATAGGCGCGGTAGATGCGCCCGTCATCTTCCTCGGACGAAATGGCCAATGCCAGGATCTCCTGTTCGGAGAGCGATTCGAAGGGACGGCGGCCGAAGCCGAAAACACGGGAAAGCATGAGGAAATCACCCTAGTTTAGAATTGTTCTAAACTAAGGTTTGCTGCCGCATCGGTCAATCGTGCGTCTGGGCGGCAGTCAAGATTTGTTGAAGCAGCCCATTCGGCGCCGGCCCTTCATTATCGGCAAATGTTCACTTATATACCCGGACTTGAGCCAGGAACCGAGGAGGCCTCCGCCGATGACAGCAAAGCCCCACGCACACCATTTCGACCCGAAACCCGTGCTCGATCTCATCGCCAGCATCGAGGCCGACCTGCAGCGCCTGAAAGGCCTGGTCGAGCAGCAGGTCGAGAAGTTCGACCCCGCCAACCCTCACAACAAGACCCCCGACGGCAAGCTGACCGAGGAAGGCGTCGAGTGCTGCTACCGCATGTTCGACGAAGGCAAGTCTCGCTATTCGGTCTCCCAGCAGATGAAGATTTCCTTCGCCGCCGCCACCCACCGCTTCAATGCCTGGCGCAAGGCCGGCGGCAACAAACGGAAGCGGACGTTGTTGGGGTGAGGGTTGAACTGGACGGACCGGCAGGCAGGTGACGGCCAGCACTGCCGGCCGTCGTGACTCCAAACCTTGTGACGGTTACATTTTTTTGTTGGCCTCGCGCGGCCCTTTGCGTGCACCATGGCCGGACCACATCTACAGGATCCGCCATGACCACGCCTCCCGGCATCGCCGATATCCACGCCGCCGCCGCCCGGCTCTCCGGCCTTATCGTGGAGACGCCACTGATCGAATCGCCCGAGCTCAACAGCCGCTTCGGCGGCCGCATCCTGTTCAAGCCGGAGACGCTGCAGCGCACCGGCTCGTTCAAGTTCCGCGGCGCCTACAACAAGCTGTCCTCGCTATCGGCCGAGGAGCGCGGCCGCGGCGTGGTCGCCTTTTCCTCGGGCAATCATGCGCAAGGCGTTGCCGCTTCCGCCGCCATGTTCGGCGTCAGGGCGGTCATCGCCATGCCGTCGGATGCGCCGGCCATGAAGATCGGCAATGTCCGCAAGATGGGCGCCGAAGTGGTCGCCTTCGATCGCGTCCGCGAAGACCGCGTGGCCGTGGTTCGGCCTTACGTGGAGAAGGGCATGGTCCTGGTGCCGCCCTATGACGATCCCGCCATCATCGCCGGCCAGGGCACGATCGGCCTCGAATTGCTGCGTCAGGCCAAGGCGCTTGGCGTGAGCCTCGACGCCGTCATCGTTCCCTGTGGCGGCGGCGGGCTGAGCAGCGGGATTTCGATCGCGGTCAAGGACGGTTCGCCCGCCACCGCCGTCTGGGCGGCAGAGCCGGAATTTTTCGACGACACCAGCCGGTCGCTGGCCAAGGGCGCCAGGGTAGCGAACGAGCCCGGCCACACCTCGATCTGCGACGCGCTTCTCGTCGCCGAGCCGGGCGCGCTCACCTTCGAGATCAATCGCAGGACGCTGGCCGGCGGCATTGCCGTCTCGGAGGAGGCGACGAAGCAGGCCATGCGCGACGCCATGGCCCATCTCAAGCTGGTCGTGGAGCCCGGCGGCTGCGTCGGGCTGGCGGCGCTCTCGTCGGGCAGGATCGACTTGGCCGGCAAATGCGTGGCCGTGGTGCTCTCTGGCGGCAATGTCGATTTCGACGCCTATGCCAAGATCATGGCTGCTGCCGCCTGACGCCCGCCCCGCATGGCAGGGCGGGCAGTCTTTGTTGTTTCGCAATTCCGGATGGAAACCGCTGCGCACTTTTCCTGGAATTGCCCCAGTGCCGTCAGTCGATGACCTTCACGATGCGACGGGTTCCGGGATCGACGAGGACGGTTTGACCGTTGACGACGACATAGCGGTACTGCACATCAGGAACATCGATCGCATGCAGCTCCACAGTGTCCGGCAAGGTCGAGCCGATGGCCAGCTGGACGCCCAGCAGGTCGACCGAGGCGATCGGCTTCTTGTGCACATATTCGCGGATAACGGTCTCCTGCTGCGGCTCGATGATCACGTCCTGAGCGGCGGCGGCACCGATGCCGGCCGCAAGCAGAAGCCCGGCCGCGGTGGCGGAAAGATACAGTCTCATCATTGCCTCCATTGCTGGTCGATAGAGCGCGATACACTTGCAAGTCTGTGCTCTATCTCGTTGTTTTGATGGCATTCCGCATGCCGCCGGATGATCCGGCCGGACTTCGAGATGCCAAAGGCTTCGCTTGCACTGAGGGGGCCGTCTTGGCCCGCAAGTGGCAGCGGCGAGGCTGATCGACAACGCCGGGGCAGAAGCATGGTTCCAACGGGAGGGTCCAGGGTTCGATGGAACCCTGGACCGCCCCAAGGGCTGTTTTCAGTCCAGCGTGCGGCGGAAGCGGACAAGGGCGACGCCGGCAAACAGCGCCACGAACACCACCAGCCAGCCGATCTCCACGGCCACCGCCGGCAGCTGCGCGCCCTTCAGCATGACGGCACGGGTAATGCGCAGGAAATGCGTGAGGGGAAAGATCTCGCCAAAGATCTGCGCCCAGCCCGGCATGCCGCGATAGGGAAACATGAAACCTGAAAGCATGATCGACGGCAGGAAGAAGAAGAAGGTGAGCTGCAACGCCTGCATCTGCGTGCGCGCGACGGTCGAGATCGTGTAGCCGAGCAGCACCAGGGACAGCACGAACACCAGCACCGCCGACAAGAGCAGCGTCATCGATCCCGTGAAGGGGATGGCGAACAGAAGCTTCGACGCCGCCAGCACCACCACGACCTGAACCGCGCCGACCGCCAGATAGGGCAGCACCTTGCCCAGCATGATCTCGAGTGGGCTCGACGGCATGGCGAGCAGGTTCTCCATCGTGCCGCGCTCTGTCTCGCGCGTCAGCGCGATCGAGGTCATCATCACCATCGTCATCTGCAGGATGACGCCGAGCAGGCCGGGGACGATGTTGTATTGCGAGATGCCCTCCGGATTGTAGCGCCGGTGCACGACCACATCGAGCTGGCCCCGGGCGGCCTCGGCGGCGGCCTCCTGCATGCCTTGCGCTCTGAGCAGCGCCTGGCCGGCGACGGTGCTGAGCGTCGAGATGGCGCCGCTGGCCACCGCCGGGTCGGTGGCGTCGGCCTCGATCAGGATCTGCGGATTGTCGCCGCGCTCCACCCGCCGCGCGAAATCGGCCGGAATGGTGACGACGAAGGCGACGTCGCCGCGCGCCATCAGGAATTCGGCCTCCTCGGCACTTTGCGCCCCATGGTCGAAACGGTAGTAGCCGGTCGTCTGCAGCGCCGAGACCATGGCGCGCGTATAGGGATCGCTGCTCGTCGCCACGAGTGCCGCCGGCAGGCTCTTCGGATCGTTGTTGATGGCGTAGCCGAACAGCACCAGCTGGATCAGCGGCACGCCCAGCATCATGGCGAAGGTGATGCGGTCGCGGCGCATCTGTATGAACTCCTTGATCAGCAGCGCGCCGAGCCGGGCGAAGGAGAAGACCGCGTTCATGCCATGTTGTCCTTCGAGCCGGACATGAACTGGATGAAGACGTCCTCGAGGCTGGTTTCGCCCGGCGCCACCGTCACGCCCTTGTGTTCCTGCTCGACATCGGCCAGCGCCGCCTCCAGCTTCTTCCTGTCGGCTCCCACGACATGCAGCGTCGCGCCGAACGGCGCCACCTGGTCAACGCCCGGCCGACCCTCAAGCGCTTGCGCCACCTGGTCGAGGCGCGGGCCCTGCAGGACGAAAGTGGTCAAGCCGGCATTCCTGACTACCTCGGCGACGGTGCCCGTCGCCAGCATCTTGCCGTAGGAGATATAGCTGATGCGGTGGCAGCGCTCGGCCTCGTCCATATAGTGCGTGGAGACCAGCACGGTCAGCCCGCCGTTGGCCAGCCGGTGGATCTCGTCCCAGAACTCGCGCCGCGCCTTGGGGTCGACGCCGGCCGTCGGCTCGTCGAGCAGAAGCAGCTTGGGCTTGTGCATGATGCAAGCGGCCAGCGCCAGCCGCTGCTTCCAGCCACCCGACAGCGTACCGGCGAGCTGGTTGCGGCGTGTCGTCAGGCCGAGTTCCTCCAGGGTCCTGGCGACATGCGCCTCGACCGGCCTCAGCCGGTAGAGCCGCGCCACGAATTCGAGGTTCTCGCCGATCGTCAGATCCTCGTAGAACGAGAATTTCTGCGTCATGTAGCCGACCTCGCGCTTGATGCGCAGGCTGTCGGTGAGGATGTCGAAACCCAGCACCGTGCCTTCGCCCTCGTCCGGGGTCAGCAGGCCGCACATGATGCGGATGGTGGTGGTCTTGCCCGAGCCGTTGGGGCCGAGGAAGCCGACGATCTCGCCTTCCGCCACCGTCATCGTGACATGGTCGACGACGGTCTTGTCGCCGAAGCGCTTGACCAGGCCGTGCACGTCGATGACGTTCATTTCCCTGAAACCGCCAGCTCGACGTCGACGATCTGGCCCGGCTGCAAGGCGCCGGCGCTGCCCTCCGGCCGCGCCTCGACGAGGTAGACCAGCTTCTGCCGGTTCTCCAGCGAATAGATCACCGGCGGGGTGAATTCCGGATCGGGCGAGACATAGCTGACGCGCGCCTTCACATCCGGGCCGCAGCCGTCGCAATGGACGCGAAGCAAGGTGCCGACCTTGACCGAGGAGAAGGCGGCTTCCGGTATATAGACGCTGAGCTTCACCGCGCCGTCGGGCAGCACGGAGATGACGGGCGCAGTCGGCCCTGCCGTATCGCCCGGATTGCGGATGACGTCGTTGACGCGGCCCGGAGAAGGGGCGGCCAGGGTGCGCTTGGACAGCCGCCACGCCGCTTGGTCGAGCGCGGCCTGCGCCTGCTTGACCTGACTTTCGGCGGCCTTGATCGTCTCGGGACGCGCCGGCAGGCCGCCGGCGGCGAGATTGGCCTGCGCCTGTCCGACCTGCGCATTGGCCGTCTCCAGCGTGGCCGAGGCGGTGTCGTAGTCGGCCTGCGTGCCGGTGCCGCGCTTGAAAAGGTCGGCGGCGCGGTCGTATTTGCGTCTGGCATCGTCAGCCTGCGCCTTGGCCATGTCGACCTGGGCCTTGAGGGCGGCGATTTCTTCCGGCCGCTTGCCCACCTGCAGATCGGCAAGCTGCGCCTGCGCCTGGGCGAGACTTGCCGTGGCCTGTGCGACCGCGATTTTCGCGTCGGCGTTTTCCAGCGTCACGATCGTGGTGCCCGATGTGACGCGATCGCCGCGCTTGACGGCGACGGTCTCGACCTGCGCCACCTCGATCGGCGCCAGCAGCACATAGTCGCCTTCGACATAGCCGACGGCCAGCGGCGAAGCCGGTGCGCAGGCGCCGAGGAGCTGAGCGGCAAGCGGCAGCGAACAAAGAAAGCTCATCGTCTCGATCCCTTCCGGGCGGCCAGTATGGCGCCGAGGTTGTCCGATGTGACGGCCGCCACCTTGGCGGCCTCGGCGGCGCCGATCTCGCGCCAGCCCATGCGGCGCATGACCGCCTCGCGGCCGATGCGGAAATAGAGGACCTGTCCGATCAGCGTGAACACGGTGAGCCGGGTCGCCTCGCTCTCGGCCGCCTCGCCGGTCGCCTGTTCCCAGAGTAGGCACAGGCGCCGATGCGTCGGCTCGAAGACGCCGTCATAGATGCGGTCGAGCGCCGCGGTCGGATGCGAGAGCTCGCGCAGCACGAACTGCACGATCTCACCGGCTTGCGGCTGCGCCACGACGAACGCCACCATCCGCTCCAGCGCCGCGAACAGCTGTGCCCGCGCCGTCTCGGGGTTCGGGGTTGCCGGCGCCCGCGCCTCGCCGAGTGCCTGGCCGGCGACCGCTTGTATGGTGTCCACGATATGGTCGGCGGCGGCGAGGCGCAGCCCCTCCTTGCTGCCGAAGTGGTAGGCGATGGAACCGATATTGGCCTTGGCCTCCGCCGCGATCTCGCGCGTGGAGGTGCCGTCGAAGCCTTGTCTTCCGAACAGCTTGAGCGCCGCGCGGACCAGGGCTTCACGCGTCATCTCCGCGGCGGGCGGCTCGCGGCGGGGAGTTCGGGCTTCGGGCGGCTTGATCATGTGGGATACTTTAATCAATCGATTGATTAAAGTCAAATCCCGTCCCGGACATGGCTTGCCATGCCGGCTCGCGCGGGCTTTAGTGCGCGGCCATGGGCAAGGAAGTCGAGCGCAAGTTCCTGGTCTCCGGCACGGCATGGCGGGATCTGGTCGAGGCGGACATCCGCATTCTCCAGTTCTATCTCGCCGCCGCGCCGGGACGCACGGTGCGCGTGCGCATCAGCAACGGCGCCTCGGCCAGGCTGACGCTCAAATTCGGCAGCACGGCGCGCGAGCGCGACGAATTCGAATATCCCATTCCGCTGGCCGACGCCGTGGAGATGCTCGGCTTCGCCATCGGGCGTGTCATCGAGAAGACACGTCATCATGTTAGGCATGGCGGCTATCTCTATGAAGTCGATGTCTTTGGCGGCGCGCTGGCGGGGCTTGTGATGGCCGAACTCGAGACACCGGACGATGTTCCGGACGAAATGCTGCCAGACTGGCTCGGCCGCGAAGTGACTGGCGAACAGAAATTCTATAACGCGTCGCTCGCCCTCGGGGGGATTCCGGAGATCGCCGCATGAGCTTTCGCATCGATCCGCGCCTGCCCCTGACCGGCGAAGTCAGGCGTATCCTGGCCGAGGAAATCGGCAAGGCGCTTACTCATCTCGACATGGCGCGTGACACGCCGGAACAGGGACTGCACAAATGCCGCAAACGGCTGAAGAGCGTGCGCGCCTTGTTGCGTCTGGTTCGTTCCGGTGACGAAACATTCTGCCGCACGGAAAATGAGTGTTACAGGCAGGTCTCGGCATTGCTCGCCGGACCGCGCGAGGCGACCGCCTTGATCGAGACGATCGACCGTCTGGCCGATGCCTTTCCGGGGCAAAGCGCCGGTGACGGCCTCGGCCCCGCCCGCGATCGCCTGGTGATGCGCCAGCACGCGCTTCACGCCGGCGCCGGTCTCGATGCGGCCATAAAAGCTGCCATCGCCGCCTGCCAGGAGGGCCTCGAACGGGTCGACGGGCTGTCCTTGCCGGACCAGCCGGAGCAGGCCGCCGACATTCTGGCCGAAGGCGCCCGCACCATATTGCGGCGCGCACGCAAAGCGCTGGACAAGGCGGGCTCGAGCGGCGAGGCCGAGGATTTCCATGATCTGCGCAAGGCGGCCAAGACCCACAGCATGCATCTGTCGCTGCTCGGCCGCCTGTGGCCAACGCCAATCAAGGCTCGTCGCAAAGCGGTCGACAAGCTCGCAGAGCAACTCGGCGAACTGCACGACGTCTTCGTCATGCGCGCGATGCTGGATGCCGGCGGCGAGCCGCTTGGGCCGCCCGGCGATACGAAACTCCTTGGCAAACTCCTGAAGCATTCCGAAAAGAGCCTGAGGAAATCCTGCCTTGCCGAGGCGGCCGAACTGTTCGGCGACAGTCCCAGGCGCTCAACGAAGAAGCTGGCCCGCAAGGCGCGCGACGATCTTGCCGGCGCTCCGCCTGCGGAGGAATTGGCGGCGAGGTGACGAGAGCCTTTGCGACATGGGCCGGGCGGATCTAAAACCAGCCGCCATGAGGATGGTCGTCCGCAGCCCGCTCGCCCGTTCGGAACTGCCGCACGATACGGCCGTTCTCGCGCGCTATCTCATCGGCAAGATCGTGGTGCGGGAATTGCCCGAAGGCATTGCCAGCGGCCGCATCGTCGAGACCGAGGCGTATGTCGCCGGCGATGCTGCCGGCCACGGCTACCGGGGAATGACGCCGCGCAACCGCTCGCTGTTCCTCGAGCGCGGGCATGCCTATGTCTATCTCGCCTACGGCATCTCATACATGCTGAACGTCTCGAGCGAAGTGCCCGGAATCGGAACCGGCGTCCTGATCAGGGCACTCGAGCCGCTCGACGGCATTCCGATCATGCAGCTCAATCGCGGCATCGAGCGCCTGCGTGACCTGGCGCGAGGACCGGGAAGGCTCGCCATGGCGTTGCGGATCGACCGTTCGCTCGACGGGCTCGATCTTTGCCGGGAAGGCCCTCTATGGCTCGCAAGCGATGGCCGCGACCCCGGCGAAATCGGGCAGGGCGTTCGGATCGGCATTTCGAAAGATGCCGACCGCCTGCTGCGATTTTATATCCGGGGAAGTCCCTTCGTCAGCGGTTCGCGGTCGCTCAACCCATGAGAGGCGCTTCCCGGCGCGTTGGAAGCAAGCAGAATGCAACCTACTGCGCTGCCCTCTTCCCTTCCAACTGCGCCCGCGCGGCCTGGATCGAGGCGGCGTAGGTCACCAGCGGGCGCTTGAGGCCGTGGTTGATCAGCGTGCGCCTGGTCTGCGGCGAAGCGCCCGATATGACAAAGCGCACGCCGGCGCGCCTGGCCTTGTGCGCCGCACCCTCGATGACATTGGCCGCGGTCGAATCGAAGAACGGCACCGCCGAGCAGTCGAGGATGAAGTTCTTGCGCTGGTCGGCGATGCGGTCGAGCACCGCGCCGACGGTCGAAGCGGCGCCGAAGAAGAATGCGCCGGAGATGCGGTAGACGATGGTGTCGGCATCGGTCGCGTCCCTGGAATCATAGACGCTCTCGCGGTCGGCGACGTCCTCCGGCACCAGCGTCTGGTCGGCCTCGACGGCGATGGATTTCGCCATGCGGTCGATGAACAGGATCGAACCCAGCGCGAAGCCGACGACGATGCCTTCGGTCAAGTCGCGGAAGACCACGATCAGGAAGGTGGCCATCAGCACCAGGGCATCGCCGCGCGAGGCGCGCAGTAGCGTGGCGAAGGCCTGCTTCTCGAACATGTTCCAGCACACCACCGCCAGCACGCCGGCGAGGGCGGAGAGCGGAATGTAGCTGGCGAGCGGCGCTGCCACCAGCATCAGGACGAGCAGGATCATGGAGTGGATCATGCCCGAAACCGGCCCGTGCGCGCCGGCCCGCACATTGGTGGCGGTACGGGCAATGGTGCCGGTGGTGCAGATGCCGCCGAACAGGGCCGAGGCGATGTTGGCGAAGCCTTGCGCCACCAGTTCGCAGTTGGAGCGGTGCCGGCGGCCGGTCATGCCGTCGGCTACGACGGCCGAGAGCAAGGATTCGATGGCGCCCAGCAACGCGAAGGCGATGGCGTCCGGCAGCACGTCGATCATCCTGTCGAGGCTGACAGGGGGAAGCGCCGGCCATTGCAGGCTGCGCGGGATGCCGCCAAAGCGCGTGCCGATCGTCTCGGCCGGCAGCGCAAACAGCGCCACCGCGAGCGACGCCAGCCCGATGGCGATCAACATCGCCGGCCATTTCGGTCGCCAGCGCTTCAGGAAAGCGATGGTTGCGATTGTCAGCACCGCCACGACGGTCGCCGCGAGATTGATCGTGCCGGCCGCCTCGCCGATCGCCGTCAACTTCGGCACCAGCGGACCTGGCTCCTTGCCGGCGAGCTTCAGCCCGAACAATTCGACGATCTGGCCCGAGAAGATGATGACGGCGATACCGGCGGTAAAGCCGACCGTCACCGGATAGGGAATGAACTTTATGTAGGTGCCGAGCCGCAGATACCCGATGGCGATGAGGAAGATGCCGGCCATCATCGTCGCCAGCAACAGCCCGTCCACGCCGACCCGCGCGACCGTCGCCGCCACCAGCACGATGAAGGCGCCCGCGGGGCCGCCGATCTGGAAACGGCTGCCGCCGAACGCCGAAATGATGAAGCCGCCGATGATGGATGTATAGAGCCCGCGCTCCGGCGTCACCCCTGATGCGATGGCGATTGCCATCGACAGCGGCAAGGCGACGATGGCGACGGTCAGCCCGGCAATCGCATCGGCCCTGAGATGTTCGAGCCTGTAGCCTTCGCGCCAGACCGTCACCAGTTTCGGTGTGAACAGTTCGGAAAAAGTCGGCTTTGCCGGCCCATGGGCCGGTTTGCGCGCGGTTTCGTGGAGTGTCTGCCCGATCTCGTCCATGGACTGCCTTCCGCACCTGAAAGGCGGCGGGATCGTCGGCAGGACTGTCGGCGGTCGCCGTCGCGACTTATGCCGGCTCAGCTTTCGGATTGGGCGGCACGGCAGGCTTGAGGCGCACGCCCCGGCCGCCGCGCTCACTGGGTTGATTCTCGCCGATCAGCTCCACCCCGGCCTCGTCGAGGGCCTGGATGACCTTCATCAGCGTATCGACCACGCCCCTGACCACGCCGTCACTCGCTTCCATGCGCTGGATGGTGGGAAGCGAAACGCCGGCGCGCTCGGCGAGCGCCTTCTGATCGATGCCGGCCAGCGCCCTCGCGGCGCGCATCTGCGCGGCAGTGATCATCGGCCGGGATCCCCGTCTGAGTCTGCGGATATGATGTATAATACGATCATAATGATGTTTCAAGCATTAGGATGCACGCTTGACCCTTGATCATCATCGCTGTCGAGCATTTTTCGGATACTTCCCGAACATTGAGAGCTAAGGTGTTCCATGTGGGGCAGGGGATAACGCGGTCGACCATTTCAAGACATTGACGACATCGGCATGGCTGGTATCGGTGGCCCTTCTGCTAACGGGCTGCGGACACTTGATCAACCGGCTGATCTGACCGCTTCCAGGTCGGGCGTCGTCAGGCATCGTCACGCACCACCCTGCGCCGCTGCAGGACCCTTGCCGCCAACCAGCACAGCATGGCCCAGGCAAAGCCCGCGCACCAGCCGGCCAGCACGTCCGACGGCCAGTGGACGCCGAGATAGATGCGGCTGATGCCGACAAGCACCGTCGTCAGCACGGCGAGCGCCAGGACATAGATCTTCGTCGTCCGGCCATGCAGGAAGCGCGCCGCAAGCGAGCCCAATGTGAGATAGGTCACCGCCGACAGCATTGCGTGGCCGCTTGGGAAGGAAAGCGAGGTCTCGTTGACCAGATGCGAGACGAGCTCGGGCCGCGGCCGGTCGACGCCGAGCTTCAGCAGGTTCGACAGCGTCTGGCCGCCCGCCACGGCGACGAAGATGAGAAGCGCGGTCCCGGGCCGGTGGATCAACAGCAGATAGATGATCGTCGCCGCCGTGATCAGCACCAGCACGCTGGTGCTGCCGAGGCTGGTGATGTCGCGCATCGCCCCTTCCATCCATGGCGGGCCGATCGGGATACCGGGTTGGCCCGCCTGGCGGAAGGCAAGCATGATTTCAGTGTCGAAGGCGTGCGGCGTGGTGGCCCGTGCCACCTCCATCAACTCCACGAAACCCCACAGGCCGGCGGCGACCACAAGGCCGGCCAGCAGCACCGGGAATTCGACCCGGCTCAGCAGAGCCTTTGCCGCAGTCTTCATCGGACCTCGTTTCGCAACCATGGTGTGCCGGTCATCGCCCTTGCACATAGGGCCCGAGCGTGATCAGCGCCACGGCGGCGATCGCCAGCACGATGCCGGCCGCCTGCAGCGTATTGATGCGCTCGCCGAAGAATATCAGCGCCACCAGATTGACCGATACCAGCTGGATGACGGCCGACAGGCTGAACGACACCGACATGCCGAATTCGCGAATCAGCCGCAGCATGATCAGGTTGCCCAGCGAATAGAGCGCAAGCGTCAGCACGATCTTGCCCAGGCTGGGCGCCATCCCCCATTGCTTGGCGGCCGCCGCCGCCAGCAGAAAGATCACCGTCGAAAGACCGAGCTGAAGTAACCCCGAAAAACTCACCCCGCCCCTCGATATTGATGCCGGTCGTCCATGCCTTGTTTCGCAAGCGCGTCGGGACGTCAAGCAGCTGCCGTGGGGCCAGGCTCTTGTGTCGGCAGGACCGAAGCGCCAAAGTCGCGGCCACTACCCTGCCCCTGCGGGTGGGAGCGAGGAGCGTGTCGTGCGATTTCTCGAAACCTTGTCGCGGCGCTGGAACGGGCTTACGCTGGCGCTGCAGTTCATCATTGCCGGCGGCTTCGGGCTGCTTGCTGTGATGTTGGTGGTCGGCTTCTGGGTCACCGCGCAAATCCGCGAAAGCGTGCTCCACAATTCGGCGGCCACGACTGCCCTTTATGTCGACAGCGTGATCGCTCCGCTGCTCCCCGATCTGCGCACGAACCATCAGCTCGATGACACCGTCAAACGGGCGCTTGACGAGACCCTCGGCCAAGGCGCGCTCGGCAAGCGGCTGTTTTCCTTCAAGTTGTGGCGTCGGGACGGCACGGTGCTGTATTCGAAGGACACGGCCTTGATCGGCCGGCAGTTCGGCCCGAGCGCCAATCTGCGTGCCACCTTCGCCGGGAATGTCGTCGCCGAGTTCAACGAGCTAGGCGACGAGGACGACAAGGAGGAGAGGGCCGCGGGCGTGCCGCTGCTGGAAATCTACAATCCAGTCCGCGAACCCTGGTCGGGCGAGGTGGTCGCCGTCACCGAATTCTACGAGATCGCCGACGATTTCCAGGCGGCTCTGGCTTCCGCCTTGCTGTCAAGCTGGCTGATCGTGGCCGGTGCCACGCTGGCGGCGCTGCTGCTGTTGTCGGGGATCGTCATACGTGGCAGCCGCACCATCGACAAGCAGCGCGGCGTTCTGCAGGGCCAGGTTTCCGAGCTGCAGGCGCTGGTCTCGCAAAACCGGGCGCTGCGCCTGCGCGTCCAGCAGGCGTCGCGCCGTGCCACGGCGCTCAATGAACGATACTTGCGTCGCATCGGCGCCGACCTTCATGACGGGCCGGCTCAGCTCGTCGCGCTGGCGGCGCTGCGTGTGGATAGCCCCGCCATTTCCGGCGAGGGTGCCTCCAGCGACAGCCGCAACGCCGAGATTGCCATGATCCGCATGGCGCTGGACGACGCGATGCGTGAAATCCGCGGCATCTGCAACGGCCTCGTCCTGCCGCAGATAGAAACGGCCGCGGCCGGCGACATTCTGCGTCTTGCCGTCGACGAGCATCAACGCAGGACCCGCAGTTCCGTGGCGCTGACCTTATCCAGGCAGTTGCCCGAACTGGGCGCTTCGGAGAAGATCAGCATCTATCGCTTCGTCCAGGAGGGGCTGAACAACGCCTACCGTCATGGGCAGGGCAAGGATCAGGAGGTGAAGGCCGGGATGACAGGCGGCAAGTTCTTCGTTGAAGTATCGGATGGCGGGCCCGGATTCGACCCGAGGCGGGCAGAAGGCCTGGGGCTCGCCGGCATTAGGGAGCGTATCGAAAGCATTGGTGGCCAGTTCGAGACCACGACCGGGCCGCAGGGAACACGATTGATGATTACGCTAGCTGTCGAGGATCAACCATGATCGGTACCATCCGTGTCGCCATTGTCGACGACCATCCGCTGTTTCGCGAAGGCGTTACCCGCAGCCTGTCGGAGATCGGCGGCTTCGACATGGTGGCCCAGGGCGCCACGGCGCAGGATGCCGAACGCATCGCCTCGACTTTGCAGCCCGACATACTGCTGCTCGACATCAGCATGCCGGGTGACGGTCTTGCGTCGGTGGCCGGCATACTGGGTGCCAATCCCGGACAGAAGATCGTCATGCTGACGGTCTCGGAGGCCAATGCCGACGTGGCGCGGGCGCTGAACGCCGGTGTGCGCGGCTATGTGCTGAAGGGGGTCGGCTCGCGCATGCTGGCCGAAATCCTGCATGGTGTCGCGGCCGGCGAGACCTATGTGTCGCCGACCCTGTCGGCCCGCCTGCTTTCGGACCTGCAATCGCTGCAGCCGGCCAACGGCAGGACGGACCGCCTGCGTCAGCTCACCGGACGCGAGGCCGAGATCCTGCAGCTGGTGGCGGAGGGGCTTAGCAACAAGGAAGTGGCGCTGCGGCTGGCACTG
Source organism: Mesorhizobium sp. BR1-1-13 (assembly GCF_020165515.1). NCBI lineage: Bacteria > Pseudomonadati > Pseudomonadota > Alphaproteobacteria > Hyphomicrobiales > Phyllobacteriaceae > Mesorhizobium > Mesorhizobium sp. BR1-1-13. The sequence continues at coordinate 620,477 of NZ_JAIUIH010000001.1, forward strand.
CAAGAAAAAACGGTCAAGCATCACATGACCGGTGTGCTGTCCAAGCTCAACGTCCGCAATCGCACCGAGGCGGCGCTGCTGATGCGCGAAGCGCGGGATCGGGCCGGCAGCTAATCCTGGTCGCCCGCAAGGGATCCCCAGTTCGGGATAAGCGCGGTGCAGCGGAACGCTCCAGGGCAAAAAAAGACGGCCCCTACACGGGGCCGGAGCGAGAAGGTCACCTCCGCCGGGGGGCGGCGGAGGTGACACGTAGAGCGGGCGATGCCAATTGCCCGCTCTACAACCCCTTGAGGCGGCTTATATCCGCCGCCGTCGCAGGGCGCTCGACGATCGTGCGGCCCAGAGCGTCGGTCATTTTGAAGCGACCCTTCTCGATCTCTTCGCCGAAGCCGTTAGGGTGCTGCACCACGATCTTGTTGTCGTCTATTTCGACACGATCGCCGGTTGTTGCGTTCACATGCTTGCCGGAGCTGCTGGCGCCCTTCCCCTTGCCACTGTTGCCGCCGCCATTGTTCCCGTTGCCGCCAGCGTTGCCATTGTTGCCTCCGGCGTTGCCATTGTTGCCGCCGCCGTTATTTCCATTGCCGCCATTGCCGCCATTGCCGCCATTGCCGCCGCCATTGCCGTTCTTGGCCTGGGCGCTGGACACGACAATGCCTGCGGCGGAACCGTGAAAATCGAGGTGATAGGGGGCTATGGTCAGCGCCAGTGCCGGCACTGCTCTCAGGGCCAGCCAGCAACAATGAGCCATGATCGAGCTGCGCATCAGTCCCTCACTTGATTGGACCGGCAAATTCAGAGGCCATCTCGTGCAGGTACGCGACCATCGGCGACATGGCGTGTTCGTGTAAGTGGCCCACGACCGATGCCGCGGCAATCCAGACCTTCGACCCGATCGGTTTAGGACCTTAGTCCGAGTTTCAAACCGGATATGGCGCGAGGTTTGCGGTCAAGCTGGCGGGTGCACGAATGTCACGAAAGTGTGACCGATCGTCTATAAGGGGTCGAAAGGCGTGACACGCTCCAGCCATCCAGGAAGCCAGAGGCAGACCCATGACCGACCATCGCTCGCCCGACGCCAGATTCCGCACCAGCCTGCTTGAGGAAAACGACGGTCCGGCGACCAACCCCACCGACAACAGCACCATGGGCGAAATCATCGCCGAACGGTTCTCCCGCCGCGCCTTCCTCAAGGGTTCGCTGGCCGTCTCGGCCATCGCCGCCACCGTCAGCCCGCTGGCGCTCGTGGCCGCCGACGATGCGCGTGCCGCCGAGGGTTCGGCTTTCTCGTTCGACGAACTCGAAGCCGGTATCGACGACAAGCACCATGTCGCGCCGGGCTACGACGCCGACGTGCTGTTGCGCTGGGGCGATCCGCTGTTTGCCGATTCGCCGGAGTTCGACCCGGCCAGGCAGTCGGCTGAGGCCCAGGCAAGACAATTCGGCTACAACAATGACTATGTCGGCTATATCGGGATCGATGGCTCCGCCGAGCACGGCCTGCTGGTCGTCAACCACGAATACACCAATCCGCATCTGATGTTCCCGGGCATCGTCAAGATCGTCGAGAAGGACGGCAAGAAAGCGGCCGAACTCGCACCGCTCTCGAAGGAGCAGGTCGACGTCGAGATGGCGGCACATGGCGGCACCATCGTCGAGATCCGCAAGGAAGGCGGCAAGTGGCAGGTGGTGCGCGACGGCAAGTTGAACCGCCGCATCACCTCCAACACCGAAATGGCGCTGTCGGGCCCGGTCGCCGGTCATGACCGCGTCAAGACCAATGCCGACCCATCCGGCACCAAGGTCATCGGCACATTCAACAACTGCGCCGGCGGCGTCACGCCCTGGGGCACCTATGTCATGGCCGAGGAGAACATCCACGGCTATTTCTCCGGTGAACTGCCGGAAGGCCATAAGGAAGCCGCCAACTACAAGCGCCTCGGCATTCCGGAAGGGGCCTATGAATGGGGCGCGCATTACGACCGCTTCGACCTCGCCAAGGAGCCGAACGAGCCCAACCGTTTCGGCTGGATCGTCGAGGTCGACGTCAACGATCCGGCATCCACGCCGAGGAAGCGCACTGCAATGGGCCGCTTCAAGCATGAAGGCGCCGAATCGATCGTCGCCAAGGATGGGCGCGTCGTCTTCTATCTCGGCGACGACGAGCGCTTCGACTATGTCTATAAATTCGTCACATCAGGCCGTTTCAATCCGGACGACCGCGCCGCCAACCTGAACCTGCTCGACGACGGCACGCTGCATGTCGCCAAGTTCGCCGCCGACGGTACAGTGGAATGGCTGCCGATCGTCTTCGGCAACGGCCCGCTGACGGCCGAGAACGGCTTTGCCGGCCAGGCCGACGTGCTGATCGAGACGCGGCGTGCCGCCGACCTGCTCGGCGCCACCAAGATGGACCGTCCCGAGGACATCCAGCCCAATGCTGTCAACGGCAAGGTCTATGTCATGTTGACCAACAATTCCAAACGCAAGGCCGACCAGGTCGACGCCGCCAACCCGCGCGCCGACAACGCCTTCGGCCACATCATCGAGATATCGGAGGATGGCGGCGATTTCGCCGGCACCAGGGGCAAATGGGAAGTGCTCCTGAAATGCGGCGATCCGGCGGTTGCCGATGTCGGCGCCACCTTCTCCACCGCCACAACGGCCAACGGCTGGTTCGGCATGCCCGACAATTGCGCGGTCGATTCGGCCGGGCGCCTGTGGGTCGCCACCGACGGCCAGGGGCCGAAGGCCACCGGCCGCACCGACGGCCTGTGGGCGGTCGACACCGAAGGGCCGGCGCGCGCGACGTCAAAACTGTTTTTCCGCGTGCCGATCGGCGCTGAAATGTGCGGGCCGCTGTTTGCGCCCGACGATCAGACCGCCTTCGTCGCCGTCCAGCATCCTGGCGACGGCGGCGAGGATTGGGAGGCGTTCGGCCGCCCGTCCTATTATGAGGATCCGTCGACGCGCTGGCCCGATTTCAAGCCGGACATGCCGGTGCGGCCGGCGGTCGTCGCCATTACCAGGCAAGGCGGCGGCAAGATCGCGATTTAGAGGGCAATTCCAGGAAAGTGGGGTTCCGTCCGACGCGTAAAACGAACCTCCAGCCCGGTTCAGGGCCCGGAATTGGCGATCCGCCGGGCAATCCGCTCGGCGATCGCCTTGGCCTGGATGGCGGCATTGGCGAAGCAGCCGCGGATGCTCGGCCGCATGCCGGTGAACCAGAGGCCAGGCAGTTTCGGATCGGCATCGCCGCCGTTGAAGAGCGGAACGCCCTTGCCGTCGAGCACGCCGAGATCGCCGACCATCTGCTCAAGCCCGGTGCGGTAGCCCGTCGCGGCAATGACGATGTCGGGATCGATCAGGCTGCCATTGGCCAGGATGACGCCGTCGCGGGTGAATTCCCGCACCCCCGGCACGACGGTGATCCTGCCCGAGCGGATGGCGTCGATCGCGCCCTCGTCGGCAGCGATCGCTGTGTAGTCGGTGGTCAGGCGGCTGGCGCCGCCCACCGGTGCCGGCGGCACGCCGAATTTCGTCAGGTCGCCGAAAACCAGGCGCTGCGTCAAGGCGATCACCGCATCGGCGACCCGCAAAGGCAACCGCGCCATCAGCGGCGACAGCCGGTGCACGGCAATCTTGCCGATGCGCTTGGGCAGGACAGACGGACCGTTGCGGGCCGACAGCCACAGCGAGGCGGTGCTTGCCTGCGCCAGGTGATTGAGCGCGTCTATACCCGAGTTGCCGGCGCCGACGACCAGCACCTTCTTGCCGGCATAGTCCTTCGCGTCGCCGAAATCCGCCGAATGGATGATGCGGCCGGCGAAGTCCCGCATTCCTTTCCATTCGGGGATGAAGGGCTGTCTGTCGCGGCCGGTGGCGATCACGACGTGGCGCGCCAGGCGCATCCCGGCGCTGGTCTCTATCGCCCAGTGGTCGCCCCTGAACAGGACCGCCTCGACGGCGACGCCGAGCTCCACCGGCAGCCGGTTCGCCTCGCTGAAATCGTTGAGATAGCGGATGACGGCGGTTCTGTGGGGGAAGGCGAGCGTGCCCTTCGGATAGGCAAGGCCGGGAAGTGCCGAAAGGTCGCGGTGCGTGTTGAGGCGCAGCTGCTGGTGGCGCCGGTGCCATGGCTCGGCCAACCGGCTCTCCTTTTCCAGGACCACCGTCGCCACGCCGGCCTTGATCAGCGCCTGCGCTGCCGCAAGACCGGCGGCGCCGGCCCCGATGACGATCGCCGGTTCGATGGTTACCGTCTGGTGCGCTGCCGGTCTGATTGTCGTATCTGCCATTCGATCACGAACCCCATTCCACCCTTGTGGCGCTTCCGCCGACACCGGCGGACGCCCTCCCGCGCATGATCCATACAGCAGATCGGCCCCGGATTTCGAGGCCATGCGCCGCACCGCGGTTGCGTCCTATATGGCATATACGCGAGATCGGCGATAATCAGGTCGCGGCAATGTGATTGATTCGAGATCCGGGGGCTGGCGGATCTCTGTTACCGGTACAGGAATCCGAAGTCCTCGAAATGCTTTTTTCGGCTTCCTGTGCAAAATCAAGGCGCCACGGCGTATAGCGTACCCGGGTGCGCGCCGCAGATGCACGCGGAATCTCGACCCATGCCCTCCTTGCGGATCTATCTCGACAAAATCCTCGAGCGTGCCTCGCCCAAGGTCGAGCGCCAGGCGTTCACCCACGCCGAACGGCTGGCGCTGGTGCGCCGCCATGGCGACTTCTCGCTCGCCTACTCCTCCGCCGTGCAAGGCAGGCTCTCCTATTTCGGCGACGCCGACGGTTACATCGCCTTCGGCACCAAGATGAAGCATCATTTCGCGCTCGGCGACCCGGTCGCCGATCCGGCCCATCGGGCCGACTACATCAGGCGCTTCGTCGAGACCGCCGGCAGCCCCTGGTTCGTGCAGATCGGAGAACAGTCGGCGCGGGTGCTGGCCGGGCTCGGCTACAAGGTCAACCGGCTGGGCATCGACACCCGTCTGCCGCTGCCTGAACACGATTTTTCCGGCAAGCGCAACGAAACCGTGCGCTATTCCGAGCGCTGGCTGTTGAAGAAGGGCTTTTCGTTCGCCGAGGACAAGCGGACGATCTTTCTCGACGAGATCTCCCGGCTTTCGGCGAACTGGCGCGGCGACCGTATCGTCAAGCGTTGGGAAATGGGCTTCCTCAACCGGCACTTCGCCGATCATGTGGGCGTCGACATGCGCCGCTTCGTGCTGCACGGCCCCGATGGCGAACTGGTCGCCCTGCTCGACTTCGATCCGCTGTTTCGCGGCGGCAAGGTCATCGGCTACACCACGGCCTTCAAGCGCAAGCACATCGACGCCTCGCCGCATGCGGAGGTCGGCCTGACCAAATTCGCCGTCGACCGCTTTCGCGAGGAAGGCATTTCGGTCGTCACGCTCGGGCTGTCGCCGCTGGTCGACGTCGGCCCCAGCGGATTTGCCGAAAGCGATTTCTGGCGCAACGCCTTCCAGCGCGCCTATGATTCGCCCTGGGTCAACCGCCGCCGCTTCAACCTGCAGGGCCAGGCGGCGTTCAAGCGCCGGTTCCACGGCATCGAGGAGCCGGTCTATGTCGCCTTCCGCAAGGGGACCTACATGGAGATGCTGGGCCTGCTGCGGCTGGTCAAGGCGATCTAGGGCAGTTCACCGTTCACGGAAACGGAGAACCGCTCTAACTCTTTGTTTTGACGCAATTCCCAAGGGAAAGCGCTACGCGCTTTGCCCGGCGTGGCTTCGGCCGTCAGTTCCTCAGCCGATAGCCGGTTCTGAAGATCCAGGCGACGATCGCCACGCAGATCAGCAGAAAAACCACGGTCATGCCGAGGCTGATGCCGACCGAAACGTCCGATGTTCCGAAAAAGCTCCAGCGGAAGCCGCTGATCAGGTAGACGACCGGATTGAACAGCGTCACCGTGCGCCAGGCGCCCGGCAGCATGTTGATGGAATAGAAGCTGCCGCCGAGGAAGGTCAGCGGCGTGATGATCAGCAGCGGCACCAGTTGCAACTGCTCAAAGCTCCTGGCCCAGATGCCGATGATGAAGCCGAACAGGCTGAAGGTCACCGCCGTAAGCACCAGGAAGGCCAGCATCCAGAACGGATGCTGGATGGAGAGCGGCACGAACAGCGAGGCCGTCGCCAGGATGATCAGGCCGAGGATGATCGACTTGGTGGCGGCGCCCCCGACATAGGCGAGGACGATCTCGAGATAGGAGACCGGGGCCGACAACAGCTCGTAGATCGAGCCGACGAATTTCGGGAAGTAGATGGCGAAGGAGGCGTTGGAGATCGACTGCGTCAAAAGCGACAGCATGATCAGCCCGGGCACGATGAAGGCGCCGTAGCTGATGCCGTCGATCTCGGTGATGCGCGAACCGATGGCCGAGCCGAAGACGACGAAATAGAGCGACGTCGACAGCACGGGCGAGACGATGCTCTGCAAAACGGTGCGCAGCGCGCGCGCCATCTCCACTCGGTAGATCGCCCATACCGCGCGCAGGTTCATGGCTCTTGCCTCAGAAGATTGACGAAGATCTCCTCCAGCGAGCTGTTCTGCGTGTCGAGGTCGCGGAACTGGATGCCGGCGGCCTCGAGATCGCGGATCAGCGATGCCACGCCCGGCCGGTCGCTCTGGTTGTCATAGGTGTAGGTGATCTGCCCGCCATCCGGCGACAGTTCCAGGGCGTAGTGCGAGACGGCATCCGGAATGGCGCCGAGCGGGCTGCGCAGTTCCATCACCAGGCGCTTGCGGCCGAGCTTGCGCATCAGTTCGGCCTTGCCCTCGACCAGGATGATCTCGCCGCGGTTGATGACGCCGACGCGGTCGGCCATCGCCTCGGCTTCCTCGATATAGTGGGTGGTGAGGATGATGGTGACGCCGTCCTCGCGCAGCCGCCGCACCATCGCCCACATGTCCTGGCGCAGTTCGACGTCGACGCCCGCCGTCGGCTCGTCGAGGAACAGCACGCGCGGTTCGTGCGACAGCGCCTTGGCGATCATCAGCCGCCGCTTCATGCCGCCCGAGAGCGTGATCGCCTTGGCGTCCTTCTTTTCCCACAGCGAGAGATCCCGCAGCACCTTCTCGACAAAGGCATGGTTCGCCGGCTTGCCGAACAGGCCGCGGCTGTAGTTGACCGTCGCCCAGACGCTCTCGAAGGCGTCGATGGTCAGTTCCTGCGGCACCAGCCCGATCAGGCCGCGCGCGGCGCGATAGTCTTTGGTAATGTCGTGGCCGTCCACCGTGACGCTGCCAGACGAACGGTTGACGATGCCGCAGACGATCGAGATCAGCGTCGTCTTGCCGGCGCCGTTGGGGCCAAGCAGCGCGAAAATCTCGCCGCGCTCGATGTCGAGATTGATTTCCTTCAGCGCCTTGAAGCCGGTGGCGTAGGTCTTGGTGACCCCGGAAATGGAGATGACAGGCTGCATGGCTGAAAACGGCTACTTGAAAGAGGATCCCAGATATAGGCCGAATGTCGCCCCATGCAACCGGAAGTCAATGAAGTTGCTGACAGTTCTCGACAGTCGTTGCAGACAGGCCATTCCCGCGGATGAAGAGACAGGCCGAGATCGCGCGTGCCGCCCCTCCAAGGTAAACACGGTGCGCCGGGTGCTGTCGTCCCGGGCCCATGCCTGTTCGACGTCCGCCAATGGGGGATGGGGCTGGGGGGATTGGACTGCTCGCGAAGCGCGGCCGGCCCGGTTCTGCGTCATCTTGGCTCGGCGCTGCGGCGTTCCGCCTCGCGGCGGGACGCCGCTTTGACCGGCCGGCCCTACAAGCCTATTCTCCGCTTATTAGAAGCAGCCGGAGCCCGCCATGGACCCGCTCATCCTTTCGCGCATCCAGTTCGGTGCGAATATTTCGTTTCATATTCTGTTTCCAGCCATCACCATCGCACTCGGCTGGGTGCTGCTTTTCTTCAAGCTCCGCTACAACGCGACCAATGATTCGGCCTGGATGCGCGCCTATTTCACCTGGGTGAAGGTGTTCGCGCTGTCCTTCGCCATGGGCGTGGTTTCCGGCGTCACCATGAGCTTCCAGTTCGGCACCAACTGGCCGGGCTACATGGAAACCGTCGGCAACATCGCCGGGCCGCTGCTGGCCTACGAAATCCTCACCGCCTTTTTCCTCGAGGCGGCCTTCCTCGGCATCATGCTGTTCGGCTTCCGCCGCGTTTCCAACCGCATCCACACGCTGGCGACCGTGCTGGTCGCCGGCGGCACCACCGTGTCGGCCTTCTGGATCATCGCGCTGAACTCGTGGATGCAGACGCCGGTCGGCTTCGAGATGCGCGACGGCGTCGCCCATGCCGTCGACTGGTGGGCGATCCTCTTCAACCCCTCCATGCCCTACCGTCTCGTCCATATGCTGCTCGCCTCCGGGCTTACGGTATCGTTCCTCATCGCCGGCCTGTCGGCGCTGCGCTACCTCAAGGGCGACCGCTCGGAATCGATGTGGAAGGCGCTGCGCACCGGCGTCTTCACAGCCGCCATCCTCATCCCCATCCAGATCCTTGCCGGCGACCAGCACGGCCTGAACACGCTCGAGCACCAGCCGCAGAAGATCGCCGCCATGGAGGCCAACTGGAACACCGGCCCCAATGTGCCGCTGGTGCTGTTTGCCATTCCGGATGAAGCGGCCAGGGAAAACAGGTTCGAGGTGACCATTCCCGACGGGGCGAGCTGGATCCTGCGGCACAGCGCCGGCGGCGTGGTGCCGGGGCTCAACGACTATCCCGGCAACCATCCGCCCGTCTTCCCGGTGTTCTGGGGTTTTCGCGTCATGGTCGGCACCGGCCTGTTGATGCTCGCCGTCTCCTGGTCGGCCGCCTTCTTCCTCAAGCGCCGTCATAGCTTGCCGAGGCCGCTGGCGCTGCTCATGGTGCCGATGACCATCTCCGGTTGGGTGGCGACGCTCGCCGGCTGGTATACGACGGAGATCGGCCGCCAGCCCTGGCTGGTGACGGGCGTGCTGAGGACCGCCGACGCCGTCGGCCCGGTGGCCGGCAGCCATGTGGCGCTGACGCTGGCCGTCTATCTCGTTCTCTACGTGCTGTTGCTGATCGCCTATCTCGGCGTGCTGGTCCATCTGGCGCTGAAGGCGGCCAAGGACGGCGACACATCGCCGCTGCCGGGCGTGCTCAACAGGCCGATGTCGCAGCCGGCGGCTGGCGAGTAGGAGACAGTGAAATGACCTATGACTGGCCGACCCTGCTCCCCCTCATCTTCGCCGGCCTGATGGGCCTCGCCATCCTGATCTACGTCATTCTCGACGGTTTCGATCTCGGCATCGGCATCCTGTTCGCGTCGGCCGAGGACGCCGAGCAGGACACCATGATCGCGGCAATAGGCCCGTTCTGGGATGCCAACGAGACCTGGCTGGTGCTGGCCGTCGGCCTTCTGCTGGTCGCTTTTCCGATGGCGCATGGCGTCATCCTCAGCGCGCTCTACATCCCGGTGTTCGTGCTTCTGGTCGGCCTCATCCTGCGCGGCGTGGCCTTCGACTTCCGCGCCAAGGTGGCGACCGAGCGCAAGCACCGCTGGAACCGTATCTTCTTCCTCGGCTCGCTCATCGCCTCGCTGGCGCAAGGCTATATGCTGGGCGTCTATGTGCTTGGCCTCGACTTCGGCCTGGGCGGCATGGCGTTCGGCGTGCTGGTGGCGTTCTGCCTGGCGGCGGCCTACGCCGCAATGGGGGCTGCCTGGGTCATCTACAAGGCCGAAGGAGACCTGCAGAAGAAGGCGGTGCGCTGGCTGCGCACCACATTGGTGCTGACCGCGCTCGGCATGGCCGCCGTGTCGCTGGCCACGCCCTTCGCCAGCCCGCGCATCTTCGCCAAATGGTTCGTGCTGCCCGAAATGCTCTATCTGTCGCCGCTGCCGATCCTGTCGGCGCTGCTGTTCCTGTGGCTGTGGCGGCAGACCTTTCATCTGCCCAGGCCCGACGACCGCCATTCGCTGACGCCGTTCCTGACGCTGGCCGCCATCTTCGCGCTCGGCTTCGCCGGGCTCGCCTGGTCGTTCTATCCGTTCGTGGTGCCCGACAGGCTGACCATCTGGCAGGCGGCTTCCGCACCCGAAAGCCTTGCCATCATCCTGGCCGGCACCGTGGTCGTGCTGCCGATCATCATCTTCTATTCCTTCTATGCCTACCGCGTGTTCGGCGGCAAGGCGACGGACCTGACCTACGACTGAGGGCCCAAGCGACGCGCGAAATCCTCGCCTCCGCCTGCCGCATGTCGCCGGCCGGAAAGACAATATTCATCTTCACGCGGAATAACCTTCCCCGACATGCTGCGGCCTGATGGTGCGAGAAGAAGGGCAATGCAATGCGCGGTGTCCCGGTTGCCTCGATAGAACACGATCCGCAGGCGCGGCAGCGCTACGCAGCTTTCCCGAGAAAATCGCTACGCCGCTTTCCTGGAATTGCTCTGGTCCTGATCCGTCTGGTCACGCTGATCGCCGCGCTTGCTCTGGCCGGCCTGCTGCCTGTCATTCAGCCCGCCCATGCCCAGCAGACGGCCAACTGGGCCGGTGTCTGGGACACCAAATGGCGCGGCGGCGGCGCCCAGATCACCTTCGAGCAGGCCGGCGCCGAGGTGAAGGGCGTCTATCCCCTGTATGGCGGCCGCATCGAAGCCAAGGCCGAAGGCGAAAAGCTGTTCGGCCGCTGGTTCGAGGGCAGTCGCCAGGGCGAGTTCAGCTTCGTCATGGCGCCGGACGGCGCGAGCTTCATGGGCCGTTTCGAATCCGCCACCGCCGAATGGTGGACGGGCGTGCGCGTCGACGCCGCCGAGACCCTCAAGGTCGACCAGACCAGCCCTATGACGACGATGCGCTCATTCCTCCAGACCATGAACGAGAGCGGCGCCGACAATGTGCCGCGCGCCACCGGCGGCGGCATGGGCCTTGCCGCGCTGGCGGCCGGCCTCGTCGACGTCACGGAGGCCGACCGCGGCGGCCTCAACATGCCCGATTACACCAAGCTCCTGTTTTCGGTGATCGACAACGCCACCTTGCGCCTGTGGAACCTGCCGCATGATGCGATCCCCGGCGACGAGGTGACAGCCAGGCTGCAGCAATATGGCAGCAAGGTTTTCTTCGACGTCACCTTCCGCCGCAAGGCCGGCGAATGGTTCATCGTCGGGCCGCAGCTCGCCGTGCTGCAGGCCAAGCTCGCCGAGTTCCAGGCGGCGCGTGGCGAAGCCCCCGACATGGTCGACGATCCGGCCAAGCTCGCCTCGCCGCGCGACACGTTCAAGATGCTGCTCGGCGGCATCGCCGACCAGAATGGCGGTTCGACGCAAACGGCGCTCGACATGCGCGGTTACAATCCGGCGGTGCGGTCCGACGAGGCGGTTCTGCTCGAGAGCTATCTCAAGAAAGTCATCGACCGCATCGGCTACGTCTACTGGCAGGAAATTCCCGACGATCCCCAAAGCAACACGCCCTATGTGTATTTCGAGCACCCGGCCGGCAACATCGTCGTCGCCCCGGTGGGCACCGAGAAAGGCGGCAAGCTGTGGAAATTCACGCCGGAAACGCTGGCCAACATCCGCACGCTCTATGCCGATATCGAGGATGCGCCGGTGGCGCCGGAATTCACCGCCTTCGCCAGCAACGATCCGTTCTTCGCCACGAGGGGCCTTGCCCGCGAGATCAGCCCTGCCCTTTTGACCCGCGCCGGGCCGATCGAACGCTGGCAATGGCTGGGGCTCGGCATTGCGGTGCTTGCCGGCATCGCCTTCGGTTTCCTTGCCAACGCCGTCATCGTGTTCTTCGCCCGCCGCGGCAGTTCCGGGCGGGCCGGCTTCTTCCGCGTCGTCGAATGGGCGGTGCGCTCGATCTTCCTGGGCCTGTTCCTGCTGTTTGCGCTGCGGCCGCTCGGCTTGCCGCAGGTGATCGCGGCATCCGCCAAGGCGGCGGCCTGGAGCCTGATCCTGATCGGCGCGGTTCCCGTGGTCTGGCACCTGATCGGCAAGATCGCCGAACGCTACCGCGCCACCTTCAACGTGCCCGGCTATCACGAGACGCTGATCTCGCTGCTGACCGGCGTGGCGCGCATCGCCGCCCTGGTGGTCGCCTTCCTGCTCCTGGCCGAGGTGCTGGCGATCCCCTATCAGGGCGTGCTGGCCGGCCTCGGCATTGGCGGCCTGGCGGTGGCGCTGGCGGCGCAGCCGACGCTGCAGAATTTCCTTTCCGGCCTGACGCTCTATGCCGACCGGCCGGTCAGCGTCGGCGACTTCTGCAAGTTCGGCAACCAGTCCGGCACCATCGAGCATATCGGCATGCGCTCGACCCGCATCCGCTCGGTCGACCGCACGGTGATCTCGGTGCCGAACTCGGACTTCGCCGGCATGCAGATCGAGAACTACGCCCATCGCGACCGCACCCGCTTCGCCACGACGCTGCAATTGCGCTACGAGACGACGCCCGACCAGTTGCGCTACACGCTGGCGGCGCTGCGCAAGCTCCTGATCGCGCATCCGCGCGTCATCGACGACCCGTGCCGTGTGCGCTTCGTCGGCTTCGGCCCCTATTCGCTCGACATCGACGTCTTCACCTACATCATGACCGCGGATGCCTCGGAGTTTCTCGCCATCCGCGAGGACATATTGCTGTCGATGATCGCGGTGATGGACGAGGCCGGCGCCCAGTTCGCCTTCCCGGCGCAGTTGGAATACAGCGCCGCCGACCTGCCGCTCGACCAGGAAAAGCGCATCGCCGCGGAAAAGCGGGTCAGCGCCTGGCGTGAAGAGGAAAAACTGCCTTTCCCCGATTTCAGCCAGCTCGACAGGCTGGAGCTCAACGACAGCCTGCCCTATCCGCCGCAGGGCTCGGTGCAATACCGCGAAGCCCAGACCGCCCCCGCCAGGGTCGAAGCCAAGGCCTCGCTGGAGAAGGCGCGCTGGAGCCTGCCGTGGCGGAAGAGGGTGTAACCTTTTTCGCAGGAGGGGCCGCGATCCCTCGCGCCCCCTCTGGCCGGCAGGGCAGCAGGAGGCGCTTCCCGCCAGCGCCTCCAGTTCTGAACCTCAATTGCTGGCCGACAGCACAAGCACCGGCTTGTCGCTGTAAAGCTTCGGGAACAGCGTCTTCAGATTCGCCACCTTTGGCAGGTCGTTGTAGACGATGTAGGGATAGGTCGGGTTGAGCGTCAGGAAATCCTGGTGGTACTCCTCGGCCGGGTAGAAGGTCTTGCCGGTTTCGATCGTGGTGACGATGGGCTTGGAAAACAGCTTGGCCTGGTCGAGCTGGGCGATATAGCTCTGCGCGATCTTCTTCTGCGCGTCGTTCTCGGCGAAGATCGTCGAGCGGTATTGCGTGCCCTGGTCCGGCCCCTGATAGTTGAGCTGGGTCGGATTGTGGGCGACCGAGAAATACACCTGCAACAGCTGGCCATAGGTGACTTTGGAGGGATCGTAGGTGATCTCGACGGATTCGGCATGGCCGGTGCGGCCGGTGCCGACCGTCTCGTAGACGGCGTCGTCCTTGGCGCCGCCGGTATAGCCCGAGACCGCCTTGGTGACGCCCTTGACGTGCTGGAACACGCCTTGCACGCCCCAGAAGCAGCCGCCGGCGAAGATTGCCGTCTCGCTGCCGCCCGCGGCCCTTTCATCCAGCGCCGGCGGCGGGATCACCACGGCGTCTTCCGCCGAGACGGCCGGCGTCAGCCAGAAGGCGGCGCCCGCGACGGCGAGCGCGAAAGCTGCGAGCGCGCCGCGGACGAAGCCGCTCGAACGGTTCCTGATGTCGGTCATGGTTGCACTCCTGATGGCTTCCATGAGCTCAGTCTATTGAATTAGCGGAGCCGGTGCGATGCGCGAGTTGCGGCGGAGGCTCACATTCTCGTGCGGCCCCAGCGGGTGCGTAACGCTCCGCCGCGGCTTGACCTAGTTGGCAGGCTTCATCGCATCCGTCGCCGGCTTCATCGCGTCAGCCGCCGGCTTCATGGCGTCCGCCGGTTTCATCGCATTGGCGGCGGGCTTCATGGCATTGGTGGCCATCGGGTCGGCCGGCTTCATCGCATCGGTTGCCGGCTTCATCGCGTCGGCGGCGGGTTTCATGGCGTTGGTGGCCTCGTCGGCACGGGCGATGCCGCCGGCCAGCAATGCCGTCGAGCACAAGGCGAGCGCAAGTGCCGGCAGCGTCAGGCGGAAAAGAACGGTCATGATGGTCTCCTTGGTTGGTGGCGCGCCCTTGCGGCGGCCGGCTGTTGCGGCGCCGCAGGCGCGGCGTTGCGCAATTTCTGATCGGACATGGTCTCTCCCCGCAAACGGGAAGTTTCCGGAGGTAAGCTAATCGGCGGCGGCGGCCAGGATCGGCCCGCCGCCGGGCGACTGCACCAGCACGGCGGTGCTGAGGCCATCGGCGGCCGCCGGCACGTCGAGCGTCGTGGCCTCTCCGGTCCAGCTGCCGAGTTTTGTCAGCGCATGCACGACATTGCCGTGCGGCAAGGTGCGGCCGGTGTTCTCGCCGCGCGCCACGGGCACCTCGACGACGCCCCTGGCATAGCGCACCAGCCAGATGTCGGCTTTGCCGCCCGGCACGCTCCCCGCGCCGATGCTAGCCTTGCCGCCACCGAGCGACAGCGACGGTCCCTTGATGCGTCCGCTTGCCGCAATCAGCCGTTCGATCTCGCCGGGCGCGGCGCCGACCGCATCGGCATGGCCGTTGACCACCACCTGCGGCGTGAACGGCCCGTCACGGCCGAGCGGCGGCTCGTAGCTGACCTGGCGCTGCGTGAACTCCTGCCGGCCGAAAATGTCCTTCCAGCCGAGATAGTCCCAGTAGGTGACGTTGAAGGACAGCGCCAGCACGCCGGGCTGGTCCTTGATCTTGATCAGATTGGCATTGGCCGGCGGGCAGGACGAGCAGCCCTGGCTGGTGAACAGCTCGACCACGGTGAGCGGCTGCGCCGCGGCGGTGCCGAGCGACGCCGCGAGCGCAAGCGCGCCCAGGCTGGACACTGCGAGAAACTTGCGGCGTTTGGCTTGCGACATGGAATTGCTCCGTGGGCGACGGCGCTGTGATGCGCCGCTCATGTCCCCACTTCGCCGCCAATTATCGCTTCGTTACAGCGCTCACCGGTTTGTGATTGAGCGCCAGCGGGTTCTTCCTTCTCCCCTTGTGGGGTCCGAAGGACGGGGCGAGACCCGTGGCTCGCCCCAGGGCGGTGGATCGGCGCGCAGCGCCGAGACGGATGAGTGGTGTTCCAGCGGAGTGAGACGTTCGCGTTCCCTGGAACACCCCTCATCCGACCTCGCGGCAGCTTCGCCCCCTACTGCGTCAGCACCGTTTGCGAGGGGCGCTGGTTGAAGTCGCATTTACCCATCACGGTGTAGAAGAAGTCGGCGTTGACGACGGGCGCCGGCACGGCCGAGCCGCCGTCTTCCCAGGCCTGGTAGCCTGTCTGGCCGCACGGCACGGCGGTGAAGATGTCGACGGTCTGGCTTGTGGCGATTTCGGGCATGTCGGTCGGGCTGGTGCCGATATAGAGCCGGTTCGAGGTGTTCGGGTCGTTCGACCGGAGCGTGGTCGGCTGGGCCGGTTTGGCCGTCGCGGCGGAAGGCACGTCCATCTCCAGATAGAGCTGGTCCATCCGGCTGACGTCGATGACCGCGCCGGCGCTGTTGGCCGGGCTGGTGGTGCAGACGGTCTGCCGCATGACGCCGTTGCCGTCGATGCTGGTGATGGCGCCGGAGGGCGTGCTGTCGAAATTGGGGACCGTCGTGGTGTTGCACACCTGCTGCTGCACCTGGGTAAGCGTGGTGCCGCTGACGGTGGAGACGGTGGTGGTGCCATAGCCCTTGGGATCGCCGCCCTTGTTGTAGACATAGCTGATCTGCATCAGCTTCTGCTTCGTGGTCGAACCGAATTGCGTGCCGTAGAGATACATCGTCTTGTCCCACCAGCCCGACGCCTTCTCGATCTTGAAGGTGGTCTGCACCAGGGCCGGCGCCTTGTTGACCGCCGAGGTGACGCCGACCGGCACGGTGTTGATCCTGGCGATCTGCATGAAGTCGGTCGGCATGGCGAAGCTCGCCGAGGCCTGCGCCGTGGCGGTGCCGTTGGCCGCGATGGTGAAGCTCACCAGGGTGGCTGTGCCTTGCCCGCCATTGGCGGCAAAGGTGTCCCGGAGCATTTGCTGGCGGGCCGCCAGCGTCGTCGTCTTCGGCAGCGTGGTGGTGGCCAGCGTCGCGGCGTCGAGCGCCTGCTGCATGTTGGAGCGGGTCTGCACCGCCGAGGTATAATCGACCGAGAAGCCGACCACGGTGATCAGCGGCACCAGCATGACGAGGAACAGCGGCATCATCGAGCCGCCGCGCGAACGGGCGAACCTTCCTGCAAGCCCCAGCATGTTTTCTACCCCAAGAGACGATTTATCTGCGCAGGACCTAACATGCGCCGGCAAACCAGGGTCTAAGAGGATCGTTCAAAGTTTAAGCATCCCGCCGCGCTCGCCCGCTGTTTCGGGCTTTTGCCCCCGGCTCACCGCTTTGTGACGGCCAGCGCGCGCCTTGCGCCGCAAGCCTTGCCGCAGCAGGCCGCCCCTGCTAAAGCGCGCGGCATGAGCACGCCCCTCGACCACATCAGGAATTTCTCCATCGTCGCCCATATCGACCATGGCAAATCCACCCTTGCCGACCGCCTGATCCAGCTGACCGGCGGGCTGGAGCTGCGCGACATGAAGGAGCAGGTGCTGGACTCGATGGATATCGAGCGCGAGCGCGGCATCACCATCAAGGCGCAGACGGTGCGGCTGAAATACCGTGCCTTGAATGGCGAGGACTATATCCTCAACCTCATCGACACGCCCGGCCATGTCGACTTCGCCTATGAAGTGTCGCGCTCGCTCGCCGCGTGCGAGGGCTCGCTGCTGGTGGTCGACGCCTCGCAGGGCGTCGAGGCGCAGACGCTGGCCAATGTCTACCAGGCGATCGACAACAACCACGAGATCGTCGTGGTGCTGAACAAGGTCGACCTGCCGGCCGCCGAGCCCGAGCGCATCCGCGAGCAGGTCGAGGAGGTGATCGGCATCGACGCCTCCAACGCCGTGCTGATCTCGGCCAAGACGGGCCTTGGCATTCCCGACGTGCTGGAGGCGATCGTCCACCAATTGCCGCCGCCGCGCGAGGGCGATGCCTCGGCGCCGCTGAAGGCGATGCTGGTCGACAGCTGGTACGACGCCTATCTCGGCGTCATCGTGCTGGTGCGCGTCATCGACGGCGTGCTGAAGAAGGGCCAGACCATCCGCATGATGGGTACCGGCGCCAAATATCTGGTCGAGCGCACCGGCGTCTTCACGCCCGCCCGCATCAATGTCGACGAGCTCGGCCCCGGCGAGTTCGGCTTCTTCACCGGCTCGATCAAGGAAGTGGCCGACACCCGCGTCGGCGACACCATCACCGAGGACAAGCGCCAGACCGCGCATGCGCTCCCCGGCTTCAAGCCGGCGCAGCCGGTGGTGTTCTGCGGCCTGTTCCCGGTCGACGCCGCCGATTTCGAGGACCTGCGCGCCGCCGTCGGCAAATTGCGCCTCAACGACGCCTCCTTCTCCTATGAAATGGAAACCAGCGCAGCACTTGGCTTCGGCTATCGCTGCGGCTTCCTCGGCCTGCTACATCTGGAAATCATCCAGGAGCGGCTGGAGCGCGAGTTCAACCTCGACCTGATCGCCACGGCACCTTCCGTCGTCTACCGCCTGCTCCTCAATGACGGCACGGTGAAGGAGCTGCACAACCCGGCCGACATGCCCGACGTGGTCAAGATCTCGGCCATCGAGGAACCGTGGATCCGCGCCACGATCCTGACGCCGGACGACTATCTCGGCGGCATATTGAAACTCTGCCAGGACCGGCGCGGCATCCAGGCCGACCTCTCCTATGTCGGCAAGCGCGCCATGCTGATCTATGATTTGCCGCTCAATGAAGTCGTCTTCGACTTCTACGACCGGCTGAAGTCGATCTCCAAGGGCTACGCCTCGTTCGACTATCACCTCACCGACTATCGCGAGGGCGATCTGGTGAAGATGTCGATCCTGGTCAATGAGGAGCCGGTCGACGCGCTGTCGATGCTGGTCCACCGAACCGCGGCCGAAAAGCGCGGCCGGCAGATGTGCGAGAAGCTCAAGGAGCTGATCCCGCATCATCTGTTCAAAATCCCGATCCAGGCCGCGATCGGCGGCAAGGTCATTGCGCGTGAGACGATCTCGGCCCTGCGCAAGGACGTGACGGCGAAGTGCTACGGCGGCGACGTGAGCCGCAAACGCAAGCTCCTGGACAAGCAGAAAGAGGGCAAGAAGCGGATGCGCCAGTTCGGCAAGGTGGATATTCCGCAGGAGGCGTTTATCCAGGCGCTTAAGATGGGGGATTGAGGTGTCGGGCCATTACAAAATCATGCGGCTGCTGCCCGCTGATAAGCTCGATTACTCAACGCGTCATAGACCTCTGCTTGGACAAACTGCATTATGTCGAATGCGGCAGCGACGTATTGCTCTGTATCGGGCTTTGTCGGAGTAACCATCTCGCCATGAGCGATCTGATTTCGTTTTCCTAGCAGCATGCCGATTGTCCCGCCGTGTCCATCTACGGCGTCGAAGGGAAGGCCAAGTTTATACATGTTTTTCTTCAAAACGACGGCACTAAGGTTCGATTCAGTTGTAACAAAGCTGTCTGGAATCTCGACTGCAGTTGTCATCAAGGAAGCAAGTTGCTGCACGAACGTTTGCTCTCTCCATGCCATGTGAAGCGCTGAGTCGTCCGGAAGAGGTCCGCCAAATATCGGATGTTTAGATTGAATATGCCGAAGGGCGTCGAATGCCTTGTGCAGAGTCGCAGCTACAAGGGGGGTGATCGCCTCACTGCATGGAATTTTTGCCGAGTTGACGGCTGAGATGTAGCTCTCCATGGAGAATTTGACGAAACCCTCGAGATGCGCGTACGTCACGAGCACCAGCGATCGCCGAATGGCATTCTGCCGATCATCATCACCTTCTGATGCAGCTAGATTCTGGAGCAGGCGAATCTCAGCTTCACGTGCAGCGCGGCCAACTTCTAGTTCTTCAAATATCTCGTCAGGGGAACGCAACTTGAAGTCTTTCAGAAACGAATGAAATTCTTGAGTTCAGAGGACCAGGTGAATTCTTACCTCCACCCGTAGTAATAGCAATAAAAGCAGGATCCAGTTTGATTGCTCTCAAGGTTGTTCCAAGTAACTCTAGAGCCGACTCATCGGTTAGATCGATACGATCAATAACTGATTGAATGCCAATTGTTATGCCTTCGAAATGATAGATGCTGAAGCCCAAGCTAAGAGCCGTTTTGTCTCTGTTGGCAAATGCAAATGCGTATTCACCAAGTGCCAACCAAAGGGCTCGAAATGTCTTGCGGAAACTAATTTCCTCTGCTCCGTAGTCGAAAGGAGCGTTTCGCGAGGGATCGCAGATCGCTTCCATATACTCGTCCAAGAAATCAGTTACCTCATGCTTAAACTGACCTCTTTGGTTCTTCAATGCAAAAAATCTGAGGACCAATTCTTCATCAAAAGCAGACATGCGTCTTTCGTACGTGAGGTACTCAGTACAGGACTTGAAGTCATCAACTTGCGCCATATCTACGACAAAGCTGGGGAACACGTCGCTTAGCATTCTCATCGCAGAGTTTCGAACTTGATGTGCTGAAAGTGTTTCACCCCCGGTGTTGAGGCGCTTGAACATATGGTACTTGAAACGACGGTCTGTTTCCTTCCGTACAACCTCCATCCGAATAAAGCGGCGCTTCAATCTTATCTGTAACGCGGTCGGGAGATCGTCGTAGGTAAGCCCGTTGAGTTCTGGCACGATATCGCAATCCTCCAGGACCAGCATATCCCCCAGTTCAACCGGCGGATTCGCCTGGGGTGCCACCAGTTTTCCCCTCAGATGCAGGTAAGAGGAAATCCGCTGTAGTCCGTCAATCAATTGGTATGTGTTAGATTCTTCCTCGATAACAAAAATTGGCGGTACGGGCATTTCTAGCAAAAGTGATTCTATAAAGCGTGACTGCTGTGCAGCAGTCCATCTAAATAATCTCTGATAGTCCGGTTGAATATCTAGCTCCTTATTCTCCCACATATCCAGTAACTCATTAAATGATACGTCGAGCGCTGCGGTATTGGCCTGCCTAACGCTCGCCGCTATTGCCGCAATTAAGTCCGGCTTATCTGCCATCAGGAAACTTTCTCAAAACATAGAACCGCTTCGGTTGGCTCTGACGGTCTGCCATATATCCTCGTATGACGGTTTACACGTACCATTGACCGACTCAAGCGAAAGTCTTCCCGCCGACCAAGTTTCAAGCTGTGATGACAGCACATTTCGGCGACTATCGATGGAAGATCGTTATGAATGTTTTTGTAATAAGAATCCTGAACCACCATACATGCAATCCCCCCTGGCCGAAGCGCTGACGAAATCCGGCCAAGAGACTTATTCAGCTTTTCAAAATAATCGAGGTGAGTTCGATAGTAATAGGTGGCTGAAGCCTTAGACGGATGGGTTCTCACTCGATCTAAGAACCCGTTGCAAATACCGCCCCACTCAGCCGACTGGCTTATCGTCTTGACAGGAACCCTGATCGAGCCAATCATATTGCGGCTAAGTTCTGCACGATCTTCTAACAAAAGCGGCGCTAGAATGGCTAATTCAATGCTTGTTGCAGCGGTGTAGTCGATCCTCGTGCAGTAAGGGGGCGACGTAACGACAAAATCGACGCTGTCGGGCGTCAACTTGGCAGTAGTGCTGTCAGCTACATCGATGGTCCAACGTGGCGTGGGCACAGCGGCTTGCTGACTGGCGGCCAATTCGGCAGCCATCGCACTGACGTTGTCAATAAAGGCTGAGACTACGTCTGCTGAGGACACATTAGTCTTCAATGCTTCGGATTTTGGCCTACGCATCCACGTCGGGTTGGTCGATCGCAGCATCCGGCTTAGAGATCGACACGCCGCAAATAATCCGAGATAGAGCGTCGCGGTAAGACCGGAGATGCGGCCTACGTTTGCCCCTCCATCAAGGGGAGTGACGTCACCAACGGTGCTTTCGCGGATGGCCACTTCGATTTGCCGGATCGCAGTTGCAGTAGCCGGCGCAAACCATTCCCCTAGCGGGTCATCAGGGGTTCCAACTTTGGGCCGGCAGCGTTGCGCCGTCAGGGTAAGGGCGAGGGGCAATAAAGAACCCGCTTCGCTTTGTGGCAGCATCCTCGCGCGAGCGATGACCACCATGACAGGATTGATGTCTAAACCAACCGCCCGGTGTCCAAGCCGTGATGCGACAAATGTGGATGTTCCGCTGCCATTCCAAGGATCGAGGATCGTAGAATCCAGAGAGAGCTTCGCACTTTGGAGAAGATCCTTCACGAATCCCTCCGGATAGCCCGCGTAGTACGGGAAGAACGACTCCCATCCCGTCTGCGAGCGCTTGTCCCGTTTTGGCGATGTTATTTTTAGTTTATTGAACTGGAAAATTGGAAGCTCCACGCGATGGATTGGCTTCTTGGGAGCCAAGATGGAATCATAGAGCCCATTTTAGCCATAAGCGCATCTGTTAGGAATCCCCAGCTCACACAACTGGCGCGGCTGGAGGGATCGAGCCATCCTAAAGCTGCCGATCTTGCTTCGGTGCTGAGCCACACTTTGAGAACATCCCAACCTGTAGTATCCTTTGTTCAGCCGCGGCAGACATCGCATGCGTTCCACTCCAGACGCCATCGCCTCTCTCGGCCTCGCCATCGGCGGCATCTTCGGCTTGGCCGGCACTTTCGTGGCAAGCGATGCGCTGCGCCGAACACTTTCGCGCTGTGGATGCGGCTGACCGCAATCGTTGCCGCCGTGCTATTCCTGGTGTCGGTTTGCATGGTGCTGTGGGGCGCGCCCTTGCTGCCGACCTCGGCGCCGCTGCCCGCCGCCGGCTATCCCTTCCTGGTGCTGACCTTTGTGGGCTGGATCTGGACGCTGGTGAAGTCCGGGCGGTGAGGGGCTGGTTCCTCGCCCCACGCGAGTGGGGAGAGGTGGCCCGGCGAAGCCGGGACGGAGAGGGGGCAGCGCCGGGTTTGGAAATTTTATTTCAGGGACTCAAGGACGGATCGCCATGGCCGCGCCCTTTCCTCAGCCGGCTTTGGCTTCGTTGAGGGTGTCCCCCTCTCCGTCCCGGCTTCGCCGGGCCACCTCTCCCCCGCGTAGCGGGGGCGAGGAAATCAGCGCCGCACTTGCCTCACCCCTCTATCCAAACCTTCTCGAAATGCTGCTCCAGCGCCTGGTGCTGTTCGCAGCCCTCCACCCCCTTGCGATAGGTCCTGTACACCGAGCGCCAGTAGGGTTGGATGATGATGCCTGAATCGCGCAAATTCTTCTCGATGCCAGCCATGATCTCCTTGCGCTGGGCGGCGTCCGGCATGGCCAGCGCCTTGTCGAGCAGGGTGTCGAACTCCTTGTCGGCATAGGCGCTTTCGTTCCAGGCGGCGCCCGATTTATACGCCAGCGCCAGCACCTGGACGCCGAGCGGGCGTCCTAGCCATTCGGTGCAGGAGAAGGGATATTTGCTCCAGTCGTTCCAGAAGGTGGCGGCCGGCAGCACGGTGCGCTTGATCTTCAGCCCTGCCTCACGCATCTGCGCGGCGATCGCGTCGCCGGTGCTCTTCTGCCATTCGACGTCGACCGAGATGAGGTCGTATTCGTGGTCGGCCTTGCCGGACTCGGCGAGCAGCTTCTTCGCCGCCTCGACGTCGCGCTTGGCCGGGCCGATATCGGCATATTCGGGGTGCATGGGGCCGACATGGTGGTTGTCGGCGGGCTTGCCCCTGCCGCCGAGGCCGAGCGCCAGCACGGCCGAATTGTCGACGGCGAGCTGGGCGGCGCGGCGCAGCTTGACGTCCTCATAGGGCGCGTTGGCGACATTGAAGCGGGCGACGATGGTGGAGCCGGTGGCGATCTCGGAATTCTTCAATCCCATCTGCTCGGTCTGCGACACGGCGTCGGAAGCGGTCTCGTGGTCGGTGTCAATCTCGCCGGATTCGAACGCCGACAGCATGGCGTTGGGGTCGGAGCCGTAATCGATCCACTGGATGCCATCCAGGTAGAACTCGCCCTTCCACCAGGGCTTGTCCTTGCGCTTCACCTCGGCTCCCGTCTCGGCGTCCCATTTCACCAGCTCGCAGGGGCCGGTGGTGATCGAAAGCGCCTTCAGCGGATCGCCGTCGCCGTCATAGGAGCGGTGCATGATCAAAGCGGGATAGTCGGCCATGCCGGCGATCAGCGAAATGTCGGGCTTGGGCAGATTGAGTTTTATCGTGAAGTCGTCGACCTTCTCGATGCCGCCATCGACCACCTTCTTGGTGTCGGCGTTGACCAGCGCGCCCATGCGCGCGGCGACCGAATTGCCGGCGACGCCGGCCTCGCACCAGCGGGTGAGGTTGTGGACGACATCGTCGGCGTTGAAGGCGTCGCCGTTCGACCAGGTGATGCCCTTGCGCACATTGAGCGTCAGCGTCTTGGCGTCGTCGCTCATCTCCCATTTTTCGAGCAGCCAGGGCTCGAAGGAGAAATCGGTGTTCCAGCGCACGAGGTATTCGTTGCAGTGGCGCGCGACGTTGGACATTTCGACGCCGTCGAAGGTGCGCGGGTCCTTGAAACCCTTGACGTTCATGGCGACGCGCAGGATGCCGCCCTTCCTGGGCTCCGCCGCGCGAGCAGGAGACGCGGTCAGCCCGCCCAGGGCAAAAGCGCCCGCGGCGCTGACGCCGAGCCCGGCCATGAGCGCGAAATATTCGCGCCGGTTGATGGCGCCGCTCCTGAAATCCTCGGCGACGGGTTTGGCCCGCGGGTGCAGTTTCCTGTCGGTCAGCATGAATTTCATCGTCGTTCCCTCTCATTGGGCGCCCGGCCGGCCGCGTGCGCGGGGGCGGATGCGGCTCGCCGGACGCCATTGCCTGAGGGATGATAGGGCGAGCTTACGCAGCGGAGTGTTCTGGAATCCGCAAGACTTGTGCGTTGCTCCGCAAGGAGGGCCTCTCCCCCGCTTCGCGGGGGAGAGGAAAGAGGGGCTGCTAACCCCAGATCATCAGCGCGACCAGCCCGACGATGCCGACCACCAGCCGCCACCAGCCGAACAGCGCATAGCCCTTGCGCGAGACGTAATCGAGCAGCAGGCGCACCACCAGCAGCGCGGTGACGAAGGCGGCGACGAAGCCGACGGCGATGATCGGCAGGTCGGCCGACGTCAGCACGTTGCGGTTCTTGAACAGGTCGAAGGCGAAGGCGCCGACCATGGTCGGGATGGCAAGGAAGAAGGAAAATTCCGCCGCCGCCCGCTTGTCGACGCCAAGCAGCAGCGCGCCGACGATGGTCGATCCCGAGCGTGAGGTGCCGGGGATCAGCGACAGGCACTGGAACAGCCCGATCTGCAGGTAAAGCCGCGTCGGGAAGCGCTCGACGTCGCGGTACACGGGCTTCAACGTCATGCGGTCGACCGCCAGCAGCACCACGCCGCCGATGATCAGCATGATGCAGATCAGCCGCGGCGATTCGAACAGGATGGTCTTGATGAAATCATGCGCCAGCGCGCCGATGACGGCCGCCGGCAGGAAGGCGATGAGGATGCCGATGACGAAATGCCGCGTCAGCCGGTCATGCGGCAGGTCGAGCAGCATCTGCCACAAGCGCCGGAAATAGACGCTCAGAATGGCCAGGATGGCGCCGAGCTGGATCAGGATCTCGAAGGCCTTGCCGGTCGAGTGGAAGCCAAGGAAGTGGCCGGCGAGCAGGATATGGCCGGTCGAGGACACCGGAATGAACTCGGTCAGTCCCTCCAGCAGACCGAGCAGCAGGGCTTCGACGATTGTCTGGCTTTCCATTGGCTACCTCGGCATTCGCGGGATGGGCTGGAAGGGCTTGCTTGTCATGGCGCCGAACTCCCCCTATAGGTCGCAACACCCTGACGGCCCGCTTACCGGGCGGCCAAGACTTACCGGTGCGCCGGGCGATTCGCCAGTGTGGCAATCCGGAATTCGCCACACCCGGGAGGAGCGCGATGCGCGAATTCCGGATTTTGAGCCACACTGCCAACTTCAAGTTCTGGTGTGGTTTGAATTTGAAGTTCCTGAACGCGGATGCCGTCGAGGGGACAGGAACTTCAAATCCAAACCACCAGTGCGCTTTATCATCGCGGAACCATGCTGACGCTTTTCCATCATCCCATGTTCGCCTCCTGCCGGTTCGTGCGCCTCGCTTTCGGCGAGTATGGCGAGGAGCTGGCGCTGATCGAGGAGAAGCCGTGGACGCGGCGCAAGGAGTTCCTGGCGCTGAACCCGGCCGGCACGCTGCCGATCCTTTTGGCCGAGGGCGACGTGCCGATCGTCGGCGCCACGGTCATCTCGGAATATCTCGACGAGACGCGCGGCGTCCTGAAGCGCGACAAGCGCCTGTTCGCCGAGGACCCGATGCAGCGCGCCGAGATCCGCCGGCTGACCGACTGGTATCTCCACAAGGCCGAGAGCGAGGTCACCCGGCATCTGGTACGCGAGCGCGTGCTGAAGCCGGTCATGCCGGAAACCGCCGGCGGCGGCTCGCCCGATTCGGCCGCCATCCGCGCGGCGCGGGCCAACATCCGCCAGCACATGAAATACACCAACTGGCTGGCCGGCACCCGCCACTGGCTGGCCGGCTCGAGGGTCACCTATGCCGACCTTGCCGCCGCCGCCACCCTTTCGGTGCTCGACTATCTAGGCGAGATCGACTGGCGCGAGCACACTGCCGCGCGCGAATGGTACACGCGGGTCAAGTCGCGGCCTTCGTTCCGGCCGCTGTTGACCGACCGGGTGCGCGGCCTGTCGCCGGTGTCGCATTATGCGGACCTCGACTTCTGACGCCGCGAAACTGCGCGCGCTGATCGACGCGCAGGCGCGTAGCGCCGGCTTCGAGGCGGTCGCCGTCACCACCCCCGATGCGATCCCGCTGGCGCCGGCCCGGCTCGCCGCCTTCGTGGCGGACGGGTTCCATGGTTCCATGGGTTGGATCGCCGAGACGCTGCAACGCCGCAGTGAGCCGTTGAGCCTGTGGCCGCAGGTGCGTTCGATCGTCGTGCTGGCGATGAATTACGGGCCGGACCGCGATCCGCGCGACCTGTTGGCCAGGCGCGACCGGGGCGCGATCTCGGTCTATGCGCAAAACCGCGACTATCACGACGTGATGAAGGGCCGGCTGAAGGAAATCGCCGGCAAGATCGTGGCGCGGGCGGGAGGTGACGTCAAAGTCTTCGTCGATACCGCGCCCGTCATGGAAAAGCCGCTGGCCGAGGCCGCCGGACTCGGCTGGCAAGGCAAGCACACCAATCTGGTCAGCCGGCAGCACGGTTCCTGGCTGTTCCTCGGCACCATCTTCACCACCGCCGAACTGGTCCCCGACCTGCCGGAGGAGGACCATTGCGGCTCCTGCCGCGCCTGCCTCGACGCCTGCCCGACCGACGCCTTCCCGGCGCCCTACCGGCTCGATGCGCGGCGCTGCATCTCCTATCTCACCATCGAGAACAAGGAGCCGATCCCGCATGAATTCCGCGAGGCGATCGGCAACCGCATCTATGGCTGCGACGACTGCCTCGCCGCCTGCCCGTGGAACAAGTTCGCCAAGGTGGCGTCCGAGGCCAAGCTCGCCGCGCGCGAGGATCTACGCGAGCCGGCGCTGGCCGATCTTCTGCGGCTGGACGACGCGGCCTTTCGCGCCTTGTTTTCCGGCTCACCGGTCAAGCGCATCGGCCGCGACCGCTTTGTCCGCAACGTGCTGATCGCCGCCGGCAATTCCCGCGATGCCGCGCTTGCCGGCGCCGTGCGCGCCTTGCTCGCCGACGCCTCGCCGCTGGTGCGGGGCGCGGCAATATGGGCGCTGGCGCGGCTGGTGCCCGAGGCCGAATATCGCAAACGCGCCGCAGCCGGTCTGCAAACCGAGAGCGACGCGGCCGTGCGTGAGGAATGGGCGCGGCCGGTTCCAGCCAGGGCGCCTGCATGAGTGAAAAGCGGATATTCATCTTCGGCGCCGGCTATTCGGGCAAGGCTTTTGCGCGCGCCAATAGCGATCCTGCCACGACGGTTCGCGGCACGACGCGCTCCGCGGAGAAATTCGGGGCGCTCCGCCAGGCCGGCATCGCGCCGCTGCTGTTCGATGGCGCGCTGACCGACGAAATCGGCGATGCGCTGGCAACAACGACCCATCTGGTGATCTCGATCGCGCCCGAGGAGGCCGGCGATCCCGTGCTGAATGCCGCCCGCGCGGCGATCGTGCGGATGCCCGCGCTCGAATGGATCGGCTATCTCTCCACCGTCGGCGTCTATGGCGACCATGGCGGCGCCTGGGTCGACGAGACGGCGCAATGCCGGCCGGTCTCGAAACGCTCGGTGATGCGGGTGACGGCCGAGCAGGACTGGCTGCGGCTTGGCCGCGAGATCGGCCGGCCGGTGGCGGTGCTGCGGCTCTCCGGCATCTACGGCCCCGGCCGCAACGCCTTGCTCAATCTGGAAAACGGCACCGCGCGGCGGCTGGTCAAGCCCGGCCAGGTGTTCAACCGCATCCATTGCGACGACATAGCCGGCGCACTGTGGCACCTCATCGGGAGCAACAAAGGCGGCATTTTCAACGTCACCGACGATGAGCCGGCGCCGCCGCAGGACGTCGTGGCCTATGCCGCCGCACTGATGGGCGTCACACCGCCGCCCGAAATTCCCTTCGAGGCCGCCCAACTTTCGCCCATGGCGCGGTCCTTCTATGGCGAGAACAAGCGCGTCGCCAATGCGGCGCTCAAGGCGACGGGCTACCGGTTCCGCTTCCCGGACTACCGCGCCGCCTTCGACCATATGTGGGCAAGCGGCGACTGGCGCGACGGCGCGCCGCGCAGCCCGATGAAACGCTGACGCATGCCGGGAAACACGTGACACGGTTTCGGTCCGGAATGCGTCGGAAAAGAAAACAGGGCGGTTGACCGGTTTGTGAAAAACGGAACCGCTCCGGCGATCGAAGCAACGTCCATTGCGTGCTATGATTCGGGCTTGGGTTTGCGGCGGGGGTTCATGGAGACAGCGATGCGGCTCGGCAAGCGTTCACGGCTGGCGGCGGCTTTTGGCCTGCTCGCCCTCACAAGTCTCGCCGCGCGGCCGGCAATGGCCGAGGAACGGGCAAAGGACCTGTTCGGCGCCGAGAGACTGCCGGCGGCGACCGCGCCGCAATCCTTCGGCTTCTACTCCAAGGGCTGCTTTGCCGGCGGCGTCGCCATCCCCATGGACGGCCCGGCCTGGCAGGTGATGCGGCCGTCGCGCAATCGCCGCTGGGGCCATCCGGCGATGATCGCGCTGGTCGAGAAACTGTCGCGCGATGCCGTCGCCGACGGCTGGCCGGGCCTTTTGATCGGCGACATCGCGCAGCCGCGCGGCGGCCCGATGCTATCAGGCCATGCCTCGCACCAGATCGGGCTCGATGCCGACATCTGGCTGACGCCGATGCCCCGCCGGCCGCTGTCGAGGGCGCAGCGCGAGACGATGAGCGCCACCTTGATGGTCGACGAAAAGACGCATCTGGTGAAGGACGCGCTGTGGACGCCCGCGCATACGCGGCTTTTGAAGCGCGCGGCGAGCTATCCCGAGGTCGAGCGCATCCTGGTCAACCCCGGCATCAAGAAGAAGCTCTGCGACACCGTCAGGGGCGACCGCTCCTGGCTGCGCAAGATCAGGCCGTTCTGGGGCCACGACTATCATTTCCATATGCGCATCAGCTGCCAGCCGGGCTCGCCCAACTGCAAGGCGCAGGAAGCGACCCCGGCCGACGATGGCTGCGGCAAGCCGCTGGCCTGGTGGTTTACCGAGGAGCCGTGGCGACCCAACAAGAACCCGGACGCGCCCAAGGCGCGCGATCTGATGACGATGGCGAACCTGCCGAGAGAATGCCGCGCCGTGCTCGACGCGCCGGGGCCGGGATCGGTCGAGGCCGCCACCTATCACGGCGACGCCGTGCCGGTCGCGGTCGCCGCGCCGGAACCTGAAGCGCCGGCGGAGCCGGCAGCCGCCACCGGCGGCGCCAACGTCCTGCCGGCCTCGCTGAACGCTTTCACGGCGACCCCCGAGATCGGCGTGCCGTTGCCGCGGCCACGGCCGGGAAACTGACTGGTCATATCTGACAACCCCGTCTCCCGCGAGCAGGAGGGCCCGCATTGCAAACGCAGGATACAGGCCTTCGCCGCGTCGTCCGGTGGGTAGCCCTTCTGAACCTGGGCTACTTCATCGTCGAATTCGCCGTGGCATCTGCGATCGGCTCCGTGTCGCTGTTCGCGGACAGCGTCGATTTCCTGGAAGATGCCTCGCTCAATCTGCTTATTCTCGTTGCCCTGGGCTGGGACGCACGCAGCCGCGCAAGGGTCGGCATGGCTCTGGCGGCGATTCTTCTGGTGCCCGCGTTGGCGACGCTCTGGACGGCTTGGGCCAAGTTCAACCTGCCGGTCGCGCCGTCGCCGCTGCCGCTGTCGCTTGCGGGCGCCGGGGCCCTGGCCGTGAACCTGACTTGCGCGTTCATGCTGGCGCGCTTCCGCCATCACAGCGGCAGCCTGACAAAGGCCGCGTTCCTCTCCGCGCGGAACGACGCCTTTGCCAACGTCGCCATAATCGCCGCGGGCCTTGTCACCGCCGCGATCTGGCATTCTGCGTGGCCCGACCTGATTGTCGGCTTGGGAATTGCCGCCATGAACGCCGATGCGGCCCGCGAGGTCTGGTCCGCTGCCCGCGAGGAGCACAAGGCGGCAGCCTAGTCGCGGCCGTTCGAGCTCATAAATCGGTCGTGCGCACCATCGGTTTCGAAAACCGTTTCCCTTTTCAAACTCATGCGCTAGTCAACGGGAGAACGGCAATGGGCCGTCGGGCGCCGGGGACGGACGACAAAGCATGCCAAACACAGGCGACGACGACACGGCGCTGCGGTTCCCGATCCTGATCGGCGACATCGGCGGCACCAATGCGCGCTTCTCGGTCGTGCTCGACGCCAATTCGGAAGCCGGCGAGCCGGCGATCGTCCAGACAGCCAGTTACAACACCATAGACGAGGCGATCCAGGCGGCGGTGCTCGACCGCTCCTCGGTCCGCCCCAATTCGGCGGTGCTGGCGGTGGCCGGCCCGGTCGACGGCGACGAGATCGAGCTCACCAATTGCCCGTGGATCGTCAAGCCCCGGCAGATGTTCGCCAGCCTCGGCCTCAGCGACATCGTCGTGCTCAACGATTTCGAGGCGCAGGCGCTGGCCGTCGTGGCGCTCGGCGAAGAGCACATGGAAAAGATCGGCGGCGGCGCGCCGGAGCCCGATGCCGGCCGCGTGGTGCTCGGCCCGGGAACCGGGCTCGGCGTCGCCGGGCTGGTGCACGCGCTGCGCCACTGGATCCCGGTGCCCGGCGAGGGCGGCCATATGGACATCGGCCCGCGCACTGCCAGAGATTTCGAGGTTTTCCCGCATATCGAGAAGCTCGAGGGCCGCATTTCGGGCGAGCAGATCCTGAGCGGACGCGGCCTGGTCAACGTCTACCGGGCGGTGGCCAAGGCCGACGGCAACCCATCGCCCTTCACCACGCCGGCCGAGATCACCGCAGCGGCGCTTGCCAGGACCGATCCGGTTGCGCAAGAAGCGCTGGAGATCTTCGTCACCTGCCTAGGGCGCACCGCCGGCGATCTCGCCTTGGTGTTCATGAGCCGCGGCGGCGTCTTTCTCACCGGTGGCATCGCGCAGAAGATCGTGCCGGCGCTGAAACAGGGCAATTTCCGCGCCGCCTTCGAGGACAAGGCCCCGCACAGCGAATTGATGCGCACCTTGCCCGTCTACGTCATCACCCATCCGCTGGCGGCCCTTCTGGGCCTCGCCGCCTATGCCAGGAACCCTTCGCTGTTCGGCGTCCAGACCGCCGGCCGCCGCTGGCAGGCCTAGGCTGGGCCGCATGACGGACCAGGCGTCGGTCCGGTGCCCGCGACGAAGTTAATCAGCCGCGGGCATAGGCAAGCCGGCCGCTTGGCGTTAAGAGGGGCGCCAGAAGGGATGCCGTGTGCAGCCCGGTCCCACCAAGCGGAAACCACGAAGCGCTCCCGATTTGACACTCCAGGCTCCACATAAGCAGAAAGCCACCCCTGGCGAGGTCTGGGCGGTGCTGCGCCGTATCATCGCCGAGAACGGCCGCGACTATTTGTGGTCCTACATCTTTGCCGGCGCCTGCCTGCTGGCGGTGTCCGCCACGACAGCCTTCACCGCCTGGATCATGAGCCCGGTCGTCAACCAGATCTTCTACGAGCGGCGCGGCGATCTGATCGTGTGGATTTGCGCCGGCATCATGGGCGCCTTTCTCGTGCGCGGGTTCGCCGGCTACGGCCAGGCGGTGACGCTGGCTACCGTCGGCAACAATCTGGTTGCCCGCTACCAGCGCCGCATCTTCGACCACCTGATGAAGCTCGGCGTCGGTTTCTTCAACGACACGAGATCGGGCCGGCTGGCGGCGCAGGTCAACGAAAACGTCAACGGCATTCGCGACCTGCTGTCGATGACGCTGACGTCGATCGCGCGCGACGGGGTGACGCTGTTCGGGCTGCTCGGCGTCATGATCTACCAGGATCCGGTCCTGTCGCTCAGCTCGCTGGTGATCGGGCCGCCGCTCATCTACACCGTTGTCTATCTGATGCGCCGGGTGCGTCGCATCACCCGCGAATCGGTGCAGATCAACTCGCGGCTGATCGGCGCCATGCAGGAAGCCACGCAAGGCATCGCCATCGTCAAGGCCTTCACCATGGAGGACGAGCTGTCGCGGCGCATCAGCCAGCTCGCCAACAGCGCCGAGCACCGCGGCAACAAGATCGCCCGGGTTTCGGAACGGCTGTCGCCGATTTCCGACATGCTGGCCGGTCTCGCCGTCACTGGCGTCATCGCTTATTCCGGCTATCGTGCGCTCGTCCTCGGGCAGCCGCCGGGCGCCGTCTTCTCCTTCATCACCGCGCTGATGCTGGCCTACGACCCGGCAAGGCGGCTGGCGCGCATGCAGGTCGGCATGGAGCGGGCGCTGGTCAATGCGCGCATGATCTACGAAATCCTCGATCTCGAACCGCAGCAGGGCGACGCGCCGGGAGCCGCCGAGGCGAATTTCACCACGGGCGAAGTGCGCTTCAACAATGTGAGCTTCCGCTATGTCGAGGAGGCACCGGTCCTCCAGGACCTCAGCTTCGTCGCCGCCGCCGGCAAGATGACCGCCATCGTCGGCTCCTCCGGCGCCGGCAAGACGACGCTGGTGGCGCTGCTGCAGCGGTTCTACGACGTCGAGGCGGGCACGATCGAGATCGACGGCCAGGACATTTCGAAGATCACCAAGCAGTCGCTGCGCAGCTCCATCGCCTATGTTTCGCAGCAGCCCTATCTGTTCGAAGGCACCATCCGCGACAACATCCGCTATGGCCGGCTCTCCGCCACCGACACCGAGATCGAGCAGGCCGCGCGGCTGGCCCAGGCCGACGGCTTCATCCGCCAGCAGCCGCTGGGCTACGACACGCCCGTCGGCGAAAACGGCGCGTCGCTGTCGGGCGGCCAGCGCCAGCGTGTATCGATCGCCCGCGCCATCGTCCGCCAGGCGCCGATCCTGCTGCTCGACGAGGCGACCTCGGCGCTCGACAATGAGGCGGAAGCCAAGGTCCAGGAAGCGCTGACCCATGTCATGGAGGGGCGCACCACCATCGTCATCGCCCACCGGCTGTCGACGGTGGTCAATGCCGACCACATCATCGTGCTGGAACAGGGTCATCTGGTCGAACAGGGCACCCATGCCTCGCTGATGGCCGACCCGCACAGCGTCTATTCCCGCTTCCACCG
The DNA here is from genome assembly GCF_020165515.1 of Mesorhizobium sp. BR1-1-13. Taxonomy (NCBI): domain Bacteria; kingdom Pseudomonadati; phylum Pseudomonadota; class Alphaproteobacteria; order Hyphomicrobiales; family Phyllobacteriaceae; genus Mesorhizobium; species Mesorhizobium sp. BR1-1-13. Next base: position 653,391 of record NZ_JAIUIH010000001.1, read on the forward strand.
GGTGCAGGGCAGGAAGGGCCTGGGGCTTGTCGATGACGGCGCGCCGATCCAAACTCCGGCGCCAGGGCCGACGGAAACTATCGAGACGCAGGGCGTCGCCGGGAGCGCGAGATGAGTGAAACGCCGACAGCCGACAGACCCGCGGGCGATATGGGCCTGGTGGTGGTGGGCGCCGCCGGCCGCATGGGCCAGACGCTGATCCGCGCCATCCACGCAATGCCGGGCGCACGCGTCGCCGGCGCGATCGAGCGGCAGGGATCGCCCTATCTCGGCAAGGATGCGGGCGAGCTTGCCGGCATCGGCATCATCAACGTGCCGATATCGGACGATCCGCTGCCGGCCTTCGCCGGGGCGGACGGTGTGCTCGATTTCACCGCCCCGGCTGCGACCGTCGAATTCGCCGGCTATGCGGCGCAGGCGCGCATCGTCCATGTCATCGGCACGACCGGCTGCTCGGCCGACGACAATGCCAGGATCGCCGCCGCGGCGCGCCATGCGACGATCGTCAAGTCGGGCAATATGAGCCTCGGCGTCAATCTCCTGGCGGTACTGGTCGAACAGGCCGCGCGCGCGCTCGACGCCGGGGACTTCGACATCGAGATTCTCGAAATGCATCACAGGCACAAGGTCGACGCGCCGTCCGGCACCGCTCTGCTGCTGGGCGAAGCCGCCGCCGCAGGGCGTGGCGTGCCGCTTGCCGGCAACGATGTGCGCGTCCGCGACGGCCACACCGGCGTGCGCAAGCCGGGCTCGATCGGCTTCGCAACCCTGCGCGGCGGCTCGGTGGTCGGCGACCACAGCGTCATCCTGGCCGGCACCGGCGAACGCATCACGCTCGCCCACCATGCCGAGGACCGCACCATCTTCGCCCGCGGCGCCGTCAAGGCAGCCCTGTGGGCGCATGGCAGGAAGCCCGGCCTTTACTCGATGCGGGACGTGCTCGGGCTTGCCTGAAACGACCCTGGACCGTTTTCATCCCCATGCAGATCCCAGAGGAGCAAAAATGTCGAGAACCCTCGTGCTCGTGCGCCATGGCCAGAGCGAATGGAATTTGAAGAACCTGTTCACCGGCTGGCGCGACGTCGACCTGACCGAACAGGGCCACGCCGAGGCCAAGGCGGCCGGCCAGAAGCTCAAGGCACGCGGACTGAAGTTCGACATCGCCTTCACCTCGGCGCTGATCCGGGCGCAAAAAACCTGCCAGCACATCCTCGACGCCGTCGGCCAGAGCGACCTGAAAACCGTCCGCGACCAGGCGCTGAACGAGCGCGACTATGGCGACCTCTCCGGCCTCAACAAGGACGACGCGCGCAAGAAATGGGGCGAGGAGCAGGTGCATGTCTGGCGCCGCTCCTACGACGTGCCGCCCCCCGGCGGCGAGAGCCTGAAGGACACCGGCGCCCGCGTCTGGCCTTATTACCTGCACGACCTCCAGCCTCATGTGCTGCGCGGCGGCACGGTGCTGGTGGCCGCGCACGGAAATTCGCTGCGGGCGCTGATCATGGCGCTGGACGGCAAGTCGGGCGAGGAGATCGTCAAGCTGGAGCTCGGCACCGGCGTGCCGGTCATCTACACGCTCAACGCCGATTCCACCGTGGCCTCGAAGGAAGTGCTGGAAGGCTGACCGGTCCGGGGCCGGCAGTCAGAGGCTCCGGCTCTGGCCGGGCATGATCTTTTTGTGAAAGCCCACCTTTCGGGATCATGTTCCAAAAACCGCGTTGACACACACCGCTTGCCCGCTTATTGAGCCCGCACCAGCCCAGATGGCGGAATTGGTAGACGCGCACGGTTCAGGTCCGTGTTCCGCAAGGAGTGGAGGTTCGAGTCCTCTTCTGGGCACCATTTTCCCGTTTCGAACCGTTCGAAGGTTCGGAGACCCAACAAAAGCCCGGCTCGTCCGGGCTTTTTTGTTGGGTGCACGATCGCTCGCATGGTCATTCCTGCCAAGGGAAAGCCGCAGGGACTTGCCCGACATCATGCGCACGCCTCTCGGGAAACGTGCGCTGTCGATGACCGTGCCCTTATCGCACCGATCCCGTTACCGTCCGGTCGACGGCTGGGACGGATTTGCGGTCGTTGCCGGCAAGTGCGGCTATGATCAGCAGGCTGGCGACGACCGGGACGAAAAGAACCGCCACGCGGGCTTGCACGTAAAGAATGGCGCGCCATTCATTGCGCTTGTCAGGGCTGTCGCTCATCATACACTCTCTGTCATGCCCCTCCGGGCGGTGACATAGCGACGAACGGTTAAACAACCACTTCCGAAATCGTTAATCGACGGAAATTGCGCGGATTCAGTTCAATCCGATCCGCTTTGCGCCTTGCCGGAACAATGCCTCGGCATCTGCTTCGAACCGGAACGTGCCGATGAAATCGTCGGCGCGGTAGTCCGGCAGCGCCTTGCGGATGGCTGCGGCGAAATTACGTGCCTCGTCGAGCCGGCCGGCCAGCGCCAGGCAGTGTGCAGCGATCGCCAGGATTATGGCGTGGGCATTGGGCCGCGCCGCCGCCTTCAGCGCCCATTCGGCCGCTTCCTCGAACTGGCCGAGCCGCACATGCGCCATGGCGCGCGCGCCCAGCATGCCGAACAGCAGCGGGTCGAAGGGGCTGAGATGGCGCGAATGGTCGGAGGAGCCGATCGCCGCCTGCGGATCGCCGGACTGCGAGTGGACGAAGGACAGCGCATAGTGGCCAAGCGCGAAATTGGGGCTGAGCTCCACTGCCCGTTCCAATTCGAAGAGCGACCCGTCCTGTTCGCCGCGCAACCATAGCGCCCGGCCCATCGCCCAGTGCGCGGCAGGGTTCTGTTCGTCGACCAGGAGACTGTGCCCCGCTGTCTCGTAGGCCAGCGCGCTTTCGTGGTCGCGGTCGCCCCAGCGCTGGAAAGCGCTTTGCCAATGGGTGAAGGACAGGCCGGCATGGGCGCGGGCGAAGGTCGGGTCGAGCGCCGTCGCCACGCCGAAGAAGTGCTGCGCCAACTCGTTTTCCGGCTGGGTGAAGCGGTACATATGCCAAAGGCCGCGGTGATAGGCTTCCCAGGCATTGAGCGAGTTGGGCGCCTTCAGCATCGCGCGGTTGCGCTCGACCGTCTCGATCTCGGCCGAGATCGAGGAGACGATCGCGTTGCCGATATCGTCGAGCACGCCGAAGAGGTCGTCGGCCCGGCGCTCGAAGCTCTCGGCCCAGACGATCCTGGCCGTGCGAACCTCGATGAGCTCGACGGCGATGACGACGCGGCCGGCCAGGGTGCGCACCGTGCCGGTGGCGACATAGTCCACATTCAGCTTGAGCCCCGCTTCCTGCGGCGCGATGTTTTTCTCGGCGAGCGCGAAGACAGAGCCGCGCGCGATGACGAAGAAATCCCTGAGCTTGGCCAGACGCGTGATGATGTCATGGGTCAGGCCGTCGGCGATCCCGCCGCGCGTGCCGCAAGGGCCGGCGGCCTCGACGAACGGCATCACCGCCAGCGAGGCGTGGCTGGGCTCCACGCCCGCCCGAGCGGGCGACGGCGGCGATGCCGCGATGCCGACGGGCTGCGCCGAAAGCCGGTCTACCGCGGGCCGATCTACAGCCGGCCGATCTACAACCGGCTGATCTACAACCGGCTTGTCGCGCAGCGCCTGCCAGGCCGCGCGCACCGGTCCGAAGTCCAGCCCTTCCGATTGGAACAATTGCGCCGTCGCCGTCAGATGCTGCTCGGCCGCGCCGATGGCGCCGCGCCCGGCCAGATGCGTGAGCAGCGCCAGATGCGCGCGGCCGTCGAACGGCGCCAGCTCCACCCACCGGTCGAGACCGGCGGCTGCCGCTTCGGAACCGGGCGGAAGCGCCGCGACCAGGTGCTCCAGAACGGCGGCGTGACACGACTGGAAGCGGCGGCGCTGCGCGATCAGCCAGCTCTCGAAAAACGGACTGCGGTCGAGCTCCAGACCGTCGAGAAAGTCGCCGGCGAACAGCTCCGACAGTGACCGCAGGCGCTCGGCGTCGAGCGAGGCGATCCCTTGCGCGGCGGCGGCGCTAACCTCCAGCGCGTCGACGAAACAGCCGTCGAGGCGCAATGCGACCGTGTCGTCCTGTGTCTCGACCCGACGGTGCCCCGGCTCGTCGAGGACGGCGCGAAGCTTGCTGAGGCACCAACGCAACTCGCCCCTGGGATCGTTCGGAACATCCCACAAGAGCTCGCACAGCCGAGCGCGTCCTACCGGATGCGGCGCCAGCGCCAGATAGGCAAGCAGCGCGCGCAGCTTGCGCGATGCCGGCAATTCGGCCCGCACGCCGTCGCGCACGACCGCAAACGGGCCGAGCAGGCGCACGGCAAGGGCGGGCTTGCCGCGATCCAGGCTCGGTCGAGCGGATTCCACGTGCATTTCCACGCTTGCTCCCACGCTTCCTCCCACGTTGGCCGGTCGGCCCTCGTTTTATCACCGAACGCGGCATGAACGCACCCGGTTGCGAGTTGCGCGCCGGGGTGCGGGCAACCGCATTGCCGGCACGTCGAGCGACCGTAGCGCGGCAAGGTCTCGAAACCTCGCCGCCCAAGCCGCCGGTTTGTAACCGGCCCGTGACCGCAAGGCACCAACACAGACGAGGAGACCAGATATGTTGCAGCAAGCAAGAATCAGAACCACGGCCGGCCGCGGCCGCCTGTTCGACAGCATTTTGGACACGGTCGGCGACACGCCGGTCATCCGCATCAACAATCTCGGCCCGGCCCACGCGACGATCTACGTCAAGGCCGAGTTCTTCAACCCGGCTGCCTCGGTGAAGGACCGGCTGGCGCTCAACATCATCGAGGAGGGCGAGCGCAGCGGCGCGTTGAAGCCGGGCCAGACAATCGTCGAGGCCACCAGCGGCAACACCGGCATCGGGCTCGCCATGGTCTGCGCGCAGAAAGCCTATCCGCTGGTCGTCACCATGGCTGACAGCTTTTCCGTCGAGCGCCGCAAGCTGATGCGCATGCTGGGTGCCAAGGTGGTGCTGACGCCGCGCGCCGAAAAGGGTTTCGGCATGTACAAGAAGGCCGTAGAGCTGGCCGAGGCCAATGGCTGGTTCCTGGCGCGACAGTTCGAAACCAAGGCCAACGCCGCCATCCACGAGGCGACGACGGCGCGCGAGATCATCAATGATTTCGCCGGCTCGCGGCTCGATTGCTTCGTCACCGGCTACGGCACTGGCGGGACCGTCGTCGGCGTGGCGCGCGTGCTGCGCCGTGAGCGGCCGGATGTCCGCATCATCCTGTCCGAGCCGGCCAACGCCCAGCTCATCGGCAGCGGCAAGGCGCAGCAGCGCGGTGCCGACGGGGCGCCCGCCGCCAGCCACCCGGCCTTCGAGCCGCATCCGATCCAGGGCTGGACGCCTGATTTCATCCCCGACGTGCTGCAGGAAGCGGTCGACGCCGGTCTCTATGACGAGGTGATGCCGATCGCCGGGCCCGAAGGCATCAAATGGGCCAAGGCGCTGGCGCAGAAGGAAGGCATCTTCACCGGCATTTCCGGCGGCGCCACCTTCGCCGTGGCGCGGCAGGTCGCGCAGAACGCGCCGGCCGGATCGGTGATCCTGTGCATGCTGCCCGACACCGGCGAACGCTACATGACGACGCCGCTGTTCGACGGCATCGATGCCGAGATGGACGCCGACGAGATGGCGCTGTCGCGCTCGACGCCCGGCTGCCAGTTCCCGGCGGCATGACGGGGAGGCTGTCATGGACATCGCGCAGGAAACCCTTGCCACTGTGGCCGAGGAGACGCTTGACCCCCTGGACTGGGCCGATGTGCAGGTCCTGTCGCACCGGGTCGTCGACGATGCCGTCGACTATCTGCGCGACGTGCGCGACCGTCCGGTCTGGCGGGACGTGCCGGCTGACGTGAGGGAGGTCTTCGCCGCACCCCTGCCGCGAACGCCGGCGCGGCTGGCCGCCGTCTACGGCGAGGTCTCCCGCACCGTGATGTCATACCCGATGGGCAACATCCATCCTCGCTTCTGGGCCTGGTACATGGGCTCGAGCAACTTCACCGGCGCGCTCGGCGATTTCCTGGCGGCGATCCAGGGTTCCAACCTCGGCGGCGGCAACCATGCCGCCGGGCTGATGGACTGCCAGGTCGTCAACTGGTGCAAGCAAATGCTGGGGTTTCCCGTCTCGGCCAGCGGCACGCTGGTCAGCGGCGGTTCGATGGCCAACATGATCGGGCTGACGGTGGCGCGCAACGTCAAGGCCGGCATCGACGTGCGCGAGCACGGCGTTGCCGCCATCGAGAAGCCCCTGCGCTATTATGGCTCGGACCAGCTCCATTCCTGTCACCGCAAAGCCATGGAGGCGCTCGGCCTCGGCAACCGGGCCTTGCGGCGAATACCGACCGATGCCGGGCTGCGCATCGACATCGCTGCCTTGCGGGCGGCAATTGCCGAGGATCGCCAGGCGGGCTTCAAGCCGGCCTGCGTCATCGGCAACGCCGGCACCGTCAATACCGGAGCGATCGACGACCTGCGGGCGCTTGCCAAACTGGCGCATGAGGAAGAGCTCTGGTTCCATGTCGATGGCTGCATCGGCGCCCTGGTCGCCATCGCTCCGCAGAACGCCCATCGCGTCGCCGGCGTCGAATGGGCCGATTCGATCGCGCTCGATCCGCACAAATGGCTGCACGCGCCGTTCGAGGCCGGCTGCGCCCTGGTCAGGGACGCCGTCGCGCATCGCCGTACCTTCGCCGTGACGCCCGAATATCTGGAATCGACGCCGCGTGGTCTCGCCTCCGGCGAATGGCTGCACGACTACGGCTTGCAGACGTCGCGCGGCTTTCGCGCACTCAAAATATGGATGGCGCTGAAGGAGCATGGCGTCGACAAATTCGGCCGCCTGATCGATCAGAACATCGCGCAAGCGGCCTATCTCGCCGGACTGATCGAGGCCGAGCCGTCGCTGGTGCTGATGGCGCCGACCACGATCAACATCGTCTGCTTCCGGCATCGGCTTGCCGGGGCGTCCGGCGAGGAGCTTAAGCGGTTCAACACGGAGATCATGCTGCGTTTGCAGGAACAAGGCATCGCGGCACTGTCGGACACGACGGTGCAAGGCCAGCATTGCCTGCGCGTGGCGATCACCAACCACCGGACCCGGCGCGACGATCTTCACCTGCTGGTGCGGGAAACGCTGCGGCTGGGACGCCAGATCGCGGCGGAGGCGGCTTCCTAGTTCGCGGCGGCCATGCGATTCTGCCGGCATGATTCGAAAGGTCCAATCGTGACGCTCTTTCGCACGGCCGCTGTCGCGGCATTGGTCTTCACCACCTCGGCCGGGGCGGCCGACATGACTTTCTTCATCAAGAACCAGCGCGGGCAGGCCGTTGCGGTCGAACTGTTCAGCCGCGACCGCGAAACGGTCTGGCCGGGCGACGACAAGGTGTTCCTGATCGATCCCGGCTCACGCAAATCGGTGCCGATTTCGTGCAATGAGGGCGAACGCATCTGCTACGGCGCGTGGGTCAACGGCAACGACGCCATCTCGGCCGGCGTCGGGCCGGACAACGACCGGCCCTGCGACGATTGCTGTTTCATCTGCGTGGACCATTCGACCGAGACCGTCGACCTGGTCGAGTAGCGCCAATCGCCCCAAAATTAGTCCGGGATTGTCGCGGTCGACCCCTTTAGCGATCGCTCGCCCCGTGCAATGCCCGCAGGGCGGCCGGGCGGGCCGTTTATTTTTTCGGGGATACCATGTTCTACGCCTATGCGCGCCGTTCGCTGGCCGCGCTGTCTCTTGCCATGCTGCTGGTACCGTCGGCCCATGCCGGCGACGTCACCTTCGCCATCAAGAACAGCCATCCCAATGCCATGCGCCTCGAGCTCTACAGCCAGGACCGCGACTATGTGTGGCCGGGCAACGGCAAGGATTTCTACCTCGACGATGGCGAGACCAGGCAGCTGCCGGTCTCTTGCAACGAGGGCGAATTGATCTGCTACGGCGCCTGGGTCGACGGCGACGAAGGTACCTATTGGGGCGTCGGCCCCGGCGACAAGGAAAAATGCGACGATTGCTGCTATACCTGCAGCGGCGGCGAGACCGAGGAGATCGAACTGGTTCCCTGACCGGCTTGCCAGCTTGACGCTTTTCCTGCCTGGGGCATAGCCTGCAAGGACAGCACCCAAAGCACGCCGCATCCAGGCAGCGTGCGTCAGGCAACAGGAGCAAGGCGATGGCAGGTCCGGTCGAGGGCGAGAAGATAGATGTCGGCTTTGCCGGCCGGCGCTGCATCCATTCGCGCAATTGCGTGCTGGGCGATCCGCATGTCTTCGTGCCGAACGCGCCGGGAGAGTGGATCCATCCCGACGCGGCCAGCGTCGAGAAGATCGTCGCCATTGCCGAAAGCTGCCCGTCAGGCGCCATCACCTATGTCAGGAAGGATGGCGGGCCGCAGGAAAGCCCGCCGGTGGTCAACACCGTGCGCATCAGGGAAAACGGCCCGCTGGCTGTCCACGCCGAGATTATGCTCGACGGCGAGACGTTCCACCGCGCCACGCTCTGCCGCTGCGGCGCGTCGCAGAACAAGCCGTTCTGCGACGGCAGCCACAGCAAATCAGGTTTTGCCGCCACCGGCGAGCCGGCGCTGAAGGACACGCCGGCGCTGGACGCGCGCGAGGGGCCACTCAAGGTTACGCCAACCAAAGATGGGCCGCTCAAGCTCGACGGCAATATGGAAATCGTCACCGGCACCGGCCACACGGTCGACCGCACGCAACGCGCCTTCCTGTGCCGCTGCGGCCATTCGGCGAACAAGCCGTATTGCGATGGGTCGCATAAGAAGGTCGGGTTCGTAGGGTAGTCGCCGACGCTGCCGATGAAGCTGCCAATCTCCCCCTCGTGGGGAGATCGAACTCTACCGTGGCCCAGTGCTCGCGGCTTTATCGTCAGCCATGCATCGGCTAAGGGCTGAGCCAGAATAAATTCGCCAGCCGGGCCATCATCAGAAATGACCAAGACCAAGCCAAAACCTCTTTTCCTCGGCATCGACACCGGCGGCACCTACACTGATGCCGTGCTATGGTCCGAAACCGAAGGCCCGCAGAGCGGGCCGAACAAGGGAAAGGTGCTGGCCAAGGCCAAGGCTCTGACCACCAGGCACGATCTCGCCGTCGGCATTTCCGGCGCCGTCGACGCGGTTCTGGAAAAAGCGGTCACCGATCCGGCCGCCATCAAGCTTGTCTCCATGTCGACGACGCTTGCCACCAACGCGCTGGTCGAGGGCCAGGGCGGCCGCGTCGCACTGATCATGATCGGCTTTTCCGAGGCGGACCTTGCCCGCGATGGGCTGAAGGCGGCATTGGGCACCGATCCGGTCGTGTTCTGCCCTGGCGGCCACGATGTGCACGGCAATACCGCCAAGCTCGACCTGTCCGGCCTCGAGGCGGCGCTGTCCGAACTCGGCGGCTCGGTCTCGGGCTTTGCCGTCTGCGCCTATTTCGCCACCCGCAACCCGGCGCACGAGATCGCCGCCCGCGAGCTGATCCGGGAGAAAACCGGCCTGCCGGTCACCGCAAGCCATGAATTGTCGGCCAAGCTCGGCGGCCCGCGCCGGGCGCTGACGACGCTGCTCAACGCCCGGCTGATCTCGATGATCGACCGGTTGGTGGCGGCGACCGAGAGCTTTCTCGAGGCGCGCGGCATCGCGGCGCCCCTGATGGTGGTGCGCGGCGACGGCGCGCTGGTGTCGGCGGCGTTCGCCCGCCAGCGGCCGATCGAGACCATTTTGTCCGGCCCGGCCGCCAGCCTGGTCGGCGCGCACCACATGACCGGATTGGAAAACGCGGTGGTTTCCGACATCGGCGGCACCACCACCGACGTTGCCGTGCTCGACAAGGGACGGCCGCGGCTCGATCCGGAAGGCGCCACCGTCGGCGGCTTCCGCACCATGGTCGAGGCCGTCGCCATGCGCACCTTCGGCCTCGGCGGCGATTCCGAAGTGGCGTTGGAAGACGGCGCTCTCAACCCCAGGCTCCTGCTCGGACCGCGCCGGCTGGTGCCGCTGGCGCTGGCCGGCATGGTGCATCGCGAGGCCGTTTTGGCGGAACTCGAGCGCCAGCTGCGCGCGCCGAACACCGGCCGCATGGACGGCCGTTTCGCGGTGCGCACCGGCGTGCCCGACCGTCTTGCCGCCGGGCTGACCGCTCCGGAAGCAAGGCTCTACGAAGCGATCGGCGCACTGCCCTTGCCCCTCGACAGGCTTTTGACCTCGAATGCCCAGAACGCCACCTTGAACCGCCTGGTGTCGCGCGGGCTGGTGCACATTTCAGGGTTCACGCCGTCGGATGCGGCGCATGTGCTTGGCAAGCAGGCGAACTGGGATGCCGCCGCCGCCCGCCTCGGCGCAGAGCTGTTCGCGCGCAAGCGCGACGGCCGCGGCCAGGCGATCGCGGCCTCTCCCGAGGCGATCTCGGAGCGCGTGCTGGCGGCGCTGACGCGCTGGTCGGCCGAATATATCCTCGAAACCGCCTTCGCCGAGGACGGGCTCGACGGCGCGGCCACCGTGGCGCATGCGCTGGTGCAGCGCGCCGTCGACGCGCATCCCGGCATTGCGCGCCTGAGCGTCGCGCTCGACCGGCCGGTGATCGGCCTCGGTGCCTCGGCGCCGCTGCACTATGCCGGACTCCCGCCATTGGTCGGCAATGACTGCGTGGTGCCTGATGACACCGATGTCGCCAACGCGCTCGGCGCCGTTGTCGGCCAGGTCCGGGTATCGGCGGAGGCGCGCGTCAGCCAGCCCAAGGAAGGTCTGTTCCGTCTTGCCTCGGGCGAAACCGTGCGCGATTTCCTCGACGAGGCGGCGGCGATCGCGGCCGCCGAGGCCGATGTACGCAGCATCGCGGCGCAGCGCGCCAGGGATGCCGGCACCGACAGCGCCGAAATCGATGTCGCGACCGAATTCCGCGTCTCCACCGTCGAAGCCCAGCGTATGTTCATCGAGGCGCATGTGGTGGCGGTGGCTTCGGGCAGGCCACGGATCGCGGTGTGAGTCTGTGAGCGATCTCTCCCACGAGGGGAAGATCGGCAGCGTCACCGGCGATGAAAGACGCCCTCCACCCAGGGCTCAGAACTCGGGTAACAAAGACCTGACGATCGCCAATCCGGCAGTGCCAGTTTTCTGATAATAGGAATTTTTTCTTGACAGGGTGAAGGCAACTATGGTAGATATCTAGTTATGGTGCTGAGTTGCGCCAGGGACCCGCCGCACAGGCGGGTTTTCCGTCCACTACTCCATCAACAGCGCGCCGACGAAGGCTCCGAAGGGACCGTTAACCCGGATTCCTTGCCTTGCCTCACCCTAAGCTGAATTGACCCTGCACTCCCAACATGCCAAAGGCCCGCGAAAGCCTTTCATCTGGAGCAGCCTGATGACCGATCGCGTCGAAATCGCCGGATTGCGGATCGCCCGCGAACTTCATGACTTCGTTGCCAACGAGGCCGCTCCGGGCACCGGCATCGATCCGGATAAATTCTGGAACGGCTTTTCGGCCATCGTCCACGATCTCGCTCCGAAGAACCGGGCACTGCTGGCAAAGCGCGACGCTATCCAGGAAAAGCTCGATGACTGGTATCGCGCCAATGGCGCGCCGGTCGACATGGAAGCCTACAAAACCTTCCTGAAGGAGATCGGCTATCTCGTCCCCGAAGGCCCGGCCTTCTCGGTGACGACCGAAAAGGTCGATCCCGAGATCGCCGTCGTCGCCGGGCCGCAGCTTGTGGTGCCGGTGATGAATGCGCGCTATGCGCTCAACGCCGCCAATGCCCGCTGGGGCTCGCTCTATGATGCGCTTTACGGCACCGACGCAATTCCCGAGACCGACGGCGCCGGGAAGGGCAAGGGATTCAACCCCGCGCGTGGTGCGAAAGTCGTCGCTTGGGCGAAGGATTTCCTCGACCAGTCGGCGCCGCTCACCTCGGGCAAATGGGCCGGCGTCAACGGCCTTTCGCTGGCCAATGGCGCGCTGCGGCTCAGCGCCGGCGCCGGCTCGACCACGCTTGCCGATGTCAGGCAGTTCGTCGGCTATCGCGGCGATGCCGCCAACCCGCAAGCCGTGCTGCTGGTCAGCAACGGCCTGCATATCGAGATCCTGATCGACCGCGACAACCAGATCGGCCGTACCGATCCGGCCGGCATCGCCGACATCATCCTGGAATCGGCGCTGACCACCATCCAGGACTGCGAGGATTCGGTCGCGGCGGTGGATGCGCAGGACAAGGTCGTCGTCTACCGCAACTGGCTCGGCTTGATGAAGGGCGACCTGGCCGAAGAGATCACCAAGGGCGGCCGGACCTTCGTCCGCAAGCTCAACCCCGATCGGTCCTATACCTCGCCCAATGGCGGCACGGTGACGCTGCCCGGCCGCTCGCTGATGCTGGTCAGGAATGTCGGCCACCTCATGACCAATCCGGCGATAATGGACCGCGACGGCAACGAGGTGCCGGAAGGCATCATGGACACCGCGATGACCGCGCTGGTCGCGCTGCACGACGTCGGGCCGAACGGCCGGCGCGCCAATTCCCGCGCGGGCTCGATGTATGTCGTGAAACCCAAGATGCACGGGCCCGAGGAAGTCGCCTTCGCCGTCGAGATCTTTGATCGCGTCGAGGCCTTGCTCGGTATGGCCAAAAATACCCTCAAGATGGGCATCATGGACGAGGAGCGGCGCACCACCGTCAACCTCAAGGAGGCGATCCGCGCCGCCAGGGAGCGCGTCGTGTTCATCAACACAGGCTTCCTCGACCGCACGGGCGACGAGATCCACACCTCGATGGAAGCCGGCCCGATGATCCGCAAGGGCGACATGAAGCAGGCCGCCTGGATTTCCGCCTACGAGGCCTGGAATGTCGACACCGGGCTGGAATGCGGGCTTGCCGGCCATGCCCAGATCGGCAAGGGCATGTGGGCGATGCCGGATTTGATGGCGGCGATGCTCACCGAGAAGATCGCCCACCCCAAGGCCGGCGCCAACACCGCCTGGGTGCCGTCGCCGACCGCGGCGACGCTCCACGCCACGCACTACCACAAGGTCGATGTCCACGCCGTCCAGGCGGCGCTGAAGAGCCGGCCGAAGGCCAAGCTCGACGATATCCTGTCGGTGCCCGTCGCGGTGCGGCCCAACTGGTCGCCGGCCGATATCCAGGCGGAACTCGACAACAATGCGCAAGGCATTCTGGGCTATGTCGTGCGCTGGATCGACCAGGGCGTCGGCTGCTCGAAAGTGCCCGATATCAACGATGTCGGCCTGATGGAGGACCGCGCCACGCTGCGCATCTCCTCGCAACACATCGCCAACTGGCTGCACCATGGCGTCTGTACGGCCGACCAGGTGATGGAAACGATGAGGCGCATGGCTGATATCGTCGACCAGCAGAACCAAGGCGACCCGCTCTACCGGCCGATGGCCGCCGATTTCCACGGCTCCGTCGCCTTCCAGGCCGCCTGCGACCTCGTCTTCAAGGGCCGCATCCAGCCCAACGGCTACACCGAGCCGGTGCTGCACGCGCGGCGGCTGGAACTGAAGGCAAAGGGAGCGGCCTGAAGCGGGGACTTGAAGCCGGCGGCGTTCCATTCCCCTCCTCTCGAGGCAGCGCGAACTACGCCGCCTGCGCCACCCGCTCCGAACTCATCCGGTAGGAGATCGCTTCGGCTAAGTGAATGCGGCCGACGGTCTCGCTGGCGTCGAGATCGGCCAGTGTTCTCGCGACCTTCAGCACGCGGTGATAGGCACGCGCCGAGAAGGCGAGCTTTTCGCTGGCATCCCTGAGCAGCGACAGGCCGGCCGCATCGGGCATGGCGATCTCCTCGATCACCGCCGGCGCGCAATGCGCGTTGGTGGTGGCGCTGGTGACGCCGAGCCCCTCGAACCGCTCGCGCTGGATGGCGCGGGCGCGTGCCACGCGCAGCGCCACGTCGGCACTCTTCTCCGCACGGTCGGGCCGGATCAGGTCGCTGGCCGAGACCGCCGGCACCTCGATCCTGAGATCGATGCGGTCGAGCAGCGGGCCCGAGATGCGCGCCTGGTAGTCGGTGCGGCAGCGCTCGCCGCGCAGGCAGCGATAGCCGGGCTCGCCGGCCATGCCGCAGCGGCAGGGGTTCATCGCCGCCACAAGCTGGATGCGGGCCGGATAGGTGACGCGGTGGTTGGCGCGCGCGATCATGCAGTCGCCGGTCTCAAGCGGCTGGCGCAGCGCGTCGAGCGTCTGCGGCGTGAATTCGGGGAACTCGTCGAGGAACAGCACGCCGTGGTGCGCAAGCGACACTTCGCCCGGCCGCGCCCGGATGCCGCCGCCGATCATCGCCGCCATCGAGGCCGAATGATGCGGGGCGCGGAACGGCCGCCGGTCGGTCAGCTTGCCTTCGCCAAGCTCGCCGGCGACGGAGGCGATCATGGACACTTCGAGCAATTCCTTCGGTGCCAGCGGCGGCAGGATCGACGGCAGCCGCTGCGCCAGCATCGATTTTCCCGATCCCGGCGGTCCGACCATGAGGATAGTGTATGTTATTAAATTATTTAATTGCCTACGTTCTCAAGATAATGTGCCGTATTAATGGCAAGCGAGGCGGTTGGAAATTTGGATCATTGTAGGATATTACGATCTCCAATTCGGAGGTTCGCCTGACAAAGCCGCTCGCCTATTCCTACATCCGCATGTCCACCGACATCCAGCTAAAGGGCGACAGTTTGCGACGGCAAACTGAGAGGTCGAAGCAGTATGCCGACGAGCATGGCCTCGAACTGGTAGAAGACTTCAGGCTGGAGGATATCGGTGTTTCTGCATTCAAGGGGGACAACGTGTCTTCGGGTGCCCTTGGTAAATTCCTGGATGCGGTGAAGGCAGGCCGGATACCAAAGGGCTCGTACCTCCTAGTCGAGTCGTTTGACCGCCTTTCCCGCCAAAAACTGAATGCCTCTGTCTCTCTGTTCTTCGACATCACGTCGAACGGAATCAACCTCGTCACCCTGTCCGACAACCAGGTTTATAAAGCAGGCGAAGCCGAATTCGCGCAGCTGATTATGTCGATCGTCGTGATGGCACGTGCGAACGAAGAATCGGAGATGAAAAGCCAACGGCTTTCCGCTGCCTGGGACGCCAAAAGAAGAGCAGTGAACGAAAAGAAACTGACAGGCCTATGTCCGGCGTGGCTGGAGCTTTCGAAGGACCGCAGAAATTTCCGGGTTATCGAGGACCGGGCGCAAGTCGTTAGCAGGATTTTTGAGGATAGTGCCAGCGGTCAAGGGTCGTTCGTGATCACGCGACGTTTGAATGACCTGCGCGTTCCTGCCTTCGGAAGGTCGACCGGATGGGTGCAATCATATGTCACCAAAATTCTCCAGACTCGGGCGGTAATTGGCGAGTTCCAACCGCACACCAAGCAGAACGGAAAACGCATTCCGTTTGGCGATCCGATTCCTGGTTACTATCCGCAAATTGTCGATGAGGACCTGTTTCTGAGAGCCCAATTCGCCCGAGGGAAGCGCAGGATCGAAGGTGGGGGACGCAAGGGGGAAGCACTGCGCAACCTGTTCACCCATCTCGCGACATGCGGCTACTGTGGCTCTCCGATGCATTTCCTGAACAAGGGCGTCGGGCCAGGAGGCGGGACATACCTGAAGTGTAGTCACGCGTTGCGCGGCCTGGATTGTGTGTCAACGGCTTGGCGCTACCAGGATTTCGAAAGATCGTTCTTCCTGTTCGTCAAGGAGATCGATCTTGTTGAAATTCTGCGGGCGTCATCAGCGAAATCCGAAGTGCTCGCCCTAGATGAACGTGCAATCGCGTTGACCGAAAAGAAGGGCGAACTGGAGCTGAAGCGAGAACGGACATACTCGTTGATCAACGATGGGGCGGTTTCAGTTGAGTTCCTAACCACCAAGTTGAGGGAATGCGAGGCCGATTTAGCTAGGGTCGAACAGCAAATCGCAGAGGTCGATCGACAACGGCAGGAAATTCGCGAACAGCAGTCGATCTCACCGGATGAATTGCAGCTGTTGATCAATCAACTTCAACAGATGGACGGCCCTGAGGCATTTTCACAGCGCTCGATGCTTTCGGCAAGACTCCGTGAAATCGTCACGAGTCTCAGCCTAGAGGTTGAGGGTTCGCAGCCTCGCCAGAACGCGGCAATTGCCCTGCTAGATGCCGCGGACATCGATCCCGATGAACGTAACCAGATTCTACAGATCATCGAACAATCCAATCGTCAGGCCCAGCGCTACAATCGAAGCTTCAGTGTGGTTTTGGCCGATGGTGTGTCTCGGCGAGTCGTCTTGAAGAACGACGATCCAACCGACTTCATTGCAGAGGTTATCGTCGACCAGGATGGCACAATCTCCGGCAGTGATCGCGGAATGCCGCTTGGCTCTAAGGGTGGGTTTTTCGACGAGCCTGCGTCGACTCAGTGACGGCAGTTTTTTTATCCAAGCCGACAGCGAGTTGATCACATCGCCATAAATACCCCGCGCCGCGTCATCGGCCATTTCGTCCTTAGAACCTCCAGAACAGCTTTTCTCAGTTTTTCATTTTTTCCCACCGACATCGGTTTTTGAGCCGTGCCGACGGCGATCCTCGCACGAGTTCAACCACCCAAAACAATTTCTCCCATCGATTTTCGATGGGTCTATATCCCTATGAAAAGATCAACCTCATGTTTCAAACCGTCTCAAATCCATCTCCAACGACCATCACACACCAATATGCATCGTGGTTCGACGACAGGATCGATCAGTTCATCGAAGAACATAAAGGCAGGTTCGATTCCGTCTCAACATTCAAGAAACGGAACGGGTACTTCATTACGATCTCATTCGATCACAGCCGTCGCAATCAGCGGCTTGAAGATGCCGCCTCAATCGACATCCCCATGGCGAAATCACAGCTGGATACGTTCTCTGACATGTACAACCATCTATGCCGACATCTGATAGGCCGGAATTACCATCGACCATCATTCGATCGTCTGAAGCCATTGGCAATCGGTTGCCTGGATATGAATGGGTCGAGATATTGGAAATCGATGGGAGAGCTGGAAAACCCACATATCCATTCGATCTGGACTTTCACCGATGAAGTTCGAGAGGGGTTTCAAAAACTTATCGCCGACAAACAACGGTTTTTAGCCTTCAAGGAACGGTTCTCCATCAGGGAGATGGATATCCAGGCTCTCGATCATGACCATCGAAATTCGACGGGTGAGGGTCGTGCAACTTCGTACATGGCGAAATTCATAGGGCACAATAATCCAGAGCTTTTGGTCGGTGACGATTTCAGGGTGCTGCCTTTCCGCTGCCGGCTATAAGGCTGAAACACGTTCAGCGAGGGAAGGTCTACCCAACCGTCGGATTCCAGCAGCAAGGGAGGTTAAAAAATTGGTCTTTTCCATAAGATGATTAACGCTCAAAACGGGATCGCTAGCCAAGCGCTGCGTTTTGGCTGTTCTCTCGAGAACCGATTGATAATGCTCGGCGAAAACCTTGTCTCGGCCCATGTAATAAATGGTCTGAAGATCAGCAACCTCCTCAGAGGATAGCTTTTCGACGACGTTCTGGTTCAGGCTCGCTGCAAACCTCGATTCTTTCGCCATTTCAGCGAAGCGCTCGGGATCGGAATAGTCGAATCCAAGAGAGTTTCTGCCGCCTTCCCGACGGCGATGCCGCAGACGCCATTGCTCGGCAACAAACAAGACGTTGTCATCCGACAGGTGATAGAGAGCAGTCTCCTCACCAAGCAGCGCCTTCATTTCACGGTTCGTTTTGATGACATTCAAGGCATCCGAAAACTGTCGGCTTCCTATACCGAATTGCTCGCATACAGCCCGCTTGGCCACATCAAACTGCCCGCTATTCCATTGTCCGATTTGCGGAAGCATCTTGGCAATCTCGAACAGGTCCCGCCGAGAGCAATCGCGCGTGTAAGACCCTGTTGGTCTTTCATAAGCGAGGTCGTAGATTCGAAACTTTAGCTGCCTGAGGAGGTCCGCCAACTTGTCTAGGCTTGCGCGAACAACCAGAAGATTTACGAGCGGCTTGTCGGCTAGGCTCTGCTGTCCATCTTGGTTCTCATGGTAACGCAAACCTTGGCCGTCATCATCGACCTGCGATAGGCTACTTATGAAGGGCTCTATTTCCGCTACTACTCGCCGAAGAGTCGCGTCGCCTAACATCGAGCGGTCAAGAAGTTGACAGTGCGAAAGTATATCGTGGTTTTTGGCATGTGGCTGATAGATGACCTGCATGTTCACAAGTTCGCCGATGGCTAACTTTAGGGCGAGCTCGATCGAATGCCGGGCTGTATAAAGGATCGGCATCACCAACGTGTCGCGCTTGTCATACATAGCCTTGTCGATAACGGCATTGACCAACTCAATTGCCGCTTCGATATAGCCGTCAACGTAGTTCTCCTCACTCCCCTGCGGGCCAATGCACGCATTCCAGTCACTGTCGTCGGACAGCTGAAAGAATGGATCCGATTGGTCTGAGGACAATTCATTCATGATAGTTCGAAGCTTGTTCCATGGGCCGGCCGTACGGATCAATACGCGGTCTGGATGAGCGTTTCCTAACTTCCCGACCACCAACTGGGTAAAGCACTGACTAGCTGAGCCATCGTGCCCACCGGTTCAATCGCTATTTTCGTCACCCTCTTCGTCATCGTCAAAATCATCGTCATCGACGTCCTGCTGTTGACCATCGGACGCCAACGAACTCCATCCAGTTCCAGTTCTTGGCTTTGACCTCAGCATTGAACCGATCCCTCATTGGAGTCGGGAATGCGATATGTGCGCTTCAACAGGTCAACGAGATCGGAAACCTTCGCATTCTCCACCTTATAACCAAGATCGAACCGTTGGCGCTGGATGCCTCTCATATTCGAGGCAGTACCTCAACATCAACGACGAAGGGACCGGCACAATGTGGATCAATCGTCGCAATCCCGTCGAATTGCCATGAGCGACCATGCCTGAAATCAGCACAATGGACTTCAATGATTTTCCCTCGGTCGGGACCGACTGCAAAAATGCATGTCGTGCCTACCGACCGGTGACCGAATGGAATTCGGATTGAACCGGATACCGTCGAGGGGTCCTGACTTAGGTCTCGGCGCAGGTGGGCCAAAAATCGGATAACAGGTGAAGCGATTGTGAAGGGAGCCACCTAAACTGGTCAGCTTCAGGACCAAGCTCTCCGCCTGCAAATCCCCAACGTTGTTCAGGCTAAAGGTGAAGGGGATTTGATCATACTCAACCTCAAGGAATCGATGAACGGAGACGGCATAGGCTGGAACGATCTTCGATCGATATTCGCGATAGCGATCGGCATAGCTGTAGTCGCGCAGCACATTGAACGGAGAATCATCATTCTGACTGGGTTCTGCCGGATAACAAACGAAGTGATGGCCTTCCTGCCCTCAGTTGGGATTGGATTGACAGGGAAAACAGTCTGAGACGGCTCAATCCCATATTCCAGCGAAACCTCAATGTTCGGCTGCGCTTGTTCCAGCTCGCGAACACGAGCCTTCAACCGAGCAACCTCTTTTGTCGCTGGGGCTCGGCTCAGGGTCTGCTAACCAATGATCCGGCATTCGCCAGGACCTCAACCCATGCCGTGACCCAATCGCGATTGGGTTTATGTCATTAGTCAGCAGCAGCTTACGTGCATTCGGGACGTCCAGTGCATGGAGAATCTGCGCAACGACGAGATCGTCACCCCCGTCGGGATCGAGGTCATCGAACTGTTCTCAATCGATCCGCCTATGTCGGGCAATGGCGATGTCAATCGCGGGAGGCCCGGCTGAAATCCTATGCGGGGAACTGGTTTCAGCAGCAGGAGAAATCAGCCGGTTGAAAGCCCTGGCTCGCTTGGCTAGCCGCCCATCGCGTTTCCGCTTGTCGATCTCGGAATTGACCTGGGAGACGACCAAAACAAGGAAGGGGCCAGTCGGATCAAGCTCATCCACGGCATCTGATCCAGCGGTTTGCCTTCAAGGGCAACCATGCTGTCGATGAAGACGATGGTGGAATACTTCGTGTGATCAAACAGCGATCCATAACGAAGCAGGATAGCGTCGCATAGGTCCACACCAATGCCTGCCCGCTCCTGGGTTGGTGATTTTCATACAAAGAGGACTTGCAACACAAACGGGCCAAACCTACCTGTAGCGGCGCAGTCACGGATGAAGGGTCGGCATATGACGGGTTTCGAGCAGGCAATTCCATCCGAACTCGAGTCCACCGTACATGATCTTGTCCGCAGCGACGCCAGCCGAGCCGTTAGCCATCAGGGCTCTCAGCCACACCATTCAATGTCTCGCAATTCGATAGACCCAAGGCGCTGCCTATTCAGCGGCGCCTTACGGCGATCGAATTGGAGACATCATGGACAATTGGGACTCAGTCAGCTCGGCCGAGGTCGAGAGCGACTTCTCGCCTGACGTCCTCGGGCAGTCACGGCGTTTCGCAACCAATCAGCAGAAGTTCAGGCCGGCCACGGCTAACGAACAGTCGTATTTTGACACGACCAACCACAGCCTTCCGCTGATTACGGTCGTTATTCGACCGGATAACATCGAATTTCCCCCCAACCGCAAAGGTGGTCAGAGGAAGGCGCCTACGACGGCGCACCTGATTATCGGGTTCGACACGGAATATCAGTCACGTGATGCCATCGGTCCAACGAAGGACGAGGCGCAGGGTGTCAAGAACGAAATCCTCTCATACCAGTTCTGTACCAGGCTGATCTCCCAGGGTTGCCGCGACGAAGCGCCAGTTCAGTCGAGCGGGATCATCATCCCCAAGGACGCGCGCCGATTGCTTCTGCGTGATTTCATCGCGATCGCCATCGGCAAGTTCATCAGTGATCATCCCGATCGGAAGGTGCCGACGGATATCTACCTGGTCGGGCACTTCACCCGAGCCGACCTGCCGATGTTCGACGAGTTTGCCGACGAAGCAAAAGCTACGATGAGCAACGTGCGAAGCACCTTCGTCTCGATCGACCGCGCTATCCCGATGCGGATTGTGGACGGACGGCGGCAAGAAATTGCCGAATTCAGCATCAGGCTGAGGGACACGATCCTTCTGGCTCCCGCGAATGCAAAACAGCTTGCCGATGTCGGCAAAATGCTCGGGTTCAACAAGATCGAACTGGCAGACACGCTTGCTAAAGAGAGGGAAATCAAGGGGCATATGAAGCAGTTTCGCTCGGAAAACTGGCCGAAATTCCGTGAGTATGCGATCCGTGATGCGGAAATCTGCACACAGTATGCCGAGCAGCTGATCCGCCAGTACGACGAGCTATTCGGCAAGTTCGCCATGCCGCTGACGTTGACCTCGTTCGGTTCGAAACTTGCGATCGCTCAATGGGAGCAGAAAGGGTGGAAACCGGACGACGTTTTGGGCCGCGAAGAGCATAAGGTGCCCTCCTTCAGCAAGCGGCTCGGGCGGCCCGTGACCAAAACGGTCCATCCACACCAGGAACTCGTCCACTACGAGTTGGAGTTTGTGTCGGAAGCCTATCACGGCGGTCGCAACGAGCAATTCCTTTACGGGATCTCCGACGAAGGGATTTGGCGGGATCACGACCTGAGCTCTGCCTATCCCACCGCCATGACGCTGCTTTGCAAGCCAGACTGGGAGCGGATCGAGCGAGACGTAGCAATCGAGGCAATCGAGTTGCTCGACCTCGCTTTCGCATCGGTCGATTTCGAATTTCCACGGTCTGTTCGTTTTCCAACGCTGCCAGTTCGCACGGCAAACGGGATCATCTTCCCTCGAAAAGGACGGGCGTGTTGCGCAGCTCCCGAACTGGTGCTGGCAAGGCAGCTCGGAGCAGAGCTGAAGCTGAGACGTTCGGTCCGCGTGCCGGTCGAACAGGGCGTCAGGATTTTCTCAGATTTCATCAACGAGTGCATTTCCCGCAGGAAAGAGTTCACCAAGGGCACGTTCGGCAACCTGTTCTGGAAGGAGGTCGGCAACAGCACTTATGGGAAGACCGCGCAGGGGCTGCGGAAGAAACGAGTTTACGATCTCCGTGCCGATGACATGGTCGAATTGCCGGAAAGTGAGCTGACGCAACCGTTCTTCGCGGCATTTATCACGTCGTACACGCGGGCCGTACTCGGTGAAGTGCTGAACGGATTTCCCGATACCGTCCAAGTTTTCAGCGTAACTACGGACGGGTTCCTTTCCAACGCCAAGGACTCGGACCTGGCCCTCGCCACCAAGGGGCCGATCTTCGATTCATTCAGACTGGCTAAGCTTCAAATGGGTCGCAACGACCCGCCGATGGAGATCAAGCACACGATTCGCCAGCCTCTCGGCTGGAGGACCAGGGGATCAGCAACTTTGAAGCTGGGTCTGGCCGACGAGATCGACGAAAATATCGTCCTGCAAAAGGGCGGTATCAAGCTGAACCAGCGAGACCTCAAACCAGACGAGGAAAACGCTCAGGTCGTCGAACTGTTTTTCAACCGAACCGCGGGTCAACAGCTGACCTATGATTCAGGCGTCGGCCTTAAGGACATGATCCGATTTGGCGCTGATTTCGTCATGCGAAAGGTGACCAAACGCTTGTCGATGGAATTCGATTGGAAGCGAAGGCCGATTAACGCGTGTGACCGATCGGTCGATTTCAACGGCCAAACCCACACCCATCTGTCGTTTTCGTCGGAGCCACTTGAGGACTTCGACGAATTTCAGCGGGTTCGCGAAGCTTGGGGTAAGTGGGCAACCAATCCTTTCAGGACTCTCAAGTCCGTTCCGGACTTGAGAGCTTTCCAGCAGTATCTGGAGACCAAACGTAAGACCAGCGACTCGGTCATGCGATATGCCGGCAAAACCGACGGCGACCTGAAACGCGCTAAACGGGATCTGACGCGGGCGTTCAAACATTATCAGGCGGGATTCGATCTCGTCATGAAGCGGATGGGTAAGATCAAGCACGACGACTTTTGTGCGATTCTCTATGAGGTGGGTATCCCCTGTCAGGTTTCCGACGTCGAAAATGCCAACCGCAGCACGTTTGAACCACACACGTGGCTCGAGACTGACAGGTCGGTAGCAGCGCTGATGACGTTGAAACAGAGGTATTTTCCCGAGTTGGACGTTGACCAGTTTCTTGCCCGGCGAAGCCCGACCTAAATTTCTTGACCATCCACCGCCCCGCCAAGCCTTTCAAACCTCATTGAAGGGTCATCGAAATTTAGCCCGTGCTTCGCCCGGCAATAAACGTTGAAGAGGTCACATCACCAAACAGCCGAAATTGACAAAGACGGTCGTTAAGGTCGTAAATCAAACCTTATTTAGTAAGGTCATCCCTGCGGGATAAGCCAAATCCCCGTAATTGTATGCCACCTCACACCCATAGGAATCTCTTACGGAAATTGAGATAGTCAAACGATTAATTGGTTACGACAATTACCATTACTCCGTATTAGTACGCGTCATACGCGGACTATGGCCAAATAATACTTTTACGGAAACTGCTATTTCTTGATATTTTGCTAATTTTATTTGTATTTTCTGACCCAGGCTATTGAACAACGCTCCGGCGACACTCAAATAACTAGTGTAAATTGATTGTCTTACGGAGGTAGCTAATGGACGTAAAAGAGCACAGCAGGGCCGACCTGGGTCATAAGCTCAGTGAGGAAGAACAAGCCGACATCTATCACTATTCTGGTGCGATCGATGAAGAGGGGCTGAACCGCCTGCGGGCGGAGTTCCGGGTCAATAAGCGGTCTCGCGCAATTCTTATTTTGACCACTCAAGGCGGCGACATCTCGGTCGCCTATCGAATCGCTCGACTGTTCCATCGAAAATACGAGCGTCTGACGGTTTACATCCCGCGCTTTTGTATGAGTGCTGGAACCTTGGTGGCCTTGGGGGCGCACGACCTGATTATTCACCCCGACGCCTTTATGGGGCCTATTGATCCTCAAATGCGCGCGGTCGATGAGCTCAGTGTGTGGGAGTCGGCTTTGTCTCCCTATGCCACTCTTGTTGCTCTCGGTGACGCCGCCGGCGATATCGTCGAACGAACAGCCGTGAACCTGGCGACCAAGAGCGATGGCGCTATTAGCTTCAGGCTGGCTAGCGAGCTTGGCGCAACGCTCGCCAGCGGTCTGCTGTCGGGCTTGATGTCCAGGCTTAGTCCGAGTGCGTTCGGTGAACGCCAACTCGCGATCGATGAAACTACCGAATATGGCAATCGGCTCGTTAAAACCTCTCGCAATGCCTCCGAGGAGACGGTCCGTCATCTGATCAGCGATTACCCCAAGCACGATTTCATCATCGATACTACTGAGGCATCCGAACTGTTTGAGGACGTGTCGGCACCTTCGGACTTGCTTGATATGTACGCTCTTTCACTCGATCTGCCTGAAGGCGTGACCATTATTCGACATGGAATGGATGCCGGCGGCCCGGATGAAGAGAACGACGGTTGCGATGGTGAGCTGGCCACCGAAAATCGGCATGCCGCCTAGTGCTTCAAATGCAACTGTCCGGCGGCTTGTCTGCCGTCGGACAGACGACTACCTAGCCGTTGACCTTAGTTCAAAGCCTGTGGACGCCGTTGGTCGTGATGACAACAACGGAGAGCTCACATGGCATTCGAAGGGTTCAAACTGGTGGCGGCGCCCAAGCGCGAGGCGTCGGACCCCACGTCAAAGCGCAGGCAGCGACTGCTTTTGCAGATCGATCATCAGCTTTACATGGCAGAGCCGGAGAACCGTCTGCGGAAGTTCCGTGGCCGTTGGTGGACCGCCGATGGGGAAGGCAAGCTGATGCTGTCGATCAAGTACGGCAAGGTTCCGCTGGAACTTGCTAAGGGCAAGCATGCGATCGCATGCAACGACATGGACGACCTGGTCGAAGCGCTGAAGAAGGCGAAGGCAATCGTCATCAATGGAACGTTCGATGCCCAGTTGGCGACGATTTCCGGCCAGGTCAGGGCACGTTTCAAGAAGGGCGAATAACTGAAAACAAAATGCCGACTCCGCCCAGGGCGGAGTCGGCACCGCTCTAGCGGTTTTTCACCAGCTTACGCCTCCCTTAGGTTAGCCCGACACTGATTGACGATACCGGGTTCGAGCACTGCCACCCATTCGCTGTCCAGAATGTATTGCTCGATCGAAAGGGTTGCATGGCCGAGCTCGTATAGCCGCGCCAATCCTGATGTCTCGCGACTGCTTATCTTCCGCAACGTTCTTTGTGCACCTTCGGACGTCAGCATCGAC
Organism: Mesorhizobium sp. BR1-1-13; assembly: GCF_020165515.1. Classification (NCBI taxonomy): domain Bacteria; kingdom Pseudomonadati; phylum Pseudomonadota; class Alphaproteobacteria; order Hyphomicrobiales; family Phyllobacteriaceae; genus Mesorhizobium; species Mesorhizobium sp. BR1-1-13. The sequence goes on from NZ_JAIUIH010000001.1 coordinate 678,634, forward strand.
CTTAGACTTATGGGATTGTAGCCCGCCTCGCGACGAATTCGGTTACAGTGGTCCAACAGCTCACGTGTTAACCTGATGTTCTGCTGTTCCGTTAGGGGCATTTTCGTTCCATCTTCGTGCCGAGGGAGCTTAACGAGCTTTCTTTCGGCCTGCTTTCAACGTCCCTGGCGCTGTCTCTCCTTCATCAGGCTCTTGAAACAGCTGAGCCATCTGGACTCCCAATGCATCAGCGAGTTTTTCCAGGGTTACGATCGTCGGATTACGCGCTGCACGCTCCAGATATCCGACGTAGGCCCGTTCAACGCCTGCCGTGAGGGCCAGGTCATCCTGTGAGATGCCTCTTTCAACCCTCAAACGCCGGAGATTCCAAGCGACCAGTGACTGCACTTCCATTTTCAGGAAGCAATCAGTTGCCCTTGCCCGAAACCACGTAATATAAGACCATGATTACGGGCCGAGGAGTTGATTGCCTCGGGGTATCTGACTTGGGGGAATAATGGACGAGACTGCATCGCCGGCCGCTACGATCGACTGCCCGTATTGCTCGGAGCCGATCAATCCGAAGTCCAAAAAATGCAAGCACTGCGGGGAAATCCTCGATCCGCAAATGCGGGAGATCGAGTTGCTGAAGAGCCAGCGAAACAGCCCCCAGGTATTCATGAACGCCGGCGGCGGAGCTGCGGCAGCCGCGACTGCGACCGGAGTTGGCGGCCCAGTCAAGCGGTTTCCCCACTGGTTTCACATACTGCTTGTGATCGTGACCGGCGGGCTTTGGTTACCGGTCTACCTGCTGATGTACTGGTTCCGGAATAAGCGATACTACTACTGAGGGAGGCCGCGATGGGTGCTTCGTCTAGAATTTGCCTAGTTAGCCGTCTTCCCCGAATCATACTGGCGGCAATCCTCGTCTTCGTGCCCGGGCTGGCTTTTGCAGACAGCAGCTTCAAGGGATTCACGATCAGCGACAGCTTTGACCAGGTGCAAGAAAAGGCAAAAGCCGATGGCTACGAGATTAAAGTGCTGCCACCGGTCGTGCCAACCGACGACGAGCAGCAGCATGTGTTCCTGAGGCTCAAAGACGAAACCTGTGCATCAATGGTCTTCGGCATCAAGCAGTCGATCACGCAGATGGACCTCTATCCATGCTTCTACAATGGGCAGGACTTGGCACTGCAACAGGTGGTTTCCGAATTCGTTGATCGGTTTGGCGGCCAGCCGGAGGTTGACGTCTATAGTAAGTCGAACTGCACGAATGCCGAACCTTTGGTCTATCGGGGCAAAACCAAGGAAGGTGAGCAGTTCGAAATCTTCCAGGATTGCATCATTGCGATCAGGATAAAGCCAGGGGCAAAGGTGAAATTCTAGGCCCAGCCTAGAGACACCACACTGAAGGATGCGGTCTCATGGGTGCACTGTCCCGTAGTTGCTCGGCTCGATCTCCCATGCGGACGGTGCTTGTGCTCCAGTCCCTTGTGTTCAGTGCTTCTGTTGCCAACGCTATGGATGCACTGCCGATTGCTGACGGGGCCTACATGAGGTCGGCCAGCTATTGCGAACAGTTTCGCAAAGGCGAACTGGATTCCATCGAATTTTCAGTGTTAAAAGGCGGTCACGCTTATGAGGTTCCTGAGGTGGGGTGCGTGATTGCATCCGTGCATAAGCTGCGGACAAATCGGTACGCGGTCGAAGCCGACTGCCTGGAGACCGGCAATCCTTTCCAGCGATCATTCATATTAGATGTCGAGGGCGAGCAGACGATTCGAATTGACGGTGAGCAACTGACGGCCTGCGAACACTGGGCGGTGGTTGGCAAGCCCAGCCAAGGCACCGACCTTCCCGGTATCCCGATCGTCCCCGCCAACAAGAAAAACGAGACGAAGGGCGAAACCACAACAGCAACTTCACCGGCAAGGCTGATCCGTCAATGGCAAGCTGCCAACGAAAATTGTCGTGGCGGCTCAGGGGATGATCCGCAAACCGTAAAGGCCTGCGGAGCGAGAGACGTACTGGCTGATCAGCTTGAAGCTGCCAAATGGTGCTACGGCAAAAATGGTCAATCCGGATACCAGTACAAATGGCACCGCTGCCAGAAGGGCTCGATCCATCACTGAGGCCCCTGCGGCTCGGCCGTCGTAGCTACTTCGAGTAGCCAGGAGACCAACTGCTCGCAAGTCTTCCGACGGTTGCTGGAATTCGGGCTGAGATTCATCATTTTCGCAACAATGAGTCGACATCCTCACCTGACTAGCACTAGAGTTACGGTCGGGGTTGTTCTGGGGCCATGTTTCGCGTCTTTTCCACTAGCGTCCTGTTGCTTGTCGGTTGGGCTTTGGTGTGCACACCAGCGGCTCACGCTGGTCTTCAATTTGAGGCTGGACAGACTGACGGTGGGCTTCACTACATCTTCGTTTCAGGTGACTTCGTTTACCGGACGATTTGTCGACCTTTGAGAATCTGGCGAGGTCCAACTCAGCGACTGCCGTGACGTTTCGGTCTCCCGGCGGCAATATCGAGAAGGCGATGGAACTTGGCCGGCTCATTCGCAGGCTGGGTTTGAACACGGCCCAGTTCAGGGCTTCCGAATGCGCTTCCGCCTGCTCTCTTGCGTTCCTCGGTGGCGTTTTGCGCTATGCTGAACCAGGATCGATCGGCGTTCACAAATCGTCGTTCCAGGGTGACATTCTTCTGAGCACACAAGACGCGGTTTCCGCCGTCCAACAGATCACGGCCAACGTAATCACCTACATGATCGAAATGGGCGTGGATCCCGCCCTGCTTCAGCTTTCGCTGCAATATGACAGCAACGACATCCGTTATCTGTCGATGAGTGAGATGGTAACATATAGGGTTGTGACGTTCACACCTGGCGGTGGTCAGACGGCCATGGCAAATCAAGAGCCGTCGTACACTATGGCACCCCAGCCGGCTCCACCGCCTGTCGCCTCGCAACCTGTACCGTCTGTGGGTTCGTCGATGTCTATTCCAGATGCCCATTCGGGCCGTGTCGTGCATCCCAAAGGTTCTGCACCCCTCAAGGCATTACCGGAGGGAAAGTCAACGAATGTTGCCGTGTTAAGAAACGGAGTAGCTGTCGCGATCCTTGGCAACACTGGCCGGTGGTATCGGATGCAGGTAGGCGGCAAGGTTGGCTACATGCATGACACCTGGGTCTACGTCGACCAGTACGACAGTGGCCCATTTGGCCGGCGCCACATCCAGGTCAAGAGCTTCGACAACTATGCCGAGGCCGAATCTTATGTCCGCTCATCATCCATCCGCTTTCTGCCTATCTTGCCACGAATGGCTGGTTCGCGATCACCCTGGAGGACACGTTCGATGAGCAGATGGCCAAGAGCTTGGTCGGTGAAATGAAGGCGAAAGGCGCGATTCCCGACGACGCCTATTCCACCTTCGGCAACACTTACGTTCGCAAGGTATGCTGCCAGTAGCCCTGCCGAGGCGTCCGACCAGCTATTCACTGTCAGTGATGCCTTTGCAGGAGCTGGCATAGGGCAGTCACTGCCTCATCGATGCCCTGCTCATTGCGTGTATAGAAAACGCACTTTCCGACCTTCGTTGCTGAAACCAGCTTTGCTTCTGTAAGCCACCGCATGTGCAGACTGACACATTCCTGCGTGATGCCAAGTTTGCCGCAGATCAGTTTGTTGGTCAGCCCGGTGTCGCGTGCGGTAGGAAGCTCGGGAAAATGCAGATCTGGCCAGTTGAGAAAGTCGAGGATCTTGAGCCTGCTCTCGCAAGCCAGCGCCTTGATGATGCGAGCGTCCATTGGATTTCCCACCAGTTTTGTTCCGATGGGAAGGGCTATCCTCAACCAGACGCCTATCGACAACGAGCGTTGGGACGGATTTCGATGAGACTTCGCGATCTAGCCAGGCGTTTTCGGCGATAAATAGCCCCCAGAACCTCATTTACCCCGCTCAATTCCCCTAAAATCAGCACCGACTTCTCCGTTTTTCCCGAATTTCCACGACAAATCGGCATCGAAATCCTGCTGACGGCAATCCTCGCAGGCATTCCCGATGCCTACACGATTCCGCACCTGCTGAGCGTTTTCGGTGGGTCTATATCCCTTTGAAAGAAGCCAAGAAGCATGCAAATCAGCCATCAATTCACGTCACCAGCATCAATCATCCGCCAATACGGTATCTACAACCGAATTTGCCGGCATTGGAAGGAACTACCATCGAGGATCATTCCAGGACCAGCTTCCCCTGGCTATTGGGTGTCTGGACGCTGACGGTTCCAGATACTGCGATCGATCAGACAGATCGAAAACCTGCACATCCATTCGGTCTGGACTTTGACCGACCAGACCAGAGATCGGTTCCTCGAACTTCTGAACGACAGAACCGGGTTTGAATCAAAAAACGGTTTTGGATCCGAGCGATCGATGTTCAGCCAATGAAATGTTGAGCGACGAAATCAGTCGGGTGAGAGCCGTGTATCGTCGTATGCGGCAAAATTCATTGGGTACAACCATCATCAGCTGGCGGCAGGAGGCGACCTCAGAGTGTTGCCAATCGAAGGTGCGAGATCAATGCATCGAGATCTGCCAAAGACAGTTTGGCTGGCGGCCGGTCGCAAGACGAGGGGCTGTCGTGGGGGGCGACAGAATGTGCGTCACATATCGCGTCTGGAAAGAATAAAATCGTTGTACATCTTGACGCGCCGGGACGAACGGAATCCAATTAGCTGTAAAAAGGAAGGATGGGGCATGAGGGGCGCCGCAGTTCTTTGCTCAGTAGTATTGGCCGTTGTGTTACAAGGGTGCGCATCGCCTCAGCTCCAGAGCGACCCGAAGACCACTCCTGTCGTCCCACTTCACGAAGTTATCGGCTCCCTGAAGTGTGGCCTTGCAAAAGCAATATATCGAGACCGGACTGGCAGAACTGGACTGTTGTCTGGAGTGGCGAAGGTGACCCTAAAGGTAAACGTCGTTGAGGGTCGTACCTTAAGTGGTGGCGCCAGTGTAGGTATACCTGTAGCAACAGGTGCAAGTCTTACTCCAGGGTTCACCGCATCGAACGATAGAACCCTTACTAATAATAGCGAGATCCATTTCAACATTGACATGAGCGCCGCCAATCTCGACGTCTGCAATGCTCCGTACGCCGTCGGGCACGATGCAGGCTTCTCTGGCTGGATAGGACAGGTGGTCTCGAGCTTGGATTCCGCCGTGGCCGGTGCGCCTAAAGTCTCAATGCAGAGCTACGAATATGATAGCGACTTCGTGGTTGTGAAGAAGGCCGGTCTAAAACTCGATTTTGAGATTGTTCCTGTGAAGGGCAATGCGTCCTATGATTCTTCCAGGTCGGACATCCAACACCTTAACATCAAGATTGACGCGGTCCATATTATAGGGGGAAAGGTCATCAGGACCGGTGGGGCCCCTTTCGGTACCATTCCGAGCAAGCCGGAAAAGCGTTCGGAAACACCCGAGCAAAAACCGAACGTTCCTGAGAAAGGATGTGTGGTCCATCGGGGAGGCAAAACGGGCCCGGGAGGCAAAATATTTCAGCTTCCACCTGAATGCCTCTGACCATCGTCGAATTAGCCTAAGAGGCTGCAATTTTTTACGGTCGGCATACATGGCTTCAGCCATGCGATAGTGAAGCTCAAACTGCCCAGCTCTGTATGAGGCATACTGCTCATGATCCGTCGCACTTTTCGAGGCTGTCCAAACAGTGGCTGTGGGGATATGCCGATCCGAGCTAGAGGTGGGATAGCTTCGCTCAAAGGCGCCGCGCTCAGCTCTCCCAAGGCTTCTGGCCGGGCAATCGTTTCCTTCTCTTTTTTCCCGGTTGCCTCTGGGGGCTTTCGGGATGAAGGCGGGCTACCAGGAGGTAGTCACCATGCACCAACACGGAAACAGCCCTACGCGCAACCACGAGGGACCGGGAAAGTCGATTGTCGACCTGCTGGCGCGGCAAGACAGTGCTCAAATTCAGTCGATCTGGCCAAATGACCGCCTCTGTGAATACTTTCTCGCCTCAGATAGCCGGCGGCATACGTGGCACGCGTGGCTAGCTGCTCGTGGTACGGCCATTCGCGATGTGCCCGAAACGTACCGGTTCCTCACCTTTGCGAAGTCCCGGCAGATTTTGACGGATGCATGTGGAAACTGCCCTCCTGGCATGATCTCGGCACTGGGCAAGTTCGGTCCATATGCTCGGACAAAGTCCGTGTACGTCGCGCTGCACCAGGTTCTTTCTGCCGGCGGATTGCTGGCGCGTCACGTCCATCAATGGTCAAAATTCGGCGATGATGACCTTGTTGCGCTGGCATCAGGATCGAGTCTGCCAGTGTCAAGCCGAGTCGTCCGCGCACTGCTGAAGCGCAAGATGCCCACGCAGGCAACGGTTGAGCTGCTGTGGGTGATCTCAAGGCTAGCGCCGGTGCATGGCGAGCAGCAACTGGTTCAATGCACTGCTCACGGTCGCCAGCCGGCAGCTATCCTGGCCAACCTGTTCAGCTTGACACCATTTCCAGAGCCACCATTCGAGCAGGTCTGCGCGCTTATCCCGATCACCACGGCAGAGCAGCTGCGGAAAACGGGAGAGGAATTTGGCAACTGCCTCAAGGGCGGCGAGGAACTCGCCTATGCTCTCTCATCAGTCCAAGCTGGTCAGCGCTACTTCTATCGCTGGAACGGTGATCAACCGATGCTCTTATCGTTCAGCAGATGTGGGTCAAGAGGATGGATTCTAGAGGAGCGCTCTGGTCCGAGGAACGCCCGCGTCCCTGAGGATATGTTGAACCATATTGTCGGGGCGCTGGCCGCCGTGCCCAATGTCTTCGTCGGCAGAGGAGGCGCAGGGATGTTGGAGTGGATGTGTGCGAGGTAATTTTCCGACAGTCACTTCTGTCGTTGATTAGTCGATTTTCAAAAGCTACGACAGCAAGGGACTTCTCAAAGGAGATTCATCTTGGCCGACGAAGCGACCAGCCTGATCGAATTAACCGCAGACATTGTTTCCGCTTACGTCAGCAAGAACGCTGTACCAGTGGCGTCACTCCCGGAACTGATCCGGAGCGTGAATTCGTCGCTTTCAAAACTCGGGCAGCCCCTGGAACCTGAGAAGCCGGCTCTTACGCCTGCTGTTAACCCAAAGCGATCGGTGTTTCCCGACTACATCGTCTGTCTTGAGGACGGGAAAAAATTCAAATCGCTGAAGCGCCACCTGATGACCCACTTCAATCTGACGCCCGACGAATACCGTGCGAAATGGGAATTGAAGCCGGATTATCCGATGGTGGCGCCGAACTATGCTGCACAGCGATCGGCGCTGGCGAAGTCCAGCGGGCTCGGGCGCAAGGTGATTGAAAAGCCAGCTAAGAAGATGGCCGCGAGGCGGAAGGCCTAGCTTTGCATTGGCGATCTGGTTGATTGTCGGTCGTCCCGGCTGACTTCTCGCGTCGTTTGTTCTGATCCGTCATTGCTACGGGGCAGAGGAATGGAAGATGCGAATCAGGGTCGTTTTTGTGGCCGTTGCGGGGTTCGCGGTATCGTCGAATCTGTCGCTCGCCGAACCGATTGCACTGCGGTGTTCCGGTTCATCGGTTATGATGGTGTGAATGCCTCAAAGGAAGAGACGACAGTCTCTGTCCTTATCGATCGGCCTTCTGTTCGTACAAGTTTGGCTGATCAGAACTTGGCTATCTATCAAGACGACGACAGCGCAATCGCGGCTCGGGGAGTAGCGCATTTCGCAAAAGTCGATTTCTTCTTCAACGCCGAGTTTGATCGGATAAGCGGCAAAACAACGATCATGAGCTATAGCAACAGTCGATCGTGGGTGAAAAAATCGACTGCGTTTCGTGTGACATTTGACGGGGAAGAATATGCTCTTGCGATGGTCTATGAATTGAACAACGGGTATTTCGCTACTTCTCCCTGAAATCCAGCAGCGGATGAGGCCCGCCCGGTTGACTAGGTGGAATGCACGGAAGCCGGCCTCAGCCGGAACGTTTACGCACTCTGAAAATCGGGCTATGCCATTTAGCTAATTTAGCACGTGATGATTGACACGCTGTAAGCATCCTTCCTCCATACGTGTCTGTCAATGTTTGTGAGCGCAGTGGAGCAGCCGCAGGCGAGGCCGGCGGGGGGATCAACAAGCATCAGGGAGCGAGGGTTGGGTCCAGGCTCAAGCGTCAGTCGGACACGATAGCCAGTTCCCGGAACTGCAAACAAAGTTGTAGACTTGAGCCTTGAAATACCCCAACTATTCAGCCGGGGGGATTATCAATGAAGGCGAGAGCATTTCTTGCGAGCGCGGTCGTGTTCATCGGCGGGTGCTCAACGAACGCCAATGTTTCCGATAGTGATCTTACGGCTCAGAACACAACAGCGCTTTGTCACGCTTTGGCTAGCAGCACCGACGAGCAATACCGAAGTCGGATCGCTGCACTTCTAGTTCGACGCGGCGCAACGGCCGAGAAGTGTACGAGGCTGATACAGACCGACAATGCCGTCGCGACTGGCATAGCTGTCGCGGCTGTGGGTGGCGCGGCGGTCGCTGTTGCCGCCAACAACGGCTACGGCGGTGGATATTACCGCCCACCCCCTACGGTTTACGGCGTCGCCTGGGACCAGTTCTACAGCCAAAATTACAGCGTGATCTGGCGGTGCCGGGATCGGGCCACAGGACGGTTCGTTGACGACTACTACTGCGCCGCAATGCCCATGATCGACAGCGCATGGCCGGGCTGGTCAGCATAGGCGATGGATAGATCACGGCACGACAAACAGTCTGACTGGCGCCAGCGGACCGGCGCCAAACGCTCGCAGGCACGTTGCTGGGCAAGCGTGCCGCTGCGGCTGATCCTCGGGACGGTCGCCGCAGCCGGCGGGCTGGCGGCGCAAACCGCCATGACGCACGGCGACAACTTGCTAGAGTTTAACCTGTCGAACTTGATAGGGCCGCAGCCGGCACTGATCGTCGGCGTCGCTTCCGTCATTGACGGCGACACAATCGAGATCCACGGGCAGCGTATCCGCTTCAACGGCATCGATGCGCCGGAGAGCAGGCAATACTGCGATGACGCCAAGAGCTTTGAATATCCCTGCGGCCGGCGATCGGCCGAAGCGCTGGATGGCTTCCTGGCCACCTCGAGGCCGGTGCAGTGCACGTTCGTGGCTTGGGATCGCTATCACCGGTTCGTCGGTAACTGCCGGCGCCCCGACGGCACCAGCGTGGCCGCTTGGATGGTCGAGCACGGCCAGGCGCTGGATTGGCCTCGCTACAGCCACGGCGCCTATGCGGCGCAACAGTCGAAAGCTGAAGCTGCGAAGATCGGCTTGTGGGTCGGCGCGTTCCAGGAGCCGTGGGAATGGCGTGCAGAGCATGGAGACGACGCGAGGCCGGTAGCGGGCCAGCCGCTCGGCATTATCAGCCGCCGCCTGGTCGCGCAGAGCGGCTATTCGTGCGAGCCCCGGCGGACATGCAAACAGATCAACTCGTGCGACGAGGCTCAATGGTATTTGCAGAACTGCTCATGGGGCGGGAAGTTGGATCGGGACGGCGATGGGGTTGCGTGCGAGACGCTATGCTGATGCCAAATGGCAGTCGGGGCAGCAAATTACCTTGAAACCAAGCCGATACGGCATTTGCAAACTCACCGGCCAGTCCGGGAAGTTGGTAAGAAGCCACCTTCTCCCTAAAGCTGTGACGAGATCTCCGGTCCCGGGTGAGCCAAGGGTCGAGGCCGGGGAGGGACGCCGACCAAGCCAACGTTTCGATTCTTGGCACGATCGGGAGATCGTTACCCGAGCTGGCGAAGATATCCTGATGCGCTACGACGACCGAGCCATCGTCGAGCTAAGGCGCCTTAAGTTGCTATGGGGATCCTTCGGCGAGGCTGAGCGACTCGACAATTCAGAGATTGAATGGCCGGTTCCTGGGTGGAGCTTTCGAAGATTGAAGACCCCGCATTTCAGGCTACTTCGACTGTTTTTTCTTAGCCTTCTCTGGCGAGCCGCCATCACACAACTCCCAGGATTTTCCTCAATAACGCTGAGCGACATCCGTCTGGAGGTGCTTCGTAGGATGGTGGCAGAAGGTGATCCGGAGCCTCAGACGATATTTCCGACAACACTCACTCAAGTAACGACGCGTGGCCCTTGGCACAACGCCACCCCTACCGCGGACTATGTGACCTATGAAGCAGTTGATGAGGTTCCGGAACAGCGAGTGCGGGCCTTTCGATTCTATTTTGACGGGTTGATCGCTCGCATAGATGACGAGGAAACGGACACCTTAGGCATCGACCGGTGGGGTTCCGCCGCGGTCGGCAGGTCCACTGATCTGTTCGTCATGGCTCGACCTTTCGAAGGCTCCCGTCAATCGGAGCGAATAGAGGGCCTGATACGAAAAACGGAGAAGCACCATCTTGAGGTTGTAGCCCGAATATTTGGGCGGAGCCGCAACTAGGGCCGGCGGCCCGTGTGATTTCAACTGTGGGGATTTGGTATGTGCCAAGGCGTGGGCAGCGACATTTTGCAGGAAACGGTGGACAATCCGCAAGCAATGCGAACGGCCATCGGCAGTCGGTTTAAATGGTACTATCACCTCACGCCGATAGGAAATGCTGACGACATCCGCGCCCAAGGGCTTCTGCCTCATTCCGATGCAAATGCACCGCAACAAGTCCTCGATGCTTTTGGCGCACACGCAAGGAAAATTGTCTGCGTAAACCCCCTAGGAACGGACATTGTGCCGCCGCCCGTGCAATCGGGACCATTCATTTGCCTGGCCTTTGAGAACGAAGCGCTTCCGAGATATGTGGGGCTTGATTGGTCTTACGGCACCGCGACCGAGATCGCTCAGGTCTTACGAAATGAGGACCCCAGCAAACCGGCCGCGGACATCTTTGTCGAGGCCATAAAACGTCGGGGCTCAATGATCGCATATGGGCCAATTTCGCCGGGCGCCTTGCGAGTCTATACGAAGGGAAGCCTGCCGCATGACCCAACTAGGTGGCCTTGCCTCTCGTTGGTTTCCAATGCTGAATTGTTGCACTTCGGCTAGCAAGCCGTTGTCCATTGAGAGGAGATTAGCACCGCAACGAGGTTCTTTGCAGTCTGAGGGTAGAAGCGGTTGCCGTTGACCGTGGTCAGACCCGCCTCATTGAGTCGTCGCGCAAGCTCCGAGTATGACATTGTTTCCCAACGGTCGGGCAGTAACTCCCGAAACTGGCCAGCGTAGTTCTTCGCTCTGGCCTTGTTTGCGGTGGACAGGATGCTGCCATTTCGCCCCAGCTTAGTTCCCTTTCGCTTAGCCTGAACTAGTGCTGCCTTCGTCCTCTCGGAAATCAACCGGCGCTCCTCCTGAGCCAGCGCCGCAAAAATGTGCAGTTGAAAGTCCGTGGCATTCGGCATCTCAACGATGACCAGGCGAACCCCTTTCTCCATCATCGCGGAAATGAAGCTGACACGTCTCGAAAAGCGGTCCAAACGGGCGATTAGCAGGGAAGCTCCGGCCTTTTTCGCAGCGTTTATGGCTTTTGCCAGTTCAATTCGTCGATCGTTCCTGCCTGATTCCACCTCAACGAATTCTCCGACCAGCTCACCATTTGTTCCGGCAAATTGCCGGACCATCTGCTGCTGAGCCTCTAATCCAAGCCCGGAACGAGCCTGTTTTTTGGTCGAAACGCGGTAATAGCCGACGTATTTCATGGACGAGGGTATCTGAGATTACCCTCCCAGGATCAACGGTGTCGGCGCGTATACTTATCGGCCTAGTCAGGCCAACGCCTTCGCTCGTTCCAGAGCGCTCTGGCGATGGAGTGCAAGGTATTTGGCATGGTTCGGCGTAAGACCCAAAACTCTGTAGCGATCGAGGTTAGCGAGGCCAGCCTGCTCCAATTGAGCCGCCGACAGACTAGCGGCATTCAACCACGTACCGTCATCCGCGAGACTAATCAGACCTTTGTCGAAAGCCGCATCGAAGGCAGGGGATAATAGCAGGCCGTTGAATTTGTCCAGCTTCTCCACATCACTCGCTGCCGCCCAGGCGTGAATGTGAGAGGCAACCAAGAGATCAGCGATGTCCAAGCCGGTGGCGCAGCACTTACCGCCCCACATATCTAGGAGGCTCTTTCGGAATTGTCCCTGACCGACACGAGCTTGAATTATCGCTTTTCGCGTAGTCGCAGCTGGCGATCCGGGCTCGGGTGGAGCTTGATCGGCCGAGGCGTTCGCAATGCTGCGCTCTAACCATCCTGGCTGTTCAAGGTCGAGTATTTCAGCGATCCTCTCGAAAAGCGCGATACCGTCCGTATCTCTCACTCGCGCCAGATAGATCTGGGCTCCGCGTCCTTTGCCTTGCCCGTCATTGAAAAGTGGACTGTGCAAGACCTTTTCGCCGAACAGCCCTGCGGTCAGTTCATCCCGTGATCTTCGCTTCTTGAAGAGAACGAACGTTGTTGGAAGCAGCCAACCCATATTGTGCCACTGATGCTCTGGAAAACCCCGCGGTTTCGGAGTGTCGGGGATTGCGGCTTGCTTGAAGATCCCAATTCCCTCGATGCGGCCGTCTCGCGCCAGAACCACAAACTCGCCGGCGCTAGCGCCTTCAATGATCGACCAATGCCACTGAGGAGCTGTAAGTGTTCCGTCTTCGCGAACTGATCTGTTGGGACACCATAGCGCCCCGATGGCCAATTGCGCCTTGAACCTTTCACCGAGATTAACCCACCAGACGCTCATGACAGCCTCCCCAACGCTGTAGAAACTTGCAACGTGATGCCTATCTCATCCGCCTCGTCACCTGCAAGTTGACAGAGGCCTCGAGCTCTCTCGCCACCGTCGTCAAACATAAACGCTGGTTTATGTTTTAAGGCTGTCCATCTGAATTTGGCTCAGGACAACGAGGTACTCACCGCTCGCCGGGTCCAGGTCTAAGGGCGCCCCACATCCTTCAGGGCCTAGTTAGCGACCGGCACGTGGACCCTGCCACTTTCGTTTGCGGAGGATAATGCCTCCCAGTCGAAGCCTATTCCTTCCGTTCGGAGCTGGCGGAATAGTTCCTCAACATCCGCAACTCGACGTTCGACAACGTCCGGAGGCCACGAACTATGCAGCGATATACGCTTCTGAAGGAGCGGAACATTGTCGTCGCTTCGGTCAGGTCCCCAATCGAGTCTCAACCATCGACGCGCGATCAGGAGCAGCGTTGGGGCCCGGACGACAGCATCAGGCGCGAAGGTCTGATTCGTTATCGGATCGCGCGTGACGAGTTCGTACTCTTCACCCAGACCAGCGGCCACCTTGGCTACGAACAACTGCCCTAACAGCTTATCGACGTAAGCCTTCGAGCGAATGAACTCGAATTCATCTTTCGTCGTTCCGTTTCGCATAAGGAAGTGCAAGACCGCACCCTTAATACCAACGTTCGCGCTATCCAGTAAGGCGAAAGCCATTCGCCGTAAGGTAGGATCTTTAGCCATCCCATACCGCTTGAACAGCTGCATCGCATTGCCAACTATGATCGCGTTGTCGGGGTTATCTGCGATCGAGGCCAGCAGCATCTCCTTCATCTCCGCGCGCGTTCCCATGCGTGGCGCAAGGTATCGAAGAAACTCCGATTTCAGGAAATTGTCGGAGGAGCGGCGAAGTAATCCCTCAACGACTGGGATAGCTATCTGGTGGTACTTTCCGGAGGGCTGAAGATTTCTTGCGGCCCATTCCAGCTGGCCGACGATACTGGCTCGTTGGAGGTTTTTAAGAGCTCTTGCAGCGCTTTCGTTCTTTGCAAAGAAATTATCGAGGCGTACCTGCAAGGCTAAGACGGAACCCTCCAGATCGGCGCCGTCTAGAACAGTGCTCGAATCCACCTCGAATTCGATGCCCGTGATGCCTCGCAGGTCGGCTCCCGTAAGATTGAAGCCACGAAGATCTGATCGGCTGATGTCGATACCGCAAAGGTCAGCGTGTTGGAGGTCTTTTTCAATGTTAAGGCCGGCGATTTTGACCTGCTCGCTGAACGTAGAATGTTCTGCACTCGCAAGTTTCGCCAGCCGACCGAGTGCATCCTCCGACAGAATGCCAGAAAGGAACGTTTCTTCAGTCCTCATCGCACGAAGATGATTTAGAGAACGTGATTTCGCCAGCAAAGTCAGCGTTACCGGATTTATCGTTCAGGGACTTATTGATGAGAACCTTCATGATCTTGGCTTGATTCGCGCTGCGCGGGAAACGTAAGGAAAGGAAGCCTTTGTCCGCGTCAAGCTTCACGTTAATGTGCTTCTGCTTTACGACGATACGAGACTCAACGCCGACCAGATTCGCGCCTTTGACGCGGGACAATTTGCAGAGCACATCCCCGTCTAGAAAAGTTGCATCAAGCGCCCCACCATTCTCCATGGAGACTTTCCAGCGATCACCGCTCTGAGCGCGAACCGGGTGGAACACGTCTTTTATCATCTCGGTATCACGTCTTGTGATAGATGCTGACGAGCTGTCTGAAGCTGCCACGCCAAGCTGCACACCGGCCTCCGGGCCGGAAGCCGTAATTCCGACGGAAACGCCGGCCTTCCCTCCCTCGGACGATGCGCGGACCGTGGCAATCGTCGTCTCACGATGCACTTCTCGCAACGCCGGGACTGCTGTCTCGGACTGACCTATTCGGGTTTTTGGCACGATTTCCATGCCTGAGATGTCTAGGGCTAAAGTCGCTTCTCGAATCTCAACAGAAATCGTGCCGATTTTATCTTCCACTTCCTGTGGATTCGCCCGAAGCTCAACAACGAGGCTTTGGGATTGCCCTTCCGCATCGTCGAGCAGGTGAGTCTTCAATTCCACCAATTGGGAAAGGGGATTTAAGTGACTTGATTTGAAGGTCATTCTCGAATCGATGTGTGCTTAGCAGATTGGCATTCTACCACATTCGTCGACTTGACGCCCTAGATGGATGCCGTAACGGGCCATACAGGCTGCGACAGACGTGAGACTCACGCTCGATGTTGCCCTTGCATTGATCTCAACCAATGTGCAGGCCGTCACTTACCTTCTAATTGGCCCGTCTTCGAGAGATTGGATGCGCAATGCCACTCGGTTTCGATGCAGGCGATAGCCGGACTTGAACACGCCGCGACACCCTGGCTGATTTTGCAGATGCTGCATCCGTCATCAAATTGCTGGCAGGTCGGATTCTCTCGAATCTTCTCGGTAAGTGTGCCTCCGGCTGAAGCCGTTCCCGCGAAAAACATCGAAACGATCATCGCCACCAATGATGCCTGCGTACGTGCGGTCATTAACAGTCCCGGCAAGGATATCGGATCATCACAGTGTCGAATTCTGCCCAAAGCAGACAACCCTAATCCCTTCATGATCCCTGCGTTCCCTGGTCAGCATGCTTGGCCATTTCAGCGATGTGGTCGAACATCCGCTTCAGGTGGTGCTTCATCGCGACCTTAGTTTCCTTCGAGGCCTGTCCGGTGTCGTAGACCGAACCTTCGATCGCTTCCCGGAACTGCTTCGACGTGACACCGCTTGCGAACCCGATGATGGCTGGGGCTGCGAGTAGAACGAAACCCCACGCTAGCGCCCGGACCTTCGCGTCGCTGCTAGAGTTCACGGCGAGATAGATCACCCATCCCGACAGCGCGAAGTTCAAGGCGCTCAGCGTCAGGAGGCGGACGAAATAGTCCGGGCCGTCCAGTCTCTGCCCTGTAACGAAATGCGCACGAAACGACGAAATAATGTAGCCCGGCACTACGAAGACGAAGGCTACGTAGACCGCGTCCAGCGAGAGAAAAATTTCCCATTCGACCCAAGCCCCAAGCGAATCGGGCCATTTTATCTGGAACGAAAAACGGCGGCTACCTAGATGGACACAGTTAATGTGGCAAAACAAGACAGTATGGCGCCTAAGGGGGCGGCAAACCATCCAGCTCGCGGCGCATATGCTCGCCGATCTCGATCACTGTTAACAGATCACAGATCATTTGCGGGTGCAGGTAAACAGGGCGAGCCTGCTCGCGATAGGAGTGCATAATCAGCGGATTGAAGATGCCAAGACGTTGTTGCTGGCCCCGAAGCACTCCGTATCGTTGGTAGTCGTTTTTCGCCTGTGCGATCTCCTGCTCCAGGCGCTCGAATTCAGCACTTTCCTCGGCAGTCAGCTGGCGCGGCGGGATATACAGCGGTACGCGGTGCGCAAGAGCGTGCCGATAGTTTTCGAGATAGGCGAACCAGGCATCGGCGCTCGCAAGATAATCTTGGAAGGGCTGTGACAGCGACGCGCGGACCAGAACGTGGGTGGGCGTAAGGCCTATGGACATTGGCTTCAGGGGAGTGCCGTTTGGCTTCCGGATATCAGCTTCCATGCACCAGATGCGAGCCAGGTTATCGATGGCACCGAAGATGTTAATTACGAAGGTGTGCAAGTGGCTCGTCGCGTCCATGAGCATGTCATGTGTGGGGGCCGTCTCCCATGGAGTCAGAATCTCGAAAGTGCGCTGAGTAGCATGCGTGAGGGTAAGGAGCCGGCGCACCAGGCCGTGACGTACGAGCTCGGATGTTTCCGGCTTTCTGAATTCGCGAGTAAGGAAGGCGATCGTGAGATTATCCTCCCGATCCAACAATTTGGCTAGCTCTTCTAAGAAGTGGTGGATTTGGCTCTCAGGATAGACCATGGACATTGGGCTAGTTTCTGAAACGGGCAAGCATCGCCCTGGGCCCTTTGCGAGATAGGTCAGCCAGATACCATCGGGTCATCATTTCGGACCACGGCCTCGATTGCTTCGCGAGGGATGTCCCTTTTGATCATGATGTCCCAGCCCATAGTCCATCGGTTCCCAGTCGCCTTGACGTTCTAGGTACAGCTCTATCATCGACTGGGGGAGCCTATGCTCAGTGAACCTACACCAACCGTAGGCCGGGAACCGGGCGACTACGACTGCTGGCTCGCCCACCTGCTTCAACGTCGCATCCAACTTGCCGCCCGCGTAACCGGCGATGCGCTCAACCGCCTCGCTACCGAACGACTCAAAGAACACTTCGCAACCTCCATTGTGAAGGAATCGACGTAGCGGTGTCATCCATACTGCCCCCTCCCGACGGACAAAATGAGAGTCAGCCTCGATCATATTTGAAACCGCCGCGTCGACTTGCATGAGTTCGCTTGGTGACATGTGAGCAGCGAGTGCGGCCTTCAGGCGGAGAATGTCGCGCTCAAGGTTAAGCCGCAGCAGTCCACTTTCCTTGATGCTCCTGAAGTCCATCAGTCGCGTCGCATGGAATGCCCGCAAATCACGATTCGCCATCGCTGCTGTGATGAGGGCTTTCGCTTCGTCCCATCGATGCATAGGCGGTGAGGGGGTTCAGCAGCCGATGCATCGTATCGGTGAGAGTATATGCGCGGTCAGCCAAGCGTTCCGTGCGTAGCTCGGTGGCGGTAGCCTCCAAAAACGAGACGATCTCCTCCGGCCAGGTATCGACCTTATCGAGGTCTACCGGCTCCATATGGACTCTGCAAAAGCTGAGGAGGAATGCCGCCTCATGCCTGCCCCTTGTCGGAAGTAGATTGTCCGTTCAGCCGGCCACAATGGTTGCCGATTGCCCCGATCCTCATTTCACACTCCGCGCGAGCGCGGCCGTAAAGCGTCCTCCCATCAATGAGGTTGGCCAGCCAGTATTCGTGAAGATGGCTAAGTTTGCGAGCGCGTCTTTCATCGCGAGCTTCTGGGGGTCCTTGAAGCGCTTGAGTACGGCGCTCGCGAGTGCATCGAGCTTGCCGTCCAGTCCGGCGAAAGCCAGTACCTTAGCCGCCGGATCGAAAATGCTTTCATAATGGCGACGTTGGTCCAACAGCAGCAACTGATTGAGGCTTTCGACCAGCTCGGGCACGCTTTCTTTCCCGGCCTCCTTCAGTCGCACTTCATAAACGAAAAGCAAGTGTTCCCGAAGGCACTGGTTCCTAACCTGAAAAGCTAAGAAGTTGCGCGAAAATCGCGACGTCATGTCATGATGCGTCGTTCTGTGAAGCAGGATTTCAAGACAGTGCCAATCGAAATAGGTCAAGGTCTTTAAGTGATACGAGCCGACATACAGTGCCCTGAGTACATCTTCCAGGCTCGCGGCTCCGTCGAATCCACCGAGGACGCAGTCCACCGCTACGAAGTCGCAGAACAACTCCACTGCCGTATCCGGCTCATCCAGCTGTTTCTGAAACGCCGTGCGCCAGGACCGGCCAGCATCGTTGTCGAAGTGTTCCCGAACTTCGGCTTCGAGAACTTCCAACGCCTTGTCGTGGCAGGCTGCGGAGTCTGCATTTTTAAAGTTAGCAAGGACCGAGGTGATGGTTCCCTTGGCATGATTGTCTCGACGGTGTGCGAGCAGTTCGGACACGTACTCCTTAATAAACCGAATGTAGCTGTGATCGACGTTCAGCAGCTCGTGCCCCAGTTCGTGGAAGATCGCGAACTGTTCGTGGATGACGGTGTAAAGCATACGCTTGGGATCATCGGTGCCACGTGATCTGAGAATCTCGCGCCTACCGGCGTACAAGTTGGCGAAATGGAGGCCGAGCGTTGGACACCCTAGCTCCAAGGCTCGCTCGGCGAAATACTTATGAAAATAGACGATAGCCGCCGTTTCATCTTTCGCTTCAACGAAAATCCGGTTGAGCAAGCTAAGCGTCTGGCCGAGATATTGATCATAAATCAACCAGCTTTCCCCAGGCAATCTGACCCTCTCGGCGCGCCGCGAGGGTGTATACACTACGCGAAATCCGAGTTTCAGTCCGAATCTGTCGGCGAACTTGTCTACCGTCCTTCTCATTCGGGCGTACAACGCCTCGCTGACGCGCTCAGGGCAATTGAGCTTCGTGCGAGCTATGTAGCGATCGATTGGAGCAAATGCTGTCAATCGCCGCGACTCTGTTCAATGATCTTCAGCAAGGTCGCTTCGCTGACACCCTGAATGGTTACGCCGTTGTAGATCAAGCGAACGTGCTTTTTGGATTCGATCTCCGCCCTTATTAATCGGAAGATCTGCCCTACGACGAGGGGCGTGATCGTGAGTAGGACCGTCGTCAAGGTGGCTCCGTCCAAACCGTCCCGTTTGGTGATCAAGGTATTGCCGCTTCCTGCCAACTCAGCCAATGCTGCAGCCAGCTCGGTGCTGTCCGTTTCGATCGCAATTTCGGCTTCCGTCTTCGGATTCATTCGCCCCCCTCAACAGTAAGCATTCGCTCCGCACGGCAATTTGCGTGAAGATCAACGGCGGTTCGGCCGTGTGAGGGCACATCAAACCATTCGAATAGGCCTGTCAAATACCATAGCAGCTAATAGGCGCTCACAGCTCCAATGGGACAGGTCAGTCATGACTAGCCGCGCCTGACCCCGGCAGCCCTGGATAGCTGTTCGACGTTTAACTATCTACACCATCGGCAGATTGTGCCCACCGGCGGCAGCATCTTCCAGCGCCCGCTAAGGCGCTCTCCCGGCCCTTGATGTCGGCGAGGTCAGGCAAGTCGCGCGGCGAGCTACATTCCGGCTTCGGGCCGCGACATGATCGCAGCGCTCGACGCCGAGCGAAGGGGCGAACGAAGCGAAGCTATGAACGATTTCTGTGCGTATCCGTTGTGAGTCATTCAAAATGGTCAAGCCCGTGTCTATCTCTTGTTTTGGGAGATGGCGGTGGCAATCAAAGAAGACCTTCAGACTGAAGTAGCTACAATTTTCGCCGAGAAGTGGGTTCAACGTAACGGCATGGTGGTGCCGGACGAAACGAGCCTTAAACTCGGGAACGACGCTGTCGACATTGAAGCTACCGTTCTTTACGCGGACATTTCCGAGTCAACCCAGCTGGTTGATACCCACAAGGCTTTCTTCGCAGCCGAAGTCTACAAAGCTTTCCTGCGCTGCGCCGCCAAAATCATCCGTGACAACGGCGGCTCGATAACAGCTTACGACGGAGATCGAGTAATGGCTGTTTTCGTCGGCGAGATGAAAAACTCGTCGGCAGCGAGGACGGCGTTGAAAATAAACTGGTGCTGCAAGCAACTTATCCAGCCGGCCCTCAGAAAGCAGTATCCCTCCGAAAGATACGTCCTTCAGCATACCGTCGGGATCGACACCTCGCCTTTGCGGGTGGCTCGTGCGGGCATTCGAGGCGCCAATGACCTGGTATGGATTGGCAGAGCAGCCAATTGGGCAGCAAAGCTGTGTACCCTGTCGCATGATTATCCGTCTGGGATCACTAAAGCGGTCTACGACAGGCTCGAAGACAAGTCGAAAACAGCAACCGACGGCAGGAACATGTGGGAAGAACGCACATGGACGCCCCAGGGCAATGCCTCAATATATCGCTCTAATTTTTGGTGGCCGCTGTGAGTGAGACGCCCCAGATTGGACTCGAAGTGGCTGAACGCCAGCTCGATCGCATCATGAATTTCTTTCCGCGGATTGACTCGAAGGTGTCAGCGCTGTTCGCCATTGTTTCCGGGCAGGTGGCCTTCGCCGCAATCAACATTACCATCGACGACCTAAAATCGTGGTGGATTGCCATCCCGGCAATCGTATTCGTCATCTGCATCGTCTGGTCCATTGGGAACTTGTACCGGTGTACATTTCCGCACCTCACAGGCGGCCATGCGTCCCTTGTTTACTTTAAGGAGATCGCGAAGCTCACGGAAGCAGGCTTTGTAGACCGCTACCTGAGCCTCAATGAGGAGACATTGAGGCGCGATGTGATCGGCCAGATCTGGCGTAACTCCGAGATAGTCGCGCTGAAGTACGACTACCTGAAGCAGGCTACTGTAGCCACGATGGTCGCGCTATTACCGTGGGCGTTGCTCTTGCTCGGCACATCGCTGGTCCATTGGAAGTTGCCCATCGCATCACCGTAAAGGGCTTACGAACTACCGATGGGTACGGCCTACTTGAGCTGGGGAATTATTCCACCCCAATATCCAGATCGTCGGCTTGCCCGACAAGGCGGTGGCTGAAAGCCGCAAATGCTGGGCCTGTCAACGCGATCAAGACGCAGATGCTGCATTGATTTATCGGGGGCCGCAAGCGGTTGGCGCTTGGCGAGCGTCTTTACCGCGATCCGCAATGGCGTCCGCCTCACGGCGGCCGCTAATCGATCCGGGGTCGATTCTCGGTAAGTGTCACCGTCCCGCTATCACTTACTTGAAATACCGACATGCCGAGGTACTTAAGTGCTGACCCTATCCGATCAACGTGGACATTGAACCATCGCGACGATGGAATACCGACGGCAAAACGCTCGCCAGGAATGTCTAGCTGGAATCGCCAACCGGCCGTCATCAAGAACGCTGCTCCAGTCCGTGACCAAGCATCGTTAGAGGTGTCGGCTCCAGAATACGCACGACCTTTGGCCTCGAGCAGCCAACCAGGCGGTGGCCTCAGGTAATTTTTTTGGTCCTGCTTGTCAGTCTGATTGAGCTGATTGGTCAGATTATAGAGCGCTCCGTTGACTGTCGCTGGATCGCAGCCGAGGTAGGCGCAACCCGCTGTAATTACAGCCTGACCCTCTTTTGAGGTCGACTCTTTTACGAGCTTCTGAAAAACATTGAATTTTACCTCGCGTTTGTAAGTAATCCGTTGCGTGACAAAGTCCGGGCCAGCTGCCAAAGCGGATGTCGGAATTGATAATGTTATAGCAAAAAGTAAGATGCCCGCAATCCGCATGGCCCGCTCCTCTTTACTGGCATTTGTCTTTTATCAGAGATTGTTAATATACTCAATCCGTGTCCGACAAGAGTCTAGAGATCGTATAAGAACCCCTCCTCCGGGCCTCGCGAGAGGTACCTGAGGCGTCGAGAGGTCAGACGCGATTGTGGGCGTCTGAAATCCGAGGGTATGGTTGGCGCAGGCATAGATTTCATGCCCGGTCCATTCTTTCATCTTGAAGAGGGTTTCACCGCCTCAATCTCCGCCGCAGTCGCCACACGGAGGACGGCGGCCGACCAGTCCCCCCCCGCGCAGTCGTCCGATCTTGTTCCACTGAGACTGGATCTTGTCGATATCGGAACGATCATTATACGGTGCCGCTCGTATCGTCAGTTTCCGTATTTGCCAAGGTCGATATTGGAAGCCCGTTTCGCTAACCGCTCTTCCTCCAGCCGCTGCTCGATTTGCTTCCAGTTCTCCCGGCAGCGCTCGCAGACGACTTGAAGCTCTTCCATCCAATCACCTAGCTTCACCAGCTTGAGGAGGACGCTTGATACCGAAACCTCTCGCGTCGTCCACTCCCCTCCGATGGAGGTTTGGAGAACAGTCGTGAGAACGGTTTCGTTATCTATGACAAGGGCGAAGTCCGACCAATATTCCTCTCCGTCCCAAGTCGCGCGTTTGTTGACGGCGAGGAGTTCAAAGGTCTTTCCATCGTAAGTGAATCGTTGGACCCGGTCGCCACCGGGTACATCCTTCGGTTTGAAGTTCGGATCCCATTCGACCCCATCCACACCATGTCGATACGCGCCATCTATAAGGAATGTCAGGTTTTTTCCTACGTCATATTTTTCAAGTATGGCTGCCGCTTTCGCTATCTTTTCCTTGTGCTCGTCCATTTCTCCCCCAGCCGTATATCGTTGCTATCCATCCAACCGCGCTTCGCTGGCCTTCTAGTCGCTTATGCGGCCAGCTCATCAGCGATGCTCGCTATTTTAGCGGCCTTGATTTCGTCTGAACCTCCATTGGCTATCATTTCGTCAAGCGTGGCAGGTCTAGTTTCCCACTGAAGGTGTCTACGAGCAAGAATTCACCATGTCCTGTTCAGTTTTCCTGCTGCTGGTTCTACCGATCTTGCCGGGCAACTACCAAACTAGCAATGGCCGCATTGGTCACGAACCGGACAACGTAGCGCATTGGCTGAAATGTCCGAATGAGGATCGAAAGCGGCCTTCCGCCCCAATCAGCGTTTGCTAGATCGCGGCAACATCCGTGGGACGGACACTCCAGCTAAGCTATAAGCAGCCACAGAATGAAGGTCGTAGCTACCGCGCCCGTTGGCCTGCCCTGAAGGGCCGCATCGGGTCGTTTCCCATCGGTCCTCCTGGAGCCGGTAGCTCGATCAGAAGACCATTGCGTCCTCAACGGCGATCCTGAAATATTAGGTGGAGAATTCCGATTCCTTGTGAGCGGTAGATGTCCAACATTCCAGATCTATTCAGGCCAGAAGACTTCAAGCTGTCCGAACCCCCACCGCCAGTTCTCTATAAGTACATGGTAGCGGATCGTGTCGCGGACGTGCTCGACGGTGGCATGGTGCGATTCACGCATCTTCTCGACACGAACGACTCCTTTGAAGTCCGCAAGACATTCAGGCGTTTTGCCGGACCAAAGTTCATAGAGTTGATGAAGGGTGCGGCCCTGGCAGCAATTACACCTGCCTATATCGACCAGCATATCCAACAAAAGTTGGACGAGGCAGGGCTAAATATCCCGGTCGCTCACGTGAGAGAAATGCTGAAAGAGCAAAGCGGGATGTCGATAGAAGAGTTCATGCGATCGCAGATGGGTGGCTTCATCAATATGTTTGCTAGCGGACTTGACTCGATCAAATCACCAGAAGAGTTCTTGACAGAAATGGGCTCAATTCTCCTTTGTTTCTCGCTATCAGAGCGCTACGATATTCCCGCGATGTGGGCTCATTATGGTGGAAATCACACGGGGCTAGTTGTCGCATTCGACACAAACCACCCGTGGTTCAAGGACGACAAGAGCCCTGCGGAGTCGAAGTTACAAAAGATCAAGTATCTGGATGGCCAGAACGACGAGCTCTTTGATGATTTGCAAGCGGCGTTCTCATCAAAAGCAACGGATTGGGCATACGAACGGGAATGGCGCGTAAACTGCGCTATGAAACAGATAGAAAAGACTGTTGATTTAGGTGCCGATACGATCAACTTGCGATCTTTCCCACCTGGGGCTGTCACCACGGTGATCGTGGGAGCCAAGGCGTCGGACGAGACGGTCAATCGCGTTCGTTATGTCCTCAAGAGGAAGTACCCTCATGCAAAGCTTCAGCGAACAACGCCGCAGCGAATGACAGGTACCTTTGTGTTGGAGGATATATAGCATACTGAGTTTCAGTTGCGCCAGCAGCGCAACAGGAGGATTTCGCCCAGAACCTCCCCATGCCGGCGAGGAGCACCCCCAAGTTCTCACTGTCAGGACCAGTACTCGCGCGACTTCAGATCCACCAGACATTGCCGAGCCCTAACGGGCCACAGTGGGTGGTGAATGGAAGTCCACGCCGACGCGCTTCGAGATATTTGAGAATGAGCGATAGAGATTCTGTTTAAGCTCTTCCGGCTCATCGGCGACATAGTCGAAGCGCCCCCTACCTCAAAGAGTACGGTTCGTCGAATATGATGATAAAGCGCCCCCAGTCGTCGGTGCTTTCAACCAACAGTAGATCGTAGCTGGTCAAAAAGTACCTTTAGCTTAGGCAGCTTGAGCAGAGAGCGGTCAATCCAGCTTCTTTCCCGACGGCATCTCGCCGGCCGACAGGTCGACAGCGAAGTCGTAGTGCCCACTTTCGATCTGTCGGCGGGCGTCATCGAAATACCGCTGTGGCGGCGTGATGGACGAGCTCCGAGCCACGTCCATGCGATCCATGAGTTCGGCAAGCGCTTTCTCCGCCTCGTCTACATTGCCTAGCGCAGTGATCCTCGCGAGCCGGCGGAAGCGATCCTGGAGCGCCTTGTACTCCGCCGCTAGCCGCTTGAGCTCGTCAACGTGCGTTTGGATGTCGAGGGCCTCCGCGATCGACGGGATCAACGTCGAGAAGAACGCCATCAAGGCGACACTCCAAGCGGGCACCCATTCCTTGACGTAACTGAAGCCAGCGAGGCCCGTCAGGATGATGGGGAGCAGGATGACGGCCTTGTGCTGAAGCCTGACCAATCGTAGCCACGTGAACAGCATCGTGGAGGTCCACAGGCAGCTTTCCGACTGCCTGAGGGCCTCCTTCACGATCTCTCGACGGCGAGCTTCTACAGTACGTGGATCGGAATTCGAGGTCCGAAGATTTTCTGCCATTCCATGCCTGCCAAGATGTCTAGGTCGTCACGTTCGTAATTGCACGCCGTCTCGGCGATGGCGATGGCTGCGTCGACCTTGGAGGCCCACTTGTCGCCGAGCTGTACGATCTCGCCAGTGCCAGGTATCGCCACCCATCCGTTGACCCTGGACTTAAAGAACTTCAGGCAGTCTCGCACATAATAGTCGTACCAATAATAGTCGTACTTACCGAATGCATAATTGCGGAAGAAATCAGCGACCAAGAGCTCTATGGCGAAGGATTTCAGATCGACGGAGCACTCATGCTTCCATCGCTTGATGATCTTGCAGAGCGGCCGGAAGTTTCCGTTGTAATCCCGGTCAGCATCGTCGATGAGCTTGACCTGCGCAACCGGATCGACCGTCTTCCACGAGCCGCCGTCGTTAGTGTTCGGCATGATGAACTGTCCGTTCCCGGTAGCGAAGACGGGCACGAGCTCCACCATGATGGAGTTGAAGTCGATCTGAACGACCTGACCATCGCCGCGCTTGCGGGTCTGGGGGTAGGGTGTTTCCAGCTTCTCCTTAATTTCCTGAAGGAGGGCTGATTGCCCGTTGAAGGCGTATGCTTGGAACCGCTCCAGTACGCTTTGGTCGAATCGGGCCATGATATCGATGTCGGCCGAGGGGCGCACCTGCGTACCCTTTCCCCACGAACCCACGGTGAAGATCGGCGGGGTTTCAGTCGCCTCACCCCCGTAGGCGCGCACCAGGGCCTGACCGACGCGCTTGGCCTTTCCGAATGCATCGTCGACCTGATCCATCGTCGGGTTCAGGTCGGAATGGAATTGCCTAAAGCGTTGGCGGACAGCGATCCACAATTTGATTCTCCAACTCGTGACCAGCACAGAACAGAAGCGGAGCGCCTGTGATGCACGTCATCCACAACTTTGCAATGCTCCGCCCCTCGACGGAGAGCCGACCCCAACCGGACGCCAAAGTTAGGTGCGCTGCAAGAACAGCGACTCAGGAAGGTTTCCCACTTTTTGCAAGCCTTCCTGCTGGGCATCTTCGTATGCCCGGCAAGCCCGCCAGCCGACGCCGAAATCCGTTGCAATCCTTGAAAATTAATACAGCACAACGTCAGCCTAACCGATCCGCCAGACATTAGTGACACCTAAATACCACAACCGATCGAACCATTCAGTCGGAACCTGTCGGATAACGATTCCAGGTCAAGAACAGCTACAAGTTTTCCAGTTTAGGCATTGTAGTCGACCCAACGAAACTGAGGGAGCTCGAACGCAAGTTTGCGTCCTCTTGAGGTCGCGCAATTACATGGTAACCTGGCCTTGCATGGGCTGGAGGCAAGGGTTGAGTAAATCTACTAGGGGTGCCGTTCGGCTAAAAAGAGCTATCGCTTGGAGCATACTTCTCGCTTTCGCCCTTGGTCTTGTGGTGCATTTGGCCATCAAAGACACTGCCCCAGTTGTCAGTGGCTTGAATAGCGCTGCCGGATGGTGGTCAGCCGTCATCCACGCATTCGTCGCCAACATTTGGGACGAGAAGACATTTAAGGACCTGGAGGGGTATCTACTCGGTAGGCTCCTACCGATTACCGTAGCATTTACGTTTCTGCCTATCTTCTTCGGCTCTATGCTCTTGGAGATTAAAGGTAAGGCGGTATGTGAATGGCTACCGCCGATTCCACCGCTAATTCTCGATGGGGTTCTGGAGGACAAGCAAGCAGACGCTCTGCGCGCGATTTCCGCGAGCACTCCGTTTCTCGGCCGTGCTCAGGAGCTTGGGCGCCTTTTTTCATTTACAAGGGCCAAAGAGTTGCGATCTGGCTACCTTGTGTTGACTGGAGCGGAAGGCATCGGCAAAACCCGGCTTGCTCTAGAATGGGGTAAACAGCTTGCCAACGAAGGTTGGGACGCGGGCATCCTAGAGCCATCTGTCCGGCCATTGGATCTAAAAGGAGAGTATTTTAGGCGTAAGACAGCCATTATTATCGATGATGCCAGTTCCCGCACAGAACTTTGGTCGCTCGTTCATGAGTGCATATCCCGTCGAAGCCAGACGATCATCGTTTTGCTCGTGGATCAATTCGTTCCAGCGATACCATTGAGCATTGACGACAAAGTGTCCGCAGAACTCGTGGCGCGGTCTCTGGGACATTTGAGTCTTCAGAGCGTCTCTGATGCCGACCTCAAGCAGATAGTGCCCGGTGTTGATGAGCAGATATTGCGGCAAGCGAGCGGGCGACCGCTGTTCGTGATGCTCGGGAACGAGCCGAAGCGTGAACTGAAAAGACGAGCAAGTCGGAGGCTTGATCTTGCATCTACGGACCTAGAGCGGCAGATCGTTCTCATGGCAGCAATGGTTGGCCCCGTGCGATTGAAGGACCTGGATGCCATGGGACTTTCAGGCCTTCGTTCTATTCAAGGTCTGCAGCGCCTCTTCGAAGGTATGGATGTGAGTTTCCTTCATCATTCCGTGCCGGCGATCGACCCGGCTCCGCTTGGTGACGAGATTGTTTACCAAGCGCTATCCACAATGCCATTGCACGATGTAGACCGGATTATTAAGTTTGCTGCACGCTTGGACGGGTGGATGTTCCAGAAACGACTAGGGTCTCTGTACCGGCAATCCGAGCAGTTGAAGCTTTCAGAGCGTCTTGCCTTCATCGCAAATGCCCAAGAGTGCCTCGATCAGAACGCACCACACATACGGGCGGAAGTTCTCGCCGAAGTCAAAGACGCGCTAGCGCTAGCGTGTGAAAATGGAGAGATCGACCATGTCGTTCGTCCGGACTTCGACGCGAGGAAGGTGCTCGAACGAGTGCGGGCCATTGCTGCTGCCAGGCCATTCGACCGGGAACTTACGCGCCTCGTCTGCAACTTTTATTGCAATATTGTTAAATATTATCGAGAAGCAGACGATTTTGAAGGAGTGTTCGCAGAACTCTACAATGAGGTAGTACGCGCGAGCGACGCTGGCGGCAGTGACGATAGGCTCGTGCTGGGATCGACGCTTGCCATAATGCTGTCCTTCTTGATCGATGCCGGATCAAAGCAACTGGCCTATGAATTGTATCCGTCTTTCGAGCGTATAGTTATTCATCGTCTAAACGACGAGGACGTTGTCGTACCGTTTGCCGTCGTCATAGCGCATCTGATGTTGATGGCCGTAGCGGTGGAAGACGAAGATCTAATCAACCGCTTGCTAAAATGCATCAGCCCGCTGATGGAATATAAGTTTCACCGGTTCCTTCTAATAGCAGCCCCAAATTTGATCGACGCTGTTAACACGGCAGCCAATATGTTCGCAGGGAAGGCCCAGCCTCACAACATTGTCGCGTGGATCCCTCGCTTGGACAGCATTTACAGCAGGATACAAGCAGCCGACACCAAGATCCGCTGGGTAGTCCGCTACGGCATTGTGCTCCATGTGATGCACGCTTACGCGAGGTCTGGCGATATGCATGCATTGCACGAGTGGCGGAGGCGTTTGATGGAGCGAACCCTCGACGAGACAGACGAGGAGTTGGCCTGGACCGTGAAAGCTGAGGTGGCCATTGCGTACGTACGCGACTGCCGAGACATCGGTCAACTGAACGAGGGGGAGAGATGGGCGCGGCTCGCTACCGCCAACCTGGACGACATCGAATTTGATGGAAATCTCTCGGCGAGACTTGCTCAATTCCGGCTGATTGCGTTGGTCATGGAGCAGCACGTTTACAAGGAGAGCGAAGATTTTGATGCGTTCTTCGTTTGGGCTGGCTTGTGGTGGAAGCTGTACTCAAGACTCCCACGCGCGCACGTCGCTGCAACCCATCCAGTGGCTAACGCCTGCGAGTATGCCTGCCGAGTTTCCAGCGCAGCTAATCTGAGGGATGACACCATCATGTGGTTCAGTCGTCTGCTTGACGCAAGTTTGGATCTAGGGATTGAGGGTCAGCTTGAGCCCAACGAATTCGTCGCCGTTGCATTCCACAACGTCATTTCGGCGCTAGCCCGTTTCGGCCTTAACGACCTAGTTAGAACATGCAGGATCAGAATCGGATTCCTGGCCCGTCGCTATCCGCAAAGTGCGACAATCAACACGGCCGCCAATATGGCTGCGGTCCACGATTTCACTATTGGTCAAATGGTCGGCTCCGCGTGAAGACGAGCATGGATTTTCGGCCTGGCGAGCGGAGTGAAATTCCACTCTAGGAGCCGGCTAGAATCTGGTTGCTTCCCACTTTCGAAAGCCTCCGCTGCGCCTGCTCGTATGCCGGTCAGGACACCAGTCCATGCCGGAATCCTAGTGTCTCCTGAAAATTAATGTGGCACAATGTCAGTAAGATAAGTTCGCCAGATATTAGATATCTCTAAGCAACCGCAGTGGGTAGTTCTTTCAAAGACGAATCGGGTATGACGGCTATGAAGACGAAGCGATGGTTAGGCCAACGTTTTACCTTCACGTAGACCCACTACCACGATAAGCTATCGCTGCACTAGAAAGCCGTCGCAATCCTAAGGGGTTTGGAACGAATAGTATCCGGGGTTTGGCGTGTGGGTGCCGACGCCTACCATCCAATCGCTCGCCGGAGCGATGGCATCGTCTCCGCACCACTCCCTGCCGTTAACGTAGTTGTACCCCCTATAGTGCAGTACGACCTGGGCCCGCCATCGATAACGCGATTGTCGCAACAGTTGGTTGAATGATTTGGTTACCGAGAATGCCGGTGAAGGGTCGCGAGAGTCCGCGCAGCCGGCGTCAATTTTGTGTAGCGGGAAGCCTAGGAAATCAGGGGATCTCCCGTCGTCCCGCGCTAGTTCTATCAAAACCTGCGCGCAGACCGCGCAAGGGTTCCGGCTCTGTCGGGCATCGAAGCTTATTGAGAAATAGACATCTCGCGTTCTTGAGGTCTCCATCCACTTTATGGGACTACCGCCTTGGGTGTTGTATTGGCCAAGACGAATGTTGAAGGGTGCAAAGTGCTCTGGCCCCTTCGGCTCTGGCATATCAGCAGCGGCAGCGCCGCCAAGAGACAAACAAGCCGTGGCAAGCGCGACGACGACCGACTTCCAGAGAATCGCCATTCACCCCTCCGTCGTCTTCGACGCCACCACCGTACGCCGAAAACTCAGCCTGCCGCAATGACTGCGGCACGTCGCACTTGAAGACGCCTATGGTAAAAGGGCGTTAGCCATACCCTGAGATGTCACATGTCCATCATCAACGCAGTCGGGCCGTGCTACAGGAAAGACCTTCCTAAGCGAGTTTCGCGCCTGAGGCTGTTCGAGGACTGGCAATCGTCAAGTGGTGAATGACTGCTCCGGCTCCCGGTCGCCGCGTGAGGAAGTGCCTCCGGTGTTCGCCATCGCTCCGCGTTGAGGAAGTACCTTCCAGAGGATGAAGGCTTTCCGTTGCCGGACTCAGCGCAACGTCAATGCCGAAAGTAAATTAATGTAGCACAACGTCAGCAATGGTTGCCCACCGGTTCATGCAGCTTCCCATACTTGATTCAGTATCCTAGCTGCGAGGGCGGCTTTGTCTTGTGGCAAGAAGCGGCCATAGTGTTTAGCCACCATGTCGGGGGTGTCCTGAATCGCGTAGCTCGCCTGCTCGTAGGACCCAGTCTGCTTGAGAATGTGGGTCGCAAGCACGTCGCGGACGTTATGGGGGCCATGAGGCAGGAGGCCGGGAATAGCGCCGCGTCGGGTATAGGGATTGTAGATTCCGTAACGCTGGATAATCAGTCGCCACGCTTCGTAAAAAGTCGTTTGGTCGTAGGCCGCATCCTTGCTTGTCGCTTTTACCGTCTTGACGAAGAAGGTTCCTGGATCGATGCCGTCGGCAAGCAAAACACGGCGGTGACGGCCAACATAGGCCTCGATCTGCTCGTAGAGCCCGCCAAGATTTGGCAGGACAAGCCGAAACGGCTTGCTCCCGAAAAAGGATGAGTTGGCGTTCTTGAACGCTACCGAGGGGATGAGGACCTCCCAGCCACCGTCTCGCTCGCTACAGCGGATTTCTCCGCGCTTCAAATCAGCAAGCTGGCGTTCAGAGCGCGGCAAATGACCAGGTGCACAAACCATCAATTGCCGTAGATTCTTTTGCCGAAGGCCCAGGTGAAGTCCCAATCGCAACATCAGAAAAGATCGAACTGCCTCGGCTGCGGCTCGACGATAGAAGCGTTCATCTGGCATCATACGAAGGATTTCTTCGGTGATTTTGCGATATGAGCCGACCGGGCTTTCGGCTTCGAGCACCGGCATGATTGGTTCAAACGGGTCGCGATGGACGCGGGCGACGCGCTGGATTTCTTTCACCCGGAACGTCGCATGTTTGAAATAGACGTCACAGGCATCGTCCCAATCCGCCTTGGCGCGATCGATATCAATTTGTGAAATCAAACCGGGCACGGGTCGAACCCTCGTTGCAAGGTTTTGGTGTTGCCGCAGCCAACCGGTATCCTTCCTGGTCAGGGCGAGCGAAATACGCAACATGTCCACTTCCCAGGCAGTGTAGAAACCGCGTCGCCGCTCGCGCCATTGCACGTACCAGTCCCAAACGGACGGAAACACCAGCATCCCGAATGATAGATGCTGAAAAGGAACGCCGCAGCCCCGAACTGGTCCTTTCGGGTGTGCAGCTAGGGCACCAAACATCAAACCGAGGTGCTCGATCTTCTGTGACGTGGTTTCCTCGCCCCAAACGCCCTGCCGCTGAAGGCCAAACACCGTAAGCGTTGACGCCTTGAAGCGGATAAGCTCGGCCATTTCCATTGCCAGCGTAGGCGGCGCATCGATCACACCCGAGAACAAGTCTGGGTCTGTGAACGATCCCTCGCCCGAATCGCGAACCCGGAAGTCTTCAGTGTCATCGCGATCGG
This sequence comes from Mesorhizobium sp. BR1-1-13, assembly GCF_020165515.1. Lineage (NCBI taxonomy): Bacteria > Pseudomonadati > Pseudomonadota > Alphaproteobacteria > Hyphomicrobiales > Phyllobacteriaceae > Mesorhizobium > Mesorhizobium sp. BR1-1-13. The sequence continues at coordinate 710,525 of NZ_JAIUIH010000001.1, forward strand.
CTAGATCGGTTTGGCCATAAGATACGCCTGGAAATCGTATTGCATAACGCTGCTTGATAGCCGCCGCCTGAAAGCGTCGATAGTCGGTTGAGCCCGAGATGATCACGCGACGCACCCATTCCAAGATTTCTTCCTGTTCGACAGTTGGGCGCGAGTTGAAATCGTCGGGAAGATGCCATGCCAGACGTCTGCGTTCAGCCGGACCGATATCGTCGAGCATATGCCCGGTCGCTGAACGTGCGCGGTGCGGGAGCTTCCCTTTGAAGTATCCCTCTGGGAGGCGATACCTACGTTCAATCCGACCGAGAATCTCGAAGCTTGTTACGCTGCGAGGCACCTTGGTTCCTGAAAGCCAGTGGCGGATCGTGGAGTGATCGAGCGTCTCACCTTCCTTCACCACCGCACGATGCAAATGCCAATAGCTGTCACCATGCCGTCGCATATGAAGTTCCAGTGCTTCCTGGAAAGCTTGCGGGTCCAACCACCCCGCAAATAGCGGCGTTGGAAACTCCTCGATCTCGCGAGGTTTCATCCCGGGCTTCTGGCCCAAGTGCCGCCGTTCAGGGTATGGGGAAGCAGTGACTGGCCTAGGCTGAGTTGCTGCCTGCTTCGCCTTTGGCGGCTTAAATGAGGGCTGGACATCCAGGTGAGCCATTGCCTTAGAGGGCAACACTGCCGGCCTGCTTTCCGACTTTGGGGCATTCTTCAGTGCTCGTGAGATCGCATCAAGGCCGGGCTCAATTGCCTTTCTCGCCGCGCGGATGTGTTCATGAGAGATGTCACATTGAAGGGCAATAACGTCCCAATCATACCCCCGGCTTCGGGTTGGTGGACGTTGGGCGGTCGTGATTAGACCTACTATGTAGGCTCGCACTCGCTCCACCTCATGAGGCGGCAACACCGGTGCGACGCGTACTCGACAAAAGTCCGACAATTTTCGGACCAACAGTTCCGGATTCCAAATTTCAGGCATGCACTTAGACAGAAAGGATGAGCCGCCGTGGCAGCGAGGCAGGGCCGGCGACCCTTATCCGATTCGTTGGTTACCTAAAGAGGTTTGTGCAAAGATGGCGCCCGCTCGGAGCGGGCGTTTAATTACCCACAATGTTAGGAGAGCGGACCCGCCAGATATTAGGTAATGCGGAACAAAAGGAGCGTGTGGACTGCGAACAAGGCCTCATGTGCACGTCAGATCAACGACGTAAAAGCCAGTCTTGGAAGGAGCTGGACTTTGCCTGTACCAAAACTGCACCTTGGCCTGCCAATGAAATTGGCGGAATGAACGAAAGAGCAACACGAATGCCACGTCGAACATGAAGAAAGTCTTGCAATACGCCTAACGCTTCAGGGGATTCCGAATGATAAGGAGACGGTCAGGGTTGCAAAGTGGCACCCACAGCTCGGCTTATTGCGTAACCAAGCGCGAGCTTTGCCCCGATGCTCACGTGCATGCGTATCCATCCGTTCACTTATACCTAGTTAGACCACTTGAGATTCCGCTATGAAAACGCGAGAATAGCCCGTCCAAAATGGCGCAGTGTCCTGATTTCCGGGGGGATCACGCAGTGGCTGCTTTCAAATTCAGAATTGTGCTCTTTTTGCTGCCGCTATTGCTTCCTTTTCGCGTATCCAGCGCACATGCGGATTTCTTCGAGAAATATGCCGGAACGGCCTTTCAGGTCACATCGCGATATTGTTCCAAGTACTCATGCGGAGACACCGCAACCTTTATTATTTCTGTTACAGCGAACGGAATAGCCACACGAGGATATCCCACACAATTCAAGGGTCGAGTTAATAAGCAGAAAGACTACATTAATGAAATCCACAGTCTAGGTGATGACGGGTTCGAGATAAGCACTTATGCGTCCAGTGGAGAGAAATTTGAATCTTTCACCAGATACAGATTCTCTGGTGGTAAATGCAGCGTAACGTTTTCTAGCAATCAGCTAACGGGCAATGTCTCTTGCAAAATTCTCCAGAAGCCGAAGAAAGTTGAGCAGACAAAGGACAACCCCAAGGCCTGTCGAGCAATAATGGAAGTCAAGGCAGAAATCGAAGCGCTGATACGCAAAGAAAAGGCGCAAGGACCATGTGATGTACGTACACTCCCCATTTCGCAGAGAATAACTAAGCTCAGCACAGGCATTAAAGGTGCAGGCTGCGCTTCCAAGGTGATTGAGATTGATGGGGTTCTTAAAACACGTGGCCCAACCTGTTCGGACTTATATCAACGAGAGCACACGCCCAGTGGCGACGGCGGGGTACGCGGCTAGCTAGTTTCAGTCCATAAACAGCACATGGTTGCCTTGGACCTGCGATCGCATTGCAGATTAGGGAATCGGCTTTGGTGAGTAAACACTTTGAACAGGGGGTGCCGTCCATCGCTTCGCTCAGCGCACCCATTGCCCCAATGGCCGAGAAGGGCAAAATCAATACATTGATGCTGCACGCGCCAGCTTAAAGCGTCCTACGCTCGGCTGGCATTGAAGTCATCGCCCAGCCAAGGCGACGTGGCATCGCCCTCACGAACCAACTGGTTCCGCCGCCCCGAAGCCACGTGTGTCTGCAAGTCAGGCTCGATCCCGTGTTGCCCGCTATCGAGCGGGGCAAGGATATTTTTCCATCAGCGCGGACAGCATATGCATAGGCATCAAGTCGGAGGCATCCGACGCGAGTGTATCATGTTGCGAGATGTATCTTCTCAATGTCTCGATATATTCATCCGTCGATATCACATGAGAAGCCGACGGACAAAAGAAGGGCTCATTGCGATCGACGGCAAGTCTCGCGTTGGCGCGACTCAATGACAGGCCTGCCACGCGAGCAATCAACCTGACGCCGGGGTTGTCTGATTCGCGTAGAAAGTCCGCGACCGATTCTTCTGCTACCGCCACATTGGTTGCCGAAAGCCATAGCAGCAGGACAGTGTGGAGTGCGATTACGTTCCTTCCGTATTGCCTTGGTGCGTGCATTCAGGGCCTCCCTACGTCGTTCTAAGATGGTAAAAAATTGCCTGTGGTCGTCTGCACGACTCGACGGCGGCAAGCGCGCCCGCAAGAACCGGGATCACTCCAGCGAAAGGGAGTGGCCAAGCCATACCTCGATCGACTTCAGGGTGATCAGCGACCTCTGGTTGATACAGTCCACGGCCTCGTGTGCTTCCGCGACATAGGCCCGTATCGCCGGGTTCCGGATGCCCTCCCGCAGCGCCCTGTGCCGCAGCTGCTGAAAGGCGCCGTACCTTTCGAGAACCCCGTCCTGTAGGGCTTCGTCCGTCGAGTAGGACCCGGAACTTGCGCACTCGCATGTCCTTTGCAGGTAAAAACGCTTGAGTTCGAGGCAGCTGATTTCCTCCCAGATGGGCGCGTAGTTCGCGAAGGTCTGGCAGCACAGCAAGTTTCCAGCGAGCTTGCGCAGGCGGGAGGCGCAACTGCCCACATCGACCTGCGGTCCTTCGCCCCAGCTTGGCTGCGAATTGCGAAGTGTCGCGATCTTCGAATCGAGATCGCTGAGGACTGTCGCAAGGTTCGCCCTGCACTCCTTCCTCTCCTGCGCCTTGCGCGGCTCGGGATCACCGAAAGGGTTCCGCGTGAGGTCGAGGTCGGGAAACTCGGTCTTCGTCCCCGATCGCTTGCCGAGATACAGCTCGTCGATGACGGCATCGTAGGCGTCGCCGGCCTCGGACGCCATGGGTCCGGACACATCCGGCAGACGGATTAGTTCCTTGACCGCCGCAGCGGCATGCTTGTAGTTCGAGCCGGCTTCTTCGTCCGGATCGGCCTCGTCCGGCGAAGCTTTGGATTTCTTCGATGTGACGACTGCTTCAGTGCTCCCCGGAGCCTTTTTGGCTGGTCCAGCCCGCGGGGCGACGGGCGGCGATGATGGGGCGGCCGACGACTGGGCGGCCCCCATCCTGTACAGGAGCTGCCCGTCGCTCTCGAACATGAAGAACCGGTAATTCCTCGAATGCATCTCCTGCGGCAGTCTCTTTTTTGCGAGAATGCATACCGCTTCCGCTTCCGATCCTACCGTCTGTTGCCAGTTCCTCTGAATGAAACTGGCTACGTTGCGTTGAGTTGGCGTGCCATCAGCTGGCAACGTGCTCATGGTGAAAGCCTGGCCATCTAACGCCCGGCAATCGAAAGCGCTCATAAACGCGCCTGCCTGACCTGGCATCATCGCCCAGGCCACGGCCGCCGCTCGGATAAGGAATTTCAGCATGTCCCCGCCTGACTAATTTCGCTCTATGCGAGCCTCGGCGATCGCTTCCAGCTCCGCAGGAAGCCCAATCTCCAGGGCTCGACGGTACCACCTCTTACTGAGTTCACTCAGGTCGAAGTCTTCGCCCCAAACTCCTCTGTCTGCCTCGGCATTATAAAACCAAGCCAACGGCGAAGTCGGGTCCAGTCGCAGCCCGAATTCGAAGAGAACCTTCGCCCTCGACGCGTCGCCGCCTTGCATGGAGGCAAACGCCGCGCCGAAAACAAGGCGCGCATTCTCCTCGCGATCTTGCCACGCGCAGGGGGCAACATATGCACGAACGTCATTGTCCTCCGGAACTAAAATTGGATTCGTGGCAGGACAGGCGGTGCCACAAAAGCGGACTGCCCACAGCCTGGAGCGCGGAATGTCGATCTCCGCAAAGTTTCCGTCAACCATCAGCCCCAGCTCAAGGCCATCGCGGACACGCGTCGTGGAGCGCAGGGCGAGCATTGTCGGCCTGCGAGCGACGAAATCTTCCTCCCCGTTCCTGGGGAACCGGATGACGAACGGAGGAGCATCCAGTAACACGTATTTTGCATTGCCTGTCGGAAGGCAGTCATCCCGTGCGGGGTCGAAGATCGGCTCCGGCTGGGCCGCCGTCCTATCTTCCCATGTTCCATCGGCCGATACCCAGACAAGCCTGCCGAAGCGCTGCTCCGACACGTAAGCCGCCGCCGCCCCGACAATGACGGCGCAGGCCATGGCCGCTGCAAGCTTTGCTGCCCCCTTGATGACCATAGATCCTCCACCCTGTTATTGGCAGCGATATTGCTTTTGCTGGGCATCGAACGCAAGCGCGGACCGTTCTGGCCGGGCCTGAGCCCTGGGCAAGCGGTCGCGCCTTTGTCCTATGGGAGGCGCGTCGGTCGGTCCATTCGCGAAACTTCTTCTGCTACGCGCCTCGGTAGCCCTGACTCCAGCCGACGCCACCGCTCCGTTGGCGGCTTGCCGCAACATTAGTGTCGGGGGCAGATTAATGTCGCACAATGTCAGCAGGTTGTGTCCGCCGGCCGCCGCTACCTCCAGTGCCCGCTTGGCGGTTTCCTGGCCCTTGATGTCTGCGAGATCGGGCAGGTCGCGCGCCGCGGCATGGATGCCGGCTTCGGGGCGAGACAGCACCTGCGTGCCTCGGAAATGATTGGCGATGGCGATCAGGCTGCGCGGCGCGAGTATGTCGAAGTCCTTGCCGGCCCAGGCGGCTTCCGGGCCGCAGGCGAAGGGGCAGATCAGGCCCTTGCCTTCAGAATTGGCCCCGATCGCCGCCGGCAGGGCACCGGCGACGGCGGCAATGGTGCCGTCGAGCGAGAGTTCGCCAAGCACGACATAGCCGGCCAGCATGTCGCCCGGAATGGCGCCAAGCGCCGCCATCAGGCCGAGCGCGATCGGCAAATCGTAATGGCTGCCCTCCTTGGGAAGGTCGGCAGGCGCCAGATTGACGGTGACCTTCTTGGACGGCATCGACAGGCCGGAGGCATGGAGTGCCGCCTGCACCCGCTCGCGGCTTTCGGCCACCGCCTTGTCCGGAAGGCCGACGATTTGAATGCCGACCTTGCCCGGCGCGATCATCACCTGCACGTCGACTGGCACGGCCTCGATGCCCTGGAAAGCAACCGTGCGAACCCGCGCCACCATGTTTTGCCCCCGGATCTGGGCTTGCCCCAAGCCTTTTGCAATCAGGCCGTGAAGGGCCTGGGCCGGAGACAATCACAATTCCTCGGCTAAATCAAGAACATTACAGGAACACGCAATCGCTTAAGTTGTGGCGCGATTGTCTCCGGTTGCAAAAACGGAATATGGTTAATACAAAATGAAAACGGCTACTTCCGCTTGGCCTCCACCGCGTCCCAGAACAGGCTGGCGATGTCGGCGCCGCCGAAGCGTTTGACTTCGCGCACGCCGGTCGGCGAGGTCACATTGATCTCGGTCATGTAGTCGCCGATGACGTCGATGCCGACGAGGATGAAGCCGCGTTCCCTCAGTGCCGGCCCGATGCGGGCGCAGATCTCGCGCTCGCGCTCCGTCAGCTCGGTTTTTTCGGCGCGGCCGCCGACATGCATGTTGGACCGGGAATCGTGCTCGGCCGGCACCCGGTTGATGGCGCCGACCGGCTCGCCATCGATCAGGATGATGCGCTTGTCGCCCTTGCGCACGTCCTTCAGGTAGCGCTGCACGATGTAGGGCTCACGGAACAACTGGCCGAACATTTCGAGCAGCGAGGCGAGGTTGCGGTCGGCCTCCAGCAGATGGAAGATGCCCGCGCCGCCATTGCCGTAGAGCGGCTTGACGATGATGTCGCCGAATTCCTTGCGGAAGGCGGCGACCTCCTGGGGATCCTTGGTGATCAGCGTTTCCGGCATCAGGTCGGAAAACTCAGTGACGAAGATCTTTTCCGGACTGTTGCGCACCCAGGCGGGGTCGTTGACCACCAGCGTCCTGGGATGGATGCGCTCCAGTATGTGGGTGGTGGTGATGTAGTTCATGTCAAAGGGCGGATCTTGTCTCAGCAGGATCACGTCCATCTCCGACAGGTCGGTGCGCACCTTCTCGCCCAGCGAATAGTGGCTGCCCTTTTCGTCGCGCACCTGCATCTCCTCGATGCGGGCGAACACCTTGCCGTCGCGCAGCGACAGCCGGTCGGGCGTGTAGTGGTAGAGCTGATGGCCGCGCCGCTGCGCCTCCAGCGACAGCGCGAAAGAAGTGTCTCCGGCGATCGACACGGTGGAGATGTGGTCCATCTGGACGGCGATTTTCAGCTTCATGGCAGGTCTCCGGCGGCTCGGATGGGCGATTGCCTTGCCTGTACAGGCTCGCCCGGCGTCTGCCAATCGCGACATTTTGAAGATTGGCATCAGACAACCGCAACCCGGCCCCATCTTCTTATTGGAGACGCCTCCTGACTGGAGATGCGGCCGGTGCAGACAAGGCGAACTGGCGCGTCATCGCTTTCTTAAGCCTTGCCGTGCCAAGGTAAGCCCGAATTCGCCCGGCCGAGCTGACGCAGCACCGGGCATTCAATGGAACAACGACCGATGAACGCCGTCACCGCCATCCGCGCCGCCGCGACCAAGCAGCTCGAACTCACCATTCTCATGCCCTGCCTCAACGAGGCCGAGACGCTGGCCGTCTGCATCGGCAAAGCGAAAGCCTTCCTCGACGAGGCGGGCATTTTCGGCGAGGTGCTGATATCAGACAATGGCAGCACCGACGGATCGCAGGCGATTGCCGCCGAAAACGGTGCCCGTGTCGTGCCGGTGGCGCAAAAGGGCTATGGCGCCGCCCTGCTGGGTGGCATCGCCGCCGCCAAGGGCCGCTTCATCATCATGGGCGATGCCGATGACAGCTATGACTTCGGCGCGCTGCAAGCCTTCGTTGCGCGGCTGCGCGACGGCGCCGACCTGGTCATGGGCAATCGTTTCCAGGGCGGCATCGAAGCCGGCGCCATGCCGCCGCTGCACCGCTATCTCGGCAACCCGGTGCTGAGCTTCGTCGGCCGCCTGTTCTTCCGCATCAAGACTGGTGATTTCCACTGCGGCCTGCGCGGCTTCAACGCCGACAGCATCAGGAAGCTCGACCTGCAGACGATAGGCATGGAATTCGCCAGCGAGATGGTGGTGCGCGCCGCCCTTGCCGGGCTGCGGATCGAGGAAGTGCCGACCACGCTCAAGCCCGACGGCCGCAGCCGGCCGCCGCATCTCAGGACCTGGCGCGACGGCTGGCGGCACCTGAAATTCCTGCTGGTCTATAACCCGCGTTGGATTTTCTTCATTCCCGGCGTCGTGCTCGCCAGCCTCGGTTTTTTGTTCGCGGCGCTGCTGGTGTTCGGGCCGCTGCGCGTGATCGACAATCTGTCGCTCGACCTCAACACCTTCGTCGCTGCCTGCTTCATGATCGTCACCGGCGTCCAGCTCATCACCTTCGGCGCGATTTCGCGATATTATGCCGAGATAACCGGTATCCTGCCGCCAAACCGCCGTTCCGGCTGGCTGACCAGAACCATCAGCACCGACCGTTTGGCCGCCAATGCCGGCATCTGCTTTGCCGCCGGCGTGCTGTTCTTCGGCTATGCCGTGGCCCGCTGGGCGCATCTCGGCTTCGGCCCGCTCAACGATTCGGAAATCCCGCGCATTGTCGTGCTCGGCTTGAGCCTGATCGTCATCTCGTTGCAGGCCTTCTTCTCGGCCTTTCTGCTCGGGGTGCTGGAGATCCCGGTGAAAAGACTGAAAGCTGGCCAGGCCAGCCGACCAGGCGAATCCGTCGCGTCTGCTGAAAAATGAACGGGCTTGTGCGAAAAATCGCCGCGGTACGGCTTATCCGGTTCGTCGTGGTCGGCATCGGTGCGGCGCTGCTGTTCTTTATAATGTCGTGGGCCTTGCTATCGGCTGGCTTGCCGCCATTTGCCGGAAGCGTCATCGCCTATGTGCTGGCGTTCGTAGTGGCGTATTCCGCACAACGTGGCTGGACATTCGAGGGACAGCACCACCATGGCCATGCATTGCCCCGGTATCTCGTCGCGCAGCTGGCCTGTGCGGTGTTTGCGGGTCTGTGCGCCCATGTCGCGGTGTCGATGTTTTCCGCGCCGCCGATAGTCATGTCAGCCGTCGCCACGCTCGCCGCGGGCGCGGCGAGCTATGTCCTTTCATCCGTCTGGGTATTTCGCGACGATCAAAGAGCCGCGTGAAGACGTTCGGCCGCGGTCCGCGAGTTACCGCAGCGATGCGACGAAATGCAGACCCCTGTCGAACAGGAGGTTCGCCGGAAAAGGATATAGCGACAGGTTTTCGCGCCAGCTCCGGGCTTTGATCCCGACCTGACCGAAAATCGCCTCCCACTCCCGCTTGGACAGATAGTTGTAGGGCAGCCTTACATCGTGCCCCTTGTTTCCCACCCAATCCATGAACCTGAGTGTGCCGTGGGCAAAGGACCCGTCTCTCAGATGGTCCTTGATGACAACCCCCTTCCGGGCGACCCTTGCGGCTTCGGCGACAAGATCGCCGGGACGGTCCGTGTGGTGGAGAACGTCGACTATGGTCACCCAGTCGAACGACCCGGAAGCGGCCGGAATCGTAACGCCGTCGAAAATCTCCACGGGGATGGCCGTATGCGGCCGGACAAAAACATCGATCCCGCGAAACGTCAGCCCCGGTTTCCTGTCCATCACTGCCTTGGCGAGCGAGCCATCGCCGCAGCCGAGATCGAGAACGGTGCCGTCCGCCCCCAGCATGGCGCCGATATGTTCGGAAAGGACCCTGATGCGGCGTTGAAACGCTGCCCGGCTATGGGCAGCGTTCAGGATCTTCTTCTCGACCGCTATAACGCTCATGCCAGCATCCAGGACCGAATTGCCTATTTCGGGAACATATTCGTGAATGGCAAACAAAGCGTTTCGCGACATGGATTGCCCTTCGCAGCGCAAGGCGGGCTTAAGGTTTGCGCAGTGAGTTCGCGCTAGGTTTCTTTGCTCGCTTCTCTTTCGTGAAAAGGCCGTCCCGTGGTCCCTGTCGCCGCCATGATGTCCGTCAAGGCCACGTCACGCCCGCGATGGCGCAACGACCTCGCGTTCGCGCTCATCGCTGTGCTGGTGTTGGTTGCCATCAACGCCTGCACTGGATTCCGGGAATTGACCGATGCCGGCGGCGACAATGACAGTCTGCTGCGGCTGGTCGAGGTGCGCGACCTTCTGGCCGGCCAAAGCTGGTTCGACCTGCACCAATACCGGATGGGCCTGGAAGGCGGCTTCGTTATGCATTGGTCGCGGCTTGTCGATGCGCCGATCGCCGCCATCGTGCTCGCCGTATCGAGCCTGACCGGCAACACGACCTTTGCCGAGAACGTAGCGCAAGTAGCGTGGCCGGCATTGCTCTTCGGCCTGACCATGGTCTTCATCATTCGCGCCGCGCGCCGCTTTGCCGGCGATGGCGCGGTACTGCCTTCTGTCATCGTCGGCGCGGCAGCGCTGTACTTCATCGGCATCTTCGAGCCGGGCGCGCTCGATCATCATAACGTCCAGCTGATGCTGACCGTCGCCAGCCTGGGTTTCTTGCTCGAAGCATCTGTATGCCGACCGGCGGCTTTCCTTGCCGGCCTGTGCACCGCGCTGACCTTGGCCGTCGGCATGGAAACCGCCCCCTACGTTGCCGCCCTCGGCGTTTGCGTGGCGGCTATGTTTGCTGTTGACGCAGCCGGTGAAAGAACGATCGCCAGGGATTTCGGCCTTGGCTTTGCCGGCGTTGCAGCACTTGTCTTCGTGGCCACCATCCCGGCATCGGGCTGGAGCCAGACACAATGCGATGCCTTCTCGGCGATGCAGTTCGTGGTGGCGGCCCTTGCCGGAACCGGCCTTGCGGCGATCGCTTCGATCGAAGCGGCGGTCCGCACGCCGGGGCGGCGCCTGTTGTCGCTCGGCGCGCTTGCGTTCGTGCTCGGCGCGGCCCTTCTTTTACTGTTCCCGCAATGTCTGGCCTCCCCATATGCGGGGCTCGATCCTCGCCTGAAGACGCTATGGCTCGATCATATCGACGAGGCTCAGTCGCTGTTCAGCATAGCCGTCCGCGATCCCGCCGAACTGGCGGCGCGCTATGCCACGCCGCTGGTGGCGATCGTTCTGATGGCGCTGCGCCTCGGCAAAGGCAGTTGGGGGCGGCAGGATAGCCTTGTCGGCGTGCTGCTGGTGGTGGCGTTCCTGGTCAGCGTCTGGCAAGTACGCGGCTCGACATTCTCGATTGCTTTCGCAGTGATCCCGCTATCCGGCTGGATCGCCAAATGGCGGCAGCGGGCGGAAACCAGCCCGTCGCGCGGCCCGGTGCTGCGGATGGCCGCGGCGTGGCTCATTTCGGTCAATTCGATTTGGTCAGGCGCCGCCCAGGCGGCGTCGGCGGCGCTCGCAACCGGAGCAAAAATCACCAGCGACGACGCCGGCGCTGATCGGTCCTGCCAGGCCAAGGCCTCCTTCGCCGCGCTCGCCCGCATGCCCGACACCACGGTGCTGGCCGTCTCCAATCTCGGCTCGCCGATCCTGGCCTTTACCGGCCATCGCGCGCTCGCTGGGCCCTACCACCGCAACGTTGCCGGAAACCTGCTCGTGTTCGATGCCTTGCTGGGCTCGGCCACTGACGCGAAAGCCGTCGTGGCAAGCCATCGTGTCGGGATTGTCGCGCTCTGCCGCGGCAACCCCGAAACCAGGCTTCTCGAAACCAAGGCGCCTGACGGCTTTCTGGCCGGGCTGATGCATGGCAGTGTGCCGGATTGGCTGGAACCGGTGGCGGAGACCCAGGGCGCGCCGCTGGAGCTCTATCGCGTTCGCCTCGCCGGTTGAGAATCCGCGTGAGCGAGGACGCCCTTGAGCCCGGGCGGCTTTGCGGAGGGCAACGCGCTTTAGCGGCGAAAAATCAATTTTCCCGATACGTTTCCTAAAGGGTTTGCTGCCAGTCTCGGGAATAAATTCCGACTTCGAGAAACAGGGACACCGATGCAAACTTCGTTTGGCACCGGTCAGGCAAACAGGGAGAGCACGGATCTGGCATTCACCGATCCGTTGACCGGGCTTGGCAACCATCGCCGCTTCTTCGACAAGGTCGATCGCCTGATCAGCGACCGCGCCGACGATCCCGCGCCCTTCACCGTCGGCATTCTCGACCTTGATGGCTTCAAGCCGATCAACGATCTGTTCGGCCACAAGGCCGGCGACGACATCCTGATCCAGGTGGCGATGCGGCTGCGCGCCTCGATGGACGGTCATTCCACCGTCTGCCGCATCGGCGCCGACGAATTCGCCTTCCTCTATCCGCTGGTGTTCAGCGAGGAGGCGGCGGCCGAAAAGTCGCGCATGCTGATCGAAATCCTGTCGGCCCCTTACGATGTCGGCGAACGCACCGCGAGGCTGTCGGCCTCCGTCGGCTGTTCGCTGTTCTATTCCGGCGACGAGACCACCGAGATCCTTATCAACAAGGCCGAAACGGCGCTTTACCACGCCAAGCGGTCCGGCCGCGGGCGGGTCGTCGTTTATACCCGCGAAATGGAAGAGGCGGCCAAGCGCGTCACCCGCATCGAGCAGGCGCTGCGCCGCGCCGTCTCGGCCGGCGAGGTGGAGCCGCATTTCCAGCCGATCGTCGACCTCACCACGCGCCGCACCATCGGCTTCGAGACGCTGGCGCGCTGGACCGACCGCGATCTCGGCTCGGTGCCGCCGACCGTCTTCATTCCGATCGCCGAGGAGCGCGGCATCATCGGCCCGCTGTCGCAGCTGGTGCTGCGCAAGGCGACCGAGGCGGCGAGGAGCTGGCCGAAGGACCTGTTCCTGTCCTTCAACCTGTCGCCCTCGCAGCTCGTCGACCAGAACACCGGCCTGCACATACTGGCGATCCTCGACCGCACGGGCTTCGATCCGCGCCGTCTGGAGATAGAGATCACCGAGACCGGCCTGATGAACGATCCGGCCTCGGCCGCGCAGATCGTCGAGGACCTGCGCCGCGTCGGCATCCGCGTTTCGCTGGACGATTTCGGCACCGGCCAGTCATCGCTCGGGCGGCTGCGCGAGTTCCATTTCGACAAGCTCAAGATCGACCGCGCCTTCGTCTCCTCCATTCTCGATGACCGCCCGTCGGAGCACATCATCCGCGCCATTCTCGCAATGTGCGAAGGGCTCGGCATGGATGTCGTCGCCGAAGGCATCGAGGAAGAGGCGCAGGCCGACCGGCTCGTCCAGTTCGGCTGCGCCGGTGGGCAGGGCTATCTGTTCGGCAAGCCGGCCGATGCCGATGCCACGCTCGGCTATCTCCGCGACTCCTTCCGTGGCGCCCTGCGCGCCAAGGCGATCTGACCGGGCGATTGGCCCGTTCCGATCGAGGCTGGTGCCATGCGTGTGCGCGGCCTCCAGGCTTTTTGTCAGACATAAGCCGGAAAATCCGTCTTTTCGCCCTTGCCCGCCGGACCGGTCTGGCTAGGATGCGCGCCGGTCAACCCGGGAGACGAAAACCATGATGCCATCGGCACGTTTTGCCGACCTCGAAGGCGCTTCGGTGCTGATCACCGGCGGCGGCTCCGGCATCGGCGCTGCATTGACCGAGGGTTTCATGCGCCAGGGCGCCAAGGTCGCCTTCATCGACATCGCCGACAAGCCCAGTACCACGCTTGCCGACCGCATCGAGAAAGAGCTCGGCCGCCGGCCGCTCTACCTCAAGACCGATCTGCGCGACATCGAAGCGCTGCGGGCGTCTGCCGCGAAGGCGGCCGAAGCGCATGGCGACGTCACCGTGCTGGTCAACAACGCCGCCTGGGACGAACGCCACGCCGTCGAAGACGTGACGGTGGAGTTCTGGGACAACAACCAGGCGATCAACCTCAGACCGCATTTCTTCACCGCGCAGGCGGTGGCATCTGGCATGAAGCGCACCGGCGGCGGCTCGATCATCAACTTCACCTCGACCTCCTACCTGATCAACCATCCCGACATGCCGGCCTACACCGCGGCCAAGGCGGGCATACTCGGCCTCACCAAGGGTTTGGCCGGCAAGCTCGGGCCCGACCGTATCCGCGTCAACGCCGTCGCGCCCGGTTGGGTCATCACGGAACGGCAGCAGGAACGCTGGGTGACGGAGCAGGCGCTTGCCTCTCATGTCGCCAAACAGTGCATCAAGGACGTCATGCGGCCGGACGATTTGGTCGGCACCGTGCTTTTCCTGGCCTCGGATGCCTCGCGCATGCTGACCGCGCAAATGCTGATCGTCGACGGAGGTTTCCTGTGAGCCCCGGCTTTGCCAGCCCCGGGGGTTCCGGCAATGTGCCGGCGGTCGCGGCGCTCGATTGGGGCACCACCCGGCTTCGTGCCTGGCTGATCGACGGCGGCGGCAAGGTGCTTGCCGAGCGTCGCGGCGACGACGGACTGATCACCGCGCGCGAGAAGGGCTTTTCCCGGGTTCTCGAGGGTCATCTCGCCGCCATGGGCGCGCCCGAAACGCTGCCCGTCATCATCTGCGGCATGGCAGGCTCGCGCCAGGGCTGGCTCGAAGCGCCCTATGTCAACGTCCCGGCGCCGATCGGCGCCATCCTGGCCGGCGCGGCCCGCATCCCGGGGGAGAGCCGCGACATTAGCATCGTGCCCGGCCTTGCCCAGCGCCTGGCCGATGCGCCCGACGTCATGCGTGGCGAGGAGACGCAGCTTGCCGGCGCCGGTTTGCCGGCAAAGGGACGTGAAATCGTCTGCATGCCGGGCACCCATTCGAAATGGGTTCTGGTCGAGGACGGCGCCGTTGCCGGTTTCGGCACCTGGCCGACCGGCGAGCTGTTCTCGGTGCTATCCGCGCATTCGATCCTGCGCCATTCGCTCGGCGAGCATCCCAAGCCGGTCGACCCGCAGAACCCTTTCTTCCGCCGCTGGTGTGGTGCGGCGTTGACCGAAGGCGGCGACGTCACCGCAAAACTCTTCTCGATCCGCGCCGCCGGTCTGCTCCAGGATATGAAGGCCGACGATGCCGCGGCCTGCCTGTCGGGCCTGCTGATCGGCGGCGAGATCGCCTCGGCGAGGCGCCGCCAGGCCGCGGGCGCAACATCGGTGGTGCTGATTGCCTCCGGCGCGCTCGCGGCGCTTTATCGGCAGGCGCTTGGCCTGGCCGGGCTTGGCGTGCGGACCGTCGACGCGGACGGGGCGGTGCGTGCCGGCCTGGTCGAGGCGGCGCGCGAAAACGGCATGATCGCCAGAACCGGAGCTTTGGCATGACCGAGACCGCACCCTTTCCAAAACTCAAGCGTGGCCTGGTCGCCATCCTGCGCGGCCTCAAGGCAAGCGAGGCGATCGCCATCGGCCAGGCATTGTTCGATGCCGGCATCGAGGCGATCGAGGTGCCGCTGAATTCGCCCCAGCCGTTTTCGTCGATCGCCAGGATTGTTCAAGTGCTGCCGAAAACCGCTTTGGTCGGCGCCGGCACGGTGCTGACGGCGGCCGACGTCGACGGCCTTCACCAGGCCGGTGGAAGGCTGCTGGTCAGCCCCAACGTCGATGCCGAGGTGATGGGCCGCGCCGCGCATTACGGCATGGTCACCATGCCCGGCGTGTTCACGCCCACGGAGGCTTTCCTGGCGATCCGGCTCGGCGCCTCGGCGTTGAAATTCTTCCCGGCCAGCGTGCTCGGCGCGTCGGGCATTTCCGCCATCCGCGCGGTGCTGCCGGCTTCGACATTGGTCGGCGCGGTCGGCGGCGTCTCGGAGAAGGACTTTGCCGGCTACAAGGCGGCCGGCGTCACGGTTTTCGGGCTTGGTTCCAGCCTGTTCAAGCCGGGCATGAGCGTCGACGACGTGGCCGCGCGGGCCCAGGCGGCGGTGACGGCCTGGGACGCGGTGTTCGGCGGAGACGCAGGATGAGCGAAGCGATCGTTTCGGTTTTTTCCGACCATGTCTGCCAGCTCGGCGAGGGGCCGAGCTACGACCCCGCCACCGACACGCTCTACTGGTTCGACATCGTCAAGGGCCATCTCCTGGAAAAGCGCCTGTCCGGCGGCGCGGCCCAGGTGCACGAGCTTGGCCGGATGGCCAGCGCTATCGCCATCATCGACGACAAACGCCAGCTGATCGCCACAGAAACCGGGCTTTTTGTTCGCGACGTCGCCACCGGCAGGATGACGCTGCACACGCCTGTCGAGGCCGACAATCCGGTCACCCGTTCCAACGATTCCCGTGTTCATCCCTGCGGCGCCCTTTGGACCGGCACGATGGGCAAGGGCGAGGAGAAGCGCGCCGGCGCGATCTACTGGTTCTTCAAGGGCGAATTGCGCAAGCTGTTCTCCGACATCACCGTGTCGAACTCGATCTGTTTTTCCGCGGACGGCGCGCTCGCTTATTACACCGACACCTCGACCGGACTGTTGATGCGTGTTCCCTGCGATCCGGCGACTGGCCTGCCGGCAGGCGAGCCGAAGGTGTTCGTGGATCACCGGTCGGCCAAGGGCTTTGTCGACGGTTCCGTGCTCGACCGCGACGGCATCCTGTGGAATGCCGTCTGGGGCGGCAAGGTGGTCAAGGGCTACGCGCCCGACGGCAAGCTGGTGCGCACGATCGCCATGCCGGTGACGCAGCCTTCCTGCCCGGCCTTTGTCGGCAGGAACGCCAGCCGGCTGGCGGTTACCTCGGCCTGGCACGGCAAGGACGACAAGCAGCGCCAGCTCGACCCGCAGGCCGGCATGACCTTCCTCCTCGACATCGAGGTCAATGGCCGGTTCGAGCCGCGCGTGCTGATCGCCTAGGGCATCTCTATATTCAGGTGATGCCGGCTCGACCTGACTTGAGTCTCGCTACCCCGATGCACCGCGTCTGACGGGATCATTCGGCCGGCTGTCACGCAGGCGTCCGGCCCGCGTCGGTTTCGCGAAAGCCTGGTGCGTTCGCCATGCGATGGTGTGGAATTGCACCATTGGGAATCATGTCATGTCCAGCCCAAGGCTGATCCTCGTCCATGAGCCGGAAAAGGCCTGCCTCGAGCGGCTCCTCGCCGATGGCCACGCGCCGGAGCGTGCCGCCGAAATCGCTTCTTACCTGGCGCAATCGACCGATCTCGCGCACGAGTTCGACGCGCTCGCTTCTGCCTTCAAACGGCGCGATCTCGGCTTCGCGGCGGTGGAGCTGGACGATGCCGCCGATATGCTCGCCAAGGCAGATCCGGCGGCCACGCTGGTCTGGACGCTGACCGACGGCATCGCCTATTTCCGGGGCGGCGCGGCGCCTGCGCTTGCCAGGCTGAACGGCCTGAAGACGATCGGCGCCGAGGATTCGCTGTTCGCGCTCTGCCAGGACAAGTTTCGCTCCGGCGCCGTGCTCGGTGCGCTCGGCCTGCCTGTGCCGCAGGCCGGCCTGGCGCGCAACGGACAATGGCTGGTCGAGCCGCCGGTTTCCGCCGCCGGCTGGTTCGTCAAGCCGAACCGGCTCGGCGCCAAGATCGGCATCTGGCCGGATTCGCGCTGCGGCGATATCGGCCATGCGCTGGAGCTTAGCCGGCGTGTTTTCGCCGCCTATCGCGACGACGTCGTCGTCCAGCCCTATGTCGCCGGCCGCAACGCGCGCGCCAGTTTCCTCGGCCTGAGGCCGGACACCGGCGTCGAAGCGCTCGGCGTCGCCTTCGTCGAGTCCGGCGGCGATTTCCAGACCATGGAAGACAGCCTGGCGCTTTACGGCGAGACCGGCGAGGCGGCGAAGGCGGCGGGCAAATACGCCGAGCCGCTTCTGCTTCCGGTCGCCGAAAGCCAGCCGGTGGCCGATGCAAAAGTCCGCGCCATCGCCGAGCGGCTGATGACCGGGCTCGGCCTGCGGGACGTGTTTTCCATCGATCTCCGGATCGAGCCCGACGACACCGTTCACCTCATAGAATTCGAGGTCTGCCCCGGCCTGCCTTGTTTCGATTTCCGCGCCTATTGCAGGTCGCAATGGGGGCTGGGGCTTGCCGACGCCATGGCGGAAACCGCCGCGAACCGGATGACCCGTTAAAGTGCGGCAAGATTGCCTACCGTACGCTATCCCAAAGGCATTCGCTCGAATGCCTGCAAGGAGGGATCGATCCTGTCCCAGGCATGGCCGCGGATGGCATATGTGACCACCTGCGGATTGAACTGGCCGGGATCGTCAAGGCTGGTCGCGTGAACCGCTATCAGGTCCGGCCTTGCGACTTGCGTCAGGTAGACCGGCGTTCCACAGGTCGGGCAGAAGGCGTGGATCTTTTCGTTGCCGCTGTCGCCCGCCACCCGCCAGGTGCTCGCTTCGCCCGTTACCGTCACATCGGCTCGCCGGGGGAAGGTCAGATAGGAGCTGTGGCCCGTGCCGCTTCGCTTCTGGCACTCGCGGCATTGGCAGTGGTTTTCGAAGATGGGTTCGCTGCTCGTTTCATAGCGGATCGCACCGCATGCGCATCCGCCGGTGTAGCGTTTGGTCATTGTCGTTTTCCCGCAGTCGGATTTGCTGGTCAGGCCGATTTCGGTTTGGCGAAAATATCGATGCCGCTGCCGGTTTCCAGGAAGGATTTCATGCTGGACAGCACCGCCGGCCATCCCTGGCTGACGCCCTTCGCCATGCCGCTGCCGGCTTCGAGTTCGTCATGGCTGACGGTCAGCCGCACCATCGTGTCGTATTCCTCGATGGCGAACGTCACCCGGCTGTATTTCGACGGATCGTCGGCCTGCGAAGCGTTTGCCCAGGTCATCACGAGGCGCGTCGGCGGCGAGATCTCGACAACCTTGCCGACCAGTTCGACGGTGCGCTCGTCATTGGCGCGGATATGTTCCCATTTCGATCCCGCCTTCCAGTCCGAGACGTTCTCATGGCCCCAGTAACATCGTGCGATGTCGGGCCTGGTTATGGCCTCGAACACTTTTTGCGGCGTCGAGCGGATGTAGGTCACGTAGACAAAGCTGGTCGTCTCTGCGGTCATTTGTCTTCTCCTTCGAGTTCCTGTTTCAGGTCGTGCAGCAGGCTGAGCCGCTGGCGTTCGAATTTGCGCACCCAGCGCTCGTAGACCTCGTGCAGCGGCACGGGATTGATGAAATGCAGCTTCTCGCGGCCGCGTTTGACCGTGCTCACCAGATTGGCCGCCTCCAGCAGGTCGATGTGCTGGGTGGCGGATTGCCTGGCCATATCGAGATGTTCGCAAAGCTGGCCCAGCGTCTGCCCGTTCTTCTCGCACAGAAGATCAAGCAGCCTTCTGCGTGTCGGGTCGCCCAGCGCCTTGAAAACCTTGTCCGCGTCCATCGGGTTCACTCTGATATGACGCCATAATATGCAGGTAAATACCTGCATGTCAACTGGTGATCAGCGGCATCGCAACTACCCGTGCTAAGGGCTGTTCGAGCGTCGATTGCTGAATGCGTTGTGCGCCGGCCATGTAGCGGCCGTTGTCGAACGGCTGCGCCGGTCATCGCTCAAGTATAGCCGGTGGAGGTGCCGCCTGCTGGGCCAGGCTGCGGGATGTGAAGCTCAGGAACTCGTGCAAAGGCCGCGGCCGGCACTGATGCCGGCCGCGATAAGCTTCAGACGCCTTCGACCAGCACGATCTCGCCGTCGGCGACCTTCTGGCGAATGGCGGCGGCGCGCTGGTATTCCGGCGAATGGTAGCAGTCATGCGCGGCGGCAAGCGTCTCGAACTCGATGACGACGTTGCGCGCGCGCCCGGCCCCTTCGGCCTTTTCATGCGCGCCGCCGCGCGCCAGGAACTTCGCGCCGAAGCGCTCGAAGGCCGGCTTGGCGGCGGCGACATAATCCTTGTAGCCTTCCGCATCGCGCACATCGACGCGGGCGATCCAGTATCCCTTGGGCATTCTTTTTCTCCGCAGTTCCTTGGAAATTTATGCCGAGCGCATTTCGTCCAGTATGGCCTCCGCCGCTGCGCGCCGGTCGCTAGCCGCGATGATCGGGCGTCCGACGACCAGATGGCTGGAGCCGCTGCGGATGGCATCGGCCGGCGTCATCACGCGCTTCTGGTCGCCATGGTCGCTGCCGGCGGGGCGTATGCCTGGCGTCACCACCGCCATGTCGGGTCCGATGATGCGGCGCACCGCCTCTGTTTCCGCGGCCGAGCAGACGATGCCGCCCATGCCGGCATGCAGCGCCTGTTCCGCGCGCCGCAGTACCAGCGTGTGCGGGTCGTATTCGTAGCCCGCGTCGATCACGTCCTGTTCGTCCATCGAGGTCAGCACGGTGACGGCAAGCAGGCAAAGCTCGCTGCCTCTCGCCGCCTCCACCGCCGCCCGCATGGTCTTTGGATAGGCATGCAGCGTCAGCATGGTCATGCCCATCTTGACGATGTTCTCGACCCCCTTGGCCACCGTGTTGTCGATGTCGAGCAGCTTCATGTCGAGAAAGATCTTCTTGCCCCCGCTGGCGAGCTCCCTGGCGAAATCGAGCCCGCCGGCGAAGGCGAGCTGGTAGCCGATCTTGTAGAAGGAGACGACGCCATCGAGTTCGCGTACCGCCTTCTCGGCCTCTTTCAAGCCCGGCACGTCGAGGCCGACGATCAGCCTTTCGCGCATTGTGTCGGTCTGCATGGCGTTGGCGATCACGGCTCGACCCGGGTCGACAGCATGCGCGAGGTTTCGATCAGCGTGCGGCATAGGTGCTCCATGGTTCGGTGCAGTCGTTCGTCCTTGAAACGCCCGTCCTCGTCGAAGGCGTTGCCGCCTTCCGGCACCGAGCATTCCGGCGTCACCACCTCCATCTGGCAACGTACCAGCACGGCGCGCAGATGGTTGATGCAGCGTATCCCGGCGAAGTGTCCGTTGGAGGACGAACTGAGGCCGGCGACCTTGCCGGCAAACGGCCTCACCGCACGGCCGCCATCCTTGCGCACCCGGCTCACCCAGTCGATCGTGTTCTTGAGCAGCGGCGGAATGGAGCCGTTATATTCGGGCGTGGCGATCAGCAGCCCGTCATGGGCAATGATCATCCGGGCAAGTTTCAGGGCGTTTTCGGGGACGCCTTTTTCCTTCTCCAGATCCTCATCCAGGATCGG
Organism: Mesorhizobium sp. BR1-1-13; assembly: GCF_020165515.1. Classification (NCBI taxonomy): domain Bacteria; kingdom Pseudomonadati; phylum Pseudomonadota; class Alphaproteobacteria; order Hyphomicrobiales; family Phyllobacteriaceae; genus Mesorhizobium; species Mesorhizobium sp. BR1-1-13. The sequence continues at coordinate 731,265 of NZ_JAIUIH010000001.1, forward strand.
CAAGGGATAGTCGCCAAGCGAGATGCGAGTGACCTCGGCGCCTTGCACCGCAAGTTCCTTCTGCGCCACGTCGGCGGTCCTGCCACTGAAGGCCCCGGTCCGGACCGAGCCGGCAAAGACGAGGATTCTCGGGATCACTGCCATTGGCCAACCTTGTTCCCGGACAGGTACAGCCAGAGCCCGCTCAAATCAATGCAGATCAGGCAAAGCGTCATCCTCGGGACAAGCCCGAGGATTTCGAAGACATTCGCGGTCGGCTTCGCAATCCTTAATGCGCCTCGCGCCGGTAGATCCACAGCTGCGTCGGCGGGATGTTGCGGATGATGAAGTCGAAATGCTTGACCGTGTAGTCGCCGCGGCCGGGCGGGATCGGAGACATCGGGCCGTAGGTCAGCTGCACGATCGGCCGGCCGGCCGGAATGCGGTCGAGCAGGCTTTCGATATAGGCGATGCGCTGGGCGACCGGGAAGTTGAGCAGCGGCACGCCCGAGACCACCGAATCGAACATCATCCCGCTCTTGTCGCCAAGCGTGGCGTTGAGATTGAAGGCGTCGCCCTCGATGACGTTGACGCCGGGATAGAGCCGGCGCAGATGGCGCACGAAATCGGTGGAATATTCGACCGCGTAAAGGTTTTCAGGCTTCACGCCCTGGGCCAGGATGGCGCGGGTGATGACGCCGGTGCCGGGCCCGACTTCGAGCACCGGCAGGCCGGACTTCGGGTCGACGATCGAAGCCATCTTGCGGGCGGTGATGGAGCTGGTCGGCACGATCGACCCGACCGTCTTCGGCTTGTCGATCCAGCCCTTGAAGAACTTCAGCTCGTCGTCGAACTTTTCGGCAAGCGCCTTCCGCAGTCCCGGACCACGTGTCATGCAAGCTCTCCTCAGCGCTCCCCTGAGAGCTACTTAACACCTAAGCCGCCCAAGGCAAGGCAGGGTCATGCCAATGTCGTGGATAAGATAGTTTTCGTCGCGTCTAAAAATGCGCGCCTTCTGCGGTTCACGGTGTGTCTTGGCTGCCGGCAGGTGGGGAGGCCGCCGGTAAGGCAAGCCATACGCGCACAGGCCCTCGATCAATGCTCGCCGAACGACTCGAAGAAGTCCTTCATGCGGGCGAAGAAACCGCTCGACTGGGGGGAATTGTCTTGTGAGGAGAGCTGTTCGAACTCCTCAAGCAACTCGCGCTGGCGGCGCGACAGGTTCTGCGGCGTCTCGACCGCCGTCTGGATGTAGAGGTCGCCGACATTGGGCTGGCGCAGCACCGGCATGCCCTTGCCCTTGAGGCGGAACTGGCGTCCGTTCTGGGTGCCTTCCGGCACCTTCACCTTGGTCTGCGTTCCGTCCAGCGTCGTCACCTCGAACGAGCCGCCAAGGGCGGCCGTCGTCATCGAGATCGGCACCTTGCAGTAGAGGTCGGCGCCGTCGCGCTGGAAGAATTCGTGCGGCTTGACTGCGAGGAAAATGTAGAGGTCGCCCGACGGCCCGCCGCGTAGGCCGGCTTCGCCCTCATTGGCAAGCCGGATGCGGGTGCCGTCCTCGATGCCGGCCGGAATGTTGACCGACAGCGAACGCTCCTCGGTGACGCGGCCCTGGCCGGCGCATTTCGGGCACGGATCCTTGATGGTCTGGCCGCGGCCCTGGCATTGCGGGCAGGTGCGCTCGATGGAGAAGAAGCCTTGTGTGGCGCGCACCTTGCCGTGGCCATTACACATCGAGCAGGTGACCGGCTGGGTGCCGGGCTTGGCGCCGGTTCCCGAGCATTCCGAGCACGAGATCGAGGCCGGCACGCGGATCTGCGCGGTCTTGCCGGCAAAGGCCTCTTCCAGCGAGATTTCCATATTGTAGCGCAGGTCGGCGCCGCGCTCGCGGCCGCCGGAAGAGCGGCGCTGGCGGCCGCCCATCATGTCGCCGAAAATATCCTCGAAGATGTCGGCGAAGCCGCCGGCGCCAAAGCCGTGTGCGCCGCCGTTCATGCCGCCCTGCTCGAAGGCGGCGTGACCGAAGCGGTCATAGGCCGCGCGCTTCTGCGGGTCCTTCAGCGTCTCGTAGGCTTCGTTGATTTCCTTGAACTTGTGCTCGCAGGCATGGTCGCCCGGATTGCGGTCGGGGTGGAACTGCATGGCGAGCTTGCGGAAAGCGCTCTTCAGTTCCTTGTCGTCGGCACCCTTGTGCACGCCCAGCGTTTCGTAGAAATCAGCTTTCATTTTTTCCCGCTGTCCGGATGCTCAACGTCTTCATGCAGTGTTGCGTCGCTTGCCGGCACGTTGCCACGATTTAGGATCGGCGCAGCCCGGATGCTAGGGCCGGTGCGGAGCTGTTCGTGCTTTTCGACGATTTTTCCGCACTTTTTCTGCCAGGGTTGCAAAAAAGCCCGGCTTTGCGCCGGGCTTTCCGCTTTATCTTGCCGTCAGCCGGTTCAGGCCGACTTCTTCTTGTCGTCGTCCTCGTCGATTTCCTCGAAATCGGCATCGACCACATCCGAGTCCTTGGCGGCGTCCGCCTTGGCGTCGGCTTCCGCCGCTTCCTTCTGCGAGGCTTCGTACATGGCCTGGCCGAGCTTCATCGAAGCCTCCGCGAGCGCTTGGCTCTTGGCTTCGATTTCCGCTGCGTCGTCACCCTCGGTAGCGGTCTTCAGCGCGGCGATCGCGTCCGATATCGCCGTGCGGTCGGCTTCCGAGACCTTGTCGCCATATTCCTTCAGCGACTTCTCCGAGGAATGCACCAGCGCCTCGGCCTGGTTGCGGGCCTCGACCAGCGCGCGCCGCTTCTTGTCGGCGTCGGCATTGGCTTCGGCGTCCTTCACCATCTTCTCGATGTCGGCGTCCGAAAGGCCACCCGAGGCCTGGATGCGGATCTGGTGCTCCTTGCCGGTGCCCTTGTCCTTGGCCGAAACATTGACGATGCCGTTGGCGTCGATGTCGAAGGTAACCTCGATCTGCGGCACGCCGCGCGGGGCCGGCGGAATGCCGACCAGGTCGAACTGGCCGAGCGCCTTGTTGTCGGCGGCCATTTCGCGCTCGCCCTGGAAGACCCGGATGGTCACGGCCGACTGCGAATCCTCGGCCGTCGAGAACACCTGGCTCTTCTTGGTCGGGATCGTCGTGTTGCGCTCGATCAGCCGGGTGAACACGCCGCCCAGCGTCTCGATGCCGAGCGACAGCGGGGTCACGTCGAGCAGCAGCACGTCCTTGACATCGCCCTGCAGCACGCCGGCCTGGATGGCGGCGCCGAGTGCGACGACCTCATCGGGATTGACGCCCTTGTGCGGCTCCTTGCCGAAGAACTGCTTCACGATTTCCTGGATCTTGGGCATGCGGGTCATGCCGCCGACCAGCACCACTTCGTCGATCTCGCCCGCCTTCAGGCCGGCATCCTTGAGCGCCGCCTTGCACGGATCGATGGTGCGCTGGACGAGGTCTTCGACCAGGCTTTCGAACTTGGCGCGCGTCAGCTTCAGCGTCAGGTGCTTCGGGCCAGTCGCGTCGGCGGTGATGAACGGCAGGTTGATCTCCGTCTGCGTCGTCGACGACAGCTCGATCTTGGCCTTTTCGGCCGCCTCCTTGAGGCGCTGGAGCGCAAGCTTGTCGTTCTTCAGGTCGATGCCCTGTTCCTTCTTGAACTCGGCCGCCAGATATTCGACCAGGCGCATGTCGAAATCCTCGCCGCCGAGGAAGGTGTCGCCATTGGTCGACTTCACCTCGAACACGCCATCGCCGATCTCGAGCACCGAAATGTCGAACGTGCCGCCGCCAAGGTCATAGACGGCGATCGTCTTGCCGTCCTTCTTGTCGAGGCCGTAGGCAAGCGCCGCCGCGGTCGGCTCGTTGATGATGCGCAGCACTTCGAGGCCGGCGATCTTGCCGGCGTCCTTGGTCGCCTGGCGCTGGGCGTCGTTGAAATAGGCCGGAACGGTGATGACCGCCTTCTCGACCTTCTCGCCGAGATAGGCTTCCGCCGTTTCCTTCATCTTCTGCAGGATCATGGCCGAGATCTGGCTGGGCGACTGCTTCTTGCCGCCAGCCTCGACCCAGGCATCGCCATTGTCGCCCTTGACGATCTTGTAGGGGACAAGCTTCTTGTCCTTTTCCGTCACCGGATCGTCATAGCGGCGGCCGATCAGGCGCTTGACCGCGAAGATGGTGTTTTCAGGATTGGTGACCGCCTGGCGCTTGGCCGGCTGGCCGACGAGACGTTCGCCGTCGCCCGAGATGGCGACGATGGAAGGCGTCGTGCGCGCGCCTTCCGCATTCTCGATCACCTTCGGCTCCTTGCCGTCCATGATGGCGATGCAGGAGTTGGTGGTGCCGAGATCGATACCGATTACTTTTGCCATTTTTCTAGTCTCTCCGCTAAGCAGGCTCTCAGGACCCGTAAGGCGTTCCGACGAAAGCCCCTGTTCACAAGAAATCCCGTTCGGCAACCGCTGTTGCGGCGCTGGACGGCTTGGCGCGTATATAAGAACAGGCGGCATCGGGCGCAAGCATTCTGCGCAACGCTTCCACCATCCTCGCCATCGCATGGGGAAACGGCCCGATCACGCCTGCGCCCGAGGCATTCGCGTCCGTCCGCTTCGCTGCGTCTGAAAGAATAGCCAGGCCTCTCAGTGAACCTTTCCGCCTCCACATGCGACTGACGCTCAGGCGCCGCATGATGCGGCCAGGGAAAGGGAGCCACCATGACCAGCACCCCAGGGACGCCATGGCCTCCCCGACCAACAGGAGCTCGGCGCGACCACCGTCTTCGGGACAAGGTCGATGCGCTTGGCTTTCCGCTGGTTCCGTTGACCCTGCACAGGAGCCGGCGTATCGTAATCATGAGGAAAGCAGACAATTCGATCGGGGACGAACGTGCTGGAACGCCGCGCCTTGCGCTGGTTTGCGCGGCAGGATCGGTTGGTTCTCCCTTAGACTTCGGGGGGAGTTCCATGTCTCGCGATCACCGCCGGTTCGCGCCCTCTCATGCCTGCCGTTTGCGCCGCGTGGCGAAGGCCGCCACCGCATTTCTTGTCCTGGCGCTGACCGCCGGCCTATGGCTTGGCGGCCCCGCGCGGGCGCAGGAAACCCGGATCATCTATCCCGGCTCGATGGCGGTCACCGGATTTTCCGGCACCGTCATTCCCGATTTCGACCCTTCAGATTCCGAAAAGGGGGGCCTGCCGCCCGGCGTCGATCCGGTCGACGAAACCTTCATCGACACGGCGCGCGCCACCTTGCGCGTTTTCGACGTTTCAAGCCTGGGCGGGCCGGCCTCCGGCCAGCTCGTCTACACGCCGCCGCCTTTCGAGGTGACATCAGGCCAGATCGGCCAGGTGTTCGGCCTCACCTATGATGACGGCATGCGCGATGGCGTCCCGTCAGGCATTCCCAATCTCTATGCCGGCGCCACCTCGCTGCACGGCATCCGCATCGTCACGCCTGACGCCGACGATGATGGCCGTCCGGAGCGGCAGCGCCGCGGCATGGCAGGCGCTGCTTTCATGGAGGGCCAGTTCGGCACCGAGAACGGCGGCGGGCCGGGCACCATCTGGAAGATTGACGGCATCAGCGGCGCCGTGTCGAAATTCGCCAACATCGACACCAACAGCGGGCCCGGCATCGGCAATCTCTCCTTCGATGCCAACCACCGCCAGGTCTTCGCCTCCGACCTCGATACCGGCCTTATCCATCGCATCGACGCCAATGGCGCGCTGGTCGACACGTTCGACCATGGCGTCGCCGGGCGCCCGGCGCATGGCCTGGCTCCGGTCGCCGACGATGGCGCCGTCATGGACATAAAGGGCGCCGCCTTCGACACGGAAGACCCCGAGACCTGGGGCTACACCCAGGACGAGCGCCGTGTCTGGGCCGTCGCCTATCATGGCGGCCGGCTCTATTATTCCGTCGGCGAGAAGGCCGAGATCTGGTCGGTGGGCATTGCCCGCGACGGCCGCTTCGCCGGCGATCCCCGTTGGGAGCTGACGGTCAAGGCCGACAAGGACTATGCCGTCACCGACATCGCTTTCGACAATAGCGGCTTCATGTACCTGGCCCAGCGCGGCCCGGTCGAGAACCGCTACGACTACAGCCAGTTCGCCGATTCCGGCAAGGGCGAGGTCATCCGCTACTGGCGCGAGTCTCCGGACGATCCGGCAACGGAATCGGTCTGGGTGGAAGCGCCGCAGGAATATGCCGTCGGCTTCCCGCAAGGCTTCAGGCAGTCGGCCGGCGGGCTGGACCTGCAATATGGCTATGACGCCGAAGGCAATCTCGACACGTCGGCCTGCACCCAGACGCTGGTCAAGTCAGGCGACAAATTGCGCGACAACCCGGCCCTTGCCGAGCGGCTCGCCGCTGGCGGGCCGCTCGCCGTGCATGGCGTGCAGATCACGCCCAGGGAACTGGCCAAGCCGGCCAATGTGCCGCCTTTCGGCTCCTGGTTCGTCGACTTCGACGGCTATTTCGAAGACGCGGAAGTGGAAGGCCATGTCGGCGACGTCGCCGTGTGGCATCCCTGCGAGGGCCGCGCCGGCTATTATGAGGAAATCCCGGGCGGCTATCTGCCACCGTTCTATCCGCCGGATTTCCCCCCGCCCGGCAACCTGCCCTCCTGTCTCGATGTCGACGATGTCAGGTATTTCTGCACGCCGCGCGGGCTCGAGGCGGACCTCTACCTTCATGACCATGCAGGCTTCGGCGGCGATTCGATCAAGGCCCAATCCAGGACGCCAGGCGTGGGGGTGACCTCCCCCATGTCACATGCGCCGGGCAAGCCATACACGATCGGCATCACCGGCCACGATCCGGGCGACACGGTCGATGTCGGGCTCTGCTTCTACAGGAGGTCCGACAAGGACAAGGGCGGCTACCACCCTTGCTGCAAGATGACCTTGCCGCTCAGAACGCCAGCCGTCAGCTGCGAAAATTGAGGAGGGGACGATGAACAATCTCGCACTCTCCCTGCTTGGCGTCGCCGACAAGGCAACCGTCATGGATACGATCATGTCATCTGCCCGGCGTGGCGCGCGCTGGCTCGTGGCGGCCTATATCGCGGTCGCCATGCTGCCGGCGCTGCCGGCATTTGCGGAAGATACGGCTCCGGCCAAGATCGGCCAGGCCACCGGCCCGGATATGGAATTCAAGCTCGACAATCCGCGCATCATCAATCCGGAGGCCGGACGGGCCGTGCCGTTCTTCACCAAGGCCGGCGGCCAGCGAAGCTGCGACTATGTCTTCTACACGTTGAGCTTCGGCCTGCGCGGCACCCCGCAAGCCTTCTCCAGTCCGGGGCTGTCGGCTTCGCTGCAGAGGGCCCGGCTCGACTTCAAGGATCAGCTCCCGCATGGCTTGCAGATCGTCAACATGCAGGTTTCCGGTGACGGCACCGATGCGTCGGGCGGACCTTTGCCCGGGGCCGTCATCAGCAATTCGGCAGGCCCCAACGATACGGCAACGGTTTCGGATTTCCGGATTTCCGCTTCCGATCTCGACGGCTCGGGCGCACTGGGCGAACGCGTCATCACGTTCCGCATCACCGCCAGGATTGATCACGCGGCGTTCCCCGCGCCGGCGACGGTCGACAATCAGGGCCTGATCAAAGTCACCGTCGGCACCGGCACGGGAACCATCATTCCCTCACAGGATCCGGGCAAGCCGGACGACAGCAATTTTCTCACCGGCGAAAAGACCTCGATCCGGATCGACCTGACCAAGTGCAATCCGCCACCGCCACCTCCCGGCAAGGAATGCTTCAAGGTGGAGCGCGGCACGGTCGACTGCGTGCCCGGCGGCGGCGCGTTCATCTACCATATGCCTGTCGGTCCCGAGATGGGGGGCAAGTGGGTGCAGCTTTCGACGGCCACGCCAGGCATCACCATCGTCCCCGACACCCAGAAGGTGCCGGCCGGCGGCGGTGTGCTGAACTGGAAGATCGTCGGCGCCTCGCCCGGCGACGTCCTCCACCTCGTCGTCACCGGCATCGAGACCTATGCCGGGCCGAAAGAGGGTTGGGGGCTCTGCTGTACACAGACCATCGACATCGTCATCCCGCGTGACCAGAGATGTCCGCCCAAGGACAGGGAACCGGACCTGAAGGTCGAGAAGCGCGCCGATGTCCCGCGCTGCACGATGGCCGGCGGCTGCGACTTCACCATCCGGGTCACCAATGTCGGCGACGCGCCTTATAACGGCAAGATCGTGCTCGACGAGGTGACGCTGCCAGCCGGCTCGACGCTCGATTCAGGGCCCAATCCGCCCTGGGCCTGTGTGCCCGGCGCCACTCCGATGATTTGCACCCATCCGGTGACCACGCTCAATCCGGGGGCTTTTGTCGACCTCGAGCTCGGCTTCAAGCCGGCCGGGGGCTGGCAAGGCACAAGCTTGCGCAACTGCGCCACCTATAACTATGCCGCCAGCGGCAAGCCGCTGTTCGGCAGCCAGGCCGACGACCGTGGCTGCGCCTCGATCCCGATCTGCCGACGTGGCGATCGCGACCGCGACTGCCGGCCGCCGGTCGAGAAGAAGGCCGACCTGATCCTGAAAAAACGCGCTCGCGCCGAAGCCTGCACCGCCGATGGCGTGTGCAGCTTCGTCATCGACATCATCAACAACGGCACGTCGACCTATAACGGGCCGCTGACCGTGATCGACACCTATCCCGAGGGCGCGCCGGCTTCCTCGACCTTTGGCCCGAGCCCGCCCTGGACATGCGGTCCGAACGGCCCCGGCCAGTTCCGCTGCGACAATGCCGGCATCTCGCTGTCGCCGGGCGCCTCGACGGCGATCGTCGTCAAGGCGGTGGTGCCGGCCAGCTACCGGTCCGACACGATCGAGAACTGCGCCGAGGTGAAACCGATCCCCGGCGAGGCGGACCTCACCAACAACCGGGCCTGCGCCAAGCAACGCATCCCCCGTCCCAATGGCGGCCAGCCTGGCCTGCGTATCACCAAGACATGCAGCGGCTCGCTGGCGGGTGCCGCTCTCGTCTCCTGCCGCATCACCGTCAGCAATGCCGGCACGGCTGCTCCCACCGGTCCGGTGCGGGTCAACGACGCCGCCGCTTTGGTGTCGGGCGGCGCGCCCGCCCAGATCCAGGGCGCTACTCCCGACGGCGCGGAATGGGCGTGCGGACCAGTTCCAGCCGACACGCTGGCGTGCCAGATTCCCGGCGCCGTCATGGCGCCGGGAACCAGCAGGCACTTCGACGTGACCGTTTCGGCCAACGGCGAGTTCGAGAACTGCGCGCGGGGCTCCTACGGCCCGGCGCAGGGCGACGATGTCATCCATTCGATCGGCCGGGCCTGCGCCAAGGGCGGCGGGCCCTCGTCCATCCGCGTCGAGAAGACCGGCGACAGCAAGTGCCGGCCCGGAGAACCCTGCTCGTTCGAGATCACCATCACCAATGACGGCCCGACGGGCTTTTCCGGGCCGGTCCGCATCGGCGATGCGATCGGCGTCGAAGGCCTTGGCCGGCTGGAAGGCGTCGCGATCACCTCGATCGAGCCGCCCTTCGGCTGCTCGCCGGAACCGGCGGCCTTGCCTGCGTCCTGCATCGCCAACCTGACGCTTGGCGCCGGCGAAAGCCGCGTCCACAACGTCACCGTGGTCCTCCCCGACGACGGCCGCCTGGCCAATCTGCAAGGCAGCGTCAGCGGCCAGAACTGCGTCGGCGTGCTCTCTCCCGACACGCGGGTGCAGGGCGGCGGCGATGTGCTTTCCCGCGACCATGCCCAGGGCGAACGCGGCAAGGCCTATGCCTGCCACCCCTTCACCATCAGGCATGAGACGAAGAAGGAATGCTCGGCAGGCTTCGTCATGAATGACGCCGGCCGGTGCGCCTGCCCGCAAGGCACCACCTATCGCAACGGCCAGTGCTCGTCCGGCGGCGTTGCCATCCCGCCGAAGGAGCCAAAGCGTTGCGTGCTGCTCGAGGGCCAGATCCGCACAGAGGACGGACGCTGCGTCTGTCCGCGCGGAACCGAGCTGGAGAATGGCGCCTGCGTCAAGATATCCAGGCCGGGCTGCACGATATCGGGATCGGTGCCCACATCGGACGGCGATCGCTGTACCTGTCCCCGGGGCACGCATCTCGACCGGGACGCCAACGCCTGCGTACGCGACAGGCCGAAGCCTGAGCAGTGCACCATCCGCGGCCAGGTCCATGACGCTGACGGCGAATGCGTCTGCCCGAGGGGCACTGAGCTGCGCAACGGAGCCTGCCGCCAGGTCCGGCCGAAGCCTGAGCAGTGCACCATTCGTGGCCAGGTCCACGGCGCGGACGGCGAATGCGTCTGCCCAAGGGGTACCGAGCTGCGCAATGGAGTGTGCCGGCGCAAGCGGCCCGATGTGGAGCAGTGCGACATACGCGGCCAGATCCACAACAAGCGCGGCGAGTGTGTCTGTCCGCGGGGCACCCAGGTGATCGACGGCGCATGCCGGCGGTCCAGGCAAGAGAGCGAATGCGCGCCGGGCTCGCAAATGGTCAACGGCCAGTGCCAGCCGATCTTCAGGCGGCGTTGCCCGGAAGGCATGATCGGCCGCTATCCAAACTGCAGGCCGGTGCGCGGGCAGCCCTCGCTGGAACTCAACCCGGGCATGCTGCTGCAGCAGGTTCTGCCACGGCGCAGGCCGCAGTCCGAACAGCAACAGGATACGGCTCCAAACAGAATCCTGAATCTCCAGCCGCAGTAACCATCGCCTGAAGGCACATCGGAAACCCCGCCGGAGCAATCCGGCGGGTTTCTTCGTAGCCCGGGAGCAAGTCGAAACTGGCTGCAACACGACGAGGACGCCGCTACACTATCCCAGCCTGTGGAACCGCCACGCTCGCACTCTCGACAAGTCATGGGCTGCGCTTTAGAGCAATTCCAGGAAAAGTGTGTACGGGTTTCCGTCCGGAATTGCGTCAAAACAAAGAGTTAGAGCAGTTCGCCGTTTCCGTGAAACGGTGAACTGCCCTAGGCAGTGACCGGAAGAAAAAGGCGCTCGGAAAGGCCCCATCATCATGACGAAAAAAACCTTGATCGCACCTTCGGTGCTGGCTTCGGACTTTTCGAAGCTGGGCGACGAGGTCGAGGCCGTCGCGGCAGCCGGCGCCGACTGGATCCATCTCGATGTGATGGACGGCCATTTCGTCCCCAACATCACCTTCGGTCCGCCGGTGATCAAGGCGATCCGCAATCGCACCAAGGCTTTCTTCGACTGCCATTTGATGATTGCGCCGGCCGATCCCTATCTGGCCGCCTTCGCCGAGGCAGGGTGCGACGGCATGACGGTGCATGCCGAGGCCGGGCCGCATCTCGACCGCTCGCTGCAGACGATCAGGAACCTCGGCAAGAAGGCCGGCGTTTCGCTCAATCCGGCAACGCCGGAAAGTGCGATCGAATACGTGCTCGACAGGCTCGACCTGATCCTGATCATGACCGTCAACCCGGGTTTCGGGGGCCAGGCCTTCATTCCGGCAATCGTCGACAAGGTGAGGCGGGTCAAGGCGCTGATCGGCGGCCGGCCGATCCGCATCGAGATCGACGGCGGCGTTTCGCCCGAAACCGCGCCGCTGGTGACCGCCGCCGGCGCCGATGTGCTGGTGGCCGGTGCCGCCATCTTCAAGGGCGGCAGCGTCGAGGCCTACCGGGCAAACATCGAAGCGATCAGGACGGCGGCCGACAAGGCAGCCGGCTAAAGGCACCGCACAAGGAGCCTATGGGCCGGAGGCCACGATCCCCACGGGGTCAATCCTGGGGACCTGCACTGCGCGCTTCGCTGCGGCTGCCCCCGCGCCAAAAGCGATGGGCAGGCTAAAAGGCCTGATTCGGTCCCCACTGTTCGGTGTCTTTTGCGCGCGACAGAAAAGAGGTTCGCGCGGGCGCACGGAAGAACAGGTGATCCTGCATATAAAACACGTTAAATTTCCGCCGGTTGTAGCCGAACACGATTTCGTTCGACCAGATATAGGATCGTGCATATTTCTTTGTTCTAAAGTACAATGACGCGATCTCCCGCTTGAGCGCGTCGAGGCGCGCGCGGTAGGGTACGTGTACGGAAAGGGAACTGTTTCTCGGACTCGAATTGCCCAGGACCGGAATTGGGGACAAGGAGCCGATTTTGACATACGCAGCTGCCAATCTGAACGACGACGGGACAGGCTCGAAAAGTACGCTCGCCAGCACCGTCTATCATCAACTCCGAGCCGATCTTCTGCGGGGTGCCCTTGAAACCGAGAGCAAGCTGCGGGTCGAGTGGGTCGTTTCCAAATATGGCGCAGGCGCTTCCCCGGTTCGTGAGGCTCTCAATCGCCTGGCCTCGGAAGGGCTTCTCGGTCGGCATGACCAGCGAGGCTTCTTCATCATGCCGGTCAGCGCGGCAGAGCTCGAGGAACTGACGCGTACCCGTTGCTGGCTCGAGGAACTGGCGCTTCGCGAATCCATCGCCCACCGCACCGCCGAATGGGAAGAACAGCTGGTTCTGGCACTGCATCGGTTGGGGCGCACCTCGCGCCTCATGCCACCGGATCTGTCGGCGCTCAATCCGGACTGGGAGAGACTGCACCGCACTTTCCACCGTGCGCTGATCTCGGCCTGCCGGTCGCAATGGCTGGTGGGGTTTTGCGACCAGCTTTCCGATCACGCCTACCGCTACCGGCGAATGGCCAGCAACGGGGAAGGCGTCCAGCGCGACGATTTTGCAGAGCACCGCCTGATCGCGGAAAATGCGCTGGATGGTAATGCCGACGCCGCGGTCGAAGCCCTGCTCAACCACTATCGCCTGACGGCAGCAATGTGCATGGAGCGCTTCAAGCAGGTCGAAGCATCAGAGCCGGCCAGCGCCAGGGCCGAGCGCACGCCACGTTAGCGCCGCATCGCGCCCCAAGCCTTTGCCGCCCCACCGCCAAGGCCTTCCGCTTTCGCCCGACGGCATGATCATGGCGGCCGCGTGGAGCCGCCCTTGCGGGCTTGACGGGTCGGCAAGAACCACCAACAGTCTGGCGCCGTGCAAAGCGGCCGAACCGGAAGCAGGCCCGGCTCCGTCCGGATGCATGCCTTTCTCCGCCAGACGCAGGAAGACCTCATGAGCAATCATCTGTTCGACATTTTCCGGTCCCGGATGCCGAAGCCCGGACGCCTGTTGATGCGGACGGATGACGGTCGCGTGCTGACCTATGGCGACATGCTGGCGCGCTCGGCGCAACTGGCGCACGCGCTCTTGCAACTTGGCGTCGAGCCCGGCGACCGCGTCGCGGTGCAGGTCGAGAAGAGCCCGGAGGCTGTGTTGCTGTACCTCGCCTGCCTGCGCGCCGGCGCCGTCTTCCTGCCGCTCAACACCGCCTATACGCTGGCCGAACTCGCCTATTTCTTCGGCGACGCCGATCCCCGGCTGGTCGTCTGCGATCCGGCACGGGCAGCCGACATCGAAGCCCTGGCGCAAAAATGCGGAGCCCTTGCCGCCACCCTCGACGGCAAGGGGGAAGGATCGCTGACGGACCAGGCGTCGCGGCAATCGCCCGACTTCCACGACGTGGCGCGCGGTCCTGACGATCTCGCGGCGATCCTCTACACGTCGGGAACGACCGGCCGCTCGAAAGGCGCCATGCTCAGCCACGAGAACCTCGCCTCGAATGCGCGCGTGCTGGTCGACTATTGGCGCTTCACATCAGACGATGTGCTGGTCCACGCGCTGCCCATCTTCCACACCCATGGCCTGTTCGTCGCCACCAACGTCATCCTGATGGCCGGCGCCTCAATGCTGTTCGAGCAGAAATTCGACGCAGGGCGCGTCGTCGCGCTCTTGCCGGACGCCACGGCGCTGATGGGCGTGCCGACCTTCTATGTCCGGCTCTTGCAGCAGGACGGGCTGACCCGCGAGGCGGCAAGGAACATCCGCCTGTTCGTTTCCGGCTCGGCGCCGCTGCTGGCCGAGACGCACAGGGCCTGGCGCGAGCGCACCGGCCACGCCATTCTCGAGCGCTACGGCATGACCGAGACCAACATGAACACCTCGAACCCCTATGATGGCGAACGCCGCGCCGGCACCGTCGGCTTTCCCTTGCCCGGCGTGTCGTTGCGCATCGCCGACCCCGACACTGGCGGGCCGCTTGCCCAAAGCGAGGTCGGCATGATCGAGGTCAAGGGGCCGAATGTCTTCTCCGGCTACTGGCGCATGCCGGAAAAGACCAAAGCGGAATTCCGCGACGACGGCTTCTTCATCACAGGCGATCTCGGCATGATCGACGCCGACGGCTATGTCCACATCGTCGGCCGCGGCAAGGACCTGATCATCTCGGGCGGCTACAACATCTATCCCAAGGAGCTCGAAAGCGAGATCGACGCGCTTGACGGCGTCCTGGAAAGCGCCGTCATCGGCGTTGCCCATCCCGATTTCGGCGAAGGTGTCACCGCTGTCGTGGTTCGCGCGCCGGCCTCGGCCATCACGGCCGCCGAGATCCTCGGCGCCATCGCCGGGAGGGTGGCAAAATACAAACACCCGAAGCGGGTGATCTTCGTCGACGAACTGCCGCGCAATACGATGGGCAAGGTGCAGAAGAATCTTTTGCGCGATAGCTACAAAGATCTCTATACATCCTAGTTGCACGGTTGCGCCCGGTCCTGTCGCTCCTGCCTGGACGTTTCGCAATTTCGCCCCACGTCGTGTGCATTCTTCTGAGGAGGTTGCAATGACCGCGTCGCGTTTTTCGAATGTCGGGATTTCCCGTTCGGCAATGCTGTTGGGGATTCTCTTTTCCCTTTCCATGGCCGGCGCCGCGGCGGCTCCACCGGCTGACGATCTCTACCGGTTTTGCCGCCAGGTGCGCAATGACGATACCATCAGGGGTTATTCCCCCGCGCTTCGCGACGGGACAGTTCAAGCGTTCAAGAAACTGGTTCCGGATGCAAAAGGCACGCCCGACGATTCCGAACTGGGGACACAGGCCCAGTATCGCTGCATGAACGGCAAGGTCATGGCCTGCTTCGTCGGTGCGAACCTGCCTTGCGTGAAGATGAATGCCACCCGCGACAATCCAGGAGCGGACGAGTTCTGTCGGCGGAATCCGAACGAGGATGGCGTACCGGCCGTGGCGACGGGCCATGACACGGTCTTCTCCTACAGATGCCGTGACGGCAAGGCCGAAGTCACCGGTCAGACATGGAAGCTCGACAAAAGGGGATTCGCCAGGAAGCTATGGACCGCTCTTCCGGATCGCTAGCGCAATGCAGGAAAAGTGCGTTTCTGTTCCAGGCGGACACAAATTGAACGTCAACGCGCAGCTTCTCAGCCTGGGTACAATAGCGCTGCAACATGGTCTGCGATCGCCAGGCTTGCCGTCAGGCCAGGGCTCTCGATGCCGAACAGGTTGACGATCCGGCCCGCGCCATGGTCGGCCGGCCCCTGTATCACGAAGTCGGCCGCCGTCTGGTTCGGACCCGACAGTTTCGGCCTGATCCCGGCATAGGCCGGCAGTAGGGCGCCGTCCCTCAGATCCGGCCAATAGCGCCGAATCTCGTCATAGAAGACCGCGCTGCGGCCGGGATCGACCGTATAGTCCGCCTGGTCGATCCATTCGACGTCGGGGCCGAAGCGCGCGCTGCCGCCGAGGTCGAGGGTCAGATGCACGCCCAGGCCGCCATTGACCGGCACTGGATAGATCAGCCGCGAGAATGGCGAGCGGCCCGAAAGCGAAAAGTAGTTGCCGCGCGCCAGCCAGAGCGGCGGCACGAGCTCTGGCGGGAACCCTTCGATGCTGCCGGCCAGCGCCTGCGCCTCGAGCCCTGCGGCGTTTACGAAAACGCCGGCTTTCAACGCGAACGTCTCGCCGTCGGCATCGCGCGTGGTGATACGAATCCCATCGGGGTCGATCGCCGCCCCGGCGACGGCGGTCAGGAAGGCGAACGACGCACCGGCTGCCTCCGCGTCGCCGCGCAGCGACAGCATCAGTGCCTGGCTGTCGACGATGCCGGTCGACGGCGACACCAGCGCGCCGGCGCAGCTCAGCGCCGGTTCGAGGCATTCTGCTTGTGCGGCGGTCAGCAAGTCGAGGTCGTCGACGCCGCATTGTTCCGCATTGGCCCGGATTGCATTCAGCCGCGCCAACTGGCCCGGTTCGACGGCGACGATCAGCTTGCCGGTGCGTCGATGGCCGATGTCGCGCTCGCGGCAATAGGCATAGAGCCGTTCGCGTCCTTCGACGCAGAACCGCGCCTTCAGGCTCCCCGGCGCGTAGTAGAGCCCGGCATGGACGACTTCCGAGTTGCGCGAGCTGGTGACGGTGCCGATCGAGGCGGCCTTTTCGATAACCAGCACCTCACGGCCCGACAGGGCGAGCGCCCTGGCAATGGCGAGCCCGACGACGCCGGCTCCGGCGACGACGCAATCGACGTCAGCCATGGCCGGCTTTCACCCCTGACCGCCGGCGTCGGCCGAAAAAACCCTGTCGCCGCCGATCCAGACACTTTTGATGTCGAGATCGTCCGAAAGCGAAACGATGTCGGCGGCGGTACCCTTGGCGAAGCGCCCGAGCCGGTGCGACTGGCCGACCGTCTGTGCCGGATAGAGAGACGCCATGCGCAAGGCCTCGGAAAGCTCCACGCCCACGCTGCGGTGGGTGAAACGCACGGCCGAGATCATGTCGAGATCCGCACCGGCCAGCGTTCCGTCGGCAAGCCGCAGGCTGCCATCCCTGCGGTAGATGGTGCGGCCGTTGAGCGTGAAGGAGGTCATGTCGGTGCCGATCGTCGCCATGGCGTCGGTGACCAGCACGATCCTGCCCGGCCCCCTTTTGGCTCGGAGCGCTATTGCGATGGTGGCGGGATCGACATGGATGCCGTCGGCGATCAGTCCCGCGGACAGGCCGCCGATGTCGATGGCGGCGCCCGCCAGTCCCGGCTCCCGGTTGCCGATCTGGCTCATGGCGTTGAACAGATGCGTGACCACGCTGGCGCCGGCCTCGCTGAAGGCTTTGGCTGTGGCGTAGCCGGTGTCGGAATGGCCGAGGCTGACGATGATGCCGGCCTTGGCCAAGGCCACCACGCGGGTTGCCTCGACGGATTCGGGCGCGATCGTGGTGAGCAGCACCGGGAGCTTGGCTCGCGCCGCGATCAGCATCGCCTCGTCCTTGTCCGTCATCGACCGGATCAGCGCCGGGTCATGCGCGCCCTTGCGGGCGATCGACAGATGTGGACCTTCCAGATGCAGCCCGAGAAACCCCGGTACTTTCCGCAGTGCCGACGCCTCGCCGGCGGCAATCGCCCCGGCGGTGATATCGGCTGTATCGGTGATCAGCGTCGGCAGCAGCGCCGTGGTGCCGAACGGCGCATGCGCCCGGCAGATGGTCTCGATCGAGGCGACATCGGGGTGGTCGTTGAGCATGACGCCGCCGCCGCCATTGACCTGGATGTCGACGAAGCCCGGAGCCAGCATGCCGCCGCCGGTGTCGACGCGGCGGATATCCGGAGCAAGCGCGCCGGTGGGCAGGATGGCCTCGACCAAGCCGTCGCGCACGACGAGGGCATGACCGTCATGCCAGTCGTCGCCGTCGAAGATACGGGCGCCAGTCAGGGCGAAACGATCGCTCATACGGTCTCCGTCACCTTGCGAAGGTTGCGCGGCGTGTCCGGGTCGAGACCGCGGTGGCGGGCAAGCGCCTCGACGAACACGTAGAAGGACACGATCAGCGTCAGCGGATCGGTCAGCGGATGGCCGGTGGCGACATGCGGCAGGCGTATGGCCTTGTTCGCCAGCATCGAGGTGACGAAGACCGGCGCCCCCTTGGCCGCCAGGCTGTCGGCGGCTTCGGCCACGGACGGTTCGGACGCGTCGCGCGCGGCCAGCGCCAGCACCGGAAAATCGGGGCCGATCAGCGCCAGCGGGCCATGCATGACTTCGGCAGCACTGTAGGCCTCGGCATGCATGCCGCAGGTTTCCTTGAACTTCAGCGCAGCCTCGTTGGCCATCGCCGCAGACGGGCCACGGCCGAGGATGAACAAAGATTTCTGTTTCTCGATCGTCTCGGCCAGCACGCCCATCCAGTCGCAGGCGATCGCCTTGCCGAAATGCTCGGGCAAGCGGGCGAGCGCCTTGAGAAGCGCTTCGTCGCCGGTGGAATGCGCCATCAAGGCCAGGCCGGCGACGGTGGAATTGATGAAGGTCTTGGTCGCCGCGACGCTGCGCTCGGGCCCGGCCAGTATGTCGATCGCATGGTCCGAGGCGCGCGCCAGCGGTGAATCGGCGGTGTTGGTGACGGCGATGGTCAGCGCGCCACCTGCCCGTGCGGTCTCGGCCATGGCGACGATGTCGGGACTCTTGCCCGACTGCGAGATCGCCAGGCACGCGGAGCCGCCGAGCCTGAGCTTGCGGCCATAGATCGAGGCGATCGAGGGGCCGACCGAAGCCACAGCCAGACCAGCGGTGAGTTCGACCGCGTACTTCATGAAAGTAGCGGCATGGTCGGACGAGCCGCGCGCCACGGTGACGACGAAATGCGGATCGCGCTCGCGAATGCCGCGGCCGGCTTCGGAAAGCACGGCGCCGGAACCGTCGAGCAGGCGGGCGACGGCCTGCGGGATCTCCTCGATCTCGCGCCGCATATGGGTCGGCTCAGTCGATTTGTTCGGCTCGGTCGTCATGGTCGGCCCTCTTCGCTCGGCCCTGTCAGCCGCAATTCGGCGACGAAATCATAAGCGTCGCCCCTGTAGATGGAGCGGGTGAACTCGATCACCTTGCCGCTTGCCAGATAGGAAATACGCTCGATGTGCAGGCCGGCAATGCCCGGCGGCACTTCGAGCAGGCGCGCGTCGCCGTCGCCGAGATTGGCTGCCGAGATGCGCTGCACCGCGCGCACCGGCCTGTTGCCGGTCAATTCCAGGGCTGCGTAGAGCGAGGAGCCAATTCCAGCGGGGTCCGGCAGCACGCTGGCCGACAGCGAGGCGCGTTCGATCGCCAGCGGCGTGTCGTTGGCGATGCGCAGGCGCGCCACGCGCGCCACCAGTTCGTTCGACGAAAGGCCGAGCACCATCATCTCGTCGGGCGAGGGCGCGTAAAGGCCGCGGTCCAGCCAGGCCGAGCGCACCGCCATGCCGCGCCGCGCCATGTCTTCGGTGAAGGAGGTCAGTCGCGACAGCGACTGCTCGACCCGCTCCATGCGCGGCGCCACGAAGGTGCCGGAGCCGTGGCGCTGGACCAGGATGCCGCCCTTGACCAGGTCCTGCACCGCCTTGCGCACGGTGACACGCGAAATATCGGCCTTGATGGCGATGTCGCGCTCGGAAGGCAGCGCGTCGCCGGGCCCGATCAGGCCGCGGTTGACGGCATCCTCGATGCTCTTCCTGAGCTGCAGGTAAAGCGGCGCACCGCTTTGCGAGGATTGCTTGAGCGTAGCGAAGATCTGGTCGGCGGCGTCGCTCATCGAGCCGCTCCCCTCGGCGCGAACAGGCGGACCGCCATCTGCACGGCGCCGCCGAGCGCATCGTCGAGCGGCTCCCGAAGCAGCGCCCGGTAGCGTGCCGACAGGCGCGGCGCGTAGAGCGGCGCCAGCCCGCCGAGCAGGCAGAGCGGCGCGTCGTCCGCCAACTCCAGCGCGCCGAGCGAGGCCTCGACATCGGCGACCGCCTTGTCGAGGATCCAGTTGGCGACCGCGTCGCCTTTTTCGGCATGTTCGAACACTTTGGGGGCGAAGCCGCCGAAGTCGCCGGGCTTGGCATTGGTGGTGAATTCGACCACGTCCTCCGGATTGTCGCGAAACACGGCCATCATGCTGTCGGTCAGCGCCGAACGCGCGCGCACGCCGTCATGAGCAAGCAGGGTCTGTTCGAGGAGGTCGCGGCCGATGCGGGCGCCGCTGCCCTGGTCGCCGACCTGGAAGCCCCAGCCGCCGATGGCACGCGACTTGCCTTTCTTGCGCGCCATGTAGGCGGTGCCGGTGCCGAGGATCGCCATGGCGCCGTCACCGGAACCGACGGCGCCTTCGAGCGCGATCTCGGCGTCGGTCTCGACGCGGCTGGTGCTGAAGGGCAGGATCGCCTCCAGCTGCTGCCGGTAGGTGCCGACATTGGCGCCGGCGAGGCCGAGAATGGCCGGCGTTCGCGGGATCAGGTCCGGATCCTGGCCAGCGGCGACAAACGCTTGCCGCGCCGCCTCGACAATGTTCGATCGCGCGCCGGTCAGGTCGGTGCGGATGTTGGCGGCGCCGCTTTTGGCGCGGCCGAGGACCGTGCCGTCCGCCATTGCCAGGGCCGCCCTGCAGCTGGTGCCGCCGCCATCGATGCCAAGCACGAATTTCACGTGATTTCTCCTCCGGGCCGATAATACCAATAAAATACCAATAGCCAAGGGTTAATTTTCGCTGCAAAAAGATTAGGGGGTATTTTATTGAAAAACTTGGCCGTTTGCCTGCGCCGACGATTTCGGCACCGCGAATTCGTTAATGCGTGTGGACAAGTGGTATTTTTTTGGTATTGTTTTCCGAATTGGAGGAACTGGGATGGCCGAAACGCGCACCGAAGCGCTGCATAGGAACGCCGAGGGGCTGGATATCCAGGCACCCGAAGCCATCCTTGCTTCGCTGGCCGACGCGCAGGTCGAGGCCGCGAAGACCGTGCGTGATGCCATCCCTTCCATCGCCAAGGCAGCCGGGGTCATCGCGAGCTGTCTGAGCAACGGCGGCAAGCTTGCCTACGCCGCGGCCGGCAGCTCCGGCCTGATGGCGCTTGCCGACGCGCTGGAACTGCCTGGCACCTTCGGCATTCAGCGCGACCGCATCGCCATCCTGATCGCCGGCGGCGACGACGCCTTCAGGACGCTGGCCGGCGGCCCCGAAGACGACACCGAGGAGGCCGCGACGGCGGTCGCCAACGCCGGCATTGGCGAGGGCGACTGCCTGATCGCAATCTCGGCCAGTGGCACGACGCCCTATGCGCTGCGGGCGATCGAGGAAGCCGCCCGTCGCGGTGCGGCCACCATCGGCATCGCCAACAACCGGGACTCAGCTCTGCTGCGTCTGTCTGGAACCGCCATCCTGCTCGAAACGCCGCCGGAAGTCATTGCCGGCTCGACGCGCATGGGCGCCGGCACGGCCCAGAAGATCGCCCTCAACATGCTGTCGACGCTCGCCGCCATCCATCTCGGCCATGTCCATGACGGCTACATGGTCAATCTCGTGGCCGACAACAGCAAGCTGCGCGACCGCGCGGCGCGGATCGTCGCGGCCATCAGCGGCGGCAGCCGCGACGACGCGGCCCGCCTGCTCGAAAAGAGCGGCGGTGCGGTCAAGACCGCCATTCTGCTTGCCGCCGGCGCCGACAGCGCCGACACGGCGCAGAAGATACTGGAAGAGGCCGGCCAGAAGCTGCGGCCGGCCCTTTCCGCGCTGGGGCATGATCCCGAAAAGTGGAGACCGCTTTTCGGGAAAGATCATGCTCGAACAAAGAAATAGAGCCTGTTTCATCCCGGTGTCCATCGGGGTGAAACAGGCTTGCGAGGGGAGCAAGGGGCGCAACGCCTCTGTTCTCATCAAAACCGAACCTGAAAAAGGTCAACAGGGAGACTGAGCATGACAACGAAACTACTGACGGCACTGCTTCTGGGCACCAGCATTCTCGGCTCCGCCGGGGTGGCTTACGCCGAGGACGTAACGCTCAACATCGAAAGCTGGCGCGGCGACGACCTTGCCATCTGGAAGGACAAGCTGATCCCGGCTTTTGAAGCCAAGAACCCAGGCATCAAGGTGGTGTTCGCGCCCTCGGCGCCGACCGAATATGACGCGGCTCTCGGCGCCAAGCTCGCCGCCGGTTCGGCGGGCGACCTGATCACCTGCCGCCCGTTCGACAAGTCGCTCGAGCTGTTCAAGAAGGGCAATCTCGCCGACCTCTCCTCGCTGCCGGGCATGGACAACTTCTCGCCGGTGGCCAAGTCCGCCTGGCAGACCGACGACGGCAAGGCGACCTTCTGCGTGCCGATGGCGTCCGTCATCCATGGCTTCATCTACAACAAGGACGCCTTCGACAAGCTCGGCATCAAGGTGCCGGAGACTCGCGACGAGTTCTTCGCCGCGCTCGACAAGATCAAGGCCGACGGCACCTACATCCCGATGGCGATGGGCACCAAGGATCTCTGGGAAGCCGCGACCATGGGCTACCAGAACATCGGCCCCAACTACTGGAAGGGCGAGGAAGGCCGTGCGGCCCTCATCAAGGGCGAGCAGAAGCTGACCGACAAGGACTGGGTGGCGCCCTATGAGGAACTGGCCAAGTGGAAGCCCTATCTCGGTGACGGTTTCGAGGCGCAGACCTATCCGGACAGCCAGAACCTGTTCACGCTCGGCCGCGCCGCCATCTACCCGGCCGGCTCGTGGGAAATCGGCCTGTTCAACACCCAGGCCCAGTTCAAGATGGGCGCCTTCCCGCCGCCGGTCGAGAAGGCGGGCGATACCTGCTACATCTCCGACCATACCGACATCGGCATGGGCCTGAACGCGGGCTCCAAGCATGCGGACGCGGCCAAGACCTTCCTGTCCTGGGTGGCCTCGCCGGATTTCGCCACCATCTACGCCAACGCGCTGCCGGGCTTCTTCAGCCTGAACTCCTCGCCGGTGAAGATGGAAGACCCGCTGGCGCAGGAGTTCGTCTCCTGGCGCGGCAAGTGCAAGTCGACGATCCGCTCGACCTACCAGATCCTGTCGCGCGGCACGCCGAACCTCGAGAACGAGACCTGGGTCGAATCGGCCAATGTCATCAACGGCACCGATACGCCGGAAGCCGCTGCCAAGAAGCTGCAGGACGGCCTCGACAGCTGGTACAAGCCGGCGAAGTAAGCGCCAGGCGACGGGCAGGGCCGGTCCAAGTGGCCGCCCCTGCTTTTCGATAGCATCGACTGCGAACGACGGCGCCGCCCCTCATCCGCCTGCCGGCACCTTCTCCCCGGATAGTGACGGGGAGAGGGTGAGGGGCAGCGCTGACGTCGGAAGCATGTTACCCAGACCTTGATCGGCGGGGACCGAACTCATGGCCGCACAAACACGACCGAAACGACCGTTCCGCTGGCATATCGCCGTCTTTCTGGCGCCGGCCGTGCTCGTCTACACGGCGATCATGATCCTGCCGCTCGCCGGCACTTTGCAGCTGTCGCTGTTCCGCAACATCGAGCAATCCCAGGTCTTCGTCGGCCTGGACAATTTCCGCACTCTGTTCGGCGATCCCAACTGGTCGGTGAATTTCTGGAATGCGCTGCGCAACAATGTCTGGTTCTTCATCATCCACATGCTGGTGCAGAACCCGATCGGCGTGCTGCTGGCCGCACTTCTGTCCAGCCCCAGGCTGCGCTTTTCGGCCTTCTACCGCACGGCGATCTTCGTGCCGACCATCCTGTCCTTCGTCATCGTCGGCTTCGCCTGGAAGCTGATCCTGTCGCCGCTGTGGGGCGTGGCGCCGCATATGATGGACATGGTCGGCCTCAAAAGCCTGTTCACGCCGTGGCTCGGCAAGGAGCAGTACGCGCTGACCGCGCTTAGCCTGGTCTCTGTGTGGCAGTTCGTCGGCATTCCGATGATGCTGATCTACGCCGCGCTGCTGTCGATCCCCGACGAGGTGATCGAGGCGGCCGAATGCGATGGCATCACCGGCCTGTCGCAGTTCTGGAAGATCAAGCTGCCGCTGATCCTGCCCTCGATCGGCATCATCTCGATCCTCACCTTCGTCGGCAATTTCAACGCCTTCGACCTGATCTACACCGCGCAGGGCGCGCTCGCCGGGCCGAACTATTCGACCGACATTCTCGGCACCTTCCTCTATCGCGCCTTCTTCGGCTTCCAGCTGCAGGTCGGCGATCCCAATATGGGCGCCACCATCGCCACGATCATGTTCCTGATCATCCTCGGCGGTGTCTGCGTCTACCTCTTCCTCATCCAGACGCGCCTGCGTCGCTACCAGTTCTGAGGGGCGAGAGATGAGCACTGCCACCCGTTCGCTGCCCCGCGCCATCGGCGCCCATGCGGTCCTGTTGACCTACACGGCGATCGCGCTGTTCCCGGTGATCCTTGTCATCATGAATTCGTTCAAATCCCGCGCCGGCATTTTCGGCGCGCCTTTGACGCCGCCGACGCCAAAGACCTTCGACCTGATCGGCTACACCACGGTGATCGGCCAGGGCGACTTCATCCACTACTTCCAGAACAGCCTCGTCGTCACCGTCGCCTCGCTGTTCTTCGTGTTGCTGTTCGGCGCCATGGCTGCCTTTGCGCTGTCGGAATACCGCTTTCGCGGCAATACGCTGATGGGCCTCTATCTGGCGCTGGGCATCATGATCCCGATCCGGCTGGCCACCGTCGCCATCCTGCAATTGATGGTGGCGAGCGGGCTGGTCAACACGCTGACGGCGCTGATCCTGGTCTACACCGCGCAAGGCCTGCCGCTGGCCGTCTTCATCCTTTCGGAATTCATGAAACAGGTGTCCGACGACCTGAAGAACGCCGGCCGCATCGACGGCCTGTCGGAATACACCATCTTCTTCCGGCTGGTGCTGCCGCTGGTGCGGCCATCGATGGCGACGGTCGCCGTCTTCACCATGATCCCGATCTGGAACGATCTGTGGTTCCCGCTGATCCTGGCGCCGTCGGAAGAGACCAAGACGGTGACGCTCGGCGCGCAGCTCTTCCTTGGCCAGTTCGTCACCAACTGGAACGCCATCCTGGCCGCGCTCTCGCTGGCGATCATGCCGGTGCTGATCCTCTACGTCATCTTCTCGCGGCAGCTGATCCGAGGCATCACGTCAGGAGCCGTCAAGTGAGCGGAGACCGACAAATATCTGTCAGAGCCCTCACCCTCTCAAGAACAACTGCAATATCTGGAGCAACTCGGTGAACTCTGAATCGCCCCTTCGCGTCGTCGTCGCCGGCCTCGGCAATATGGGCCGCAGCCATGCGCTGGCCTATCACACCAATCCGGGTTTTCAGATCGCGGCGCTGATCAACCGTTCCGACGTGCCGCTGCCGGAACGATTGTCCGGCTATGGCATCAGGCGCTCCTTCGACGATGCGCTGCGCGACGAAAAGCCCGATGTCGCCTGCATCGCCACCTATTCCGACAGCCACGCCGACTATGCGGTGAGGGCGTTCGAGGCCGGCTGCCATGTCTTCGTCGAAAAGCCCCTGGCAACGACGGTCGCCGACGCCAGGCGCGTCGTCGCGGCCGCCAAGGCCAATGGCAGGAAACTGGTGATCGGCTATATACTGCGCCACCATCCGTCCTGGATCAGGCTGATCGCCGAGGCGCGCAAGCTCGGCGGCCCTTATGTCTTCCGCATGAACCTCAACCAGCAGTCCTCCGGCCATACCTGGGAGACGCACAAGCAATTGATGCGCACGACCTCGCCGATCGTCGACTGCGGCGTGCATTATCTCGACGTCATGCTGCAGATCACCGACGCCAGACCGGTCGAGGTGCGCGGCATGGGCGTGCGGCTGACCGACGAGGTCGCGCCCACGATGTACAATTACGGCCACCTCCAGGTGCTGTTTGATGACGGCTCGGTCGGCTGGTACGAGGCCGGCTGGGGTCCGATGATTTCGGAAACCGCTTTCTTCGTCAAAGATGTCATCTCGCCGAAGGGCTGCGTGTCGATCGTCATGAAGGAGGGCGTTAAGTCCGACGACATCGACACTCACACCAAGACGTCGACCATCCGCCTGCACAGTGCCGAGACCGGCGCGGATGGCAAGTTCGCCAAGCCGGACGAGATGCTGTCGATGGAAGGCGAACCCGGCCACCAGGATCTCTGCGATCTCGAACAAGCTTTTGTCCTCAAGGCGATCCGCGAGGATATCGATCTCACCCGCCATATGGAGGACGCAGTGAAATCGCTCGCCGTCTGCCTTGCCGCCGACGAGAGCGTGCGCAGCGGGAAGGCGGTGCGGCTTTGAAGGGTGATATCTCATCAGGGGCTGCGCGCTACGGCACTCCCCTCTGGCCTGCCGGACATCTCCCTCTCAAGGGGGGAGATCATCTGTCCCGTCCATCTTCGCCAATCACCGACATTGCAAGAAGAGTACCTTGGTTGAAGCTGCCAATCTCCCCCCTTGAGGGGGAGATGGCCGGCAGGCCAGAGGGGGGTGCCCTGGCGCCCACTCATCAATTTGGAGGACTGCCGTGGGCTCGCTGAAGATCGAGAATGTCAAAAAGGCCTTCGGCCCGGTCGAGGTGCTGAAGGGCATCGACCTCGAAGTGACGGATGGCGAATTCGTCGTCTTCGTCGGCCCGTCGGGCTGCGGCAAGTCGACTTTGCTGAGGGTGATCGCGGGGCTGGAGGATTCGACCTCGGGCCGGGTGGTCATCGATGGCGCGGATGTCTCGGCCACGCCGCCGGCCAAGCGCGGCATCGCCATGGTGTTCCAGACCTATGCGCTCTATCCGCACCTGACGGTCAAGAACAATATGGGCCTCGGCCTCAAGCAGGCCGGCACGCCGGCGGCCGAGATCGATCGGCGCATCGGCATCGCCTCGTCCATGCTGTCGCTTGAGCCCTATCTGGAAAGGCGTCCCGCCGAACTCTCCGGCGGCCAGCGCCAGCGCGTCGCCATCGGCCGCGCCGTGGTGCGCGAGCCAAAGCTTTTCCTGTTCGACGAGCCTTTGTCCAATCTCGACGCGGCACTGCGCGTCAACACGCGGCTGGAAATCGCGCAGCTGCATCGCCGCCTCAAGGCGACGATGATCTACGTCACCCACGACCAGGTCGAGGCGATGACGCTGGCGGACAAGATCGTGGTGCTGAATGCCGGAAAAATCGAGCAGATCGGCGGACCGATGGAGCTCTACAATGCGCCGGCAAACGAGTTCGTGGCCGGCTTCATCGGCTCGCCGAAGATGAACTTCATCGACGGCGCTCGCCTCGGCGAAACCGCCAAAACCATCGGCGTGCGGCCCGAGCATCTGACCGTTGACCCGAAATCCGGCGCCTGGAAAGGCACCGTCGTGCATGCCGAGCACCTCGGCGCCGACACCAATCTCTACCTCGACTGCGAAAAAGCCGGGCTGATCACCGTGCGCATTTTCGGTGTTTATGACGCCGAGCCCGGCGCGACGCTCTACGCGACGCCGGATCCGGCGAGGACCTACCGGTTTGGGGCGGACGGGAAGGTGCTGAAGTAAGCTGGCGACTGGTCTTCCTTCTCCCACAAGGGGAGAAGGAAGAAAGCCGGTACTACTCGTCCGCCTTGAACGTCTGCTTCTGCTGGCCGAGCCCTTCGATGCCCAGCTCCACCACGTCGCCAGCCTTCAGGAACACCGGCGGCTTCATGCCCAAGCCGACACCGGGCGGCGTGCCTGTCGAAATTATGTCACCCGGATGCAGCGACATGAACTGGCTGAGATAGGACACGAGATAGGCGACACCGTAGACCATGGTCTTGGTCGAGCCGTTCTGCATGGTCTTGCCGTTGACGGTCAGCCACATCTTCAGGTTCTGCGGGTCTGCTACTTCGTCCTTGGTCACCAGCCACGGGCCGGTCGGGCCGAACGTGTCGCAGCTCTTGCCCTTGGTCCACTGGCCCTGGCGCTCGGCCTGGAAGGCGCGCTCGGAGACATCGTGCGCGACGCAGTAGCCGGCGACATAATCGAGCGCATCGGCCTGGCTGACATATTTTGCCGTTTTGCCGATGACCACGCCGAGCTCGACCTCCCAGTCGGTCTTCTCCGAGCCGCGCGGGATCAGCACGTCATCGTCCGGTCCGACGATGGCCGAGCTGGCCTTCATGAAGATGATCGGCTCCGGCGGCACGGTGGCCCCGGTCTCGGCGGCGTGATCGGAATAGTTGAGGCCGATGCAGATGAACTTGCCGGTGCCGGCAACGCAGGCGCCGAGCCGTGGCTTGCCGGAAACCACCGGCAGCGACTTCGCGTCGAGCTTGGACAGCATCTCCAGCGAGGCCGGATGAAGCGTGGTGCCGGCAATGTCGGCGACATGGGCGGAGAGATCGCGGATCGTTCCATCCGCATCGAGCAGGCCGGGACGTTCGCTCCCCACCTCGCCATAGCGCAGCAGTTTCATTTAAACCCTTCTCCTGGTTGCGGCCTCGCGGCCTTTTGCAAACTCTTCACCGAAACGAATGGCTCTTTTGAGGAAGCCGGCGGACCGTACCATCGGCCTGATACAGGGCAAGCGCGGAGATCCTATCGTGATAGCCGGTGAGCGGGATTTTCAGACTCCTCGATCCGGTCAGATCGACCAGCCACCATCGATGTTGTAGGCCTGCCCGGATGTGTAGGTGGCGCCGGCCAGGTAGACGGCCAGATCGGCGATTTCCTCCGGCATGCCGAGCCGGCCCATCGGCTGGCGCGCGATGAAGGCGGCGCGAGCCGCTTCATAATCACCCTGCGCATGCATGCGATCCTGCAGCGACGGGCTTTCGACCGTACCGGGGCAGATGGCGTTGCAGCGTATGCCCTTGCCGACATAATCGGCTGCGATTGCCTTGGTCAGGCCGATCACCGCAGCCTTGGTGACGCCATAGGCGAAACGGTTCGGCACGCCCTTCTGCGAGCTCGCCAGCGAGGCCATATTGATGATCGACCCGTCGCCGCGCTCCAGCATGCCGGGCAGCACGGCGCGGATGGTGCGGATCATGGCTCGGACGTTGAGGTTGAGAGCGAAATCGAGATCGCTGTCCTTCATCTCCAGGATCGAGCCGGAGTGGACGAAACCGGCGCAGTTGAACAGCACGTCGACGCGGCCGATGCCGGCGAAGGCGGTGTTGACCGCCTCGTCATTGAGCACGTCGACCTTGCAGGTCTTGATTCCCGCCGTCTTGGCGAGTTCCGCCAGCAGCGTCTCGTTGATGTCGGTGGCGTGGACCACGGCACCTGCCTTGGCGAAGGCCAGCGCGCTTGCCTTGCCGATGCCTTGCCCCGCTGCCGTGATGACGACGACCTTGCCTGCCAGATCCGCCATGCTGTTCTCCTCCTGGGTTAACTGCCTTTATCGGCGGCCTGCGAAGGCGTCATGTGCCAGTCACAGGCCATGATGTGGCCTGCTCTGTCAGTTCACAGATAAAGATGTTTTTTCTCGTTAAAGAACATAAGTCCTAGCGTCAAGCCCGAACCGGATCTCCATTGTGACAGCAGGCCGGCAGCGCCGGAATCGGCCCAGGCGGGCCGGCCATCCTCGAGCTTGTTGCTGCCGTTGCCCGGTCCGTCTCAACGGCGGCTTAGTCGCCGTAGGGCACCCAGACATTCTTCACCTCGACGGCGCGGCGCAGCAAAGCATCGCCAGCGGCTTCTTCCGAGGCCCAGTCGAGGCTACGGCCATTGCCGCTCCATATACGTTTGAGGTTGCCGACGGACTCGGCCTCCGCCTTGGCGCATGTCTCGGCATCGGCGAACAGCCAGAGCCCGTCGACATCGTCATGCTTGGCCAGCACGCCGGCAAGCTCCGCAGTGCGGCCGGTGACGATGTTGATGGCGCCGGCCGGAACGTCGGAATATTCGAGGACCTGATAGAGATCGGTGGCGAGCAGCGGATGGCGCTCCGAAGGCACCGCGACCACCGTGTTGCCCATCGCCAGCGCCGGCGCGACCAGTGAGATGAACCCGAGCAGCGGCTGATTGTCGGGCGCGACGATGCCGACGACGCCAACCGGCTCATGCAATGCCAGCGTCACGGCCCGTGCCGGCGGCTGGTGCACGCGGCCCTCGAACTTGTCGGCTAGTCCGGCATAGAGGAACAAGCGCTGGATTGACTGGTCGACCTCCTCGCGTGCCGCCTTGGCGGTCGCGCCCGTGAGCTGGACGAGACGGGCGGCGAACTCCTCCGCCCGGCCGGAGAGGTTTTCCGCCAGATAGTAGAGCACCTGTGAGCGGTTGTAGGCGGTCGCTTCCGGCCAGCTCTTGCAGGCCCGCGCCGCGGAGACGGCATCGCGTATATCCTTGCGGTTGCCCAAGCCGACTTCGCCGGCAAGCTTGCCCTTGGCGGTGACAACCGCCAGCGAGTAGTTGCCGTCCGGCCGGACTTGCTTGCCGCGGATGAACAGTTTTGCCGTGCGGTCGATGGCCGTGCCGTCCGCCTGCTCGACCGGTTGTGTCGAGGCTGCCGCCGGCTTGATGACCGGGCCAAGCGGCAGCTTTGCCGTGAGATATTCGAACATGCCTTCGCGCCCGCCCTCGCGGCCGAAACCGCTCTCGCGGTAGCCGCCAAAGCCGCAGGCGGCGTCGAACATGTTGGTGCCGTTGACCCAGACGACACCCGCTTTCAATTGCGGCGCGACGTGCAAGGCAAGATTGACGTTTTCGCTCCACACCGAAGCGGCAAGGCCATAGCGGGTGTTGTTGGCGAGCTCGATCGCTTCCTCGGTGTTGCGGAACGTCATGGTCGCCAGAACGGGGCCGAACACTTCTTCCTGAGTGAGAATATTGGCCGGCGAAACGCCGGTAGCGAGGGTCGGCAGATGGTAATAGCCGGATGAAGGCAGCGCCGCATCCGGCTGCCAGCAGACCGCCCCCTGTTTTGCGCCCTCGGCGAGCAGGCGCTTGACGCGATCGAGCTGCGTCAGATCGACCAGCGGGCCGATATCGGTGTTCTTGTCCAGTGGGCTGCCGACGCGCAGCCGGCTCATCCTGACCTTGACCTTGGCGATGAAGGCCTCGGCGATGCCTTCCTGCACCAGCAGCCGCGAACCGGCGCAGCAGACCTGTCCCTGGTTGAACCAGATGCCGTCGACCAGACCTTCGACGGCGCTGTCGAGATCGGCATCCTCGAACACGATGAAGGCCGACTTGCCGCCAAGCTCCAGCGACAGCTTCTTGCCCGAGCCGGCGGTAGCCTTGCGGATGATCTTGCCGACTTCGGAAGAACCGGTGAAGGCGATCTTCTGGATACCGGGATGGTTGACGATGGCCGCGCCCGCTTCCGGGCCGCCCTGCACGATGTTGACGACGCCTTTCGGCACGCCGGCGCGTTCGCAGATTTCGGCGAACAGGATTGCTGTCAGCGGCGTGAACTCGGCTGGCTTCAGCACCACCGTGCAGCCTGCGGCAAGCGCGGGCGCGATCTTCCAGGCCAGCATCAGCAGCGGAAAGTTCCAAGGGATGATCTGGCCGACGACGCCGACGCCCTTGTAGCCGGGGAAATCCTTGTCCAGCGCCTGCGCCCAGCCGGCGTGATGGATGAAGTGGCGGATCGCCAATGGCACATCGATGTCGCGGCTTTCGCGGATCGGCTTGCCATTGTCGATTGTCTCAAGCACCGCGAACAGGCGCTGGTGGCGCTGCATGGCGCGGCCGATGGCGTAGAGCACTTTGGCCCTGGTATAGCCCGAGGATGCCGACCATTTCGGCAGCGCTTTGGTGGCCGCCGCGACCGCCGCGTCGATGTCGGCGGCGCCGGCATCCGAGACCTTGGCCAGCAACTTGCCGGATGAAGGCTCGCTGGTCTCGAAGGTCTTGCCGCCGCCAGCCGCCTTCCAGGTGCCGTCGAAGAACAATGCCTTGGAAAAATCGCGCGCGGCAAGCCAGGCGTCGGCCTCGTTGCGGGCTTCCGGCGCCGGGCCGTAATCCATGGCGTGATAGCGTTCGAGGATATTCATGGGGCCCTCCAGATAATTGCCTCGGCAGGCGCTCTGTCGCGCCCCCCTCTGTCCTGCCGGACATCTCCCCCACAAGGGGGAGATTGGCTCAAGCCATCGCGTGGCGATGATTGGCCGAATAGTGCCCGGTCAGGTGATGCTCGAGCTGCCGCTCGATGTCTGTCAGCAGGCTCGAGGCGCCGAAGCGGAACAGCTCCGGTTCCAGCCATGGCCGGCCGAGTTCTTCCTTCATCAGCACCAGCCAGTCGAGCGACACCTTGGCGGTGGAAATGCCGCCGGCCGGCTTGAAGCCGATGAGATAGCCGGTCTCCTCGAAATAGGCCCTGATGGCGCGCACCATGGCAAGGCCGACGGGTAACGTGGCGTTGACGCTTTCCTTGCCGGTCGAGGTCTTGACGAAATCGGCGCCCGCCATCATCGCCACCATAGAGGCCAGCATCACGTTGCGCAGCGTGGCGAGGTCGCCGGTGCCGAGAATGACCTTCAGATGCGCATCGCCGCAGGCGGCGCGCATCGAGACGATCTCGTTGTAGAGCTCCCGCCATTTGGCCCCGAACACCAGGCCGCGCGGGATGACGACGTCGATCTCGTCGGCGCCGTCGCGCACCGAGGCCTCGATCTCCTGGAGGCGGGTCGACAGCGGCGCAAGACCATGCGGGAAGGCGGTGGAGACGGCGGCGACATGGATGCCGGTGCCGCGCACGGCGTCGACCGCGGTGGCGACGAAGGGATGGTAGACGCAGACGGCGGCCGGGCGGATGGTTTCATCAGCAATGCCCAGGCCCTCGGCGATGTCGCGGCGCAGCGGGTTGATCGCCTTGGCGCAAAGCCGGCGCACGCGCTCTTCCGTGTCGTTGGAGTTCAGCGTCGTCAGGTCCATGCAGGCTATCGCCCGCAGCAGCCAGGCCGCCTGGTTGTCGGCCTTGATCGAGCGCCGCTTGGTCAGGCTGGCGACGCGCCGTTCCAGCGCCGAGCGATTGACGCTGCGCACCGATTCCAGGAAGCCGAGGTCGAGCTTCATGCCCGGGTTGCGCGCGATGCGGTGGTCCAGCGGCACGGGCGTGTTGGCGGCGGCGCGCGCCGGCAGCGGCATCACCTTGGCCTCGGCCTCGCGGATTGTGCTGCTCATCTCCTGCCCTTTCACTCAGCGACTGCGCTTATGTCTTGGTGCATGTCGTCTTCCCAAAACCGTTGGGCACTTTGGGGCGACACGCACGAAGATAGCTCGCGAAGCCGCGCTTCACGAGTCCTCAAGCGAGGGATAGCGGAAAAAGGCCGCGAAAGCAGCTAATTTTTGACCAGAAGGTCAAAAGCTCGATCGTTGGGGAGAGCAGGCCTCAGCCGACGAAGGCGCGCTCGACGACAAAAGTCGAGGGATGGCTGAGCGAGCCTTCCTGGAAACCGAGGCTCTCGGCCATTTCCTTGACATCCTTGAGCATATGCATCGAGCCGCAGATCATGATGCGGTCGGTCTCGGGATTGAGCTTCTCTATGCCGAGGTCGGCGTAGAATTTGCCGGAGCCGATGAGCGCGGTGATGCGACCCATGCGCGCCGACTCCTCGCGGGTGGTGGAGTTGTAAAGCGTAACACGGCCGCCGGTCAGTTCGCCGATCAGCGGGTCGCTTTCGAGCGCCGCCACCAGTTCCTGGCCATAGGTCAGCTCGGCATTGTCGCGGCAGGTGTGGGTCAGGATCAGCTGTTCGAATTTTTCATAAGTGTCAGGGTCGCGCAGCAGGCTGGCGAAGGGCGCGATGCCGGTGCCGGTGGAGATCATGAACAGTCGCTTCGCCGGCGTCAGCGCGTCGACCACCAGCGTGCCGGTCGACTTCTGGCGCATGATGACGGTGTCGCCGACCTGGATCTTCTGCAGCTCCGAGGTCAGCGGGCCGTCCGGCACCTTGATGGAAAAGAATTCCAGCTCTTCGTCCCAGGCCGGGCTTGCCACGGAATAGGCGCGGAACACCGGCTTCTCGGCATTGGGCAGGCCGATCATGACGAATTCGCCGGAACGGAAGCGCAGCGACTGCGGACGGGTGATGCGGAACGAGAACAACCGGTCGGTGTAGTGCTTCACCGAGACCACGGTTTCGGCATAGACATTGGCCGGAATCGGAAATTGCAGCGGGCGGGCGCCGGCGGTGTTGAACGCGGATGTGGTGTTCATCAAATCCAACCTTCTGGCCCAACTCACGGACGCGGGCGCCAAACTTTATTCCTGCGCGCCCGAACCGTTCAGGTCCCGGCATGCTGCTCGCACACTCCAAAGCGGTAAGCTCTTGTGTCCGGAATTTATTAGTATACAAACGATATTTGCGTCAAGATGCCGCCGTAAAACACCTTTCCAAACTGTGACATATCCGTAGTCTCAGCATTTCGGGTTTCGACAATGAAAGAGAATTTTTCGGTGCAGCAGCCGGATTCCCTGGGCAGTGTCGTCGCCGGCATCGATGTCGGCGGAACCTTCACCGACCTGCTTCTGATCGACGGCA
Source organism: Mesorhizobium sp. BR1-1-13 (assembly GCF_020165515.1). Classification (NCBI taxonomy): domain Bacteria; kingdom Pseudomonadati; phylum Pseudomonadota; class Alphaproteobacteria; order Hyphomicrobiales; family Phyllobacteriaceae; genus Mesorhizobium; species Mesorhizobium sp. BR1-1-13. The sequence goes on from NZ_JAIUIH010000001.1 coordinate 765,280, forward strand.
GGCACAGTGGCAAGGTGCATATCGCAAAGACGCCGACCACGGTCGACAACCAGGCTTTCGGCGTCGTGTCGGCGCTTGGCGGCACGGGTTTTCCCATCGACGGCATCGATCTCATCGTGCACGGCACGACCACCACGACCAACGCGGTGCTGGAGCGCCGGCTGGCGAGGACCGGCATGATCACCACGCGCGGCTTCCGCGATGTGATCGAGCTCGGCCGGCGCACGCGGCCGCAGGCCTACGGCATGACCGGCACCTTCGTGCCGATCATCCCGCGCAATCTCAGGCTCGAAGTGTCGGAGCGCGTCGAAGCGACGGGCGCCATCCGCACGCCGCTCGACGAGGCCGAAATGCGCGAGGCGGTGAAAACTCTGATCGATGCCGGCTGCGAATCCCTCGTCATCCATTTCCTGCATTCCTACGCCAACCCTTCGCACGAGCGGCGCGCCGCCGAGATCGCCGCCGAACTCTGGCCGAACGGCTACATCACCACGGGTCATGCGCTGCTGTCGGAAGCGCGCGAGTTCGAGCGCGGCGTCACCGCCTCGGTCAACGCTTCGGTGCAGCCGATCCTTGAGCGTTATATCGAGCGGCTGCGCAAGGAACTTGCCGGCAAAGGCTATGCCCGCGATTTCCTGATCATGAACGGCAATGGCGGCATGATATCGGCCCGCTTCGTCACACGTGAATCGGCCAAGACCGTGATGTCCGGCCCGGCCTCGGGCGTCATCGCCGCCGCCTATACGGGCAAGCGCGCCGGCTTCGAAAACCTCGTCACCTACGACATGGGTGGCACCTCGACCGACGTGGCGCTGATCCGCAACGCCGAACCGGCGGTTTCGAACGAGATCGAGATCGAATACGCCATGCCCATCCATGTGCCGATGGTGGCGGTGCACACGGTCGGGGCCGGCGGCGGCTCGATCGCGCGCGTCGACGCGGCCGGCCTGATCCAGATCGGCCCGGAAAGTGCCGGCGCCAACCCCGGCCCGATCTGCTACGGCCGCGGCGGCCTGGAGCCGACCATCACCGACGCCAATCTGGTGCTCGGCCGGCTGGCGCCGAAGAAGCTGCTTGCCGTCGACAATCCGGTCACATCAGAGCGCGTCACCGGCATTTTTGCCGACAGGATCGGCAAGGCGACCGGCCTGTCCGGCGTCGAAGCAGCCGGCGCGGTGCTCAGGCTCGGCAACATGAAGATGGCCGGCGCCATCCGCATGGTGTCGGTGTCGCGCGGCCATGATCCGCGCGATTTCGCGCTGTTCGCCTTCGGCGGCGCCGGCCCGCTGCACGCCACCGCTTTGGCACGCGAACTCGGACTGCCCCGGGTGCTGGTGCCGGCCCGGCCGGGCATCACCAACGCGCTCGGCTGCGTTGTCGCGGACCTGCGCCACGATTTCGTCAACACCATCAACCAGCCGGTAGGCGTTTTTGATGAAAGCCGCCTCCATCAGGTATTGGAACGGCATCGAAACGAAGGCGAGGAGCTGATCGCCAAGGAGGCCGTGAAACCGGAGGTCATCCGCGTCACCCATTCCGCCGACATGCAGTTCGTCGGCCAGACCCACATCATCAACGTGCCGCTGCCGTCCTCGTCGGTGACCCGGCAGCAGCTGCAGGCGCTGTTCGAAAAGGCCTATTTCGCGCGCTTCAAGGTCGAGCTGCCGGAAATCCGCGCCAATCTGGTCAACTTGAACACCTCGGTGACGGGTGTCAGGCCGGCGATCGATCTGTCGCGGCTGATCGACCCCGCCGGGCGGGCAAAGACGCTCGACGAGGCCCGGCGCGAGATCCGGCCGGTCTGGTACAGCGGGCGCTGGCATGACACGCCCGTATACGCACGCGAAGAACTGCCGCTCGATGTGATCATCGAAGGGCCCGCGATCCTCGAACAGATGGACGCTACCACGGTGCTCGAACCCGGCGACCGCGCCCGCTCGGACGCCGACGGCAACATCATCATCGACATCGGCGAGGCCTGAGATGCAAAAGCTCGACGCCATCACGCTCTCGGTCCTCCAGGCAGCCCTGCAGCAGGTCTGCGATGAGATGGACCTGACCTTTTCCCGCGCCGCCTTCTCACCTGTCATCGCCGAGGCCAACGACCGCTCCGACGGCATCTATTCGGCCGTCGACGGCTCGCTGATCGCGCAAGGCAGCCAGGGCCTGCCGGTATTCGTCGGCGTCATGCAATATTCGACCAGGACGGTGATCGAGATGATCGCCGACGGCCGCTGCCTGGCCCCGGAGCCGGGCGATATCTACATCGTCAACGACCCGTATCTCGGCGGCACGCATCTGATGGACGTGCGCTTCGTCATGCCAGCCTACCGGGACGGGAAGATTTTCTGCTGGCTGTCGAACACCGGCCATTGGCCCGACATTGGCGGCTCGGTGCCCGGCGGCTTCTCGGCTTCGGCGACGGCGGTCGAGCAGGAAGGCTTGCGGCTGCCGCCGGTCAAACTGTTCAAGAAAGGCGTACTTGACCCGGAGATCTACGCCATCATCTGTTCGAACATCCGCGTCGCCGACCAGCGCATCGGCGACATCAGGGCGCAGGCTGCCGCACTGCTGATCGGCCAGGATCGGCTCAATGGAATTCTGGATCGTTACGGAGACGAACCTGTTGTCGAGGCGATCGCAGAACTGCGCCGCCGCGCCGCCGAGCAGATGCGGGCCAACATAGCGGCCATTCCCGACGGGAGCTACCGCTCAAAGGCCTTCGTCGATTCCGACGGCGTGGTCAACGAGCCGCTGACCATCGCGCTCGCCGTCGAGAAGAAGGGCGACACCCTGACTTTCGATTTCGCCGGCTCGTCAAAACCCTGCGCGGGGCCGATGAACAGCGTGCTGGCGACCACCTTGTCCTCGGTTTATCTCGCCATGCGCCATATCTTCCCCGATGTGCCGATCAGCGCCGGCGCCTTCGAGCCGCTCGAGGTCAAGCGACCGGAGGGCACTTTCCTCGACGCCAGGTATCCGAGGCCGGTCTCGGGCTGCGCCGCGGAAGTGTCGCAGCGCATCGCCGAGGCGGTGTTCGCGGCCATGGTGCAGGCGCTGCCGGACAAGGTGACGGCGGCGCCCGCCGGCTCCAGCGGCAATTTTGCGCTCGGCGGCAACGATCCGGCGCGCGGCCGCGACTATGTCATGTACCAGATCTCCGGCGGCGGCTATGGCGGCAATGCCGGCCATGACGGGCTGAGCAATGGCTGCTCGACCATCGGCATTTCCAAGTCGCCGCCGGTCGAGATCATGGAGCAGGCCTTTCCGGTGCTTTACCGTCACTATGCGTTGCGCGAGGGCTCGGGCGGCGCCGGCAAACACCGCGGCGGCTTTGGCCTTGCCTACGAGGTCGAGATCCTGCGCGGAGAAGCCCGCGCCTCCTTTGTCATGGACCATGGCCGCTTCGGCCCGCAGGGCGCGCTCGGCGGCAAGGACGGCGCGGTCAACACCGTCACGGTCTTCCGCAATGGCGAAGAGCATGTGCCGCCGCACCTCTCCAAGGAGCAGGACATCCCGCTCATGGCCGGTGACCGCGTGCGCGTCGGCACGCCGGGCGGTGGCGGCTATGGCGATCCGCTGGAGCGCGATCCGGAACTGGTCGCGCGTGACGTCAGGCTTGGCTATTATACGGCCGAACAGGCCAGGGATTTGTTCGGCGCGGCATGAACTCGCCGGCCTCAGCCGATTCGAATGTTCAACCGGCAGACCATCATCTTCGATCCAGCCGCGCCACCAGCCGGTCGCCGGCCCACTGGATGCCGCAGACCAGGATGATCAGCACAATCACCACCGCGATCATCACTGACGTCTCGAACCGCTGGTAGCCGTAGCGGATGGCGAGGTCTCCGAGGCCGCCGGCGCCGATCGCGCCGGCCATGGCGGAGGCGCCGACCAGCGTCACCAGCGTCACGGTGAAGCCCGCGACGATACCTGGCAGCGCTTCCGGCACCAGCACCTCGCGGATGATCGTCCAGCGGTTGCCGCCCATGGCGCGCGCCGCCTCGATCAGGCCATGGTCGACCTCGCGCAGCGACACTTCCGCGATCCGGGCATAATAGGGCGTGGCGGCGATCGACAGCGGCACGATCGCCGCCCAGGTGCCGATCGAGGTCCCGACGATCACCCGCGTCACCGGGATCAGAGCTACCAAAAGGATGATGAACGGCACCGACCGGAAGCCGTTGATGACGGCGCCGAGCACGCGGTTGACCCACAGGCTTTCGGCGATGCCGCCGCGTTCGGTGGCGATCAAGGCGAGACCAAGCGGCAGACCGAAAACCAGCGAGATGAGGCCGGAAGCGGCCGTCATCAGCACCGTCTCCCAGATCGACCGCAGCAGAAGCTCAAACAGGATCGGCGACATGGCCAAGCACCTCCACCCGCGCCTGGCGCGATTTCAGGAATGCGATCACTCGCGCGAGATGGCTTGCATCGCTGCCGGGGACAGACAGGAACAGTGTGCCCACCGGCTGCTGCTGGACATGGTCGATGCCGCCATGGACGAGGCGGAACGTGCCAGGCACGAGCGTCGCGAGATCGGACAAGAGCGGGCTTTGCGCGGCCTCCCCGGCCACATCCACGCGCAGCATCGTCTCCGCGCCGGTCGCGGGTAGCAGCCGGGCCAAGAGCTCGGCCGGCAGTTGCGGCCGGATGGCACCAAGGAGACTTTTCGTGATCTGCGACCGCGGCTCGGCAAACACCGACCAGACCGGGCCTTGCTCGACGAAGCGCCCGGCGTCGATCACCGCCACGCGGTCGGCGACCGAGCGGATCACCTCCATCTCATGGGTGATCAAAAGGATGGTCAGGCCAAGCTGCCGGTTGATGTCCCTCAGTAAGGCGAGGATGGACCGCGTCGTCTCCGGGTCAAGCGCGGAGGTGGCTTCATCCGACAACAGCAGCGCCGGCCGCGCGGCCAGCGCCCTGGCGATGCCGACGCGCTGCTTCTGCCCGCCCGACAGCGACGCCGGATAGGCCTTCGCTTTCTCCGACAGGCCGACGAGGTCGAGCAGTTCGGCGGCGCGCCGCAGCCGCTCCGCTTTCGGGCGGCCTTCGATCTTGAGCGGCAGCGCTACATTGTCCTCGACCGTCTTGGCCGACAGCAGGTTGAAATGCTGGAAGATCATGCCGATGCGCCGCCGCAGCGGCTGCAGCTCGCGCTCGCCGAGCTGGCTGATCTCGCGACCTCGATGAAGACTTCACCGGAATCCGGCCGCTCCAGCCCGTTCAGGCAGCGGATCAGCGTCGATTTGCCGGCGCCGCTGCGGCCAATAATGCCGAGGATCTCGCCCCTGCGCACCGTCAGCGACACGCCGTCGAGTGCCGCGGTCGTGCCGAAGCGGCGCTTAAGGTCGACAAGACGCACCACGTCCTGCGGGGATGTAGCGGCCTGATCCCTGGCCTCGGTAGTTGCGGTGAAATGCTGGTTCATACGCGGATCCCGAAATGCGATTGCGGCCCGCGCATTGCGCGGACCGCCTCTCCCTGTCAGAGCAGGCACACCAGTGCCTGGATAGTCTCAATAGGCGCTGAGGCCGGTGCCCTTGTAGACTTTGTCGAACTCGGCCTTGACCGCGTCGTTCTGGTAGGAGGCGACCAGCGTCTTCACCCAGGGCTCGTTCTCATTGCCGACCTTGACCGCGATGAAGTTGCGATAGGGATTGTCGGCGATGGGTTCCTGCGCGATGCGGTTGTCCGGCGTCAAGCCGCTCTTCAGCGCCCAGTCGGTGTTGACCACGGCCGCGTCGAGGTCCACGACCGAGCGCCCGACAATGCCGGCGTCGAGCTCCTTGATCTCGACCTTCCTGGCGTTTTCTGCAATGTCGGCTGTGGTGGCGAGAATGCCGGTGCCGTCCCTGAGCTTGATCACGCCTTCGTTCTGCAGCACGCGCAGCGCCCGCCCTTCGTTCGAAGGGTCGTTCGGCACGCCGATCACCGCCCCTTCCGGCAGGTCGGCGACCTTGCTGTACTTCTTGGAGTAGAGGCCGATCGGCCAGACGCCGGTATAGCCGACGCGCACGATGTGATAGCCTTGAGTCTTGATCTGGTTGTCGAGATAGGGCTGGTGCTGGAAGGCGTTGGCGTCGATCTCGCCGCGCTCCAGTGCCTCGTTGGGCTGGGTGTAATCGTTGAACACAACGGTCTCAATGCTGAGGCCCTTTTGCGCCGCCTGGGCAACGACGACGCGCCATACATCCTCGTCCTCGCCGCTGATGATGCCGACCTTGATCGCCTTCTTGTCCTCGGCGAATGAGGCGCTGGATCCCATCAGCCCGGTGATCGCGACCGCCGAGGCGAAAAGCAAAGCAAGACCAGTGCGCCGGTTGAAATGTGACGAAAGGGAAGATGACAAAGTGTTCCTGAAATCGGACATGATGGATCTCTGCGGTTGCGAAGTTACAAAAGCCGGGCGGGATGCCGAGCCTTGCCCTGATCATCAGAAACTCTACGGATATTATCAAAGAACCGCGTTCCCCGGTTCGCCCGGAAGTCCGGAATATTCTCTCAAAATTTGCTGGACGGCGAGCACGCCGGCCCAGCCGCACCGAGCGGGCCGCAGCGCCGCCGTTGAGCTGATGAACACACCTTTCCGTAGTGTTTCGGTTTGAGATCTGGCCGGTCTGCTGGCGCATCCCGCTCTGAATCCCTATATGCCTAGAGGAAAGCATAGGAGATTTCATGATAGCCAAATGCACAACCGCTGAAGAAATGGCTCAAACCGTAGGCGTTGAGCCGACAGCATTCCGTGAAGCGCTACGCAGTGCTAAGTTTCCCCGAAAACGCGGTACTGACTGGGAAGTGACAATCGGCGGCCCGGCATACTCAGGAATGCGTACCGTCCTGGCATCTCTCATACGGCGCAAGGCGGCCTGATTCCGACCGGTCCAAAAGGTCACATGTTTCCAATCGCGCCGCTTTCGAACGGTGACCATATCGAGACACCTGCGGAGCTAGAGAAACTTATCTCTTAGCGGACCAATGTTTCTCAGCCGCCTTCGGACTATCCCGGCGCGCCGCTCTGGTGTCAGGCCTCGGCGCTTCTTTCCGCCCCTCGCCCCAGCGCTTCGCGGCGGGTCCTTGCCGTCGTCAATCACGTCGTCGGCTTCCTTCGCCTGTGAGAGGTTCTCCTGGTCGAAGGGGTTCATAAATCTTCCCATCGCTGGGTAGAAGGTTCCTGCCCAATCGCCTTGCGGCCCAAGCCTTAATTTCAAACTTGGACAGATCGCACTTTCCCGCTTGACTGCGCGGTCGCACGGAATAGTTTAGGCTGAAAATACCGGCCCCGATCGCCGGGCGGCAAGAATGCCTCGTATGCCTCGCCCTCCGGTGGTGGCTGCGGGGCATTGTTATTTCTGGGGATCTGTTTGAAACGGCGTATCGAGATCGGCATCCTCTATTCCCGCTCGGGAAGCTACCAGCTCGTCTCCGATGCGTGCCGGATGGGCGCCATGCGCGCCATCGCCGACATCAATGCCGACCGCGGCTCGGGTATCGAACTGGTGCCGGTCGAGCGCGACCCGCAAAGCAATGCCGATCGCTATGCGACGCTCTGCGAGGACATCTTCAAGACCAGCAGCGCCCGCCATGTTGTCGGCTGCGTAACCTCCTGGAGCCGCAAGGAGACCATTCCGGTGCTGGAGAAAGCCGGCGGCATGCTCTGGTACGCCTGCCCCTATGAAGGCTTCGAGGCCAACGAGCACGTCGTCTACATGCACGCTTGCCCAAACCAGCATCTGGTGCCGCTGATGGCCCATGTCGTGCCCCGCTTCGGCGCCAACGGCTTCCTGCTCGGCTCGAACTACATCTGGGGCTGGGAGATGAACCGCGTCGCGCGCGACCTGATCGCGGACGCCGGCGGCAAGGTTCTGGGCGAGCGCTATCTGCGTATCGGCGAGACCGACGTGTCGCGGCTGATCGCCGAGATCCGGGCGACGCGGCCGAACTTCGTCCTCAACAATCTCATCGGTACCTCCTCCTACGCATTCCTGGCGGCCTACCGCGACTTGGGCATTGAGGACCCGGCCTTCAGCCCCGAGGTGTGCCCGGTCATCTCCTGCAACCTCACCGAGGGTGAACTGCCGGCGATCGGCGAAACCGGCAAGGGGCATTTGTCGGTCGGGCCGTATTTCGCGCCTCGCCCCGCGGCCTTCGCCTCGTCTTTCGAGGCTTCCGCCTATGCCTCCGTGCAAGTGATGGCCGACGTGCTCTCGCGTGATCCCGACGCCGGTCCGGCGGAATTTTCCAAGGCCTTCGCCGAACGGCGCTTCTCCACCCGGCTCGGCCCGATCGCCATCGACGCCCATTCCCAGCACGCAACGCTGCCGGTGATCATCGGCCGGATCGCCGACGGCTTCTTCGAGGTCGTCAGCCGGCATCACGAGGTCGCGCCCGATCCTTATTTGTCACGCTACGACCCAGCCACGACATTCGGCCGGCCGCGCCTGAGGGTGGTGTCGTGACCAGGCCATCGCGCATCCCTAATCTCGGCGGCGCCAGGGCATTCATCCTGCATCGCCCGCACCCGACGGTGCAGGCCATCACCAGGCAATTGTCGGCAATCGGCCTGGTCACGGTGGATTGCTGGCCCGAACTGCCGCCTGAAGCGCTGGCCGCCGATTTCGTGTTCTTCGACGCCGATCTCGGCTTCGACGAGCAATTCCCGTGGAAGGCCGGCGAGGCGCCGATGCCGCTGGTGGCGCTGATCGGCTCGGAGGCGCCCGGCCGCATCGAATGGGCGCTGTCGCACAAGGCCGATGCGCAGCTCCTGAAGCCGGTCGGCACCGCCGGCGTCTACAGCGCGCTGCTGATCGCAAGGCAGAGTTTCGAGGCGCGAAAACATTTGGCCGGCGAGATCGCCTCGCTGCGCCAGCGCGTCGCCGAGCGCCAGACCATCGTGCGCGCGGTCGCGGCACTCTCGAAAGGCACCGATGACGATCGCGCCTATGCGCAGCTGCGCTCGCTCGCGATGAGCTGGCAGATCAGCGTCGAGGATGCGGCGCGCCGCATCGTGGCGATGACGACTGACGAAATAACGGGTGAGGAAGGCGGCGATGACCAGTCCCATCGCGCCTGATCTTCCGGCGGCCGCACGCATGCCGGCCAAGCCGCGCGCCGGCGTCTGGCGCCGGCTGGTCAAACGCCGCCTGGCGCTGCTCGGTCTGTTCATCGTCTCCATCGTCCTTGCCGGCGCGATCCTTGCGCCATGGCTGACCGGCTATGACCCGAATGAGCAGATGTTCGACGGGCTGACGCTGGAAGGCTCGCCCTTGCCGCCCGACGCAAAATTCTGGCTGGGCACCGATCTGCTCGGCCGCGACCTGTTGACCCGCATTCTCTACGGCGCCCGCACCTCGCTGATCATCGGCATCGCCGCCAACGGCGTGGCGCTGTTGATCGGCACGCTGGTCGGCGTCACGGCGGGTTATTTCCGCGGCTGGATCGGCAGCGCTCTCATGCGCTTCACCGATCTGATGATGGCGTTTCCGGCGCTGCTGCTCGCCATTTGTCTCGCGGCGGTGTTCGAGCCAAGTCTCTGGATCGTCGCTCTGGTCATCGCGCTGGTCAACTGGGTGCAGACCGCGCGCGTCATCTACACCGAAACCTCTTCGCTCGCCGAACGCGAGTTCATCGATGCCGAACGCACCATCGGCGCGAGCGCGCCGCGCATCCTGTTTCGCCATATCCTGCCGCATCTTCTGCCCACCATCATCGTCTGGGGCACGCTCGGCATCTCGACCACGGTGCTGCTGGAAGCAACGCTCTCCTTCCTCGGCATCGGCGTGCAGCCGCCGACGGCCTCCTGGGGCAACATCATCTTCGAGAACCAGACCTACTTCCAGGCGGCGCCCTGGCTGGTGTTCTTCCCGGGTGCGGCGATCCTGGCGCTGGCGCTGGCCTTTAACCTGATCGGCGACGCGCTGCGCGACATCCTCGATCCGACTCAAAGGGGCCGGGCATGATCGCCTATCTCGGCCGCCGCCTGATCCAGTCGCTGCTTATCCTGCTCGGCGTTTCGCTGATCACCTTCGCGCTGCTTTATCTGCTGCCTGCCGACCCGGTGCGCCAGATCGCCGGCCGCAGCGCCACGCCGCAGACGGTCGAGAACATCCGCCAGCAGCTCGGCCTGGACCAGCCCTTCGTCGTCCAGTACTGGCACTATCTCACGAAGCTCGCCAGCGGCGATCTCGGCCGCTCCTACATCCAGCGCTCCGAGGTCACCGAACTCATCGTCTCGCGGCTGCCGGCGAGCCTGCTCCTGATGGTCGGAGCCATCCTGTGCGAATTGCTGATCGGGCTCAGCATGGGACTGATCGCCGCCGTCAAGCGCGGCACCGCCACCGACCAGACGCTGATGGTCGCCTCCTTCGTCGGCGTCTCGGCGCCGCAGTTCGTGGTCGGCCTGCTTTTGCTCTACGTGTTCGCCGTCAGGCTCGGCTGGTTCCCGATCGGCGGCTACGGCACCTGGCGCCATCTGGTGCTGCCCTCGCTAACCATGGGCATTCTCGGCGCCGGCTGGTACGCGCGCATGATGCGCTCCTCGATGATCGACGTGCTGCGCCAGGATTATGTGCGCACCGCGCGCGCCAAGGGCCTGGCGCGCCACGCCATCCTGTTCCGCCATGCGCTCCCCAACGCCATCCTGCCGGTCATCGCCATGATCGGCATCGATATCGGCATCTTCATGGGCGGCATCGTAGTGGTCGAAAGCGTGTTCGGCTGGCCAGGCATCGGCCAGCTCGCCTGGCAGGCGATCCAGCGCGTCGACATTCCGATCATCATGGGCGTCACCCTGGTGTCGGCCTTCGCCATCGTCCTCGGCAATCTCTTGGCCGACATCATCGCCCCGTTCATCGATCCCCGCATCAAGCTCAGATGAAACCAGAAAACCAACAGAGAAAGGGAACATAACAATGAAAAAGCTTCTCGCATCCACCGTGGCCGCATCGGCGCTGGCGCTGATGCTCGGCATGACGAGCGTCCGCGCCGAGGACGCCGTCGATCCCAACGCCAAGCAGGGCGGCGCCATCACCATCACCTACAAGGACGATGTCGCGACCCTCGACCCGGCGATCGGCTATGACTGGCAGAACTGGTCGATGATCAAGAGCCTGTTCGACGGGCTGATGGACTATGAGCCCGGCACCACCAACCTCAAGCCCGATCTCGCCGAAAGCTACGAGATCTCGCCCGACGGCAAGACCTTCACCTTCAAGCTGCGCCATGGCGTGAAATTCCACAATGGCCGCGAAATGACCGCCGACGACGTGAAATACTCGCTCGACCGCGTCACCAATCCGAAGACGCAGAGCCCAGGCGCCGGCTTCTTCGGCTCGATCAAGGGCTATGACGATGTCGCCGCCGGCAAGGCGGAGACACTATCGGGTGTCACCGTGGTCGACCCCTATACCGTCAAGTTCGAGCTGACCCGGCCCGATGCCACCTTCCTGCATGTCATGGCCATCAACTTCTCGCATGTCGTGCCGAAGGAAGAGGTCGAGAAATATGGCGCCGATTTCGGTAAGCATCCGGTCGGCACCGGCGCCTTCAAGCTCGCTGAGTGGACGCTCGGCCAGCGCATCGTCTTCGAGCGCAACGCGGACTACTGGCACAAGGGACTGCCGCATCTGGACAAGATCACCTTCGAGATCGGCCAGGAGCCGATCGTGGCGCTGCTGCGCCTTCAGAAGGGCGAGATCGACGTGCCCGGCGACGGTATTCCGCCGGCCAAGTTCCAGGAGGTGATGGCCGATCCCGAGCAGAAGGCGCGCGTCGTCGAGGGCGGGCAACTGCACACCGGCTACGTCACCATGAACACCACCATGGCGCCGTTCGACAATGTGAAGGTGCGCCAAGCGGTCAACATGGCGATCAACAAGGCGCGTGTCGTGCAGATCATCAACAACCGTGCCGTGCCGGCCAACCAGCCGCTGCCGCCCTCGATGCCGGGCTACGATAAGGCGTACAAAGGCTATCCCTATGACGTAGCCAAGGCCAAGGCCCTGCTGGCCGAAGCCGGCCATCCCGACGGCTTCGAGACGCAGCTTTTCGCCATGAACACCGATCCCAACCCGCGCATCGCGCAGGCGATCCAGCAGGATTTGGCGGCCATCGGCATCAAGGCCAGCATCCAGTCGTTGGCCCAGGCCAACGTCATCGCGGCCGGCGGCGACAAGGCCGGCGCGCCGATGATCTGGTCGGGCGGCATGGCCTGGATCGCCGACTTCCCCGATCCGTCCAACTTCTACGGTCCGATCCTCGGCTGCGCAGGCGCCGTGCCGGGCGGCTGGAACTGGTCGTGGTATTGCAACAAGGACCTCGACGCCAAGGCGGCCGAGGCCGACTCGGTGGTCGACCCAGCCAAGGCCGCCGAGCGCGACAAGATGTGGAGCGCCATCTACGACAAGGTGATGGAGGACGCGCCCTGGGCGCCGGTCTTCAACGAGCAGCGCTTCACCATGAAGTCCGCGCGCATGGGCGGTGCCGACAACCTCTATGTCGACCCAGTCCATATCCCGATCAACTACGACAATGTGTATGTAAAAGATGTGCAATAACTGCGATTACACGATCCACGGACGCCACCACCATTTCGGCTGGGACAATTCCTTTGCCCCGGCCGAGCGGGTGGCGCCCGGCTCGACCATCGAGTTCCAGTGCCTGGATTCCTCGGGGGGCCAGTTGAAAGCCGACAGCACCGTCGCCGACATCGCCAAGCTCGACTTCGCCGGGATCAACCCTGTCACCGGGCCGATCTTCGTCGAGGGCGCCGAGCCGGGCGACGCGCTGAAGGTGACCATCGAGATGTTCAAACCGTCCGGCTTCGGCTGGACGGCGAACATTCCAGGCTTCGGCCTGCTCGCCGACGACTTCAGGCAGCCGGCGCTGAACATCTGGAAATACGATGCCGCCTCGCTGGAGCCGGCCTTGTTCGGCAAGAACGGCCGCGTGCCGCTGAAACCCTTCGCCGGCACCATCGGCAACGCGCCGGGCCAAATGGGCCATCACTCGGTGGTGCCGCCCCGCCGCGTCGGCGGCAATCTGGACATTCGCGACCTCGCCGCCGGCACCACGCTCTATTTGCCGGTGGAAGTGGCCGGGGCGCTGTTTTCGGTCGGCGACACGCATGCCGCGCAAGGCGACGGCGAGGTCTGCGGCACGGCGATCGAAAGCCCGATGGACGTCGTGCTGAAGCTCGACCTGGTCAAGGACGCCAGGCTGAAGACACCGCGCTTCACCACGCCGGGCCCGGTGACGCGCCACCTCGACGCTAAGGGCTACGAGGTGACCACTGGCATCGGCCCCGACCTGATGACCGGCGCGAAAGAGGCCGTCGCCCAGATGATCGACCTGCTCGCCGGCCGTTACCAGATCGATCCGGTCGAGGCTTATATGCTGGCCTCGGTCTGCGGCGATCTCAGGATCAGCGAGATCGTCGACATGCCGAACTGGGTGGTGTCGTTCTACTTCCCGCGCTGCGTGTTCGAATGATCTTGCGTTTGCGCCAAGGCACCCCCCTCTGCCTTGCCGGGCATCTCCCCCTCAAGGGGGGAGATCGGCTGTCACTTCGGCCTTCGCCAACTATCAGCGTCTCCGAGAAGGCGAGGCGGCGAAACTGCCAATCTCCCCCCTTGTGGGGGAGATGTCCGCCAGGACAGAGGGGGGCGTGCCGCACCAAACCTCTCGCAACTCTGCTCCGGCAATGACCTCACCCCCCGAAACAATCCTCGACATCGCCAACCTCTCCGTCTCCGTGCGCGGCGAGGACGGCGAGCGCGACGTCGTCTCCAACCTCTCTCTGACGCTTTCACGCGGCGAGACGCTCTGCATCGCCGGCGAATCCGGTTCCGGCAAATCGATGACCGCGCTGGCGATCATGCAGCTCCTGCCGCAGCCCGCCGCGCGCATCTCAGCTGGCAAAATCCGGTTGGGCGGCACTGACCTGACGGCGCTCGACGAGCGCCGGATGCGGCGCATCCGCGGCGACCGCATCGCCATGATCTTCCAGGAGCCGATGACCTCGCTGAATCCGGTCCTGTCGATCGGCCGCCAGCTCACCGAATCCATCGAGGCGCATACCAGCCTCTCGCCCGCCGAAGCCCGAAGCCGCGCCATCGAGGCGTTGAAGGCAGTGCGCATTTCGGAAGCCGAAAGCCGGCTGAAACAGTTTCCGCATGAGCTGTCCGGCGGCATGCGCCAGCGGGTGATGATCGCCATGGCGCTGGCGCTGGAACCCGACGTGCTGATCGCCGACGAGCCGACGACGGCGCTCGACGTCACCGTGCAGGGCGAGGTGCTGGAACTGCTGCGCGACTTGCAGCGCGAGCACGGCACCAGCGTCATCCTCATCACCCATGACATGGGCGTGGTCGCCGAAATGGCCGACCGCGTCATCATCATGCGGCATGGCCGCATGGTCGAGGAAGGCAAGACATCGGACATTTTCGCCAGGCCGCGAGCCGACTATACGCGCGAACTGCTCGCCGCCGTGCCGCGCATCGGCACTGGCGCCGGCCGCCAGAAATCGAAAGAGATTGCCGAGCCGGCTGCGCCGGCAAACGTCGCCGAGGTCACCGATCTGCATGTCCGATTCGACCTGCGTGGCGGCTTCTTCGGCCGGGTCAACCGGCGCGTCCATGCCGTCGAAGGCGTCAGCTTTTCGATCGCGCCCAACGAGACGCTTGCGCTGGTCGGCGAGTCCGGATGCGGCAAGTCGACCACCGCCAAGGCGCTAGCCGGACTGGTGCCTTATACCGGCGACATCGTCATCGGCGGACGCAACCTGTCGGCCCTCGGCCGCGACGAGCGCAAGGCGGTGCGCCGCGACGTGCAGATGATTTTTCAGGACCCCTACGCTTCGCTCGACCCGCGCATGCGCGTCGGCGATCTCGTTGCCGAGCCGCTGGTCATCCATGGCGTCGCCTCGAAGGAGGAGCGCAGGGACCGGGTGGCGGCTTTGTTCGAGCGGGTCGGTCTGTCGGCCGGCCAGATGGAGCTCTATCCCCACGAATTCTCCGGCGGTCAGCGCCAGCGCGTCTGCATCGCCCGTGCCCTGGCGCTAAGGCCGAAGCTGATCATCGCCGACGAAAGCGTTTCGGCCCTCGACGTTTCCGTGCAGGCGCGCGTGCTCGACCTGCTGAAGGAATTGCAGCGCGAATTCGGCGTCGCCTACCTCTTCATCTCGCATGACATGGCCGTGGTCGAAAACATCTCCGACCGCGTCGCCGTCATGTATCTCGGCCAGATCGTCGAGATGGGAACGAGAGACCAGGTTTTCTCCAACCCGCGCCACCCTTACACCAGGCGGCTGATCGAAGCCGTGCCGGTGCCCGATCCGGCGAAGCGCAGGAGCCGGTTCGCAAGGCTGGACCAGGAGATTCCGAGCGCGACGCGGAGGCTGGGCGAGAGCCCGCAGAGGCTGGTGCTGAGCGATGTCGGAGGCGGTCACCTGGTGGCGGGGTGAGAGATATGCTGCTCATGCAAAGCTCGGAAACCATCGCAGCATTCTGCCGCGATGCGTGACTGGTCCCCGGCGCAAATCCAGGAAAAGCGCAGACGCGTCAGGCGATGCCCCGCCTTAATGCAGGCATGAATCAGCAGCCCCTATCCCACATCACGGCGCAAAACGCCGCCGGCGGGATCGAGACAGACCGGACTACCTCAGCCATCACACCCCCGCTCCATCGCCAGCCGCCTTACCAGCGCCAGCACCCCATCGATCGTCGGCGTCGGCTTCTTCACCAGTCGCCCTAGTTCCTGCACCGCGCCCACCAGCGCGTCTATTTCCATCGGACGGCCCGTTCCATTGGCGAAGCCATCGATGAAAGCGCCTTTCTCACGTCACTATACGGGGAGAAATGCCCGGCAGGGCAATGAGGGGCGGCGCCGACGCTTGCTGTGGCAACTGCAGCCAAATCCGGGCCGCGACGGTTGTCCCGATCCCATCAATACCCAAGCGCCATTCCGTCCTTGCGTGGATCCGACGCCCCCGTCAGCGTTCCCTTTTCCCAGTCGATCAGCACCGCCTGGCCGCCGCCGAGCGGGTGGTGCGGCTGGGTGATGCGATGGCCGCGGCGGCGCAGACCCTCGATCGCATCAGCGGAAACGCCGCGTTCGGCCTCCACCATGCCGTCGACGTGGAACACCCTTGGCGCGTCCAGCGCCTGCTGCGGGTCCATGCCGAAGTCGAGCATGTTGGTCAACAGATGGACATGGCCGAAGGGCTGGTAGCCGCCGCCCATCACGCCGAACGGCATCACCACGCGGCCGTTGCTGGTCGCCATGCCGGGCATGATCGTGTGCATCGGCCGCTTGCCGGGCGCGATCGCGTTCGGATGCGCCGGGTCGAGGCGGAAGCTCGAGCCGCGGTTCTGCAGCACCACGCCGGTCTTAGGGCCGACGACGCCGCTGCCGAAGGAATAATAGGTCGAGTTGATGAAGGAGACCGCGTTGCGGTCGCGGTCGACGATCGAGATATAGACCGTGTCACTGCCCGGCAGCTGCACATCCGGCAGGTGGGTCATGGCGCGCTCGCGATCGATCTCGGCGCGCAGCCGCTCGGCATAGGCGGCCGACAGAAGCTCTTTTACCGGCACCGGCACATGGTCCTGGTCGCCAAGGAAACGGTCGCGGTCGCGGTAGGCCAACCGCCCCGCTTCGATCTCCAAGTGCAGGCGCTCGGCGCCGTTGGGGTCGAGGCCGCCGAGCTTGAACCCCGACAGCATATTCAGCATCAGGAGCGCCGTCAGCCCCTGGTTGTTCGGCGGCATCTGGTGGATCTCGTGGCCGCCATAGGAGACGCTGACCGGTGCTACATAATCGCCCTTGGTCGAAGCGAAATCCTCAAGCGAATGCAGCCCGCCCAATGCCCTGAGCCGGCTCACAATGTCGTCGGCGACGGCGCCTTCATAGAACCCGGCGCGGCCATGCCTGGCAATGATGCGTAAGGTGGCGGCAAGCTCCGGCTGCCGGTGCACGTCGCCGGCCCTCGGCGCCTCGCCGCCCGGCAGGAAAATGCGCGCGGCGTGCTCGTCCGCCGACAGGTCGGTCTCCGGTTCGGCCCAGTCGAAGGCGACGCGGTCATGCACGACATAGCCATTCTCGGCATAGTGGATCGCCGGCGCCAGCACCTCTGCGATGTCCTTGCTGCCATGGTCTTCCAGCAGCCTGCACCAGGCGTCGATCGCGCCGGGCACGGTCACGGCATGCGGGCCCTGTTTGGGAAGTTCGCTGAAACCCTTGCCGCGATACCAGTCCACGGTCGCCTTGGCGGGCGCCCGGCCGGAGCCATTGAAGGCCAGCACGTTTCCCTGCCCCGCGGGGCAATAGAGGACAAAGCAGTCGCCGCCTATGCCGGTTGACTGTGGTTCAACCACGCCCTGCACGGCGGCGGCGCAGACAGCGGCGTCCATGGCATTGCCGCCGGCGCGCAGCATGTCGATG
Source organism: Mesorhizobium sp. BR1-1-13 (assembly GCF_020165515.1). Taxonomy (NCBI): domain Bacteria; kingdom Pseudomonadati; phylum Pseudomonadota; class Alphaproteobacteria; order Hyphomicrobiales; family Phyllobacteriaceae; genus Mesorhizobium; species Mesorhizobium sp. BR1-1-13. Next base: position 782,722 of record NZ_JAIUIH010000001.1, read on the forward strand.
GCTGCAAGCGTCGAAAGCGGATGCGAGGTCGCGGCGATCGCTTCGGTGGCACGGACAGGCGAGCGGCCGGGAAACTGGAAATCGCGCATTCTGTCTGGATATCCCCTGGTCATTTTGAAGCCAATTGGTCCGGTGAAATCAATGCCTGCGGCCGAAGATCTGCGCCACCGATAACAGCACGACGGACAGCACAATCAGGCAGGTCGAGATGGCGGCAATCGTCGGGTCGATCTGGTCGCGCAGCGCGTTGAACATGCGGCGCGTCAAGGTCGTCGTTTCGCCGCCCGATATGAACAGCGAAACCACCACCTCGTCGAAGGAAGTGATGAAGGCGAACAGCGCGCCCGAGACCATCGAGAAACGGATTTGCGGCATGGTGACTTGCCAGAAGGCGGCTACGCGCCCCGCGCCCAGGCTGCGCGCCACGCGCTCCTGGTTCATGTCGTAGGAGCGCAGGCCCGAAAGCACCGTCAGCACCACCAGCGGCAGCGCCTGCACCGTATGCGCGATGACCAGGCCGGTCAGCGTGTTGTTCAGCCCGATACGCGCATAGAGGAAGAAGGTGCCGATGCCGATCAGGATCACCGGCACGATCAGCGACGCGGTCATCAGCGCGTTGATGCTGCCGTTGAAGCGAAGCGTGCCGCGGTTGATGGCATAGGCGGCGGCCGTGCCGAGCGGCGTCGCCACCAGCGCTGTCATAACGGCCACCTTGACTGAGACGATCGTCGCGTCGCGCCACTCCAGCGACTGGAAGTAGGTCTGGTACCAGCGCAGCGACCATTGCTGGGGCGGAAACTGCAGCAGCGTCGAATCCGAAAACGACATGATGACGATGATGACCGACGGCGCGATCAGGAACAGCAGCACGAGGCCGCCCAGCGCATAGAGCCAAAGACGTTGCCGGTGCGAGATCGGCAGGCCGACATCTCCACTCATCGCGAACTCCACACACCTGTGGCGCGCGCGCCGAGCAGCCACTGGAACAGGCCGAGCAGCGCCAGCGTTACCACGAGCAGCACGACGCCCAGCGCCGCGCCGGCGCCCCAGTTGGAATAGAGGCTGGTGGTCTGTTCCATGCGCATCGCCCACATGACGACCTTGCCGCCGCCCATCAGCGCCGGGGTGACGAAAAAGCCGAGACACAGCACGAAGACGATGACCACGCCCGAGGCGAGGCCGGGCAGCGACAGCGGAAAGAAGATCTGGCGGAAGGTGGCGACCGGGCCGGCGCCCAGGTTCATCCCGGCGCGCAGGCAGTCGGTGTCGATGGTCTTCATCGAGGCGTAGAGCGGCAGCACCAGGAACGGCAGCAATATATGCGTCATGCCGATGACGACGCCGGAAAAATTGTTGGCCAGCGGCAGCGGCTGGCTGATGACGCCGAGGTCGATCAGCCAGCTGTTGATCAGCCCCTTGCGCTGCAGGATCACCAGCCAGGCATAGGTGCGCACCAGCACCGATGTCCAGAACGGCAGGATGACGAAGATCAGGCAGATCGACGCCGCGCGGCGCGGCAGTTGCGACAGCATATAGGCCAAGGGATAGCCCAGCAGCACGCAGGCGGCGGTGACGATGAAGGCGACCTTGAAGGTAGTGAGGAAGGTCTTGATGTAGGAGGCCTGCTCGAAGAAGCGCGCATAATTGGCGGCGCTCAAGACGCCGGCCTCGTCGAACAGCGACAGCCAGAACAGCCAGCCGATCGGCACGATGATGATGGCAAAGACAAGGAACAGGCTTGGCGACAGCAGCGCCAGCAGCCGAAACTGCTCGCGCCGCGCATCGGCGCGCAACGCATGCGCGTTAAGGTCCTGGGCCATGGCGCCAATTGTCTCGTCCATCGCGGCGGTTTGCACGCTCATCAGTCCGCCGCCACCAGGATCGTATCCTGCGCATCGAGGCCAAGCGCGATCGGCTGCCCGGCGGCCGGCAACCTGGCCAGCACGTTGCTGCGGCAATAGTCGCGCAATGTCAGCTGCCTGCCGTCGCGCAGCACGGCGTAGCAGACGAAGCTGTCGCCCTGATAAATGACGTCACTGAGCGTCGCGCTGAGCACGTTGACGCCCTTGGCCGGCTCTGCATTTGCCAGTAGCCGCAGCTTTTCCGGCCGCACCACCATCAGCTGCTGGCCCGATGCCGGCGCCGGCGCCGCGGTGTGGATTTGCCTGTCCTCGTACCAGACCGAACCGCTGCGGTATTCGACGGGAATGAAACTTGATTCCCCGATGAAGCCGGCGACGAACCGGGTGCGCGGCGCGGCGTAGAGGGTTTCGGGCTTGTCGAGCTGCTCGATGCGCCCGGCATTCATGACGGCGATACGGTCCGACATGGTGATGGCCTCGCGCTGGTCGTGCGTGACATAGACAGTCGTCATGCCAAGCCGCCGGTGCAGGGCGCGCAGTTCGATCTGCATGTGTTCGCGCAGGCCCTTGTCTAGCGCCGACAGCGGCTCGTCCATCAGGACGATGCGCGGCTCGAACACGATGGCGCGCGCCAGCGCCACGCGCTGGCGCTGGCCGCCGGAGAGCTGGTCGACACGCCGTTCGCCGAGGCCCTGCAACTTAACCAGCTCCAGCGCCTTCTCGACGCGCTCGGCCGTCTCGGCGGCAGGGATGCGGCGCTGCTTCAGCGGAAAGGCGATGTTGTGGAAGACGTTCATATGCGGGAACAGGGCATAGTTCTGGAACACCATGCCGATATTGCGCCTGTGCGGCGGCGTGGTGATGATCTCCTCGTCGCCGACCTTGATTGAGCCGGCATTGGCCCTGACGAACCCCGCCAGGATCATCAGCAGCGTCGTCTTTCCCGAACCCGAAGGGCCGAGCAGCGTCAGGAATTCGCCGGCCGCGACGTCGAGGTTGAGGTCGCGCAGCACCGATACGGAGCCAAATCGTTTCTCGATCGCGCGCATGCCGATCGGCAGCGCGGATAGCGCAATGGACAAGATTGTTTTCTCCTGGGCAGAGACTCCAAGAAGCAGGGCCACTCTCGGGCGGCCCCGCAATGTCAGGGTTTCCGGTCTATTGCTGGATCAGATTGTTGAACTTTTCCGTCGCCTCGACGAGGTTGTCGCGCCAGAACTCGGCGTCCTGCAGCACCTGCTTCTTGACGTTCTCAGGCGACGAGTTGATGTCCTTGATCCGCTCCGGCGGGATCTTCCCGGTCTCGAACGCCTTCTCGTTGACCGGTCCGTTGTCGACATAAAGCGGCAGATTGGCCTGCAATTGCGGACTGACGAACATCGCCAGCGCCTTCATCGCGGCCTCCTTGTTCTTGGCGCCCTTGGGAATGACCATGCAGTCGGCGGTGAGCACGCCCTGGTCGAAGGAGAAGCTGACCGGCGCGCCTTCCTTCTTCAAGGTGCCGGCGCGGCCGTTCCAGATGCTCGCCATGTCGACCTCGCCGTCCTTCACCAGCTGCATGGCCTGCGCGCCGGAAGTCCACCAGGCATCGATATGGCCACGGATCTTGTCGACCGATTTCAGCGCGCCGTCTATATCGACAGGATAGACCTTGTCGATCGGAATGCCTTCGGCGAGGGCTGCAACGCTCAGCGTCTCCGTCGCCTGGCTGCTGCTCAGCGCGCGCCGTCCGGGAAACTTCTCCACATTCCAGAAATCGGCCCAGGTCTTGGGGCCGTTGTCACCGAACACGTCGGTCCGGTAAACGAGCACGACGGAAGTATAGGAGATGCCGACCCAGTCGTCATGGACGAGCTTGGGATTGATGCCGCTCTTGTCGATGAGGTTGTAGTCGAGCTTTTCGAAAAGCCCTTCCTTCGAGCCGCGCGCGCATTCGTCGGCGCCGAGCTCGGTGATGTCCCACTTCACCGCGTTGCCTGTCACCTGCAGGCGCACGTCGTCGAGGCCGTTGGTGGTGTCTTCCTTGATGGTGATGCCGAGCGCATCGGCGGTCGGCTTGAAGAAGGCCTTGGTCTGCGCCTCCTGATAGGTGCCGCCCCATGACGCGACGGTGATGGCGTCGCCTGCCACGGCGGGCGCCGTGACCGCTGCCATGAGGCCCGCTATGGCAACGACGCTAATGCCTTTGGTGCTTTTCATTTCGGTTCTCCAACCGGTGTTCCCATTGTTTTTGATTTCGCATGCGATTTTGTATACAATTTTGAGTGTAGCTTGGGGATCAGCGAAGTCAACACCGCTCGGCGGGGCCTGGGCCATCGGCCGGGGGCCGGGGAATGGCAAAACGCGCCGACTTTGAATACAGCTACGCGTGAAACACATAGACTTCCGGCACGGATCGGAGAACTGGATACGGACCTTGGCCAAGGAAACAAAAAACACGCTGCGCGACTCGGTCTATTCCGCGCTCAAGGCCATGATCGTGACCGGCCAGATCCCGCCGGGCGCGCGCGTCACCGAGAGCGACATTGCGGCAAAGCTGAATGTCAGCCGCACGCCCGTGCGCGAGGCCTTCAACCGCCTCGAGCGCGACGGGTTGGTCACCGGCCGGCCGCGGCAGGGCTACGCCGTCACCGAGTTTGACATCAACATGTTCCGCGAGGCCTTCGACATCCGCGAACTGCTCGACGGCCACGCCACCGAATTGGCGGCGGCGGCGGCCACCGAGAAAGACAAGGCGCGGCTGCGCGCCATGCTTGCCGAATGCGAGAGGCTGGCCGCCATTACGGACCGCACCACAAGGGAAAAGTTCCAGGAGCTTGAAGTCGGCATCGACCTGCACCGCGTCATCGCCGAAATCAGCGGCAACGCCATGCTGCACGGCATGCTGTGCGGCATCCTCGACAAGTGCCAGCACTATGTCTGGACGGAACTGCTCTGGCTCGACGAATGGAAGATCGCCCGCGACGAGCATGCCGAGATCGTCGAGGCGATCTGCGCCGGCGACGCCAAGCGCGCCGGCGCTCTGGCGCGCGCGCATGTGCGCGGCTCGCGCGAGAACGTGCTGCGCCTGCTGCAGGCCAAATCGGACTATCAGAGCTTTCTAGCCAAGGCGTCGTGAGCGGTTGGACTTGGCGCGAAGCAACGCGTTAGCGATCTCGACTGGGCAGCCATGGATATTGCGGGTGGCGATGCTACCATAGGCCGGACGAACCTCGACAAGGACACTCCAGGTGCTTCCCTCGACAGGGCTTGAGCGATTGAGCGCATTTTCGGATGGCGTGTTCGCCGTCCTTATCACCGTGCTCGTGCTTGACCTGCGCCCACCGGAGGTGCCGACCTTCACCGCGTTGCTGGCCTTGTGGCCGACATGGCTGAGCTACGGCGTGAGCTATCTCTTCATCGCCATCGTCTGGGCGAATCACCATCATCTCCTGCGCCACGCTACGGCGGCGACGACCAGCCTGATGTGGTACAATTTCGCGCACCTGTTCTCGGTGTCGCTGCTGCCGTTGGCAACCGCGTGGATGGCGGTCAGCGAACTGGCCCCGCAGCCGGTGGCGTTCTACGCGGTCGTCTTCTTCCTGGTGAACCTGACCTACATTCTCCTGATCCGGGAACTCATCGACCCTATGCCGGCCGTCGCCGTTCCGCTCAAGGCGCGCAAGGTCATGCGCATCCGCTCGATCGTGACGCTCTGCCTCTTCGGCTTGGCGGCGGTCGTCGCCCTGAAATACCCAATCGCCGGATTGGCGATCTGTTGCTGCTGCCTGACGGTCTATCTCCGGCCAGAAGCGCCGGGATCGCGTGCCGGCTGATTTCCGTTCCCTATGGCATTCCAGGCCCGTCCGACAATGAGCTTGCGCCGGCGGTCTCGCAGCCGGTCATGTCCCCCGGATCAGCCCTGTTCCAGCAAGCTCCGGAGGAAATGGATCATCGCGGCGTTGACCTCGTCCGGGCGTTCCTGCTGGGTCCAGTGCCCGCAGCCGGGCAGCATCAACATATCGCGGAGTTGCGGGACGAAATTTCCGAGATTGGCCAGCAGCTGATCCATTCCGGGGAAGGCGACCACCAGATCGCGGTCGCCCGCTATATAGAGGGCGGGAACCTTGACCCGCGCGCCGGCAAAGGGCGCCATCAGTTCCCAGTTCCGGTCGATGTTGCGGTACCAGTTGAGGCCTCCGGAAAAACCGGTGCGCTGGAACTCGCCGGCGTAGAAATCGAGGTCGCGTTGGCTGAGCCAGGGCGGCAGGCCCGGTGGCGCCTCGACGGCTTGCAGGAAGCCTCCGCCATGTGGAACCATGCCGATTCCACCCGCGCTCGTGTTCGGGGCATCCCCCGATGCTGCGTAAAGCATGGCCCGCACCGTGGTCCGGGGGTCCCGCTCCAACTCGGCCTCGGCAATGCCGGGTTGCTGGAAATAGAGCTGGTAGAATTGTGAGTCCGTCGTTCGCGGCATCAGGCTGGTTGGGCGCACCTTGGCGCGCGGCCGGAACGGCACGCTGAGGCCGATGACGGCTTGGAACCGGTCGGGGCGAAGCAGCGCCGCGTGCCAGGCGACGACGGCGCCCCAGTCGTGGCCGGCGATGATGGCGGTGGGCGCTTCGAGGGCGTCGAGGAGGCCCACCATGTCGCCGACCAGATGGAAGAGCGTATACTCTTCGACCGCCTCCGGCCGATCGCTCCTGCCATAGCCCCGCATGTCGGGGGCGACGGCGTGAAAGCCCGCCGCCGCGAGCGCGTCCAACTGATGGCGCCAGGAATACCAGGATTCGGGAAAGCCGTGGCACAAGAGCACCAAAGGGCCATCGCCCTGCTCCGCGACGTTGAGGCGGATGCCGTTGGTCTCGATCATTCGCCGTGTCTGCTCGCTCACGGTTGCTTCTCACGTTCGTGTGTCCGTCTCTGTTTAACGGCTGGCGGTGGACGCCGCAACGAGTGGGTTGAGCGAACCGAATGCCTGTCCTGGAGGTCACGCATCTTTTTGTCGCCGGTCTCAGGAGTGATCCTGCCCCAGCTTCAAACGCGATGAGCGCGCTGCCTATGGTCATCCGGCTGTCATATGTTCGGCACTACAAAGCCTTAGTTCTGGATTTATGGATGCATGGATAAAAAATCAGCCCTCCTCGCTTTGGCGGCACTCGGCCAGGATACAAGGCTCGAGGTCTGTCGCCTGCTTGTCCAGGCGGGCGCCGAGGGGACCCCCGCCGGCGAGATCGCTTCCCGCCTCGACATCGTGCAGAACACGATGTCGGCGCACCTCAAGGTTCTTGACCATGCCGGCCTCGTCCGCGCCGAGCGCGACGGCCGCACAATCCGCTATGTTGCCGACATGACCGGATTCCGCGATCTGCTCGCCTATCTCATGGAAGACTGCTGCAATGGCGCGCCGGAACTCTGTCGGCCCGTGATCCAGGCGGTCACCTGCAAGTGTTGGAAGAGGCATCCGCCATGAGTGAGCCATGCAACGTTCTTCTCCTCTGCACGGGCAATGAATCGTGCCCGGTCAGCCGATGACCGCGCATTGGGGCGTGCCTGATCCGGCTGACGTGGAAGGCACCGTTGCCGAAAAGCACCTGGCCTTCGCCGAAGCCTAGCGCATGCTGAACAACCGCATTTCGGCCTTATCAGTCTTCCGATGAACATGGTCGACAAGCTTGCCCTGCAGAAGCGGCTGAATGAAATGGGCCGCAACCTTCCGAAAGCCGGCTGAGCAAGGAAAGTATCATGACCGATCATGCTTTGAGCGCGGGCGACGGCATTGGTTTCGTCGAGAAATACCTGACTGTGTGGGTGGCGCTGTGCGTCGTCGCCGGCATCGCGCTCGGCCATCTCATGCCAGGCGTCTTCCACGCCGTCGGCGAGGCCGAGATTGCCAAGGTCAACCTGCCGGTCGCGGCACTGATCTGGCTGATGATCGTGCCGATGCTGGTCAAGATAGACTTCGCCGCGCTCGGCCGCGTGAAGGAGCATTGGCGCGGAATCGGTGTGACGCTTTTCGTCAACTGGGCGGTGAAGCCGTTCTCGATGGTGGCGCTCGGCTGGCTGTTCATAGGGTATCTCTTCCGGCCTTATCTGCCGGCCGACCAGATCGACAGCTATATCGCCGGCCTTATCATCTTGGCGGCCGCGCCCTCCACAGCGATGGTCTTCGTGTGGTCGAACCTGACGAAAGGCGAACCGCATTTCACGCTGAGCCAGGTCGCGCTTAACGACACCATCATGATCTTCGCCTTCGCGCCGATCGTCGGCTTGCTGCTCGGCCTGTCGGCCATCACCGTACCCTGGAATACGCTCGTCCTCTCCGTCGCACTCTACATCGTCGTGCCGGTCATCGGCGCCCAACTCCTGCGTCGGCGGCTGCTCGCCGCAGGCCGCGAAGCCGCCTTGAAGCGATTTCTGGAACGACTTCAGCCGCTCTCGCTCATGGCCTTGCTTGCCACGCTCGTGCTGCTGTTCGGATTCCAGGGCGTGCAGATCCTGGCGCAGCCGCTGATCATCGCGCTGCTGGCCGTGCCGATCCTGATCCAGGTCTATTTCAATTCGGGGCTCGCTTACCTGCTCAACCGCATCTCCGGCGAACAGCACTGCGTCGCTGGCCCCTCGGCCCTGATCGGCGCCTCGAACTTCTTCGAGCTGGCGGTCGCCGCCGCCATCAGCCTGTTCGGCTTCCAGTCGGGGGCGGCGCTCGCTACCGTCGTCGGCGTGCTGATCGAAGTGCCGGTCATGCTCTCCGTGATCCGGATCGTGAACCGCTCCAAAGGCTGGTACGAGGGCGGCTACGCAGTGTCCCGTGTTGCTGAAAACAACAATGCTCGACCTTGATCGAAAAATTGCAAAATTAGCCGTTGGCCCTCAGCCGGCCGGGCGGCCCTCTGGTTGATTGCCCTGCAAGAAAAGCTCGGGATTGCAGCTCGACGCTCTCCCATTAATTGCGCGGGTTATCGGTCCGCTTGACAGTCTGCCTACTAGAAGGTAGACAATCCATATGAGCAACTTTTCAACGACGTCTGACGAGATTCTGGCCTCGGCACAAAAGCTGATCATCGCCGGCGGCTATAATGGATTCAGCTACGCAGACATCGCGGCCGTGGTCGGCATACGCAAGGCCAGCATCCACCACCACTTCCCCAGCAAGGTCGATCTGGTGCGTACGCTTGTGTCGCGTTACCGCGAGAACGCCGAAGCCGGCATGGCCGATCTCGAGCGCAGCGTGCCTGAACCGCTCGAACTCGTTCAGGCCTACGCGGGTTATTGGGCCAGATGCATCGAGGATGCGAGCATCCCGTTCTGCGTATGTGCGCTGCTGGCAAGCGAACTTCCAGCGCTTCCGAACGAGGTCGCCTCGGAGGTACGGGCGTATTTTCAGTTTCTCTCGGCGTGGCTGACGTCGGTCATCGAACGCGGCGAACAGCAAGGCTCCCTGAAAATCTCTGGTCCGGCGCGGGTGGAGGCAGAGGCGCTTATGGCCACTGTTCATGGCGCGATGCTATCGGCTCGGGCATACGGAAAGCCTGGCGTCTTCGCAACAATTCTCGACCCGACCCTGCGGAGGCTGAAGCCCGAATGATATCAGTGCCGGGCGGCTAAGCGACGGGTCACCCCGACAAGAGCATCGATAAATGCGCCGCGATAAACTACCAACTAGTAGGTAAAGGAATTCCCTATGTTTCACAAACTCCTCTCGGCTCTCTTGGTCGTCGGTATCCCGGCGACCTTCGCCATCACGGCGCCCGCTCAGGCTCAAAGCCGGAAGGCCGAGCAGATCCACATCAGGGGCAGCGTGGTGAGCTTCAGCGCTTCGACGCTGAAGGTCAACACGCGGGAAGGCGAGACTGTTGACGTTACCCTGGCTGATGGCTGGAAGATCTCCGCCGTCGCTACTGCGAAGGTGGCCGATATCAAGCCAGGCGACTTCGTCGGAATTGCCTCGCTGCCGAAGGACAAGGGCGGTGACGGCGCTCTGGAAGTCCTGATCTTCCCGCCCGCGCTGAAAGGCGCAGGTGAGGGAAGCTACGGGTGGGATCTGAAGCCTGACAGCAGCATGACCAACGCAACAGTCGCCGATGCCGTCAAGGACGTCGACGGGCGCACCGTGACCGTGTCCTACCAAGGCAAGGAAAAGAAGATCGCGATCCCGGATGGCACCCCCGTCGTGACCCTCTCTCCGGCAACTCAGGATGATCTGGTCCCGGGTGCCGTCGTCTTCATAGCAGGCGAGAAGGCCGCAAGCGAAACGATCGGTCATCAGGTCGTCGTTGGCAAAAATGGCGTGGTCCCGCCCATGTGAGCCAGGTCGCCGCTGGTTCGCAGGCTGTCGGCCATCACGGCGGCGCTGGCGAAAGATACGCTGAGCGGTTCGGCGCGGACGAACGCGACAGTGAAGGCCGCTCGTCCGAAATGCCGGCAGCATTTCCCATGTACCGGGAGCGGGGCATTTGCCGGCGGCTGTGGCCTGCACCCGGCGCCGGCTCTCGGAGGAAAGCGGGCGGACAGTGAAGGAGGGTGAAACAGCCCTCTTTGACAAGCCCCTCGGCCACCTGTGGTGGCCGAGGTCATCAGACACACATTGAACCATACCTGAAGGATATCCAATGAGACGCGATCGCGGTGAAGTTGCTTCAAATGACCAGGACAAGTGGCTCAAGCTGTATTACCTCGCCCGTGCGGCCTTTTCCGTCGTCTGGGTCGTGGCCACTTTGACGGTCGGCCGGCAGTCGGCGTCCATCGCGGCTGTCTTGCTTGTTGCCTATCCTGCCTGGGATGCAGCCGCCAATTATGTCGATGCTTCCCGCAACGGCGGGCTTGCCGCCAATCGTACGCAAGCATTCAACGTTGCAACCAGTTCGGTGGTCGCCCTTGCAGTCATCCTGGCGGCGATGAACATGAATTGGGTTCTCGGCGTTTTCGGCGCGTGGGCAATCTTCTCCGGTCTGCTGCAGCTTGGAACCGCAATCCGGCGCTGGAAAACCGCCGGAGGCCAATGGGCCATGATCTTGAGCGGAGGCCAATCGACTGTCGCCGGCGCATTCTTCATCGCGCAAGCGCAGATGTCCGCACCGCCCTCGATCGCCAACATCGCAGGCTACGCCGGCTTCGGCGCCTTCTATTTCCTCGTCTCAGCCCTTTGGCTGACCGTCTCGCAGTCGCGGCGCCGGAAAGTGGCATCGGTTCAGGCATGATCCACATTGTCGGTCTACTGCGCATCCGATCGTGGTCCGGCGATCGACCTGTTGTCTTGATCAGCAGATGAACCGCAGCGCATCGGGTCCGGCCAGGCCAGTACAACTCGGCTCGAAGTGGCGGGATCGAGCAGTCGGCGTATGAGAGGAACAGACGGGATCGTATCGGCCACGGCCGCGTTCATCCGCAGGAGGGCACAACCTGCCGTTTTATCTGACGGCGCAAGAGGCCGAATCCATGCTTATCCAACCGATCGACTATTTTCTGGTCGCCTGGTTCGTGCTCGCCCTGGCCTCGACGCTCTATGTCGGCATTGACCAGTACCGCAACAATCCCGAGCCGGTGGTGATGAAATGGGGCTTCATCCTGGTGACGCTCTATATGGGCCCGCTCGGGCTGCTGCTTTACGTGCTCGCCGACAAGGAGCCGCGCCCGGGCGAGCACGAGACCTTCACCAGTCCGCTCTGGAAACAGGGCGCCGGCTCGACCATCCACTGCGTCGCCGGCGATGCGACGGGCATCATCCTTGCCGCGGTCGTCACCGCCACGCTCGGCCTGCCGATGTGGCTCGATCTCATCGTCGAATATCTCGCCGGCTTCGCGTTCGGCCTTTTTATCTTCCAGTCGCTGTTCATGAAATCGATGATGGGCGGCAGCTATTGGGAAAACGTGCGCAAGAGCTTCCTGCCCGAGTTCATTTCGATGAACTTCATGATGGCCGGCATGGCGCCGGTCATGAGTTTTCTGATGATGGGCCGCGACATGCGCGCCATGGAGCCGACCGAGCTGCTGTTCTGGGGCGTGATGTCGCTCGGCGTCATCGCCGGTTTCGCGCTTGCCTACCCCGCCAATGTCTGGCTGGTTGCGCGCGGGTTGAAGCACGGCCTGATGACCGAGCGTCCGCCGGAGGGCGGGAAAGACAATCAGGAGCCCGCTGCCAGGAGGCAGCATGCGCAGACGCAAATGCGGCAGGCCGGTGGCCATGGTCATCGCGAGCATGGCCACGACACGGGTTCCCACAAAGGCAGCGGCGGCCATCAGACGCGGTCGGACGCGACCACGCCGCAGATCGCCGCGCTCGGCGTGGTGTCGCTGATTGCGCTTGGTATTGGCGTGGCTGCTCCGGCGAACTGGCTGAACCTCAGGCTTTCGGCCCGCGACGTCGGCGGGGTGATCATGCCACAGGGCATGATCATGGACCGCGACACCCCGGCCGACGCCATGCGCGACATGGCGGCGGCCGATCCGCGCCTGGTCACCGCTTCATACGACCTCGCCACCAAGGGCGACCAGGATCTGCCGTTCCGAATGGAGAACGGCGTGAAGGTGTTCGAGCTGAGGCCCTCGGTGATCCGCTGGCAGATCCTGCCGGGCGTCGCGGTCGATGCTTATGCCTATAACGGCCAGATTCCCGGTCCGCGCATCCACATCCGGCAGGGTGACCGCATCAGGGTCAACGTGACAAACGATCTGCCTGAGGAAACGACCGTGCACTGGCATGGCCTGATCCTGCCCAACCAGATGGACGGGCCGGCCGAGATCACGCAGGCGCCGATCAAGCCGGGGCAGACCTATTCCTACGAATTCACGGCCACCCAGCACGGCACCTATTTCTACCATCCGCACGCCAAGCCCGACCGCACCCAGGCACTCGGCCTCTACGGCGCGCTGATCATCGATCCGGCCAACCCCGCCGATGAGGTCGCCGCCGACCATGACTACGTCATCGAGTTGCAGGAATGGCTGGTGCGGGAGGGCCTGACCTATCCCTCGATGCCGATGGACGGCGGCATGCCGAACTTCTTCACCATCAACGGCAAGGCCTATCCCTCCACCGAGACGATCCGCATGAAGGTCGGCGAGACCCTGAAGGTCCGCTTCATCGGCACCAACAACGGCTTCATCCATCCGATGCACATTCATGGCGGGCCGTTCGAGGTCGTCGCGCGCGACGGCGAGACCATTCCCCCTTCGGCCCGCTTACTCGCCGACACGATCAATGTCGGTCCGGGCCAGCGCTATGATGTCGTCTGGACGGCGCGGCGACCCGGAAAATGGCTCATCCACTGCCACATTCCCCACCACACGACGAACAACAATGCCGAGGAAAAGGGTGGCGGCGGGCTGATGGTGGTCATCGACGTCAGCTGACGCGGGAATTGGCGCTGTTGCGACATCAGCGCCGCACTTGGCCCGGCGACGGTTGCCCAGAGGTTGGCCTCGACGCCGAACGGCGCAGCCAGCCTCGGAACACGTGCGGGCCCTGCACGTTGACCCCGAACCGCTCGTGGAGTGCACCATGCCGGACTGGATCGGGACTTGGCGAAACCAATACGGCTCGACCGTCATCATCGAGGACGACGCGGAAGGCGTCATCCGCGGCACGTTCAGGACGGCGTTGGAAGACAGCAGTTTCTTTGGTCAGGAACTTCCGATCCATGGCGCTGCTTGTGGCGACGTAATCGGCTTCACGGCTGCGGGACAGGGCAAGGCCGGGCCTGCGGCAGTGAGCTACACCGGCATTCTGCGGGAAAGTAAGCTCGAGACGCTTTGGCATACCGTTGCAGGGCAGACCCTTACCGCATCGGCGGAAGGGGCGCCTGGCAGGATAGTCAGAGTTGGGGCATGGCGCGCCTTCGGGACCAGCCTGGATGTGTTCGAGCGCGTGGAATGACCCAGCCCCTCGGGCCGGCGTGGCTCCATGGGCGGCTATGGAAGGCCGCCAGGCCCGCATGGGATATGCGCGACTGAAGGCGGCTTGCCGATCCTGAGCGATTTCGGCAGCGCTGTGGTCGAGCCGACCGGAGGACGATGGGATGGCGGAAGAAGGCAACGACCCGCAGGTAGTCCTGCAGTGCATGACAACCGAGCACTTCGTGTTGCAGACCGCCCGCGCAGCCACGATTCAGGAGGCGAATCAGCGCGCCAATCTGTTCCTCACGTCAGTCTCAAGCGTAGCGATCGCCCTGTCATTCGTGGCGCAAGTCACGAAAATGGGTATGCCGTTCGTGCTGTTCAGCCTGATCTTGCTGCCCTGCGTTTTCTTTATCGGCCTGGTCACCTTCGTCCGCGCCGTGCAGGTTGCTGTCGAGGACATGGTGCACGCCCGTGGAATGGCACGGATCCGGCACTACTACGTTGAAGTCGCGCCCGCCATGCAAGGCTATCTCGTTCATTCCACGCACGACGATCGCTCGGCAGTGCTCGTGGACAAGGGGCTCAGCCCATCGCCGTTGCAGTATTTCATGACGACGGCCGGCATGGTGAGCGTGATCAGCAGCGCCATTGCAGGTGTCTTTACAGGCATAGCCGCCACAGCGGCAGCCGGCGCGGGAATGGCTCTCGGCGTGGCAGCCGGGATGCTCGCCTTCGCTGCAAGTGTGTTCGTGCTGCGCCGCTATCACCTACGGGCCTGGGCGGCGGCCGAGCAAAGACTGACGGTTCTTTTCCCAGGCACGCGCGGGGATTGACACTTTGCCAAGAAGCAGGGCCGCGGAGTTGCTCGCCCTTTTAGCAATCCAGTCTCAGCCGAAGAGTCAGGTATCTCAAGACTCGGCGTCTTGGTACCGAAATGGCGCGCCCGAAGAGATTCGAACTCCTGACCCCCAGATTCGTAGTCTGGTGCTCTATCCAGCTGAGCTACGGGCGCGCATCAGGTCATGCTTTCCATGACCCCGCGATCCGATCCTCGAGGACCGGCCGCGAATGTGTGCAGTTCCCTAGCGACTGAATTCGCGAAAAGCAAGCCGATCCGGCAAAAGTTTTGTCTTCGACGCGCCATCCGGTGAATCCGGCCGGAAATCCGGATTGTTCGAAGCGGCATTCAGGGCGAAGGGGGGCCGGACCGGTTTGCGGGGGAAACAGCGTCCGGGCCTGTCAGGCCGGGCGGCGCAGCCCGTTGCGGGCCTGGTCGAGCCGTACCGGCTGGTCGGGAATGGTGACGGCGAAGGTTGTGCGCCCGCCGATCGATTCGACCAGCTCCACCGTGCCGCCATGAGCGCGGATCAGTTCATGCGCGATCGCCAGGCCAAGGCCGGTGCCGCCGCTGCGCGCAGAGCCGCGGAACGCCGCGAACAGGTTCTCGCGCGCCTTAGGCGGCAGGCCGGGGCCGGTGTCGGTGACGACGATGCGGCTGACGCTGCCCATGCGCTCGGCCGAAACCGCCAGCCGGCGCACCACGGCGCTTTCCGTGTCCGCCGCCATCGCCTGCACGGCGTTGCGGCACAGATTGGTGAGCACGCGGAACAGCTGGTCGGAATCGGCATCCACCTCGAACGCCTTCTCGACCGCGTTGATGAACTCGATGCCTTCCTCGATGTCGAGCAGGCCGTGCACGTCCTCGACCAGCTGGCGCAGCCGCACGCGCCGGCGCGAAGGTGGCGGCTCCTGCGTGCGGCCGTAATGAAGCACGCCTTCCGAGTAGGAGACCGCACGGTCGAGCGCGCGCAGGAGCTTCGGTGCGAAGGCCTGCACGGTCGGGTCCTTGACCTGGCGCAGGCGGTCCGAAATGAGCTGCGCCGAGGCCAGGATGTTGCGCATGTCGTGGTTGATCTTCGACACGGCGAGGCCGAGATCGGCCAGGTGCTTCTGCTCGGTCAGCATCTTCTGCAGCCGCTCCTGCATCTGCGACAGCTCGCGCTCGGCCACCCCGATCTCATCGGCGCGTGCGGCGGGATGAATGATCCGGCTGGGGTCGTCGGGGGCCTGCGAGAAGGACAGCATGGAGCGCGTCATGTTGCGGATCGGGCCGATCATGATCAGGTCGATCGCGGCATAGACCAGCATCGCCGTGAACAGCGAGATCAGCAGCGAGACGAAGGCGACGTTGCGCGAATAGATGAGCATGGCCTTGCGAAGGCTGTAGTCCGGCATGATCAGCTCGAACTCCTTGTCGCTGTCGCCGACCGGCCCGAAGACGCGCAGCATCCGGTTGCCGCCGAAAAACAGCGTGTCGAGCGCGCCGGTCATGCCCTTGACCATGCCGACGCTGGCGAGGTCGATGTGCTCGTCGACCTGCGGCGGCATGTCGGCCACCACAAGCAGCCGCGACACGCCGCCGTCGCGCACCGCGATCGCCTTCGCACCGATCGCCATAAGCACGTCGTTCTGCGCCGTGCGCGAAAGCGAGGTCGGTTCGCCCTGCACCAGCACGATCGATACGGCCGCGGCGGTGCTCAGCCGCTCCTTGAGCCAGGCCAGCCGGTAGCTGGCGATCCAGGGCAGGAAAATGAGCACCTCGGCCAAAAGCACGAAAACGATGGTCAACAGCAGCAGTTTCGTCGACAGGCCGCGCGACAAGGGGACGGTGCGGACGGCGGCTGGCGCTGGTCCTGTCCCTTCCTCGGCGTGCGTGGTTTCGCTCATGCGGTCCTGTCTTCACAATCGCTTGATCAGCCCAGATTAGGCGATTGCGGCTTTTTTGCCAATTTCCCCCTTGGTCGGAGAGATATAATTGCCGCCGAGGTGCGCATCCCAGACCCGGCGGCCCCGGCCCCGGCACCGGATTGACTTCCAAAACCCTTCTTTCTATAAGCCCGCTCACGCTCGGGCCATTCGTCCCGGCGCGGTTTCGATCGCGCCAAAGCCGGCCCGGCAAAGCTCCTGTTACAGAGTGACAGAATCAAGAAGGGCCGCACCCCGCGGTATTAAAACAAATGAAGCGTACCTACCAACCGTCCAAACTTGTCCGCAAACGCCGGCACGGTTTCCGTGCCCGCATGGCCACCAAGGGTGGTCGCGGCGTCGTCGCAGCTCGCCGTAACCGCGGCCGCAAGCGGCTCAGCGCCTGAGCGAGACAAGATCGTTGCCCGCAACCGGCAAGCCAGTGGGACAAAATCCCAAGCGGCTTCTGAAACGCGCGGAATTCCTGGCCGTCCGCCGTGGTGAAAGACGCCGTGGGCGGTTTTTCCTCGTCGAGGTCCTCGACCGCGGCGATGGCGGCGCGCCGCGCGTCGGCTACACCGTCACCAAGAAGGTGGGCAACGCGGTCGTGCGCAACCGCGTCAGGCGGCGGCTGAAAGAGGCCGTGCGCACCCATGCGGCCGATGACATGATGCCCGGCAATGATTATGTCATCGTCGGGCGCGATGATGCGCTCCGCGCCCCGTTCGGCCAGTTGAAAGCCGAACTCTCCCGCCGACTTCGCGGAACACGATAGGCCAAGGGCTCTCGATGGAAAACAACCGGAACTTCTTCATCACCATCGCGCTATCGGTGCTGATCCTGACCCTGTGGCAGGTTTTCTACATGAACCCGCGCGTCGAGCAGCAGCGCGAGGCGGCGCGCGTCGAGCAGCAGCGCGTGGAAGAGCAGAAGAAGGCGGCGGAGACAGCCAATCCGGGCGCGGCAACGCCAGCGCCGGCCGGCACCGCTCCCGGTGCCATCCCCAACGCGCCCGGCGGCGACACCGTCACCGCGGCCAGCCGCGACCAGGCGCTTGCGGCTTCGAAGCGCGTCAAGATCGACACGCCGAGCCTGGAAGGCTCGATCAACCTGACCGGCGCGCGCCTCGACGACCTCAAGCTCAAGCACTACACCGAAACCGTCGACAAGAATTCGCCCGAGATCGAACTGCTCAACCCGCAGGCGCTGCCCACAGGCTATTTTGCCGAGATCGGCTTCGTCGGCAACGACAAGACGGGCACGGTACCGGGCGCGGATACGGTGTGGAACGTCGAAGGCAATCCGACGCTGACCCCGTCGACGCCAGTAACGCTCACCTACACCAACGACAAGGGCCTGACTTTCAAGCGCACCTTCTCCGTCGACAATGACTACATGTTCACGGTCTCGGACACGGTGCAGAATTCCGGCTCAAGCGCCGTCTCTCTGTTCAATTACGGCCGCGTCACCCGCTACGACAAGCCGGCAGTCGCCAGCACCTACGTGCTGCATGAAGGCCTGATTGGCTTCACCGGTGCGGAAGGCCTGCAGGAACACAAATACGCGTCCATCGAGAAGGACAAGGAAGTCAAGCCGGGCAAGTCGACGGACGGCTGGCTTGGCATTACCGACAAATACTGGGCGGTGACGGTGGTGCCGAGCGAGAAGCAGCCGTTCCAGCCGCGCTTCGGCTATTTCGTGGACGGCCGCCACCGCTACCAGTCCGACTTCCTCACCGACCCGATCAATGTCGAGGCCGGCCAGTCGGCGACCGTCGAGACCGAGGTCTTCGCCGGCGCCAAGGAAGTCGCCAAGATCAATGCCTATGCCGAAGACCGCCACATCAAGCGGTTCGACCTGCTGATCGACTGGGGTTGGTTCCACTTCATCACCAAGCCGATGTTCTGGCTCATCGACACGCTCTACAAATTCCTCGGCAATTTCGGTCTGGCGATCCTCGCCACCACCGTCATCGTCAAGGCCATCTTCTTCCCGCTCGCCAACAAGTCCTACGCGTCGATGGCGAACATGAAGAAGGTGCAGCCCAAGATGCTCGAGATCCGCGAGAAATACGCGGACGACAAGATGAAGCAGCAGCAGGCGATGATGGAGCTGTATAAGACCGAGAAGATCAATCCGCTCGCCGGCTGCTGGCCGGTGGCATTGCAGATCCCGGTCTTCTTCTCGCTCTACAAGGTGCTCTACATCACCATCGAGATGCGCCATGCGCCATTCTTCGGCTGGATCCAGGATCTGGCCGCGCCCGATCCGACGTCGATCTTCAACCTGTTCGGCCTCGTTCCGATCACGCTTCCGCACATGCTGATGATCGGCGTCTGGCCGCTGATCATGGGCGTCACCATGTTCCTGCAGATGCGCATGAACCCGACGCCGCCGGATCCGACGCAGGCCGCGATCTTCACCTGGATGCCCGTCATCTTCACCTTCATGATGGCTGGTTTCCCGGCAGGCCTGGTCATCTACTGGGCCTGGAACAACACGCTGTCGATCCTCCAGCAAGGCGTGATCATGAAGCGCCAGGGCGCCAAGATCGAATTGTGGGACAATCTGATGGCGCTGTTCCGCAAAAAACCCTCGCCGGCGGAATAAAAGGCGCCGGCTCCGGATTTCGAAAAAAACCCCGGCTCGTTGAACTCGTCCGGGGTTTTTTGTTCGGGCAGAGATATGCCGGGCATTGATCGCAGCTTTTCTCAAAAGCCGCCCCAACGCCGCGACGGCTTCCAGTGCAACGAGGCCGATGTCAGGCAGGCGTCCGGCAAACCGCGATTCGCGCTGCTTTGCTGGACCGGTTCATTCAACTGATGGAACGGTGGCGGACCAGCCGTGGCCCGCCCTTTCCAGAGAGCCGCTGCGGCTTGCACTCAATCGAGACCCGATCGCGCTCGAACGGTCATTCCATGACGGCGCTGTGGTCGATCTTGGCCGGCGTTGCCGGCTTGCGCAGCAGGAGCACCAGCGGGATGGCGGCCAGCGACAGGATCATCATCAGCTTGAAATCATTCATGTAGCCGATGATGGTCGCCTGCAGCGTCACCACGCCGTCGAGCGCGGCGCGGCCGGCGGCCGTATAGGGGTTCATCGCTTGCGCGATCGCCGGATCGCTGAACGCCTGGTTGAAGGGCGTCACATAGGTGGCGATGTTGGCATGGTTGATCTGCACGTTCTGCGTCAGCAGCGCGGTGACGACGGATATGCCGACGCTGGAGCCGATGTTTCGCGACAGGTTGTACAGGCCGGTGCCTTCCGCGCGCCGCTCCGGCGCCAGCGTGGCGAAGGTGATGGTGGTCAGCGGCACGAACAGGAAGCCGAGTCCCGCACCCTGGATGAAGCCGGTGCTGATGATCGTCCATTGCGAGACGTCAGGCGTCCAGCCGGTCATGTCGTACATCGCCCAGGCGGTGACCAGCAGGCCGGTCAACAGCAGCCAGCGTGTATCGACCTTGCCGACCAGCTTGCCGACCAGGAACATGCAGGCCATGGTGCCGAGCCCGCGCGGCCCCATGACGATGCCGGCCGTCACCACGGGATAGCCCATCAGCGTCTGCAGATAGGGCGTCATCAGGGCCAGCGAGGCCAGGTAGGTGATGCCGATGATGAAGATGAAGACCATGCCGACGGCGAAATTCCTGTCCAGGAAGAGCCTGGGGTTCACGAAGCTGCTGCGGGCGGTGAAGGTGTGGACGAGGAAGATGTAGAAGGCCGAGGCGCAGATCAGCGCTTCAACAATGATCTCGGAGGAGGAGAACCAGTTGAGCTGTTCGCCGCGGTCGAGGAACATCTGGAGCGCCGCGATGGTGATGCTGAGCATGCCGAAGCCCAGCCAGTCCAGCCTCGCCTTGAGATCCGTTTTCGTCTCCTGGACGAACATGGACACGCCGGCGAAGGCCAGGGCGCCGATCGGCACGTTGATGTAGAACACCCAGCGCCAGCTGACGTTCTCGGTCAGCCAGCCGCCGATGACCGGCCCGAGCACCGGCCCGACCATCACCGATACGCCGAACAGCGCCATGGCCGAGCCGCGCTCTTCCACACTATAGATATCGAGCAGGATGCTCTGTGACAGCGGCACCAGGGCCGCGCCGAAAAGGCCCTGCAGCAGGCGGAAGCCGACGATCTGCGGCAGCGACTGCGCGAAGCCGCAAAGCACCGAGGCAACCACGAAGCCGGTGATGGAGATCAAGAGGATGCGTTTGCGGCCGAACCGGTTGGCAAGGTAGCCCGAAGGCGGCGTCATCACGGCAGCCGCGACGATATAAGAGGTGAGCACCCAATTGATCTGGTCGGCGCTCGCCGAAACGCTCCCCTGGATATAGGGCAGCGCCACATTGGCGATGGTGGTGTCCAGCGCCTGCATGATGACCGCCAGGATCACGCAGGCGGTGATGGCGCCGCGATTGGCGACCACCGGCGTGGCGCCTGCCGCGAGGGTCATGATTTCTGCTCGACCCGGTGGATGAGGTTGGTGACGAAGTCGGGCAGGCCGCGCGCATGACCGGTGTCGACGTCGACGACCACGCTCATCCCGCCCCTGAGCGGTGGCTTGCCTTGCGGATCATCGATCGTGACCCGCATCGGGATGCGCTGCACGACCTTGACCCAGTTGCCCGTGGTGTTCTGCGCCGGCAGCAGCGAGAAGCTCGACGACGATGCGGGGCTGATCGAGGCGATGGTCCCGTGCCAGACGGCGCCCGGATAGGTGTCGACGCTGATCGTCGCCGTCTGTCCTGGCCTGACATAGGTCAGTTCGGTTTCCTTGGGCTCGGCCGCGATCCACAGATCGGTCGCCGAGACCAGGCTGAACGCCGGCTGCGAAGCGGGCAGGTACTTGCCGATCTGCAGCGCGTCGACATTGGTGACGATGCCGTCGAACGGCGCTTTGACTATGGAATCGGCGAGATTGCGCTGGGCGTCGTCCACCGCCGACCGGGCCTGCAGGTAGAACGGGTTCTTCTCGACCGGCTGGTTGGCGTCGCCGCCAAGCTGGGCAAGTGTGGCCTGTGCCTGCGCCTTGGCGACGGACACTTTCTGGCGGGCGGCGATGAGGTCGTGCTGGGCGCTGTCGAACGTCGCCTTGGAGGCGGTGGAGGTCTTGAGCAGATCCTGCTGGCGCTGGAAAGCGGCCTCGTAATAGGGGATGTCGGCCTCGGCCTGCTCGATCTGCACCAGCGACTGCTGATAGCTCGCCTGCAACGTCAGCACCTGGTTGCGCACGGTCCCGAGCTGGGCCTGGGCGGCGGCGAGAGCGGTTTCGAAGGAGGCGGGCCGCAGGCGAAACAGCACCTGGCCCTTCTTCACCATCTCGTTCTCGTGGACGTCTATCTCCTGCACAGTGCCGGAGACGTCGGTGGAAACGCCGAGCGACTGGGCTTGGATATAGGCATTGTCGGTCGTCATGGTCTGGCCGCCGACGACGTAATAATAGCCGCCGACCGCCAGCGCCACGGGGAGCAAGGCAAACAGGACCGGCCGCGTCAGGCTGCGCCTGGGCTTGGCCGGCGCCGCGGCGACCTTGGCCGCCTGCGGCTCCTTGGACGGAGCCTCGAGCGCCGCCGGCTCCAGAGCGACCGGCGTTTCCAGCTCGTCATTGTCGATGATGGGATTGGCCCGCCTCTGTTCGCGCTCGCTGTCCAGCCGGATGATCTGGTCTGTGGTCCGGCCGGCGGAAGGCTCTGCTTCGGCAGGTTTCTTGGGCGAGATTGGTTCAGCCATGTAGTTTCTCCCGGTCAACGGCTGGCTGCGTGCAAGCCGCGAGCAGATTGGATTTGATCAAGCAGAGGGTTTGCAGCAGTTGCTGCTGTCTTTCAGGCGAAAGGCCGGCGAAGGCTTCGTCTCGTGTTTTCTGGCCGTTGCTGCGCATCACTTCGATCAGCTGGCGGGCCTGCGGGGTCAGATAAAGCAGCCAGGCCCTGCGGTCGGAGGGGTTGGGCCTGCGTTCGATGAAGCCGCGCGCTTCCATCTTGTCGAGCAGCCGGGCGAGCGTGATCGGCACGATCTCGATGAGGTCGGCGAGCTTGTTCTGGTGAATGCCTTCATGCAGCGAAAGATAAGCCAGGACCTGCCACTGGGCCGGGGTCAGCCCCGACACGCGCGAACGCTGCTCGAACCGTTTTCTGAGCAGGCGCGCAACATCGTGCAGCACGAAGCTGATATTAGGCGGCGTGGGCATGGGAGGGATCAGGTCGGCGAGCAACTTTTCGTGAGCATGCTTATTATCATCATGCACATAATCCTGCTGGACGCTTTGCGCAAGACCGAGTAAGCCCCGGCTTGGAAAAATCGCATGGGCCACGGCATGAAAAGGCCGCCTGGCGATGTTGAATTCGCCGGCAAGGATTTCGATGATGAATTGGATCAGGGTCGCGGCGGTCACTGCTCTCTTAGGGTATCCGGGCGCGGCGACTGCAAAGGAGGCGGTCAGCTGCGGCGGCGCTGCCATGCTGGGCGGAGCGCAGCTCAATTGCAGCCATGTCGAGGCCGAGGCGCCGCCCCAGTTCTGCACCTATAGCTGGGCTCTGCACACGCCGGCCGGCGACCGGAAGATCGTTGAAGGCAGTTTCGCGCTGCCGCCCCGCGCTTCGAACGTCACTATCTACCAGGGCAGCGGCTTCGACAGCGCGCTGTCCAATCCGATCGTGATCTGCCGCGGCAGCAATTGAGCCCGGCAGCTCGAGAAGGCTCGCGCATCGGCCGTTTGGTGCTATAGGCGGATCACGCTATTTTGACCGGGCGCATGCGAAGCTCAACGTCGCCGCATCGGCCAATCCTTGACGGACCTCGACATGACCGGACCCAATCCCGACATCAAGCACCCGATCCCGATGCACACGCGCGTCGGCTTCCTCAAGGCGCTGGTGAGCGCGCCCAACGTCGAGATCGGCGACTTCACCTATTATGACGATCCGGAAGGGCCGGACAAATTCGCCGAGAAATGCGTGCTGCACCACTATCCCTTCATCGGCGACAGGCTGATCATCGGCAAGTTCTGCGCCATCGCCGAAGGTGCCCGCTTCATCATGAACGGCGCCAACCACGCCATGTCCGGTTTTTCGACCTACCCGTTCAACATTTTCGGCCATGGCTGGGAAAAGGGTTTCGACCCCGTCACATGGTCGAAGGAGGTGCGCGGCGACACGGTGGTCGGCAACGATGTCTGGATCGGCATGGAGGCAGTGATCCTGCCGGGGGTGCAAATCGGCCATGGCGCCATCGTCGCGGCGAAGTCCGTGGTCACGCACGACGTGCGGCCCTATGCCATCGTCGCCGGCAATGCGGCCAAGGTCGTCAAGATGCGTTTCGACGACAGGACGATCCGGCGGCTGCTGGCGGTGGCATGGTGGGATTGGCCGGTGGACAAGATCAGCCGCAACCTCGATGCCATCAGGGGCGCCGATATTTCTCTTCTGGAGACAGCAGCTTGAACGCTCAATACAGCACCACGATCGGCGCGGACCTGTTTACCCGCGGGTGGATATTCATTCGCGGTGTGCCCGCCATGAAATTCCTGCCGCCGGAAGGGCCGCCGGAAATCGCCTTTGCCGGCCGTTCCAACGTCGGCAAGTCGTCGCTGATCAACGCTCTGGTCAACCAGAAGGGCCTGGCGCGCACCTCCAACACGCCGGGGCGCACGCAGGAACTCAATTATTTCGTGCCGGACGGATATTCGGGGGAGGGCGCCGACCTGCCGCCAATGGCATTGGTCGACATGCCGGGCTACGGCTATGCCACCGCGCCCAAGGAAAAGGTCGACGATTGGACGAAGCTGGTCTTCGACTATCTCAAGGGCCGCGTCACGCTGAAGCGGGTTTATGTGCTGATCGACGCCCGCCACGGCATCAAGGCCAAGGACGACGAGGTGCTGTCGCTGCTCGACAAGGCGGCGGTTTCGTACCAGATCGTGCTGACCAAGACCGACAAGATCAAGGCCGCCGGCGTGCCGCGGCTGATTGAGGAGACGCTTGCCAAGATCAAGAAGCGACCGGCTGCGTTTCCTTTCGTGCTGGCGA
Organism: Mesorhizobium sp. BR1-1-13; assembly: GCF_020165515.1. Taxonomy (NCBI): domain Bacteria; kingdom Pseudomonadati; phylum Pseudomonadota; class Alphaproteobacteria; order Hyphomicrobiales; family Phyllobacteriaceae; genus Mesorhizobium; species Mesorhizobium sp. BR1-1-13. Next base: position 807,170 of record NZ_JAIUIH010000001.1, read on the forward strand.
CGTCATCGGAAAAGGCCGAGGGCCTGGAGGAGCTGCGCGCCGCGATCGTGCTCGCGGCCAATGGCGGTTAGCGGCACAAAAAGCCGGGTTAAGCCTTCGCCTCCAGGGCGATCATCTTGTGGCTTTCCTCCGCGGCAAGCATTTCGGTGCCATAGGCCTTCAGGAACATGTCGACGCCCGACCTGACGATATGGTCGATTTCGTCCTGGTTCGGAGCCTTGGCGCGATAGGCGAAGATGCACTGCCGGAAAAGACCGGCCAGGCACAGTTCTGTGAATTGATAGGCGGCAAGGTCGACATCGTCGATCTTGAGCAGGCCACGGTCGATGGCGGCGTTGAGGAAGGTCACGACCTTGTCGTGGCCGCGTTTGGGACCGCGTTCGTAAAACCGCGCGCCCATGTCGGGTATCCTGTCGGAGGCGCCGATCACCGTGCGCTGCGCCTGGATGACCTTGGCCGAGGTGATCTTCATGGACAGGACCTTGCCGAATTTCACCAACGTCTCGCGCAGGTCGTCGGCACGGTCGAGCACGTCATACATGTTCTTGAAGATAGTGCCGCGCTCTTCCTCGATCAGCGCCTCGAACAGCTCTTCCTTGTTGGCGAAGTAGACATAGATGGTGCCTTTCGACACGCCGGCTTCCCGCGTGATGTCGTTCATCGAGGCCGCCTCGAAGCCCTTGTCGATAAAGACCCGGCGGGCGCCATCGATGATCTGGCTGCGCTTGACCGGATCCTGTCCGGCTGCCGGGCGGCCGCGACGCAAGCTGTCCAGCAGGTCGCCGCAATTGTCGTTTTCGACGTCGGGCGTTGTGTCGGCCATTAAAGTCACACCTCGAAAATAATTCGAACCAAGCGGTTCGATTGCCTCTTGATATGGTCCTCTTTAGGCGCTATGTCAACGGCCGGATCGAACCGAACGGTTCAGTATTATAACTTAGAGAGATGTCATGTCCTCGAACGCGCCGTCCACCGCCGAAGTCCGTCCTTTCCCCAACGCCAAGGTTGCTCCGGCGACGGAAGCACCGGAAGTTCCCGTCCAGCCAGTCGCCGCGCCACCTCCGGCGGAAACTCCGGCGAAGAAGAAGCGTTCCGTGCGCTCTCTCCTGCTGCCGATCATCGGCGTCGCCCTGCTCGGCGCCGGCGCCTGGTACGGCTACGATTACTGGACCACCGGCCGTTTCATGATTTCGACCGACGACGCCTATGTCCAGGCCGACATGGCTTTCATTTCGCCCAAGATCTCCGGCTATGTCGATCAGGTCAAGGTCAGCGAGAACCAGCAGGTCAAGGCCGGCGATCCGCTGCTGACGGTCGATGACGGTGATTACAAAATAGCGGTCGCCCAGGCCGAGGCGCAGATCGCCACGCTGGCCAGGACGCTCGATCGCATCGATGCGCAGACCAAGGCGGCGCAGGCCTCCTTGCAGCAGGCGCAGGCCGCTAAGACCGCCGACCAGGCCGCGGCGGCCAATGCCGCGCGCGCCCAGCAGCGCGCCGCGCAACTGCTCAAGACCCATGTCGGTACGCAGGCGCAACTCGACGACGCCCAAACGGCGCTCGACCAGGCCAACGCCGCTCTCGTCGGCGCCGACGCGCAGATCGCAGCAGCACAAGCCAATATCGGCGTGCTGGAGGCGCAGCGTGCTGAATCGGCAAGCACGCTGGCGTCCTTGCAGCTCAGCCGCGACAAGGCCGCGCGCGACTTGTCCTTCACGGTGCTCAAGGCGCCCTATGACGGCGTCGTCGGCAACCGTTCCGTCGAGCAGGGCGACCTCGTCAGCCCCGGCCAGAAGCTCGCCGTCATCGTGCCGATGAACAAGCTCTACGTCGTTGCCAACTTCAAGGAGACCCAGCTTGCCCGGCTGGTGCCCGGCGAAAAGGTCAGGATTTCGGTCGACGCCATCGACGGCGAGCCCATCGAGGGCACCGTCTCGTCGCTGGCGCCGGCCTCGGGTGCCGTGTTCTCGCTGCTGCCGCCGGAAAACGCCACCGGCAACTTCACCAAGGTGGTGCAGCGCGTCCCGGTCCGCATCGACGTGCCGGCCGATGCTCTGAAGAGCGGCAGGCTGCGCGCCGGCTTGAGCGTCGTTGTCGCCGTCGACAGCCGCACCGCGCCGGCCGCGACCAACTGAGCGCGCTCCTGGGAGCAACGCCATGGCCACCGCAACCCTGACCGCAGGAGCGCCGCCGGCGAGGCCGGCTGTGCCTGACACCATCTCGACGCGGCGCGTCATAGCCTTCCTGGCGATGGTGTTCGGCATGTTCATGGCCATCCTGGACATCCAGATCGTCTCGGCCTCGTTGGCTGAGATCCAGGCTGGCCTGAGCGCCAGTTCCGACGAGATCCCCTGGGTGCAGACGGCCTATCTGATCGCCGAGGTGGTCATGATCCCCCTGTCCGGCTTTCTCAGCCGGATGCTGTCGACGCGCGTTCTGTTCACAATTTCGGCGGCCGGTTTTACCGCCGCCAGCGCGCTCGCTGCGACCGCCACCAACATCGACCAGATGATCGTCTATCGCGCCGTCCAGGGCTTTATCGGCGGCGGCATGATCCCCAGCGTCTTCGCGGCCGCCTTCACCATCTTCCCGCCGTCGCGCCGTGCCGTCGTGTCGCCGATGATCGGCCTGGTGGCCACCCTGGCGCCGACAATCGGCCCAACCGTCGGCGGCTATATCAGCCACGCAATGTCCTGGCACTGGCTGTTCCTCGTCAATGTCGTGCCCGGCATCCTGGTGACGACGGCGGCTTGGTCGCTGATCGACTTCGACAAGCCCAACCTCAAGCTGTTCTCGAAGTTCGACTGGTGGGGCCTTGCCGGCATGGCGGCGTTCCTCGGCTGCATGGAATATGTGCTCGAGGAAGGCCCGAACAATGATTGGCTGCAGGATCAGGCGGTGTTCATCTGCGCCGTCGTCATGACCTTCGGTGCGGTGCTGTTCTTCTGGCGGGTATTCACCGCCGAGGAGCCGATCGTCGATCTCAAGGCGTTCAGCAATATCAACTTCGCCTTCGGCTCGCTGTTCTCCTTCGTCATCGGCATCGGCCTCTACGGTCTCACCTATCTCTACCCCGTGTTCCTCGGACGCATTCGCGGCTACGATTCGATGATGATCGGCGAGGCGCTGTTCGTCAGCGGCCTGGCGATGTTCTTCACCGCGCCGGTCTCGGGCATCCTGTCGAACAAGATGGACCCGCGCCTGATGATGATGATCGGCTTCTTCGGCTTTGCCACCGGAACATGGTGGATGACGCACCTGACCGCCGACTGGGATTTCTACGAGCTGCTCATCCCGCAGATCCTGCGCGGCTGTTCGATGATGCTGTGCATGGTGCCGATCAACAACATCGCGCTCGGCACGCTGCCGCCCGAGCGGCTGAAGAATGCATCGGGCCTGTTCAACCTGACCCGTAATCTCGGCGGTGCCGTCGGCCTCGCCCTGATCAACACGGTGCTGATCGACCGTAATGCCTTCCATTATGCAAGGCTCTCCGAGCACGTGCAGTGGGGAAGTGCGGCCGCGCAGCAGAAGCTTCAGAACATGACGCTCAATTTCGAGCAGACCGCCGGGCTGGATGCGGCCAGCGCGGCGATCTCGAAATTGTCGGGCATGGTCCAGCAGCAGGCGGCGCTGCTGTCCTTCATGGACGTGTTCTACATGCTGACGGTGCTGTTCGCGACGCTTGGCCTATTCACCATGATGATCCGCAAACCGGTGGCCGCCGGCGGTGGTGGCGGCGGGCACTGACACCAGGGCAATACCGGGGAGAAACGGTTTGCGTCCGGAATCGCGCTGAAAGCAAGGAAACACGGGCAGCCGTTTCGGGAAGCTCCTCCAGTCCACGCCCGAAATGACTGACCGCTAAAAAACTCCGGGTCGCAAGCCCGGAGTTTTTTCATATCGCGGCCGCATGGTCTCAGGCTGTGGCGGGCTTGAAGCTCAGCGCCACGCCGTTGATGCAGTGACGCAGCCCGGTCGGCGGCGGGCCGTCGTCGAAGACATGGCCCAGATGGCCGCCGCAGCGGCGGCAATGGACTTCGGTGCGAGTCATGCCGAGCGACCGGTCCTGCGTCTTGCCGACGGCATTGGCGATCTCCTGCCAGAAACTCGGCCAGCCGGTGCCGGAATCGAACTTCGTCTCGGAGGAGTAAACCGGCAGGTCGCAGCCGGCGCAGGCGAAGACGCCCTTGCGGTGCTCGTTGAGCAATGGGCTGGTGCCGGGATATTCGGTGCCTTCCTTGCGCAGCACGTCAAAGGCCGCGGGAGACAGGATCGCGCGCCATTCGGCATCGGTCTTGGTGACTTCGAAGGTCTCCGCCGCACGTGCATCCTGCGATCCGCCCATGCGCAGCAGAGATGCCGTGCCGGCGATCACGCCGATGGCGGCGGCGCCGCTCAAGAGAAAGTCGCGACGGTTCATGGCCAATCCTCCTGCTGTCTGTTTGCCACATTCAACGCTCGGCTGAAAATCAAAAGCCGTTGAGGGCCGAACGTTACCCGCACCAGCCTCCTGGATGGAGCCACAGTGCGAAGCGGACGCCTGCCGGCGCAACGCGTGTACGAAGCCGCGCACCGGCAGGAGAGCCTTGCTGCCTGTTCGCCGGCAGCGAGCCGTATGTTACATCTTCGGCAAAAGAACCTTGTCGATGACGTGGATGACGCCATTGGATTGCCTGACGTCGGCAATCGTCACATGGGCGACATTGCCGTTCTCGTCCGTGACGGTGACCTTGCCCTTGTCGGCCTTGAGCGTCAGCTCGCAGCCGCCGGCGGTCTTGACCACATGCGCGCCGCCATCGGCCTTGGCCATCTTGGCGACGTCGGCGGCCATCGCTTTCGCCGCGATCACATGGCACGTCAGGATCTGGGTCAGCTTGTCCTTGTTCTCGGGCTTGAGCAGCGTTTCGACCGTGCCGGCCGGAAGTGCTGCAAAGGCCTCGTTTGTGGGAGCGAAGACGGTGAAGGGCCCGGCACCCTGCAGCGTGTCGACCAGGCCCGCTGCCTTGACGGCAGCGACCAGCGTCGTGTGGTCCTTCGAATTGACGGCGTTCTCGATGATGTTCTTCTTGGCGTACATGGGTGCGCCCCCGACCATCGGATTGGCGGCATAGGCGATGGTGCCGAGCGCTGGGAGGCCGATCGTACCGGCGAGCAAAAGGGTGGCGAGTTTACGCATGATGTAAGTCTCCTCGGGTTGTTTTTTCCCCATCATTGGGAACGCGAGGAGATACGGACCATGAAAAACTTAGTTTCGCTTTCTATGAAAGAAATATTTTCTTCCGAATGAGGTCCAGTGATTTCGGCAGATAGGCTGATCCAACCGCGGGAATTTGGTCCGCGGTTATCCATGCAAAAATAGACTTCACTATTTTGTAAGTTGACGGTCCGGGCGGGGAGCCATCAGATGCCCTTCAGGTCGCCCGCCGCGACCACCGGTCCCGTCGGCTGGCCGGTCGGCGAACCGCCTGAAGGCTCGAGGCTGACCGCCAGCACGGCGCCTTGCGCAAGTTTCTGCTGCACGGCCGGCGAAACCGTCACATGCGCAGCCTTCCCGGCCGGGATGACGCCCATCGAAACCGGCGCGTTCTTGCCCGCGATCACCCACAGTTCGAAGTCCTTGCCGGAGGCCCGCTCACCCGAAACGTGTGAAAGGCCGACTTCATGATGCGCCGCGTCATAGACGACGAGGTATCTGACGTCGCTGCCTTCGGCGGCCAGCGAGGCGACAAGCTGTGGTTGTTGGAGCGGCGGGTTGATGAAAGGCAAGGCGATGTAGACCGCCAGCGCCGCGATGGCGGCGGCGGCAAGGCCGCGCCAGAAGGCGAGGCTCGACCATAGGCCGGCGCGAGGCTGCGAGGCGAACAGCCGGCGATCGATCGCCTCCTTGACCCTGATCGGAGGTTCTGTCCCGGGATAGTCGACGGCCAAGGGCGAAAAATGGGCCTCCCAGGCATCGACAAGCCGAGCGAATGCGGCGTCGCCATCGATGCGGCGGGACGCGATCTGGCGTTCTTCCGCTGTCAGGACGCCAAGAACGTATTCGGCGGCGAACAGGTCGTCGCCTCCATGTTCCGGTCCGTCATCGTCCGCCAGCGTCATCTTTCCAGACACTCTCTGAGCTTCAGCAGGCTGCGCCGCAGCCAGGTTCGCATCGTGTTCAGCGGCACGCCATGGCGCTCCGCCAGTTCGGCATAGCTCTCGCCGTTCAGATAGGCGCCCCGGACAGCCGCTGCCCGGCCCTTTTCCAATTCCTCGAGACAATGGTAGATGCGCTCGGACTCGCCACCTGCCACGGTCATGGCCTCCGGTCCCGGCGCCGGATCGGCCACATCGAGCGCGGCATCGATATAGGCAGCAGGTTCCCGCCGCGCCCTGATACGATCGATCGCATGGTTGCGCGCGATGGCCACCAGCCAGGAAATCGGGCTTAGATCCGAGACGGCGAAACGGTCCGCCTTCGTCCATATCTTGACGAAGACCTCCTGAAGCGCCTCTTCGGCGTCTCCCCGGTCCTTCAATACACGAAGGCAGACACCGAAAAGTTTCGCGCTGGTCTGCCGGTACAGCAGATCGAACGAAGCCCGGTCCTTCATCGAAGTTCGGACAATCAGATTGCTGATCTCCTGTGGCGTCATGTCGGCAAATTAGGGGATTGCGATGTATTTGCAACGACGCAAGTTTCCGTGCACCCAAAGCTTTCCGCGCCGCGCCGCACTCGTTCCATCGCTCGATTGCCAACGGATTGGCCGCTGGTTACCTTGCCTGGATCGGGGGAGCGCGCATGTCGGTCGAACGGGTGCTGTGGGAAGAAGACGCCACCGGCCTTGCCACGTTGGTGCGCAAGGGCGAGGTTTCGCCGGTCGAACTGGTCGACGCGGCGATCGTGCGCGCCGAGGCCAGCCGGCCTGAAATCAATGCCACGGCCGAGACACTCTACGATGCGGCGCGCAGCCGGGCGAAGGGCATCGATCGTTCCCTACCGCTGGCCGGCGTGCCCTTCGCCATCAAGGATCTCGGCATCGCCATCAAGGGCGTGCCGTCGCATGGCGGCAGCCGCATCCCCGCCTGGGTGCCCGAGGTCAGTTCGGTGCTGACCGAACGCTATCTCGCCGCCGGGCTGATACCCATCGTCACCTCGACATCGCCCGAACACGGGCTGCGGCTGATGACCGAATCAAAAGCCTTCGGCATCACCCGCAATCCCTGGAACACCGGCCACACCAGCGGCGGCTCGTCCGGCGGCGCTGCGGCACTGGTCGCCGCCGGCGTCGTGCCGGTGGCGCATGCCTCCGATGGCGGCGGCTCGATCCGCGTGCCTTCTGCCTGCACCGGGCTGGTCGGCCTCAAGACCTCGCGCGGCCGTGTCCCGCTGTCGCCATTGGTGAGCGAAAGCTGGTACGGCATGGTGGTCGACCATGCCGTCACCCGCTCGGTGCGCGATTGCGCCATGCTGCTTGACCTCACCCATGGCCCCGACCCGCTCGCGCCCTATGCCGCGTCGCCGCCGAAGGGTGCGTTCGCCGCGGCTGCCGCGCGCGATCCCGGCAAGCTCAAGCTCGCAATGTACCGGAACTCTCCGCTCGGGCTGCCGATTTCGGCCGAGACACTGAAAGCGCTCGATACCGCGGTGGCGCTCGCGCGCGAGGGCGGCCACAGCGTCGAGGAAATCGATTTGCCCTCCATCGGTCGCGACTTCTTCGCAGATTTCTGCAGAACGGTTGCCTCGGCTGTCGCAGGCATGTTGCGGGCCGAGGCGGTGCGCATCGGCCGCACCGTCACCGGCGACATCGAGCGCGCGACGCGGGTGCTCGGCCGATTGGGCGAAATGGTCTCGGCCGGCGAGACCTATGCAGGCTTGCAGCGGCTGCATGCCGCCTCGCGGCAACTGATTGCGGAGACGGCGCGTTACGACGCCGTGCTGATGCCTGTTATCGCCCACCCGCCGCTCGCTTGCGGCGCGATGGACCCGAAGGGCGCCGACGAGCTCATCGAGAACATGCTCGACAAGCTTCGCCTCACGGCGCTGCTCAGGATCGAACCGCTGTTCGGCCAGCTGATGGACAAGAGCCTGTGGTTCACCCACTGGCCGGCGATCCAGAATGTCAGCGGCCAGCCCTCCATCGCGATGCCCATCCACGTCACCGAAGCCGGCCTGCCGCTCGGCATCCAGGCCGCGGGCCGGCCCGGTGACGAGGAGACGCTTTTGTCCCTGGCCGCGCAGATGGAGAAGATATCCGGTTGGCTGGGCCGCAGGGCGCCGCTTATGGTGCCTTAAGCGATGACGAGGTCGTGAGCCGCCCGAATATGACAGCAAAGCCGTTTGCGGCCCGCGGCAATTCCCGCTAAGACGCCGCCGTCTTTACCTGATGCATGTCGCCCAAAAATGCGATTTTGGGACAACGGCAGGCATGAAATCAAAAACCAGGGAACCACGCCGATGACGGACATTGCCGCCACCGCCGAAATGCAGGCCGCCCTGCTGTCGCGGGCGCTGCCCTACATGCAGCGCTACGAGAACAAGACGGTGGTGGTGAAATATGGCGGCCACGCCATGGGCGACAGCGAACTCGGCAAAGCCTTCGCGCGCGACATCGCGCTGTTGAAACAGTCCGGCGTCAACCCGATCGTCGTCCATGGCGGCGGGCCGCAGATCGGCGCCATGCTCAACAAGATGGGCATTGAATCCAAATTCGAAGGCGGCCTGCGCGTCACCGACCAGAAGACGGTCGAGATCGTCGAGATGGTGCTGGCGGGCTCGATCAACAAGGAGATCGTCGCGCTCATCAACGCCGAGGGCGAATGGGCGATCGGCCTGTGCGGCAAGGACGGCAACATGGTCTTCGCCGAAAAGGCGCGCAAGACCATGATCGATCCGGACTCCAACATCGAGCGCGTGCTCGATCTCGGCTTCGTCGGCGAGCCGGTCGAGGTCGACCGCACCCTGCTCGACCTTTTGGCGCGCTCCGAGATGATCCCGGTATTGGCGCCGGTGGCGCCCGGCCGCGACGGACACACCTACAACATCAATGCCGATACCTTCGCCGGCGCCATCGCCGGCGCCTGCAAGGCCTCGCGTCTTCTGTTCCTCACCGATGTGCCGGGCGTGCTCGACAAGAACAAGAAGCTGATCGACGAGCTGACGGTCGCCGAGGCCAGGGCGCTGATCAAGGACGGCACGGTATCGGGCGGCATGATCCCGAAGGTCGAGACCTGCATCGAGGCGATCGAGCGCGGCGTCGAAGGCGTCGTCATCCTCAACGGCAAGACGCCGCATTCGGTGCTGCTCGAACTGTTCACCGAGCATGGCGCCGGCACGCTGATCGTGCCCTGATAATTGTGGGCTGCCGCGCCGGGCGCTAGTCCGGCAGAGCGGCGATCGCCACGATCTCGATGACGAGATCGGGATGCGCAAGTGCGGCAACCCCGATTACCTCCGAGGGCGGCGGATTGTTGTAGCTGCAGTGCTTCGGGCAGTGCGCGGCGAAGAATTCGTCCATGACGTCCAGCCGGAAATTGGGCGAACTCAGAACGCCGCCGTCCGGAAACGGTCCTTTGACATATTGGGTGATCTTGACGAGATGCTCGAGCGAACTGCCAAGCTCCTCCAGGTCCGATTTGATGGTCGTCAAAATGGAGCGCCATTGCGTCGCCGCGTCCCCGACGGCGCCACCTTTGCCCGTCGACGGGTCGTAATCTTCGGCCGTGCCCGTATTGCCGGCGAGAAAGACATAGCCCCTGGCGCCGCTGACGACGGTGCCTTTTCCCCAAGGCATCAGCCGGCCCTCTTTCATCTTTTTATGGGTGACAAGCTCCATCGCTCCCTCCTGCCGGACACCCTCCGCTTCCAGGAAATAGCGCACAGCCTGACAACGGCCAGCGTGAATAAGTCAGGCGCGGTGCGAATGCATGGCCGCGAGCACGGCAGGTTTCCGTGCCGTCCGTTCGAACATCATCGATTGCTCTTGCGCGTCCTGCGGCGCCCCGGAAATCGGCCAGCGTCGGGCCATCTTCACCCGGCCGTGGCGCGTCAGAATCCCCAGACTCGTGGAACCAGACCCGCCGCCGCATCTGCGTATGGCGGACCTCTTCATGGATGATCCGCCATGCTGCCGGCGCCATCACCGCCGCAGATGCCCGAGCGGCACGTGGCCGGGTCCCTTGATGTTCTGCAGCACGAGTTGCGTGTGCACGTCGCGCACACCGTCGAGCCGCATCAGCCGGTGCATGACGAAGGCATTAAGTTCGTCGACCGACGGCACCATCACGTGCAGCAGGAAGTCGTGGTCGCCGGTCATCGTCCAGCAGGATGATACCTCGTCCATGCGCTGGACCGCGGCGATGAAGCTCTCGGGCGAACCGTCGCTGTGGCTGACCAGCCGCACCTGGATGAACACCTCGACCGTCAGGCCGACGGCACGTCGGCTGAGCACGGCGGCAAAGCCCTTGATGATGCCGGCCTCCTGCAGCGCCTCGAAGCGCCGCGCGCAAGGTGTCGTCGACAGGCCGATCTCCTGCGCCAGCTCCGAGACCGGCTTGCGTCCGTCGCGCTGGAGGATATCGAGCATCTTGATCTCGAAATCGTCGAATTGAGGCATTTTCACTCCGCTATGGCACATTCCGAGTGGATGTTATCCAAAAGTCCTCATTCCGGCCATCACCAAAACCGATTTGCCTCCGCAAATCCGGTTAGCTTTGGGTAGAATCCGGAATTCAAGAGTGGCGAGGAGAAAAACCATGAGGACGATGAGCGTTGCCGAATATGCCCGCGACTGCGCGGCTCAAGGGCTGCGCGGCGATTACTCGGTCTGCCGTGCCGATTTCACCGTGGCGCAGGCCTATGACTACAGCGCCGAGGAACAGGCGGTGTGGCGCACACTGTGCGACCGCCAGACGAAACTAACGCGCAAGCTCGCCCATCATTCCTATCTCGACGGCGTCGACAAGCTCGGCCTGCTCGACCGCATCCCGGACTTCGACGAAGTCAGTGCCAAGTTGCGCAAGCTGACTGGTTGGGAGATCGTCGCCGTGCCAGGGCTCATCCCGGCCGCGCCCTTCTTCGACCATCTCGCCAGCCGTCGTTTCCCCGTCACCAACTGGCTGCGGACGCAGCAGGAGCTCGACTACATCGTCGAACCCGACATGTTCCATGATTTCTTCGGCCATGTGCCGGTGCTGTCGCAGCCGGTCTTCGCCGACTTCATGCAGATGTATGGCCAGAAGGCCGGCGACATCATCGCGCTGGGCGGCGACGAAATGATCAGCCGGCTCTACTGGTACACGGCCGAATACGGCCTCATGCAGGAGAGTGGTCAGCCGCTGAAGGCCTTCGGCGCCGGTCTGATGTCATCCTTCACGGAGTTGCAGTTCGCGGTCGAAAGCAAGGATGCGCACCATGCGCCTTTCGACCTGGAAACGGTGATGCGTACGGGCTACGAAATCGACAAGTTCCAGCGCGTCTATTTCGTGCTGCCGTCCTTCGACGCGCTGCGCGACACATTCCAGACCGCCGATTTCGCGGCGATCGTCGCTCGCCGCATGGGCGAGCCCGCACTCGACCCGGCGACTGTCTAGGGCAATCCAGGAAAAGTGTGCACGGTTTTCCCAGGAAAAGCGCGTAGCGCTTTCCCTTAGGAATTGCGCAAAAACAAAGAGATAGAGCAATTCACCGTCCCATGGAACGCTGAATTGCTCTAGCCGGATTTGGATGGGCAGGGGCGAGCGAAACCTCGCCCTTCCTATAGTGCGGCATAGATGTTGCGGTTGAACTTCGTCTCCATCACCACATGCGAAGCGGTTTTGACGATGCCGCCGATTTCATTCAGCGCGTTCACTTCCCGGTTCAGCTTCTCGAGCGTCTCGGCCGCGACATGGATGATCAGGTCCCACTCGCCGGTTATGGCGTAGACGGCCTGGATCGAAGCCATCGCCTTGATCTTTCTGGAGACGTCCGGGTAGCTCTTGTTGTTCAGGGCGGCGAAGGTGAAACAGTGGACGGAATTCTGAGCCGCCTCCCTGGTCAGCCGCACCGCGTAGCCTTCGATGACGCCGCCCGCCTCGAGCTTTTGTATGCGCTCCTGCAAGGCAGTCCGGGATACGCCGAGCTGACGCGCCAGTGATGCGACCGGCTCACGCGCGTTCTTCTGCATCAGCGCGAGCAGCTGGCGATCTTTTTCGGTCAATTCCACAATCAATCCTCTCCTTCGATCCGCCCCGGAACCGTCAATCCCTCGGCGCGATCCTATCGGCTGAAGCACCTCCGCGACAATCCTGAGGAACCGCCGGTGCAGGCTGCGCAAGGCGGAAATATCCGGCATTTTGCCGCCTCACGGCACGCAATGACTGCATGGCTGCCATTATCCGGCATTTCGCCGGGTGGAACCCTGCTTTTCGCGACATGAGTGTCAACTGTCACAAACGCCAGTCCATGAGGGGGAACAGCTTCGGCTGCGATGGACGCAAATCGACACCGAGCCGCGTTGGACTTGCATCCGCAAGCCGAACGCCGCGGAGACGTCGCGGTCGCGACAACCACTGGTGCCCGACGCAGGCACAAATCATTTCAGCTGCATCCATAAGGGAGGATAACCTTGAAAAAACTGCTCGATTTCGCCATTCTTGCCGCCGCGACATTCGCGATCACGACGGCGGCCATGGCCGGAGAAACTTTGGATCGCGTCACGTCGAAGAAGGCGATGGTCGTCGCCACCAACGCCGCCTGGCCGCCGCAAAGCTTTCTCAATGACAGCAACGAGCTCGCCGGCTTCGACATCGACGTCTCGCGCGAGATCGGCAAACGGCTGGGGGTCGAGGTCTCGTTCGAAACCCCCGACTGGGCGACGCTGACCGGCGGCCGCTGGCAAGGGCGCTACGACCTCGGCGTCGGCTCGGTCACGCCGACCAAGGCTCGTTCCAAGGTGATCGATTTTGTCGGCATCTATTACTATAGCCCCTATGTCTACGTCGTGCACAAGGACAGCACCGCGAAGTCGGTCGCCGATCTCAACGGCAAGGTGATCGGCGTCGAGACGGCCACCACCTCGGAGGATTTCATCCGCCGCAAGCTTGAGATCGACGCGCCCGGCCTGCCTCCCGTCGAATACAAGCTGGAGCCAGGCGAGATACGCACCTTCGCCGATTCCATGCTTCCCTTCGATGACCTGCGGCTCGGCGACGGTGTTCGCCTGAATGCCGTGATCGCGCCGGAGCAGACGGCGCAGAACGCCATCAAGAACGGCTATCCCGTGAAGATACTCGAAGGGGAATATGCCTTCCGCGAACCGCTCGTGGTCATTGCCGAGAAGAACGATTCCGAGTGGACCGCAAAGGTTTCGGGCATCATCGCCGAGCTGAAGAAGGACGGCACGCTCGCCGCACTGACCACGAAATGGTACGGCAAGGACTACAGCGCCAAATGACGTTGGATCGCTCGCCGGCCGCCGCTCGGCTGCTGGCGGGCATCACGCGTCAGATGCCGGAGCGGTGAAGCGTTGAAACAATCGCCACCCCTCTCTAAACCTTTGTTCTTGCGCAATTCCCCAGGAAAAAGCGCTACGCGCTTTTCCTGACTCTGAGCGGGATGCGGTTGAAAGTCGCCGATGGCCTATCCGGACACCTATTACGCCCGCACCATGACCGACCGGAAGATCAGGCCCCCGCTCCGCGGCGAGGCGCACTGTGACGTGGCCGTCGTCGGCGGGGGACTGGCCGGCCTGACCACGGCGCTGCAGCTGTCGCGTTCCGGGCTGCGCGTCGCCGTGCTCGAGGCCCAGGTCGTCGGTTTCGGCGCCTCCGGCCGCAATGGCGGCTTCGTCACGCCTGGCTTCGCCACCGGCGGCGACACCATTGCCGCGCGCGTCGGCAAGGAAGCCGCGCGGCAACTGCACCGGCTGTCGATCGAGGGCGTCGAATTCGTGCGTCACACCATCGAGGCGCTCGACATATCGGCCGCCATGCCGCGCGACGGGCTGGTCAGCGTCCTGCGCTACGACGATGGCGACGCGCTCAAGGCCTATGCCGACCAGACGGCGCGCGACCACGGATACGAGCTTCAATATCTGCGTAGAGAAGACGTCCGTTTGGTGCTTAAATCGGCTCGCTACTATCAGGGCTTGCGCGACCCGAAAGCCTTTCACATCCATCCGCTCAATTATCTGCGTTCCGTGGCCGATGAGATCGAGCGGCTTGGCGGCAGCATCCATGAGAGCTCCGAAGTCGTGCAATGTGATCTGTCGGGGTCGCAAAAGATGCTGCGCACGCGAGAGGGCACGCTTCGGGCAACTCGCGTCGTGCTGGCTACCGGCGGCTATACCGGCCCGGTATTCAGTCAGCTCCACCGCGCCTTCCTGCCCATCGCGACCTATGTGATGGTTTCCGAGCCGGCGCCGCGCCTGATCGCGCAAGCCGTTGCGACCACGGACGCGGTCGGCGACAACAGGCGGGCCGGCGACTATTATCGGCTGGTCGATGGCGGCAATCGCCTTTTGTGGGGCGGGCGCATCACCACGCGCGCCGCTTCCGCCGACGCGCTGGCGCGCGAATTGCGCCGCGAGATGATCGGCACCTATCCGCAGCTTGCGGACCTCAAGACCGAACTGGCCTGGTCCGGATTGATGTCCTATGCCCGTCACCTGATGCCCCAGATCGGCGAATTGCAGCCGGGCGTCTGGTATTGCACGGCTTTCGGCGGCCATGGTCTCAACACCACGGCCATCGCCGGGAAAATCGTTGCGGAAGGCATTCTGGGCGTTTCGGACCGGTACCGGCAGTTCGCGCCATTCGGATTGAGCTGGGCCGGCGGCGCCGCCGGCCTGGCGGCCGCGCAACTCACCTACTGGAAATTGCAGGCGCAGGACTGGTGGCGAGAACGTCATGCCGCCACGAAAGACAAGGTGACGGCATGATCGGCAGGCTGATGCTCTTCTATCCGGGGATCACCCGTCGCGCAGCGGCTGGGCTCGTGTTGGCGCTGTTGGCCGCCGGCCTTTACGCGATGGGCATCAAGTCAAGCTGGATCGGCTCGGTGATGCCAGTTGCATCCGGCTGGCTGCAGGCCAACCCTGCCCTGTCGCGCGCGCTTTCCGCAGTGCTGATCGCGCTCATTGTGCTGGTGAATTGCAAGCTGCTGCTGCTTTTGCCCCGGCGGCAGCAGATCGTCGGCGTCTGGATCGAACTGTTCGTGCTCCTGATGCTGTTCCTCTATTCCTTCGACCTTTCGCTTGCCTTCATCGCCAGGAAGATCGGCTTCCTGATCACCCAGGGCGTCACCACCACGCTCTACATTTCGGCGATCTCGATCCTGATCGCGACAGCCATCGCACTTGTCGGCGCGATCGCCAAACTGACCGGAAACGGCCTCGTGTACGGGCTGGCCACTTTCTACACCTCGTTGTTCCGCGGCCTTCCTTTGCTGATGCAGATCTACATCATCTATCTCGGCCTGCCGCAGGTCGGTTACGTGATCGGCGCGGTGCCGGCCGGCATTCTGGCGTTGTCGCTGTGTTATGGCGCCTACATGACCGAGATCTTCCGCGCCGGCATCGAAAGCATTCCGCGCGGACAGAGCGAAGGCGCCACCGCGCTTGGACTGAGCCCCGGCCAGACCATGGCGCTGGTCATCCTGCCGCAGGCCATGCGCGTCATCATCCCGCCGACCGGCAACCAGTTCATCGCCATGCTGAAGGACTCGTCCCTGGTGTCGGTCGTCGGCGTCTGGGAGATCATGTATCTCGCCCGCACCATGGGCCAGACGGAGTTCCGCCACATCGAGATGCTGATCACCGCTTCGGTGATCTACTGGATCCTGTCAATCACGCTGGAGTTCGGTCAGGCCTATCTCGAACGGCGTTTCGGCCGGTCGGAGCGGCGGGCGTAGGGCAATTCCGGAAAGCTGCGTCGCCGCCGTGCTGGTGCGCCTCTCCACGGCCTTTGAGCCGCTCCGGCGCCATCATATGGCGCGGCATTGCCGAGATGAGATGATTTCGCGGGGTTGCGGAACCGTCAGGCGGCGACCACCTTCCCGAGATGCTCGCCGAGCCGGCAGGCCAACGCCGTGATCGTCGTCGTCGGGTTGCATTGGCCCGAGGTGCAGAACACCGACGAGCCGCCGACATAGAGATTGTCCATGCCGTGCACCTTGCAATTGGCGTCCACGACGCTTGTGGCGACATCGGTGCCCATGCGCGTGCCGCCCATGTGGTGGTGGCCGGCCGTCTCCTGGTCCGTCGGGTAGTCGCCGCCATTCGAAATCCAGTCGGCTATACGCACCCGGCCCAGGTTCTTCTGGGCTAGCGTCGTCCCGAAAAGCCTCAGCCCTTCGAGCAGCGTGCGGCGTTCCAGGTCCGATTTCTTCCAGTGCAGCTCGATGCGCGGCACGCCGGCGTGGTCGACCACGGTCTTCGACAGCTCGACCTGGTTCGAGGCCAGCGGCGCCTGCTCCCAGGCGACATACAGCTGGGCCGCGCAGCGCAGGTTCTGGTTGAGCCTGCCCGACAGCCACTCCGCCATGTTGGGCGCCGTACAGGCGAGATCCGCGATCAGGTCCTTGACGCCGGGATAGGGCGTCTCGATCAGCCTGATGCCAAAATTCATGATCCGCAGCCGCTCCATCGCGGCCGGCATCGGCGAGAAGAAGGCCTCGTTCACCGCATCGACCTCGAATGCGCCATAGTCGGCCAGGATGGCGTTGCCGCCCTGGAAGGTCGGGTGTTCCATCCAGTAGCGGCCAAGTGCCGTCGCGTTCGGCACGACGCCGCCATTGGAGCGCTGGTTCGACCATAAAAGCAGCCGCGAATTCTCCAGTCCGCCGGCACACACGATGAAATAGTCGGCGCTGAAGAAGCCGGCATCCTGCCCCTGTGACCACAGCCTAGCGCCGGTCACGCGTCTGCCGTCGCCGGTAAGCTCGGTGGCGCAGGTGTTGAGCACGACAGCGATGTTCCTGCTCTTGTCGAGCTCGGCGGCGTATTTTTCAGCGAAGCGCACCGCGCCGCTCTTGATCAGCTGCACCCAGCGGATGTCGTCCGAGATCGGCGCGTCCGGCCGGAAATCCGGCAGCTCCAGGATGTCGCGCACTTCGCCCAGATAGGGTTCGATGTCACTGCGCCGGATCGGCCAGCCCGTGTCCGGCACCCACGCCTTCGGCTCGAAATCCTGTTTGTCGAGCACGCGGCACCAGCCGGCCCAGTGGTTCGAACTGCCGCCCATGAACCGAAGCCGGGTGATATCGAGATCGAAATAGAAATCGCCGACCGTGGTGCCGCGATAGAAATCCTGCGAGGTGTCGCTGAACTCCCTGCCGCCGGCCTCCAGCACCACGACCGGTATGCCGGCGGCGCCGAGCTTTCTGGCGATCGTGGTGCCGGCCGGGCCGGAGCCGAGAACGCAGACCCTGGGCGTGAAATTTGCGGCGCGAAACGCCTCATAGCTGTCGAAGATCATGCCAGGTCGCTCCGCTTCAGGATCCAGCCATTGACCTCGACCATCTCATCGGGGGCGGCTTCGGAAGAACCCGCATCAGGCAATTTGCGGAACAGCGACAGGGCAGGCACCGCGATCAGCGTCTGCATGATCATTCGGCGCGATATCTTCTTGATAAGGAAACTCATGACGGGTCTCTCGACGGGGTCTCTATCCAGGCATGTTCCCCGAACATCCAGGCATGTTCCTGAACGGCACATGCTTCGTCATCGAAGCCAGAAGCGTGCCAAAACTGGTTGCAAGCCGGAACAATGCGCAGCCGAGTGCAAACAGGGTTAGAGACTCCTTAACAAGCCGGTTTGCTGGATCAGCCCGTTCAGGCCGCCTCGGAGATGTCGGTGTCGAGGATCACCAGGTTGCGTCCCCGATGTTTGGCCTGGTAGAGGCGCCGGTCGGCGGCCCGCATCAGCTCCGACACGCTGGCGCTCTCGTCGCAGAGGGTTCCGCCGATGCTGACGGTCAGCGGAATGGTCCGTTCGTCCACGGGCCGGAAGCGGATCAGCTCGACCTCGCGGCGGATGTGCTCGGCGACGCGCTTGGCTTCCCGTTCCGTGGCTCCAACCAGCAATGCGCCGAACTCCTCGCCGCCGATGCGGCCGAGGACGTCGCCGTCGCGCACCCCGCGCTTGATGGCGTTGGCGATCAGGAGCAGCGCGTCGTCGCCGGTCAGATGGCCGAAGCTGTCATTGATCATCTTGAAATGGTCGGCATCGATGATCAGCAAGGCGCCGCTATCGGACTTGTGCCGGGAGCCGTTGAGCACGGCAAAGAAGCTTTCCCGGTTGAGCATGCCCGTCATGTCGTCGCGGCTGGCCTTTTCCGCCAGCCGGCGATGCGCCGCGGCAAGCTGGGCATGGGTGCGGGCAAGGTCGCGATGCGCCGACTTCAGCCTGTCGCTGTGCCAGAACGTGCTTGCGCAGGCCGCCCATGCAAGGACCAGCGGACACAATGTCGAGGTCAGCCAGATCATGCGGTTGACCGGGAATCCCATGGCGGGGACGATGATCAGGGTCAGAAGGAGCGAAACCGCGACAGAGACGAAAGCAATGGTGGCGGACTTCAGAATTATACTGCTCATCGCTGGCTCCCACTGGACCGCCTCTGTGCCAGCAAGCCCTGAAGGCCACCTTTCCAGGATGCCTAAAATTTGAATGGTGAGACTGTTTCTGCCACTTTCGGCGCGTAGAAGTTGTGGATAAAGCCCCTTCAAGATCGTCCGTTTCGTGCCATAAGGGTCGCATGGCTACACACCCCGACCCCGCTCGCTTCGCCCATGTCACCGACTGGGTGTTCGACCTGGACAACACGCTCTATCCGCACCATTCGAATCTGTTCTCGCAGATCGACGTCAAGATGACCGCCTATGTCGGGGAACTGCTGTCGCTGCCACGCGAGGACGCGCGCAAGCTGCAGAAGGAACTTTATCGGGAATATGGCACGACGCTGAACGGGCTGATGACGCGCCATGGCATAGACCCCGACGATTTCCTCGAGAAGGTCCACGACATCGACTATTCCTGGCTGGTGCCTGACCCCGTCCTCGGCACCGCCATTCGCCAGCTTCCCGGCCGCAAGTTCATCTTCACCAACGGCGACCGCAGGCATGCCGAGCGCACTGCGCGCCAGCTTGGCATCCTTGATCATTTCGACGACATCTTCGATATCGTCGCTGCCGGGCTCAACCCCAAGCCGGCGCGCCAGACCTACGAGAAATTCGCCGAACTCCACGCCGTCACCGGCCACAATGCGGTTATGTTCGAGGATCTCGCGCGCAACCTGGCCGTGCCGAAGTCGCTGGGCATGACGACGGTCCTGGTGGTGCCGCGCAATTTCGAGCCGACATTCTCCGAAATCTGGGAGCGCGATCCGGCGCAGGAAGATGATGTCGACTTCGTCACCGACGACCTCGCCGGATTCCTGACGGAGATAGTCGTGGGAATAAGGGAGTAGGGCAGTAGGGCAGTGGGGCAGTGGGGCAGTAGGGCAGTAGGAGAATGAGGCGCTCTCAGCCCCTGATTCGAGATCTACTTCCCTACTGCCTTACTTCCCTATTCCCTTACTCCCCTAACTTATAGAACCGGCTGACGATGCCCCAGGCCTCGTCGGCGGTGTCGACGAAATCGATGATGTCCTGGTCGCCGGGACTGATCGTGCCTTGCTCGGCGAGGAAGTCGAGATCGATCGCCCGCTTCCAGAAGGATTTGCCGAACAGGATCACCGGCACGCGCTCCATGCGCCCGGTCTGGATCAGCGTCAGCGTCTCGAAGAATTCGTCCATAGTGCCGAAGCCGCCGGGAAACACCGCGACGGCCTTGGCGCGCATGACGAAATGCATCTTGCGGATGGCGAAATAGTGGAAGTTGAAACAGAGTTCCGGCGTCACATAGGCATTGGGCGCCTGCTCGTGCGGCAGAACGATGTTAAGCCCGATGGAGGGCGCGCCGACATCGTCGGCGCCGCGATTGCCCGCTTCCATCACGCCGGGCCCGCCGCCGGTCACCACGACATATTCGCGGTAATATGAACTGGCCGATTGCTGCGAGCAGAGGCGGGCGAATTTGCGCGCTTCCTCGTAATATTTGCTGTTTTCCTCGAGGTTCTTCTTCTGCGTCTCGTTTTTGGCAGCCCAGGCCTCGCCGCCGGGTTCAGGCAGCCGCGCGCCCCCGAACAGGACCACGGTCGAGCGGATACCACGCTCGGCCAGGATCATCTCCGGTTTCAGGAGTTCGAGCTGCAGCCTGACCGCGCGCAGTTCGCGCCGCGTCATGAAGTCGGGATCGTTCCACGCCAGGCGGTAGGTCTCGGCGCGCGTCTGCGGCGTGTCCGGCACGCTCCTGGCCCGCTCCAGATCCTCGTCCGAATGCGGCAGCGGCGTCCAGCCCGCCTTTTCCATGGGTGTCATGATGTCAGGTCCGTCCATTTCATTCACTTGCGCCGTCCCATGGCGCAGTCGCGATTGACCCCTACTCTGCCTTCACATAGGGTCCGCGCGATTTTCAAAACAGGTTAAGGCTCAGCCCCTTAACAGCCTGGTAATGGAGCGAATTCATGTCGAAGCCGGATCTGGCGAGCCTCGAAAAGACCATCGACAAGGCCTTCGAGGAGCGTGACGCGATTTCGACGGCGACCAGAGGCGAGACACGCGATGCCATCCAGTCGGCGCTCGATCTGCTCGATCGCGGTACCGCCCGCGTTGCCGAGCGCCAGGCCGATGGCCAGTGGCATGTCAACCAATGGCTGAAGAAAGCCGTCCTTTTGTCCTTCCGGCTGAACCCGATGGAGATCATCAAGGGAGGCCCCGGCCAGGCCGTGTGGTGGGACAAGGTGCCGTCGAAGTTCGACGGCTGGAGCGCCGTCGATTTCGAGAAGGCCGGTTTCCGCGCCGTGCCGTCGTCGGTCGTGCGCCGCTCGGCCTACGTCGCGCCGGGCGCCGTGCTGATGCCGTCCTTCGTCAATGTCGGCGCTTATGTCGATTCGGGCACCATGGTCGATACCTGGGCTTCGGTGGGCTCCTGCGCCCAGATCGGCAAGAATGTGCACCTGTCGGGTGGCGTCGGCATCGGCGGCGTGCTGGAGCCGATGCAGGCCGGTCCCACCATCATCGAGGACAATTGCTTCATCGGCGCGCGCTCGGAAGTGGTCGAAGGCTGCATCGTGCGCGAGGGCTCGGTGCTCGGCATGGGTGTCTTCATTGGCCAGTCGACCAAGATCGTCGACCGCGCCACCGGCGAGATTTTCTACGGCGAAGTGCCGCCGAATTCCGTCGTCGTAGCCGGTTCGCTGCCTGGCAAGCCGTTTCCGAACAATGAGCCGGGTCCAAGTCTCTATTGCGCGGTCATCGTCAAGCGGGTCGATGCCAGGACCCGGTCCAAGACGTCGATCAACGAATTGCTGCGCGATTGATCTTTTTGGAAAGCGGGCGCACCTTCCGCCGGCGCGACGATCGGTCGCGCCGGTTCAACATGGAGGGGTGACATGGACTGGAAATATCTGCTGACGAGTTTCGACGGCACCCGGGGTGTCAATCAATATGGACGGGACCCGCTTGCCTGACAGATCCAACCTCACTTGGCTTTTCTTCAAGACATCGGGCCGCGTCAGCCGCGCGGCCTATTTTCTTGGCGGGCTGCTCGTGGCCATCATCCAGGCCTTCCCGCTCTATCGTTTCACGCTGGTGCCGGAAGGCTCGCCCGAGAGCAACATGTGGTCGTTCGTCTTCTTCATCGCCTTCATCGCCTCGCTGTGGTCGAACATCGCACTGGCGGTTAAGCGGCTGCACGACCTCGACAAGCCCGGCATCGCGGCGTTGATCCTGTTCGTGCCGGTCGTCTCGATCGTCGCCTTCGTCGTGCTTTGCCTGTTTCCGGGCCAGCCCGGACCCAACCGCTATGGCAAGCGCACCAATGCACCGGCCGAGCCCTGAGCGCCCATCGTCGCCATGCGCTACTGCCGGCATGCATGAAAATGAGGGCCTGAAGCGCGTCGCCTGAATCGTTCAGACGCGACGCGCTTCAGGCGCGGCGACCTGATCCGCGCTGAAACCGGGCGATCCGCTGCCGGCCGCTTCCGCCTCACGCATCAGGGCGATGATCCGTCGGACCGTCGGCGCCGGCGTGCCCGCTTCTTGCGCCAGGCGAAGAACGGCGCCTTGCAAATCGCCGATCTCCGTCGGCCGGCCGCGCTGCAGATCGTCCCACATGGAGGAACGCGCCTCCGGGTCGATGGCCAGCATCCGCCTCGCCAGCAGCCTGAACAGCCAATCGGGGAGGCGGAGCACTATCGGCAACAGCGCCGGCCGCAAGCCGGCGATCCGCGCCGGCTCGATGCCCGACGCCTTCATGGCCTGGAGCGCCTCGTCGATCTGTCCAGCCAGGATCAGCCGCCAGCGCCGGTCGGCAAGCTCGCTCGCCAGCGGCAGGCCCGAAAGCGCCACCAGCGCATTGTTCAAATTCATCAAAAGCTTGCCCCACAGCACGGCTTTCATGTCGGCATGGGCTTCAACCCGGAACCCTTCGACGCCGAGAAGGCTGATCAGACCGGCATCACTGTCCTCGATCATGACCTTGCCGTTGCTGGCGCGGTGGACACGCAGCGGCAATTCGCCGTCGACCGATTGCACGACATTGAACGGCACCATGCCGGCCAGCACTGGTCGCCCGCCGACACCGGCGCGCAGCCGGTCGGCATTGTCGATGCCGTTCTGCAGGCTCACCACCACGACGTCAGGCGGGGCATGTGCGGCGACGAGCGCAGCCATGTCCCGCGTCGCGCCGCTCTTGACGGTGACCAGGATCACGTCCGCCTGCGGCAAGGCGGCGGCTGGATCGGTGGTGACGGCAAGCGCTTGCGGCTCGAGGCCCCGGTCGCGGCCCTCAAGGTTGCTGACCCGCAATCCGCCTTGCCGCAGCGCCGCCTCGATGCGCGGCCGGGCCAGCAGAATCACCTTGCGCCCGGCGAGCGCCAGGCAGCCGCCGGCATAGCAGCCGATGTTGCCGGCACCGGCAATGACGATTCTCTTGTCCCCGTTTGCCATCCTGTCGCTCCGCACCGGGCCCGCGACTATACGACATGAAAACCATAATGTCGGCGGTATCGCCGGTCATAGGACTGGCCCTTACGTCTGGCCGTGACAGGCCTTCAGCTTTCGACTATCGCTTTTGCCATGACGCTGCCGACCGATCCCGCCGCAAACCTCGCCGCCCTCATCCGTTGCGCCTCCGTGACGCCAGCCGAAGGCGGTGCGCTGACCGCGTTGCAGACGATGCTGGAACCGCTCGGCTTCCTCGTCGATCGCCCGGTGTTTTCGGAAGACGGCACGCCCGATATCGAGAACCTTTATGCCAGGCGCTCCGGCAATGGCCCTCATCTGATGTTCGCCGGACACACCGACGTGGTGCCGGTCGGTGACGAAGCCGCCTGGACGCATCCGCCCTTCGGCGCCGAGATCGCCAATGGCGAGATGTATGGCCGGGGTGCGGTCGACATGAAGGGCGGCATCGCCTGTTTCATCGCCGCGATAGCGCGCCATGTCGAGACGAATGGCGGTCCGAAGGGCTCGGTCTCGCTGCTGATCACCGGCGACGAGGAAGGCCCGGCCATCAACGGCACCACGAAGCTGCTCGAATGGGCGGCTTCCAGGGGCGAGAAATGGGACGCATCGATCGTCGGCGAGCCGACCAACCCGTCTGCGCTCGGCGACATGATAAAAATCGGCCGGCGCGGCTCGCTGTCGGGCGGCGTCACCGTCAATGGCCGCCAGGGCCATGTCGCCTATCCCTTGCTTGCCGACAATCCGGTACGCGGGCTGATGAGCTTGGTCGACGCTTTGCTGCATCCCGTCTTCGATGAGGGCACGAAGGATTTCCAGCCGACCAATCTGGAGGTGACATCCATCGACGTAGGCAACCCGGCCACAAACGTCATTCCAGCCAAGGCAACCGCCACCTTCAACATCCGCTTCAATGACAGCTGGACCGCCGAGACCATACAGGCCGAAATCCACAACCGTCTCGACCAGGCGGCGGGCCGCAAGAAATACCGGCCCGGCAAGGAGATGCCGGTCGACTACGAACTCGTCTGGCGCGACAGGCCGAGCCATGTCTTCCTGACCCGCGACGACAGGCTGATCGAGACATTGAGCGGCTCGGTCAAGACGGTAGTCGGCAGAGCGCCGGCGCTGTCCACCTCCGGCGGCACGTCGGATGCGCGCTTCATCAAGGACTATTGCCCGGTGGTCGAATTTGGCCTGGTCGGCAAGACCATGCACATGGTCGACGAGCGCGTCGCCCTTGCCGATCTCGAGACGCTGACGCAAATCTATCAGCGCTTCATCGAAGACTGGTTCGGACAGGACTGAGCAGCATGCTTTCGGCGGACGAGACCCAAGTTTCGCTGACCGGCGCCTGGCGACTGATGCTCGGCAGGGCCGATGGCCTGCGTCTGCTCGACCTGTCTGCCGATGGTTTCTGGAATTCCTTTTTCGCCATCGTCGTCGCGGCGCCGGCATTGATCGTCGGCTGGGTCGGCATCGCCAACGAGATCGGCGATCCCGATGCCTTCGCGGGCCGCTTCAGCATGCTGTTGCGGCTGGCGACAGTCGATATCGGTTCCTGGGTGCTGCCACTGGTCGCACTCGCTCTGGTCGCGCCGCGCGCCGGCATCGGCGGGCGCTTCGTGCATTATGTGGTGGCCTCGAACTGGGCTTCGGCCATCACCGCCTGGCTGATGCTGCCGTCCGCGCTGATCAGGCTTTTCCTGACCTCGGCGAGCCAGATCTCCAGCCTTGTGTCGCTGCTGTTGTTCGCGCTCTCGATGGTGCTGACCTGGCGCATGACCAACGCGACCATCGGCAGAGGTGCCGCAATCGGGACCGCTGTCTTCGTCGGCATGTTCATCGCTTCGCTGATCGTGCTGTTCGGGCTGCAGGCGCTGCTTGGAATCACGGTTCCGGACACCGGAGCTCAGAACCTTTCGGGACTCTATCCGGGATAATCGACGCCGACCAGAAAAAGTCCGTCGGGCGGAGCCACCTGGCCGCAGGCGGCGCGGTCGTGCGCCTCGAGCGCCGCCTTGAGGTCGCCGGCCGTCCATGCGCCTTCGCCGACGCGCTTGAGCGAGCCGACCATCGAGCGCACCTGGTTGTGCAGGAAGGAACGCGCCGAGGCTCTGACTTCGATCATGTCGCCCGAACGGCTGACGTCAAGACGGTCGAGCGTGCGCACCGGGCTCTCGGCCTGGCATTGCGTGGAACGGAAGGTGGTGAAATCGTGCCGTCCGAGCAGCACTTTGGCGGCTTCGTGCATGGCAGCGGCGTCGAGCTGCTTCGGCACCCACCAGACCTTGCCCTTTTCCAGGGCCGAGGGCGCGCGCCGGTTGAGGATGCGGTAGAGATAGTGGCGGCCGATGGCCGAGAAGCGGGCATCGAAGCCGTCGACGACGGTCGTGGCTTTCAAGATCGCGATGCGATTGCCGGCGGCCTGCAGATGCGCGTTGACGGCATCGCGCACTTTGTCGTCCGGCCAGGCCTTGGCGAGATCGACATGCGCCACCTGGGCCGTCGCATGCACGCCCGCATCGGTACGGCCGGCAGCGCGCAAGCGGACCTGTTGGCCGCAGAATTTTTCGATCGCCTGCTCGATCGCCTGCTGCACCGAAGGCTGGTCCGCCTGGTGCTGCCAGCCGGCAAACAGGCTGCCGTCATATTCGATGTCGAGGCGAAAACGCGGCATGCCGGGCGGCTATACGCCTAGGCGGCGAGTTCGGTGAAGGCCGAGGCGTAGACCAGCCGACCGGCTTCAGGAGCGTCGCCCCAGGCCAGCGCCTGCAGCGCCTCGCCCTGGTAGTCGCTCTCGAAGCCTTCGGCGCGCGCATGGCTGTAGCCGAAACGGCTGTAGTAGGTGGGGTCGCCCAGCACCACGGCCAGCGTCTCGCCGGCGTCGCGCAGGCGGATGTGAGCCTCGCGGATCAGCGCGCCGCCAATGCCGGTGCCGTGAAACGACGGCTCCACCGCCAGCGGCGCCAGTGCCACCGCCGGGAAATCCTTGCCGCCGGCGCGGACGAAAAGACGCGAAAACAGGATGTGGCCAACCGCTTGCCCGTCTTCTTCCGCCACCAGTTCGACAACGGCGTCGCCGCCGGAAACCAGCGCGTCAACCAGCCCGGCTTCCGCCTGCTGGCCGAAAGCGTGTTCCTCGACGAGGCGGATGGCCTCGCGATCCCGCGGCGTCGCCGCGCGTATCGACATCATGCTCATGACAATTTCATTCCTTTTTCGATCTTGGTCCCGCGCAGGAATTCTTGCGCGGCGGCGGGCCTTCCGCCCGCCCGTTGAACTTCGACCAGCCGGATCGCGCCCGCTCCGCAGGCGACCGTCAGGCGGTCGTCGAGAATTCCTCCCGGTTCGCCCACGCCTTGCGCAAGCGTCGAGCGAAGCAGTTTCAGCCGTTCCGCCCGGCCACCAATTTCAACCTCGCACCAGGCGCCGGGGAAGGGCGACAGGCCGCGAATGTTATTGTGGACTTCGGCCGCGGGCCGCGTCCAATCCACGTGCGTATCGGATTTATCGATCTTTTTGGCGTAGGTCACCCCCTCAACCGGTTGGGCGGTGAATGCCAGGCTATTCCTTTCCAGCCGGGCCAGCGCTTCCACTATCAGTGCGGCGCTGACGCTCATCAATCGATCATGCAGATCGCCGGCGGTCATATCGGGTTCGATGACGCATTTTTCAACCAGCCCCACTGGGCCGGTGTCGAGGCCTTCTTCCATGCGCATGACCATCATGCCGGTTTCGCTGTCGCCCGCCATGATCGCCCGTTGGATGGGCGCCGCACCGCGCCACCGCGGCAACAGTGACGCATGGCCGTTGATGCAGCCCAGTCGCGCCGCCTCGAGAACCGCCCTGGGCAAAAGCAGGCCGTAAGCCACGACCACCCCAATATCGGCTTGCAGCGCGCGAAAAGCTGCCTGTTCGGCCTCGCCCTTGAGCGACGTCGGCGTGCGCGTCTCGATGCCTAGCCGTTCCGCCTCGCGCTGTATCGGCGACGGCGTCAGCTCCAGGCCGCGCCGTCCGGCGGCCCGCGGCGGCTGCGTGTAGACGGCCGCAATCTCATGTCCGGCCTTGGCAACCGCGCGCAACGTCGGCACCGAAAACTCCGGCGTGCCCATGAAGATGACGCGAAGGGGCATTGTCCCCTATCCCACCAGCTTGCCCGGAGCCTTGTCCTTGGCCAGCTTCTTGAACTTCTTCACCACCATGTCGCGCTTCAGCTTCGAAATGTGGTCGATGAACAGCACGCCGTTGAGATGGTCGATCTCATGCTGCAGGCAGGTTGCCATCAGCCCCTCGGCCTCCATCTCCTGCAGCTTGCCGTCGCGGTCGAGATACTTGACCCGCACGGAAGCCGGGCGTTCGACCTCGGCATAATAGTCGGGGATGGACAGACAGCCTTCCTCGTAGACGGAGCGCTGGTCGGCGCTTTCCAGGATTTCTGGGTTGATGAAGACATGCGGCGCCGGCGTCTCGTCCTCCTTGGCGAGGTCGATCACCAGCATGCGCAGCGGCTCGCCGATCTGGATCGCCGCCAGCCCGATCCCCGGCGCGTCATACATGGTCGCCAGCATGTCGTCGGCCAGTTTGCGCAAGGGCGCATCGACGCGCTCCACCGGCTTGGAAACCTGGCGCAGGATGGGGTCGGGAAGGATGATGAGCGGCTTGATCGGCATGGCGTCTCACCTAAGACCTTGAATAAAGGGCGTCAACCGGTGCGCGGGGGGATTGTTCACGTTTTGATCTGTGCTGGCCGACCGAATCGTCTATGCTGTGCGCATGAACGACCTGACGTCCATCCTTTCAGAGCCTGTCGCCCGGCTTGGCGCGACCACGATCACGCTCGGCCATGCGCTGGCTTTCGGCACCATTTTGTTTCTTGGCCTGTTCGTGGCGCTTGTCGTCGCGCTGTGGCGCTCGGCCAAGGCGCGCGCCGCTGCCGCTGCCGAAGCCGCCGACCATGCCCGCGACGCCGAGGCGCGGATGGCCGGCATATTGCAAAGCCAAGCTGAGATGCAGGGCCGCATGGGCGCCATCGCGGAAGTCTTCGGCGCGCGGCAGGCGGAACTGACGCAGTCGATCGGCCAGCGCCTCGACGCCATGACTGGCCGCCTCGGCCAGACCATGACCGAGCAGACCAGATCCACGCATGAGAGCCTGGCCAAGTTGCAGGAACGGCTGGCCGTCATCGACACCGCGCAAGGCAATATCCAGTCGCTCGCCGGCCAGGTCGTGCAATTGCAGGCGATCCTCTCCAACAAGCAGACGCGCGGCGCCTTCGGCCAGTCGCGCATGGAAGCGATCGTCGCCGACGGCCTGCCGCACGGCGCCTACGAATTCCAGGCGACCTTGTCCAACGGCAGCCGGCCCGATTGCCTGGTGCGCATGCCCAACGGCGCGCCGGCGCTTGCCGTCGACGCCAAGTTTCCGCTGGAAGCCTGGAACGCCATCCGCGCCGCCGAAGGCGCCGAACAGCAGAAGGTCGCGGCGCAGGCCTTCCGCCGCGACATCGAGGTGCATATCCGCGATATCGCGGAAAAATACCTGATCCAGGGCGAGACGCAGGATACCGCCTTCATGTTCGTGCCGTCGGAATCGGTGTTTGCCGAGATCCACGAAAATTTCGAGGCGGTGGTGCAGAAGGCGCACCGCGCCCGCGTCGTCATCGTCTCGCCGTCGCTCCTGATGCTGTCGATCCAGGTCATCCAGGCGATCCTGAAGGATGCCCGCATGCGCGAGCAGGCACACCTGATCCAGGGCGAGGTGATCCGGCTGATGGAGGACGTTTCGCGTGTCGACGAGCGGGTGCGTAAATTGCAGGGCCATTTTGCCCAGTCGGCCAAGGATATAGACGACATCCTCGTCTCGACGTCGAAGGTGACCAAGCGCGGCCAGAAGATCGAAGCGCTGGAATTCGGCGCGCAGCCCGGTGGCGATGTCGGCCCGGACATCGCGTCACCAGCCCCTGCGAAGCCGGAACCCGGCCCTCGCGTTGTCGATTCCCCGCGCGTTGCCGATTCAAAGACCGGCCAGCTCAGGCTGAGGGTGGTCGAAGGCGACGACTGAGGCGCCGCACCGGACCGGCGCTACTGCTCCTCCACTGTGGTCATGCCGTGAAATTCGGGTAGCCAATGAAGCGCCGAGCGGTGCCATTTTTGCAGTGTCGGAATCAAATCCTGGCGTTGCCGCGCGGTTCCCACGCGAATGCCGTAGACCTTTGGGCCATCTCCGACCGACGTGGCGTAAAGGTGCGAGCCGCAGTCGGCGCAAAAGGCCTGGACGCGCCTGGCGCCGCTTGCCACGGTCTTGATGTAGACTTTCGGTGTACCCTTTGTGATCCGGTAGTGATCTTCAGGCGCCGGAACGGTGACACGAAAGGCCGTACCGGTCAGCTGTTGGCAATCGGTACAATGGCAGATCGACGTCTTTTCCGGCTCGACCTCCGCCTCATAGGTGATGGCGCCACAATGGCAGCCGCCGTCGATCTTCATAATCGTCCTCCAAAATTCGATCGGCTGATCCTAGAGCAATTCCAGGAAAAGTGTGTACGGTTTTCCCAGGAAAGCGCGTAGCGCTTTCCTATGGAATGCGCAAAAACAAAGACATAGAGCGGTTCGCCGTCTCCGTGAAACGGTGAACTGCTCTGGCGGGGCAGCGGCGCAGCGGCGCAGCGGCGCAAGGCAACGACGCGACGCTGATCCAGAGGCATGATCCCGAGGCGTGGGACGCGGGTTTCGAGCCTATGCTCAAAGTCTACTCGGATGCTGATTCGATCAGCTTGCGTCGCTGTTCCCAGGTGCCTGACGTCTGCGGCTTGACGAACAGCCGGGTGATCTCGGGCATTTCCTTCCTCAGCCGCGCTTCGAGGCGCTCCACGCAGGCTTCGATTTCCGGCGCCGACAGATGGTCCTCGAATTCGATGCTCAGGCCGGCAACGATCTCTTCCGGCCCCAGGTGGACCGTGAGCACGCCGTTTGCCCGCTGCACCGCCGGATCCTGCTGGGCGATCGCCAGCACTTCTTTCTGTACCGCGGGCGAAGCAGGCTCGCCGATGAGCAGCCCCTTGCTCTCGCGCGCCAGGAAGGCCGCGGTCGCACCCAGGATCAGAGCAATGCCGATCGAGGCGGCGCCGTCCAGTTCCGGCATCTCGAAAATCTCCGCCGCCGATATGCCGGCAAAGGCGACGATCAGGCCGAGAAGCGCGGCACTGTCCTCGAACAGCACTGTGTAGACGCTTGGATCTTTGCTCGATTGCACGGCCTGCAGCCAGCCCTGCTGGCCCTTCTGCCGGCGGAATTCCCTCAGCGCCACCAGCCATGAACTGCCCTCGAACAGAAACGACAGGCCGAGCACGATGTAGTTGACCCTGACATTGGCGGCCGGTTCGGGCGCAATGATGTGCGTCACGCCTTCGTAGAAGGATACGCCGGCGCCGAGCGCGAAGACGAGAAGCGCCACGATGAAGCTCCAGAAGTAGAGCTCGCGGCCATGGCCGAGCGGATGCGCGCGGGTGGCCGGGCGTGCGGCGCGATGCATGCCATAAAGCAGCAGACCGCCATTGCCGGTATCGACCAGCGAATGCACGCCCTCCGAAAGCATCGCCGAACTGCCGGTGAAGAAGGCCGCGGCGAATTTGGTCAGCGCGATCGCGAGATTGCCGGCGAGCGCCGCGTAGATGACCGTTCGAGAGCCGCCATGCCCCGCCATTGCTTCCCTGTCGTCCTGTCCGACACGCGAAGTCTAGAGCAATTGCAGGAAAAGTGGGAGCCGATTTCCTCGAGATCATGCTGCGGGCCTGCCGAAATTCCGCGGCGATCCACCACTCATCAACACCCCATCCGTTCAAGTCGCTGTGCGCCGGTTGGAATTCATAAAGGCCGTCGAAACAGGTTGCCGGGTTTTCGGGGCCAGGGCCGCGAACAGCCCCTTGCCTAGAGGCATTTCTCTTGTTTCACTTCGCTTCCCGCAACTGGAGGAACGAATCATGGCAAAAGGTGCGATGAAGGCAGGCAAAGAGGCCCGCAAGCCAAAGAAGGACGCCAAGAAGCCGGCCGCTGCTCCCACGCTCAAGGCGCCGCCGGTCAAGGCAACGAGGCTCAAGGAAAAATAGTCGCGTGCCTCGGATGGAGTTCGCCGGCGGCGTTCGAAACACCGCCGGCACTTTGTTGATCGGGCGTTAGGACACCCTATATCTGGTGCGGGGACGACCCCACATCTCCTGAAATCCGGTCGGGACGACCCGCCCACTGTTTGATAGGGCATCGGCAGCCGGACGGCTTCCGCGGTGCTCGGTCGATCGCGCTTTGCATCGTCCCGAAACGGACGTCGTTGCGATGCTTGGATGGAGCGTTCCCCATGTCATGGATTTTTCTGTTTTTCGCCGGCCTGTTCGAGATCGGCTGGGCAATCGGCCTCAAATACACCGACGGATTCACCCGGCTCGTCCCGACCGTGCTCACGGTCGCCTCGATGATCGTGAGTCTCACGCTGCTTGGACTGGCGCTGAAAGCGCTGCCCGTCGGCACCGCCTATGCGGTGTGGACCGGCATCGGCACGGTCGGCACGGCGCTGCTCGGTATCTGGCTGCTCGGCGAGCCGGCGACCGTGATCAGGCTCGCCTGCATCGCGCTCATCGTCTGCGGCATTATGGGGCTGAAATTCGCGGCGTAAAGCAATTCCACGAAAAGTGCGAAGCGGTTTTCCGCCCGGAATTGCGCCGAAGCAAACAGGGCAATCCTGGGAAAGTGCGAAGCGATTTTCCGTCCGGAATTGCGTCGAAGCAAACAGAGCAATTCCGCGAAAGTCGCATCGCGACCGGCGTCCACAATCGCATGAATTGGCGCGCGGACAAACGCATGCAGGGCCGCTTCGCAGCGACCCTGATCCTCGAAGCAGATTGCTCCGGCGGTGAGGCTAGCGGCCGGTAAAGCCTGGCGGTGTCCTGCCGGTGCGCGCCTTGCGCGCCGCATAGCGCGCATCGCGCTTGGCCTTGCGCTCGGCCTCGTCGGCCAAAAGACGCGCGATACGCTCGGCCTCTTCGGCTTCACGAATCCTGGCTTCCGCCTGCGCCGCCTCTTCGGCCGCGATCCGTGCGGCTTCGGCTGCGGCCTCGCGCTCGGCCTTCTCGATTGCCTCGCGTGCCAGCCTTTCCTGCTTCAGCCTCGCCTTCTCGGCCTCGCGTATCTCACGCGCCGCAAGGATAGCCTTGCGTTCGGCCTGTCGCGCCAGCACAGCGGGATCGTCCGCCGCCGGCTTTGCCTTGAAGCGCTCCAGAAGCGCCTTCTTTGCCTCGTTCGCGGCGTTGCGCCGCTCGAAAATGTCTTTTTCCCTGTAGATAGCCAAGTCCACTTCCCTGAAGTCAATTCGCGACGCTTACATACGCGCGAAAACCGGGAGTTCAAGCGCCAAAACGGTATGCCAGCCATGAAATTCCGTGCTGTTGCAGCCGGGAGACGCCTTCGCGGCCGAAACGGACACGCACTGTTCGCAGTCGGACCCTCTGGTGGCGATACGGGCCGATCGCTAACTCTAGCGCGAAATCAAACGCCAGGATGACACCACATGGAACTCGGTCTCTACACTTTCGCCGACGTCAGCCCGCAGCCGGGCCCCGGCGCAATCGGCCCGCACGAGCGGCTGCGCAACCTGATCGAGGAGATCGAACTGGCCGATCAGGTCGGCCTCGACGTTTTCGGCCTCGGCGAGCACCACCGGCCGGACTATGCCGCGTCCGCACCTGTCGTGGCGCTGGCCGCGGCGGCCGAGCACACCAAGCGCATAAAACTGACCAGCGCTGTCACTGTCCTGTCCTCGGACGATCCGGTCCGCGTCTTCCAGCAATTCGCCACGCTCGACCTTCTTTCCGGCGGCCGGGCCGAGATCATGGCCGGACGCGGCTCGTTCATCGAGTCCTTTCCGCTGTTCGGCTACAATCTTGAGGATTATGACGAGCTGTTCGCCGAAAAGCTCGACCTGCTGCTCGCCATCCGCGATCAGGTGAAGATCACCTGGTCGGGCAATCTGCGCGCGCCGATCAACGATCGCGGCGTCTACCCACGCCCCTTGCAGGAAAAACTGCCGATCTGGATCGCCATCGGCGGCACGCCGCAGTCCGCCGCCCGCGCGGGCGCGCTCGGCCTGCCGCTGGCGCTCGCCATCATCGGCGGCGAGCCAGCGCGGTTCGCGCCGCTGTTCGACCTATACCGCGAGGCCGCCATGCGCGCGGGCGCCGATCCGAAGGGTCTTGCCACCAGCATCAACGTCCACGGCTTCATCGCCGACACGACCGAGAAGGCGGCCGACGATTTCTATGGCCCGCAGGCCGAGGTGATGAACCGCATCGGCCGCGAGCGCGGCTGGGGTCCGACCTCGCGGGCGCATTTCGACCAGTCACGCGGCCCGGGCGGCGCCTTGTTCGTCGGCAATCCCGAGCAGGTGGCCGAAAAGATCGTCGCCCAGCACAAGATCTTCGGCAACGACCGTTTCCTGCTGCAGATGGCGATCGGCATCATGCCGCATGCCAAGGTCATGAAGGCGATTGAACTCTACGGCACCAGGGTGGCGTCGATCGTGCGCAAGGAAACGGCCGTCGCCGTCCCCGCCCCGTCGCCTGCCGTATGATCTCGAATGGGGCCCGCAGATGCGGGCTTCGCTCAGAGCCCGCCCGTCAATCGACGTGCTCGCCTGGCCGTTGCGAAGCACGAGCACGAGCCGCATCCATCATCATGGCATGATGGATCTCGGTCGCCTCATCGGCCGGGAACAGGCACTCGATGCGAAGCTCCTGGGCGGCGACGGTCTGGGGGGTGCCGACCGTGGTGACCATCGAAAAATAGTTCAGGACACGGTCTTCCCTGATGAACCCAAGCGGGATGACGGGCATGAAGCCGATCGCCACCGGGTTCTTCCATTCGTTTTTCACATCCGGGTAGGCCAGCAGTGCCGCCAGCAAATCCTTTGTCTTTTCGTCGACGACGCGGCCGATGGATTCGCGATAGACACGTTCGAACAAGCTCCGCGCCACGTCCTGCCAATTGGCGACGAACGGGCGCATGCCGTCGGGATCGAATATCAGGTGCAGCATGTTGCGCGGCCCCTTGCGAACGGCCATGTCGATGAAGCAGCCGAAGAAGAGTGGCGCGGCCTCATTGGTCATCAGCACGTTCCAGTACCGGTCCATGACCAGCGCCGGAAACGGTTCATGCTGCCGCAGGATGCGCGTCAAGGCATCGGTCACGCTCTTCATTTCCACCGAATCCCAAGCGGCCTCGGAAAACATCGGCGCGTAGCCTGCCGCCAGCAGCAATGTGTTGCGATCGCGCAAAGGGACATCGAGTGCCCGGGCGATCGCCATCAAGGTCTCGCGGTTGGGAACGCTGCGTCCGCTTTCGATGAAACTGATCTGTCTTTGCGAAACGCCGGTATCAAGGGACAGGTCGAGCTGGCTTCTGCCGCGCGCATCGCGCCAGTGACGCAGGAGCACGCCCAGCTCAGGCCTCGTGCTCGTCCTGAGGTTCGACGGTTTCATGATGCACTATCCTCGCAACCCGTCCAACGATAGGCGTCCACCCGCTTATCGTTCGACGGCGCATGGCGATCCATGCGCCGTCATTCGGCTCAAGCCGCGATCGCCGAGGGAGGTGACCATGCCTGCGGCTGGAAGCGGTCCTCGATCGGGGTACCGGCCATATTCGTCGTCGTTGCCGCCATCGTGGAGACGCCCACGCCGGTTACGACTTCAAGGATCTGGAGTTTCGAATAACCTGCCGAGGTGAACCTGTCGATGTCCGCGTCGGTCACGTTTCCCTTGTTTTCGATCAGCGCCTTTGTCAGCGCCGAAAGTGCGGCGTATTTCGGATCCTGTGGCAACCGGCCTTCACGGATCGCCCTGACTTCGCTCTCGGCAATCCCGTCTTCGATAGCGAATGTCGAGTGCGCGGCAACGGTCCAGGGGCATTTGATCGTGACGGCATTGGTAAGCAGCAGGACCTGCTTCTCGATCTCGTCGAAGCTGCCGCCGTGAAAGCTGCCGAAGCTGTTGACGAATCCATTGAGAAGGACCGGATTGTTCGCCATCGTCGCCATGACATTCGGCAGGAAGCCGAACCTCTCTTCGAGCGCCTTCAGCGCGGGTTTGGATTGCTCCGGCGCGGACTCGACGGTTTGAAGGTGGAACCTCTGCATTGTGTTGTCCTCTTCCAGTTCGGATGTGATTGCGCGGCTGGCTTGTCCGGCCCGCCGGCTTTCCCGTTCATCGCGAAAGCCTGTTCGTACTACGCCCGCCCAGTGCGCGGCCTCAATTACATGGCATGTAATAGCAGGGCTGCGTCTATCGTGAGCCGCACGCCTGGGAGCTCGCCGTCAACGCCGGCTAACGGAACCTTGGAGCGGCAGGGGCGTTTTCGTCAGCGGTTGCGCCAACGCCGAGGGACCGTGATGAAAGTTGACCCCACCGCTTCGGTCGCGGGCGTTTCCGAAGCAGAAGAGGCGCGCATCGTCGCCCGCGCCGACACCCATCTGATACGCTCGCTGCTCGTCGGCATCTTCATTTTCATGGCCGTCTATGCGCTCTATTTCGCCCGCGCTTTCTTCATGCCGGTCATACTCGCTTTTCTGCTGGCACTGACGCTGACGCCGATCGTCAGGCTTCTGCGCAAGCGCGGCATTCCCGAAGCGGTTTCGGCGACGCTTCTGGTGCTTCTGTCCCTCTGCCTCTTCGCCAGCGCCGGCTATTTGCTGAGCGGCCCGGTGATCGACCTCATCAACAACACCTCGTCGATCGGCCAGCGGCTGACCGAGCGGCTGGCGCAACTACGGCGTCCGCTGGAGAGGGGAATGGAAATTGCGCACCAGATTGAAGGCCTGACCGAGACATCTCAGGAGCCGGGTGTACAAAGGGTTGCGGTAGCCCAGTCCGGCTTCCTGTCGTCGGCCGCCTCAAACATCCTGTCGGCGGGAACAAGCCTGACCATCATTTTCGTGCTGTCGCTTTTCCTGCTCGCTTCGGGCACGATGTTTTATGAAAAGATCATCCAGTCCTTTGCCAGTCTCACCGAGAAGAAGCGGGCGCTGCGCGTCGTCTATGACGTGGAACAGGAAATCTCGCACTATCTGCTCACCGTCACCATCATCAATATCGGTCTCGGCACGATCATCGGCCTTGGCCTGTGGGCGCTCGGCATGCCCAACCCGTTCGTCTGGGGCGCCGCGGCCGCTCTGCTCAATTTCCTGCCCTATGTCGGCGCCATGATCACTCTCGTTGTGGTCACGATCATCGCGCTGATCAGCTTCGACACGATCTCTTATGCATTGTTGGCGCCTGCCTTCCTGCTTTTGTGCGACATCGTTGAAGGCCAGTTCGTCACGCCGATGGTTGTCGGCCGGCGGCTCGAGATCAACGCCGTGGCGATCTTCATCGCCATCGCCTTCTGGTCATGGCTGTGGGGCTTTGTCGGCGCCCTGATGGCGGTGCCGCTGCTGGTCGTCGTCAAGGTGTTCTGCGATCACTTTGATGGTCTCAGCCATGTCGGCAACTTCCTGGCGGCGCAGCATCTCGCGGCGGTCGAGGACGAAGCCGCCGAGGAAGGCAGCAAGGCCTCCGTATAAAGCCGGTGCGTCGGGTTTGCGGCCCCTGGCCCGAATGCCTATATCCGGTCGGTCAATGCCCGGTACCTTTCCCATGAGCGCCGCTTTCTTCGACCTCGACGCCTATTTCGCTTGCATCGGCGATGCCGGGTTCGCGGGATGCGACGCTGAAGCATATGGCCACGGCCAGCGAACTTGCCGCCGCGCTCGAGGCCCAGCTTGGCATCGTTATTCCCCACCGCACGGCCTTCGGGGCCAGGGTGCTTGAGACAAAAATCGTGGAGACCTGACATGGCAGCCCTTTCCGTCCTCGACCTGTCGCCGATCGTCGAAGGCAGCGATGCCTCGCGTTCGCTCGCCAATTCGCTCGATCTTGCCCGCCATGCCGAGCGGCTGGGCTACAGGCGCTATTGGCTGGCCGAGCATCACAACATGCCCGGCATCGCCAGTGCCGCCACGTCAGTCGTCATCGCCCATGTCGCCGGCGGCACTAAAACCATTCGCGTCGGCGCCGGCGGCATCATGCTGCCCAATCACTCGCCGCTGGTCATCGCCGAGCAGTTCGGCACGCTGGCCGCCTTGTTCCCCGGCCGCATCGATCTCGGCCTCGGCAGGGCGCCCGGTACGGACATGAACACGGCGCGTGCTTTGCGCCGCAATCTCGAGGCCGGTGCCGACAATTTCCCGCAGGACGTCGTCGAGCTGATGGGCTATTTCCTGCCGGCGGAAGAGGGCCAGCGGCTGCGCGCCGTGCCGGGCGAAGGCCAGACCGTGCCGGTCTGGATCCTCGGCTCCAGCCTGTATGGCGCCCAGCTTGCCGCCATGCTCGGCCTGCCCTACGCCTTCGCTTCGCATTTCGCGCCGGCCGAGCTAGACCATGCGCTGGACATCTACCGCTCGCGCTTCCAGCCGTCGGAACAGCTCGACAAACCCTATGTCATGCTCGGCCTCAACGTCTTTGCGGCGCCCACCGACACTGAGGCGCGGCTGCTGTTCACCTCGCTGCAGCAGGCTTTCGTCAATCTGCGCACCGGCCGCCCCGGAAAACTGCCGCCACCGGTCGAGAACTATGACCGCGATCTCGATCCGATGGCCATGTCCATGCTCGGCCAGGCGCTGTCCTGCGCCGTCGTCGGCTCGCCGGAAACGGTGCGGCAAGGCATCGACGCCTTCGTTCGCCGCACCGGCGCCGACGAATTGATGGTCACCGCGCAGATATTCGATCATGCGGCTCGGGTGAGATCCTTCGAAATCCTGGCTGACGCCCACAAATCGCTGTCGCAAGCGGCGTGAGATTTCCAGCTCGGCGCTTGCCGATAGCGATTCAATCAATGAACCGCTCTACGCACTCACGCTCTGCGCCACCGCTGCCAGCGGTCGGCATGAATTGCGGATCATCAGCCGGCCCTTGAGCACCAGCTTGCGCGGCGGCGCGTCGCGATTTCCGGCAAGGCGGTCGAGCAGCAAATTGGCCGCCTGTTCGCCGATCGCCTGCACCGGCTGCGCCACCGTGGTCAGTTGCGGGACAAACACGTCCGACCACGGAAAATCGTCGAAACAGGCGATCGAAACATCTTCCGGGCAGGACAGGCCGATATCGCGGATCGCCTTCATGGTGCCGATCACCATCGGATTGTTGGCGGAGAAGATCGCGCTCGGCCTGTCGTGCAGCGACAACAACTGCATGGCCGCGTTATAGCCGTCGATCTCGTGAAAATTGCCGGAACGTATCAGGTCTTCGGCCACCGGCAGACCGGCTGCCTGAAGCGCTTCGCGATATCCCGCCATGCGATCATGCATCGGTGAGATATCCGACGTTCCGGTGATGTAGCCGATGCGCCGGTGCCCGAGATGGATCAGGTAGGTGATGGCGTCGAACACGGCGCGCTGGTTGTCGAGCACCACGGCATCCGTGTCGACACCGTCACAGATGCGGTCAAGCAGGACGACCGGCACGTTGGCGTCGTCGACGATGCGCTTGAGGATCGTCCCATCGCCGACGCGCGCCACGATCAGCCCGTCGACCATGCGGTCGAGCAGCAGCCTGATCTGGTCGTCCTGGGTGTTGAGGTCCTCGTCCGTGCAGCACAGCATGACCGCATAGCCGGCGCGGTCGAAGGCCTGCTGGATGACTGACACGACATCGGTGAAGAACGGATTGGTGATGTGCGGGACAGTCAATCCAATGGTGCGCGTGGTGCCCATTTTCAGGCTTCGGGCGATCGCATTGCGCTTGTAGCCGATATCGCGGATCGCCTGCTCGATGCGCTGGCTGAGCTCCGGGCTGACGGTCGCCGTGCCGTTGATCAGCGCCGAAACCGTGGCGACCGACACGCGCGCCGCCTCGGCCACGTGAAGCATGGTCGGCGCCGTCGATCTTCGCTGCCTTGTCTTGCTTGGCCCTGCCATTTCGAAACGTTTCGCCGCCTCACTATGCCTCATACCTACGGAATATCGCGGTTTTTCGCAAGAATTGAAATGAGGCGATCTCGCGTGACCAGATAGAAGCTTGACAGGATCGAAACGTTTAGAATAGCGTTTATGACGTCAGACGACGACGGAAGGGAGGCCGCCTTTGTCATGGAGCACGGAAATTCCATCGCTCGGGGGGATGTTGCGGCGGCGGACCGTTCGGATGTCGTCCTGAGCGCCGAGCACATATCCAAGAGCTTCGGCGGCATTGCCGCCTTGGTCGACGTCGGTTTCGAGCTGCGGCGCGGCGAAGTCCACGCCTTGATGGGTGAGAACGGCGCCGGCAAGTCGACGCTGATGAAAATCCTTTCCGGTGTCTACACGGGTTATGAAGGCACGGTTCGCGTCGACGGCGTAGCCGCGAATTTCGCCGGCGTGCGCGACGCCGAGGCCGCCGGCATTGCCATCATCCACCAGGAGCTCAACCTGGTTCCCGAACTCAACGTCGCCGACAACATCTTTCTCGGACGCGAGAAGCTGATCGCCGGGCTGATCGTCGACCGCAAGGCGAGCAGCCGCGCCGCCAGCGCCCTTCTGCAGCGGCTGGGCATCGAGCTCGACCCGGAAGCCCGTGTCGGCACCTTGCGCGTCGGCGAACAGCAACTGGTCGAGATCGCCAAGGCGCTGTCGATGTCGGCGCGCATCCTGATCATGGACGAGCCGACCTCGGCGCTCTCTCCAGCCGAATGCCAGAGGCTGTTCCGCATCATCCGCCAGCTTGCCGACAGCGGCGTCGCCATCGTCTACATCTCGCACCGCATCGACGAGGTCATGCACCTGGCGGGCAGGGTCACGGTGTTTCGCGACGGACGTCACGTGCTGACGCGGCCGATGGGCGAGCTCGACGAGAACGCCATCATTTCGGCGATGGTCGGGCGCGACCTGCTGGCCTCCTCGGAAGAGGAGCGCCGTTACGGCGGCGAAGTCGTGCTTTCCGTCGAGAACCTGTCGCTGACGAAACCCGACGCCCATGGCTGGCGCACCGTGATCGACGGCGTCAACTTCGAACTCGCCGAAGGCGAGATCCTTGGTATTGGCGGGTTGCTGGGTTCAGGGCGCACCGAAATCCTGGAGGCGATCTTCGGCTCGAGCGATGGCCGCACCGGCGGCGAGATCCGGCTCGACGGCGCGTCGGTCGAGATCCGCTCGCCGCGCGATGCCAGGCGCCTCGGCATTGCGCTGGTGACCGAGGACCGCAAGACGCAAGGCCTGCATCTCCAGGCTTCCATTACAGACAACGTCGCGTTGCCGCTGGTCGGATCGCTGGCGCGCTTCGGCATCCGTTCGCTGGCCGGCGAACAGGGGCTGGCGCGCCAGGCGGTCCGGGCGCTCGGCATACGGTGCGAGGACATCGACCAGCCAGCCGGCACGCTGTCGGGCGGCAACCAGCAGAAGGTCGTCATCGGCAAATGGCTGGCGACACGGCCGCGCGTGCTTCTTCTCGACGAGCCGACGCGCGGCATCGACGTGGGCGCCAAGCGCGAGATCTACGATCTCATCTTCAAGCTTGCGCGCGACGGGCTGGCCATTGCCGTCATCAGCTCCGAATTGCCCGAACTGCTGCACCTCTCGGACCGCATCCTCGTGATGGCCGATGGCCGCCAGACCGGCATCCTTTCCCGCGATGCGGCGAGCGAGGAGGCCATCATGCGTCTCGCCGCGCCGCGCCGCACGATTTCGAGACCAGCCGCATGACCGCCTTGAAACTCCTGTCCCGCACCAAGCTCTATTGGGGCCTGATCGCCATCTTCCTGATCGGCGTGCTGGGCTCGCCGGTCAGTTCCAAGGGCAACAACATCTTCCTGTCCTACGGCAATCTGCTCGACGTGCTGCGCCAGGTGTCGACCACCGGCCTGATCGCCACCGGCATGACGGCGGTGATCATCACCGGCGGCATCGACCTTTCCGTCGGTTCGCTGATGGCAATCTGTTCGGTGGTCTGTGCCATGCTGCTGACGGTTCCGGGCGTGACGCCGGGAGTGGTGCTTGGCGTGCCCACCGTCGCCTTGGTGGCACTCTGTCTCGGCTTCATCGTCACCCGCTTCGTCTTCCTCAATCTCGAAAAGTCGCGCGCCGGCGCCGATGCCTCGCGCGACGCAAGGCTGGACCGCGCCCGCGGCCTGGTCACGCCGGCAATCGTCGGCGTGGTCCTGTGCTGTCTTTCCCTGTGGTACCTGCTGCCGCAGGTCGAGCCCAAATTCGGCGTGCTCGGCGTGCTGCTGGTCGCGCCATGCGTGGGCCTGCTGTTCGGTGCGCTCAACGGCTTCATCATCGTCGCCGGGCGTCTGCAGCCCTTCATCGTCACCCTGGCGATGATGGTGACGGCGTTGGGCATCGCCCGGCTGACCGCCGGCCAGAACAATGCCGTGCTGCCGGTCTATACCGGCTCGAACGCCACCGAGGATTTCGAGCTGCTGCGCTCCATGGTGTTCGGAGTCGTCCCGATGCCCGGCCTGTTCTTCCTCGGCGCCATCCTGATCTATGGCGCGGTGCTGCGCTTCACGCCGTTCGGCCGCTATGTCTACGCCATCGGAGGCAACGAGGAGGCGGCCAGGCTTTCCGGCATCGCCGCCGGCCGGGTCAAGATCGTCACCTACGCCGTTTCGGGCCTGCTCGCCGGCATTGCCGCGGTGCTCTATGTCGCTCAGTACCGGCAGGGCAAGCCCGATGCCGGCGCCGGCCTGGAGCTCGACGCCATCGCCGCCGTGGTCATCGGCGGCACCAGCCTGATGGGTGGGCGAGGCAGCCTCACCGGGACCTTCTGCGGCGTGCTGATCTTCGGGCTGCTGTCCAACATATTGCAGCTCCACAACATCAATTCGAACCTTCAGCTGGTGCTGAAGGGGATGATCATCATCGGCACAGTGCTCGTGCAGGAGCGCAACGCCGGTGATCTCCTAGCCTATCTGCGCCTGCCCGGAGCGGCGCACAAGGAAACGGCCGCGGCAAAACGGCCGTCGCAAGAGACCCGGTCTCTCAATCTCGGAGGAAACAAGAAATGAAACGACGTGACACGCTGAAGCTTGCCGCCCTTGGCGCGGCATTGCTGACCACCACCGCGCTGCTCTCCACCGGCCACGCCTTGGCCCAGGACAAGAAGTGGAAGATCGGCTTCTCGCAGGTGACGACCATCGAGCCTTGGCGCGCGCAGTTCAACAAGGACATACTGGCCGAGGCCGCAAAGCATCCCGAGGTCGAGCTGATTATCACCGACGGCGAGGACAAGACCGAGAAGCAGGTCGCCGACGTAGAGAACCTGATCCGCCAGGAGGTCGATGCGCTTTTGGTGTCGCCGAAGGAATCGGCCGGGCTGACCGGCGTCGTGCAGCAGGCGATCGACGCCAAGATCCCGGTCTTCGTGCTCGACCGCAATGTCGACACCAAGGACTACACCCAGTTCGTCGGCGGCGACAACAAGCTGATCGGCCGCGCGGCCGGCGAATATGCCGTCGAGCTGCTCGGCGGCAAGGGCAAGGCATCGGGCAACGTCGTCGAGATCTGGGGCGGCATGGGCACCCAGCCGGCGCATGACCGCCACGACGGCTTCCATGAGTTCACCGACAAGGAGCCGGGCATCAAGTACCTGCTCGACCAGCAGTCGGGTGACTGGAAGCAAGACCAGGCCTACAATCTGATGGCCAACGCGCTGAAGAGCAACGAGAAGATCGATCTCGTCTACGGCCACAACGACCCCATGGCCTACGGCGCCTACCTCGCCGCCAAGGATGTCGGCCGCGAGAAGGACATCAAGTTCATCGGCATCGACGGCCTGCCGAACGAAGGCGTGCAAATGGTGAACAAGGGTGAGCTGACGGCGACCTTCACCTATGTGACCCCGGGCGCGGAAGGCTTGCGCCAGGCGATCAAGTTCCTCAACGGCGAGAAGGTCGAAAAGACCATCACCTTGCCGACGCAAAAGATCACCAAGGAAAACGCCGCCCAGGTGCTGAAGGACAACGGCCTCTGAGTTTTCGCCGGAGATAATTGCCGGCCCAAGGTCCAGGTTCTTCGTCCCAGGGACCTTCCTCTCCCCCGTCGATCGGGGGAGAGGTGTCGAGCGCAGCTCGACGGAGTGGGGGTCGACACTTGGCGCGCGCCCTGTTCCCCTTTCAATATCCGTCGGCGGCGGTGGCCAGGTGGCTTCCCACTCCGTTGCCGCTTCGCAGCGTCGCCTATTCCCCTCCGGAGGGAGAGGAAGGACCTCGTCGCCGGCCCCTACGCCAATTTCGCCAGCAGCTTCATGAAGGTGGCGATCTCCTTGGCCGTGAGCGGTGCCAAGGTTTCCTCCGTAATCTCGCGCGCCAGCGGGATCAGGCGTTCGATCGCCTGTCGCCCCTCGGCGGTCAAATTGACCAGCAGCCGCCTCTTGTCGCCCTCGTGCTTGGAGAGCTCGACGAGGCCGCGCGCCTTCAGCCGGTCGATGACGCCCTTGACCGTCGCCGCATCCATGGCGATCAGCGTACCGAGCTGGTTCTGCGAAGTCTCGCCGACATCGCGCAGCTTGGCCAGTGCCGCGAATTGCGGCGGCGTCAGGTCGCCGATACGCGCCGCGAAGATCGAGACATGGCGCTGGTGCGCCTTGCGCAGGATGAAGCCGACCTGTTCCTGCAGGTGGTAGTCCTGATCGTCGGCCTCCTCGACCTCGACCAGCTTCAGCAGATTGTCCTCGCCGCTCACCGCAGCCCGTCCCAGGCCTTGATGTCGTCGGCGGCCAGGCCGCCCATGCGATTGTGCACGCGCGGACCGCAGGTCATGGCGAGGCAGAACAGGATCTCATCGGGGCGCGGTCCGTCGCCGACGCCGACTTCCATCGCATCGAAATGGCTGCGCACATAGGCGGCGTTGATGTGGCCGAGAGGCACATCCAGCCGCGAGCCGAAGGCGCCGACCTTCTTGGCCGACGGCACGATCGCCTTGGCGCCGCCGAGCCGCTCGCGCATGGCGTAGCCGCCCGGCACATGCCAAAGCGCGCCATGCTCGAGTTCGCCCGATATGCCGACGATGGCGCCTTTGCCATAGCCGTCGATCTGCTTCACGTCGCCACCCAATGCCGCGATCAGCCGGTCGGCGAGCAGCAGGCCAAGCGGCTTCAGATCGTCCATGGCGCTCTGCAACTCCTCGACATAGCGCCCGGCGAACGGGTTCTTCACCAGTGCCATGGCGGCGGCACGGCGGCGCGGCACCTTGGCCTCCGGCCCGCCCTCATGAAAGATCTCTTCGGTCAGCACCACGATCTTGCGGATCGGAAACTCAGGCATGGGCAACTTCCTTCCCTGGACTTTTGTCGGGCGCGGCAAGCGCTATTGAGCCCTCGATGCGGGTCTGGCCGGCGAGGAACAGCGCCGATGCGGCGATCAGTCCCCTGCGGCGGAAATCTTCGGCGACGGCAAGTCCGCTGTCCAGCGCCGTGGCAATCTCTTCGGCAGAAAGAGGCCCGACCTCTTGCGTCACCAGCCTGTCGCCAAGGTCGTTGTCCGGCGCCAGATCATGCGCGGGCACACGCCGAATAGCGGGATGGTTGGCCAAGTCGACGGCATTGGCGATCAGCGTCGCCGCGGCATCGGCCTCGGCGCCGGTCCTCGCCAGCACGGTGACGGCGTCGGCGATGCCGAGCGAAAACGAGCGCCCGCGCCAGCCGCTGGTGGCAACGCCGCCTACCTCGTCCTCGGCGCGGATGACGATGCGGTCGGCAAGGCCATGGCCGGTGCCGGCAATGGCAAGGGTGATCGATTGGCCGGCATCGAGATGCAGCGCGCTGTCGCCGCCATTGTTGACGTAAGCACGATCGAGTTTTCGTCCGGCACTCAGCGCGGCAAGTATTTCGTCGGCTACCGAACCGGCGACGGC
The DNA here is from genome assembly GCF_020165515.1 of Mesorhizobium sp. BR1-1-13. Lineage (NCBI taxonomy): Bacteria > Pseudomonadati > Pseudomonadota > Alphaproteobacteria > Hyphomicrobiales > Phyllobacteriaceae > Mesorhizobium > Mesorhizobium sp. BR1-1-13. The sequence continues at coordinate 852,096 of NZ_JAIUIH010000001.1, forward strand.
GGCCATCGGCGTGATGAAGTCGTCCGCCAACGGGGTAACTGCCGCTTCCATGCGCCGCGCCGTCGGGCCGGCGAAGGCGCGCGGGCGCAACGTGGCCGGCCGGCGCAACTCGGGCAATTCCTCCACCAGTTCTGGCAGGATGGTCTGGAACCGCGCCACGGCCTGCTCATAAGCTCGCCGGCATTCGCCTGGCGTCCCAAAGACCTCGACGATCAGGTCGATCGGCCCGTGGTTGAGGTGCAGCCGCCTGCCGTCCCCGAGCCAATGCGCTTGCGGACCGTTCATCGTCACGAGGCCCCGTTCGCGGGCGCGCGCCGCAACTGCGCCAGCGGCGGCCACGGATTGCCGGCCGGCGCACCGCCGCCCTGGCGCGCGTTCAGGTACTCGCCGCCCTTGGCGACGACATCCTCGACGCTGCGGATCTCGGCTTCGTAGCCACCGAGCCTGATATAATCGTCGCGGCGCAGCGTGAATTCGATCGGCGCCACCAGCGCCGGCGTCGGCACATAGCCGAAGGCGCCTTCCGGCACACGCATCACATCCACCATCAGGGTGATGCCGCCGCCCGGCCAGACATAGACCGGCGCGCCGCCGACCGTCACATAGGTGGTCAGGCCCTGCACGGAACGGGTCAGGTTGACCGGATTTTCGGTGACGCCGGCGCGCAGCGAGCCGCCGGCGCCGCCGACGAACAGCACGGTGCACAGCGCCGGCTCGCAATTGTCCTCGATCAGCCCTACGGATTTTCGCAGTCGCTCGGGAAACGGTTTTTCGACCGGCTTCAGATCGTCGTCGAGCTCGTAATAGGCGAACTGCTCGCCGGTGGTCGAAACCATCAGCAGCGACAGGCCGGGCCGCGCGCCCCTCCTGGCGTTCCATTCGCCCAGGATCGACAGCGGGTCGGATATGCTGGTGCCGCCCCAGCCGAGGCCGGGCTCGGAGACCTTGAAATAGCGCCCAGGCGTCGAGCGGCGGCCGATGATCTTTATCCCCGTGTCCTGCCAGCCCAGCACCTTGCCGGCCTGATGCTCGGAGACGACGCCGGTTATGTGGTCGTCGACCACCACCACCTCGTCGACCAGCCCGCGCCATTGCGTGGCGAACATGCCGATGGTCGCCGACCCGCAGCCGACCCGCATGCGATGCTCCTGCTTGCCGTCGATGACAGGCGGTTTGCCGGCTTCGACTATTATAGTGGCGCCGCCGTCGATGGTCAGTTCCACCGGCTTGCGGTTGCACAGATCGAGCAGCGCATCGCAGGTGGCGCGGCCTTCAGCCTTGGAGCCGCCGGTCAGATGATGCACGCCGCCCAGCGACAGCATCTGCGAGCCATATTCGCCCGTCGTGACATGGCCGATCGCCTCGCCTTGCGAGCGTACGACAGCCGTTTCGGGTCCGATATGACGGTCGGTATCGATCTTCACCTTGACGCCGCAATAGGAGAAGATGCCCTCCGTGACGACGGTGACGAGATCGACGCCCTCGACCTGCTGGCTGACGATGAAGGGCGCCGGCTTGTAGTCGGGATAGGTGGTTCCGGCGCCGATCGCCGTGACGAAGCGGCGGCCGGTGTTGACCAGTTCGCCGTCCCAGGCCTCGCCCTCTGCGACGAAGGGCACGACAGCGCCGTCGATCTCGGCGGTATGATCGAGAATGGTCAGCGGGTCCATGCGCACGATCCGGCCGCCGGCATTGCCGTAGCGGTCGCAAGCCCCGGTGCGGCCATCTGCGATGTAGCACATCACGGGGCAGGCATCGCAGCGGATCTTCTCCGCCACCAGCTTCTCGCCGGGATCATGGGTTTCGAAGCGTTCGGCAAGCTCGCTCATCGGCATGCCTCCTTCTCGCGAATGGCGGCGCGGATGCGAGTCGGCGTCGCCGGAACTTTGGTGATCGCAATACCGGTCGCATGGCGGATGGCGTTGAGGATCGCCGGCGCCGTCGGGATCAGCACATGTTCACCCAGGCCCTTGGCGCCGAACGGCCCTTCCGGGTCTGGCACCTCGATCAATACCGTCTCGATCGGCGGCACGTCGCCGATGGTTGGAATGAGATAATCGTGCAGGTTCTCGGTGCGGCCGGGAATATACTCTTCCATCAGCGCCATGCCGATGCCTTGCGCGATGCCGCCCTCGATCTGGCCCTCGACCAGCAGCGGGTTGATTGCCTTGCCGACATCGTGCGCGGCGGTGATCTTGACCAGCTTGACCGTGCCGAGCTTGAGGTCGACCTCGAGCTCGGCGATCTGCGCGCCGTAACCATAGACCGCATAGGGCTTGCCCTGGCCCTTGGCGTCGAGCGGCAAGGTCGGCGGGTCGTAAGTCTCCTCAGCGCGGAAGACGAAGCCGTCGGCATCCGCTTCGAGGGCGCCAAGATCGACGCGGCGGATCGCTTCGCCCTCGCAGATGATAATCGTCGGGCCGTCGAGTTGAAGCGACGCCTTTTGCGAGACATTGGCAAAACGCAGGATCTCATCGCGCAAGGCACGGCCCGCCTTCTCGGCCGCCTTGCCGGTGACGAAGGTCTGGCGCGAGGCCGAGGTCTTGCCGGCATCGGGAGTGATCGCGGTGTCGGCGTTTTTCAGCCGGAACCTTTCCAGGGGCAGACCGAGCGCGTCGGCGCAGATTTGCGTGACGACGGTGTTGGAGCCCTGGCCGATGTCGACGGCGCCCTGGTGCAGGATGATCTCGCCTGACGCCGCAATTCCGACCCGGATGGTCGACGGATTGGGTAGCGAGGTGTTGCCGCAGCCATACCAGCAGGACGCGATGCCGACGCCGCGCTTTTTATCCACGTTGGCACTGTTGAAGGCATCCGCGTCAGCCGTTGCACGCGACCAATGCGGCCGCAGGACATCGAGGCATTCGGCAATGCCGACGCCGGACTCCAGCCTTTGCCCGGTAACCGTTTCGGAGCCGTTCCGAAGGCAGTTCTTCAAGCGAAAATCGAGTCGGTCAATCCCGAGCTTATCGGCCAGCTCGTCATACAGCGTCTCCTGCATGATTGTCGCCTGCGGCACGCCGAAGCCGCGAAAGGCGCCGGAAATCGGCCCATTTGTATGGATGGCGCGGCCTTCGGCGCGGTAGTGCGGTGTCGCATAGGGACCGGAGGCATGCACCGGCACGCGGTTGGCTACCGTCGGTCCCCAGCTGGCATAGGCGCCGGTGTTGAAATCGCCTGAGAAAATCATGCCGGTGACATGACCCTCGGCGTCGGCTCCAATGGTCGCTTTCATCTCGGCTGGATGACGCTTGGTGGTCGACATCATCGATTCATTGCGTGTGTAGGCAAGCGAAGCCGGTCGCCCGGTCTTCATCGCCACCAGGCCAATCAGCGGTTGCAGGGACACGTCGAGTTTGGAACCAAAACCGCCGCCGGTCGCGGTCGGCACGATGCGCACCTTGTCGACGGGCAGGCCCAGCACCTTCGCCGTCTCGTCGCGATCCATATAGGGCGCCTGCGTGCAGGCGACGACGACCAGCGTGTCGCCATCCATATAGGCATGGCCGGCTTCCGGCTCGATATAGGCATGCTCGACATAGGACGTCTCGATCGCACCGGTCACGATGACGGCGGCATCGGCAAGCGCCGCCTCGGGATCGCCGCGTTCGACGAAACCCTTGGTCAGAAGGTTGGCCGGGCGGTTCGCATGGATCAGCGCCGCACCTTCGGCCTGTGCCTCGCAAGGCTGCAACAGATGTGGCAGTTCGGTCCAGCGAATCGGGAAATCCGACAGGTCGAGATCGAGCATCGCCTCACGCTCGCCGGCCACCAGCGCCACCGCCTCGCCGCGAAACCGCGCCAAGCCTTCGGCGAGAGCCGGCTGGTCGGCGAACGGACCGATGACGCCGAAACAGTTCTTTCCCGGGATATCGGCGGCCGTAAAGACACCGGCGATGCCGGGACGAGCTTTTGTCCAGCCGTCGAGGTCGCCGAAGGCGAAGCTGGCATGGTAGTGCGGCGAGCGGATCACCAGCACCGCCAGCGCATCGGCCGGGAAGGAATCGCCGCCGAATTTTTCACCGCCGGTCACCTTCGGCACGCCATCGAGCCGGATCGGGGAGGAGCCGACCGCGTTGCCCGAGGCTGGCATTCTTCGGTCAAGATCGCGATCCAATTGGTGAAGCTGGCGCTGCCCCTCACCCGCACCCTCTCCCCGTAAAGAACGGGGAGAGGGGATACCCGACGCTGGAGCGCTTCCCTTCTCTCCGTCACTATACGGGGAGAAGGTGCCGGCAGACGGATGAGGGGCGGCGCCGTCGTTTGATGGTTCTTCCCGCCCTGCCTCCATCACCGCAGCGACGATCTTCCGGTACCCGGTGCAACGGCAGAGGACGCCGCCCAGCGCATCCTGCACCTCGATTTCGCTCGGCCTGGCTTTCTTGTCCAGCAGAGCGGTCGCCGCCACCAGCAGGCCGGGCGTGCAGATGCCGCACTGCGCCGCGCCATGTGCCAGGAAGGAGGCCTGCAGCGCCGACAGCCGGCCATGGGCGAGCCCTTCGACCGTCGTCACCGAGGCCCCGGCGGCCGACGCGGCCGGCATCAGGCAGGCGCAGACCGGTTCGCCATCGACCAGCACCGTGCAGGCGCCGCAGTCGCCGGCGTCGCAGCCGACCTTGGTCCCCGTCAGCAGCAATTCGTCGCGCAGCACCGAGGACAGCCGGCGCAGCGGTGGCACGTTGACCGAGACGGCGGCGCCATTGACCGCGAAGGTGATCTCGGCGCGTGCGAGGCGGGGCTGACCTGCGTCACTGTCGGAAAGGGCTCCGCCGGGTCGACCTTGGCTGATGTCAGGCTGTGCTTTGTTCATGCCGCCGCCCTGTCACCATTCACCGGCCCCGCAGCCGCCAGCACGGCGCGGACAACGATTTCGCGCGCCGCGTCCTGCCGGTATTCGGCGCTGCTGCGCACGTCGCCGATCGGCGACAGCTCTTCCATCGGCGCGGCGAGAACCGCTGCGGCCAGTCCATGATCCGCCGCCAGTCCGCGCAGGGCCGCCTCGACCCCGCCGAGCCGCTTTGCGACAGCCGAGCAGGAACCGACGGCGACCGCCGCTTGCGCGACGATGCCGTCCTGCACGACCAGGCGTGCCGCCGCCATGGCGATGGAGATGACGAGATAGCGCCGCGCGCCGAGCTTGACGAAAGCCGACATACCTGTGCCGGCCGTTTTCGGCACGCGGATGGCGGTAACCATCTCGCCGGGCCGCAGGTCCGTGCGGCGATTGCCGAGGACGAATTCCCCGAGCGGCAGGTGGCGCATCGCTTGCGCCGAGCGCAGTTCGACCTCGGCATTGAGCACCAGCAGCGCCGGCACGCCATCCGCGGCCGGCGAAGCGTTGCAGAGGTTGCCGGCGATCGAGGCGACATTCTGGATCTGAACGGACCCGACCTCCCGCGCCGCCGCTTTCAGCGCATCGAAGGCTGGCGGCAAGGGATGGCGAACGATATCGGTCCAACTGGTGCGCGCGCCGATCCGCCAGTGCGTTTCGGTCTCCGCAATGCCGCGCAGGGCCGCCAGCCCGTTGATGTCGAGCACATTGTCGCGGAAAGGCTTGCTGCCTTGCGCCGGGTAGAAGTCGGTGCCGCCGGCAAGGATGCGCCACGAAGCTTCGCCAAGCAGGGCGAGCGCCTCGTCGACCGTGGTGGGTTTCGCGTAACGGATCACGCTTTGCCTTCCCAGAAAAAGGGCCTTTCCGAGGGAACTTGCCGGCGTCTGGGCCCGGCTCAAATTCATTCGTATGCAAATGATATCAAGTCGGCAGAAATTGTCAAAGCCGGAGTTTGCAAGGCACCCGCACGACCACCGCCGCCACGCATTTGTCTTGCGTAAATCCAGGTGCAGCAGCGCTCTTCGCGCGTCCAGGGGGCACGTGCGACGCTGTAATGGTTGACGCGGCTCGCCATCTGGTCAAGTTTCTTTCTCGGTCGCGCCAGCGGCTTTCTTTCGCCGGGATCCCCCTGGGGGCCCGAGCCCGATACCGCCAGGAAGGAACCCCATGGCCGAGGAAGCGCTTGTCGTCATCGACCTGCAGAACGATTTTTGCCCTGGCGGCGCGCTGGCAGTGGCCGGCGGCGACGAGATCGTGCCGCTGGTCAACGACCTGATCCGGCGAACCGACCATGTGGTGCTGACGCAGGACTGGCATCCAGCCGGCCATTCGAGCTTTGCCTCAAGCCATCCAGGCGCCCAGCCTTTCGAAACCATTGAGATGCCCTACGGCCAGCAGACATTGTGGCCGGACCATTGCATCCAGGGCAGCCTCGGGTCGGATTTTCACTCGGGTCTTGCCTGGACCAAGGCCGAGCTCGTCATCCGCAAGGGATTTCGGCCTGATATCGACAGCTATTCGGCCTTCTTCGAGAACGACCACACAACGCCGACCGGCCTTGCCGGCTATCTCAGGGAGCGCGGCATCGACACGCTGACCCTGGTCGGCCTGGCGACCGATTTCTGCGTTGCCTTCTCGGCGCTCGACGCGGTCAAACAGGGGTTCACAACCACTGTCAGGCTCGATGCCTGCCGCGGGATCGACCTCAACGGTTCCGTCGAGACGATGCTGGCAAGGATGCGCCAAGCAGGCGTGACGCTCGAAGACCACGCGGCGGACTAATCGCATCGTGGGGGCAAAGAGGGGGTCCATACCGACAGCGACAGCTTTGACAGCAGGCGCCGCCGTGGTCGCTGTCGCGATGCTGTTTCCGGGAACGGTCTTCGCCGCGGAGGAACACGGCCTGCCAGGCCGGACGATGTCGCTGTGGTGGGCACTGCCCTTTGCCGGGCTGTTGCTGTCGATCGCCACGGGACCGCTGCTTTTCAACCATCTATGGGAGCATCACTACGGCAAGATCGCAGCGCTCTGGGCGGCTCTGGTGGTGGTGCCGCTCGCATCGGCCTTCGGCACGACGCTGGCAACGGAAGCGGTGCTGCATGCGCTGCTCACCGAATACATGTCGTTCATCATTCTCCTGTTCGCGCTGTTCACCATTTCGGGCGGCATTCTCGTGGCCGGCAACATCCACGGCACGCCATTGGTCAATGCCGGGCTGTTGCTCATCGGCGCCCTGCTCGCTTCCGTCATCGGCACTACCGGCGCCTCGATGATCCTGATCCGGCCGCTCATCCGCGCCAATGACAACCGGGCGTTCAACGCCCATGTCATCATCTTCTTCATCTTCCTGGTGTCCAACATCGGCGGTTCGCTGACGCCGCTCGGCGACCCGCCGCTATTCGTCGGCTTCCTGCGCGGCGTCGATTTCTTCTGGACCACCGCCAACCTCTGGCGCGAGACCCTGTTCGTCGGCGTCGTCGTGCTCGCAGTCTTCCTGGCGATCGACATCACGCTGCATCGCCGCGAAATGGGCGCGCCAAAGATCAAGGACCCAACGCCGGACACGAAGGTGCGCATCCGCGGCCTGCCCAACCTGCCGCTGCTGGCCGGCGTGATCGGCGCGATCCTGCTTTCGGCCACATGGAAGCCCGGCATCGGTCTTTCCATCCAGGGGGTGGACCTCGAGCTGCAGAACCTCGTGCGCGACGCCGTCATCCTGGCGCTTGCCTTCGTTTCGCTCGCCGTCTCGCGCAAGGAGTATCGCGAGGCGAACGGCTTCAACTGGGGGCCGATCGCGGAAGTGGCGAAACTGTTCGCCGGCATCTTCATCTGCATCGTGCCCGTGGTCGCCATCCTGAGGGCCGGCCATGAAGGCGCGCTGGCGCCTCTGGTCGCGCTCGTCACCTCCGGGCAGGGCATGCCCAACGATCTCGCCTATTTCTGGCTGACCGGGGCGCTGTCGTCCTTCCTCGACAATGCGCCGACCTATCTGGTGTTTTTCGAGCTTGCCGGCGGCGCCCCTCGGCATCTGATGACCGAGCTCGCTTCGACCTTGGCGGCGATCTCGGCGGGCGCGGTGTTCATGGGCGCCAACACCTATATCGGCAATGCGCCGAACTTCATGGTCTACGCCATTGCCCGGCACCGCGGCGTGAACATGCCGGGTTTTTTCGGCTACATGGCATGGTCGGGCGCGGTGCTGATCCCGACTTTTTTGGTCGCAGGGTTTCTGTTCTTCGGGTGAGCCGGCGAGGACGCCAGGCCCTTGCCTTCCAGAAGGAGAGAATAATGCTCAGCCTACGCCGACATAGCGCCTGACCGCCGACGGGTCGGCGCGCAACGCCTCGACGTCGACCGTCTCGCGGTTGCGGCCGTTCTCGATGAAGGCGACGCGGTCGGCGACCGACAGCACGGCGTCGACCCGCTGCTCCACCAGGATGGTGGAAACGCCCCGTTCGCGCAGCTTGGCCACCGTCTCGCGGATTTTTGCGATCATCGACGGCATCAGCCCTTCGGTCGGCTCGTCGAGCAGCAGCACCTGTGGTTCCAGGCAGAGCGCGCGTGCCATGGCCAGCATCTGCTGCTCGCCGCCCGACAAGGTGCCCGAGCGCTGCCTGAGCCGCTGGCGCAGCAGCGGGAACAGGTCGAGCACGTTTTCGCGAACGGCCTTCGCCTTGCCGCGCGCCATCAGCCCGATCTCGATGTTCTCCGCCACCGTCATTTCGGCGAACAGCCGCCTGCCTTGCGGCACATAGGCGATGCCGGCTTTCGGCACCTCGTGGGCAGCCAGGCCGGTCAATTCGTGGCCAGCGAGGCTGATCGAACCGGCATTGGCCCGGACCAGTCCCATGATGGCTTTCAGCGTCGTCGTCTTGCCGGCGCCGTTGCGGCCGAACAAGCACAACACCTCGCCCGTGTTCAGCACCAGGTCGAGGCCATAGAGCACCTGGACCTCGCCATAGAAGCAGTCCAGTCCCGCGATCCGCAACGCTTGCGTCTTGCTCGTCTCGGTCATGGGGCGGTCCCCAGATAGGCTTCCTGCACCGCCGCATTTTCGCGGATCGCCTCCGGCGTGCCCTCTGCCAGGATCTTGCCGGCGTTGAAAACGGTGATGCGGTCGGCAAGCTGCATGACGACAGGCATGTTGTGCTCGATCAGGAGCACGGTGGCGTCCCTGGCGATCTCGCGCACCAGGGCGATAAAATTGTCGATCTCGCTGTCGGCGAGCCCCTGCGTCGGCTCGTCGAGGATCAGCAGGCGCGGCTTCAGCGCCAGGCCCATCGCCACCTCCAGCAGGCGCTGGTGGCCATAGGACAATTGACCGGCCGGCATATGGGCACGGTCGGCCAGCCCGGTGCGTGCGAGCGCCGACATGACAGCGGCCCGTATCGCGCTCTTGGAATGGCCATGCCGCAGCGTCAGTTGCACGGGCAGCGCGATGTTGGCGTAAACGGACAGGTTGGCATAGATGCTGGTGATCTGGAACGTGTAGGCAATGCCCTGGCGGACCCTGACATAGGCCGGCAGGCCGGTGATGTCGGAGCCGTCGAAAACGATCGATCCGGACGAGGGCGGGATACGGCCGCTGATCAGGCTGACGAAAGTGGTCTTTCCGGCACCGTTGGGGCCGATGACAGCGCGGATTTCGCCCGGCACCAAGGTGAAATCGACGCTGTCGACGGCGCGCAGGCCGCCGAAATTGCGCGACAGGCCTTTGGTGGTCAGAAGCGGCGTCATGGCAGCCATCCAAGCCAGCGCTGCCGGATGCTGCCCAGAATGCCTTTCGGGAAGAACAGCACCAGCAGGATCAACGCGACCCCGACGATCAACAGGTAGGCGGAGGTGAAGCCGCTGGTGATGTCGATGACATAGTACATGAACAGCGTGCCGATCAGCGGTCCGAGCGTGGTGGCGGCGCCGCCGAGCAGCACCCAAAGCAGCGGCAGGATCGAGTACTGTACCGAGGCGAAGCTCGAGCCGACATAGCCGAACAGCAGCGCATAGGCCGCGCCCGACGCCGCGCAGATCGTGCCTGAGACGACCACGGCGGCGAGCTTGTTGGAGAATGTATCGTAACCCAGCATTTTGGTCCGTTCCTCGTTTTCGCGGATGGCGACCAGCACGCGGCCGTATCGGGAGCGGACGACGGCCAGTGTGACCAGAAGCACGAGCGAGAACAGCGCCAGCGCGCTCATGTAGCGCACCGTCGGATGGGTGAGATCGAGCGACATCGCGCCGAAATTCAGGACGCGTGCCGGCTGCGGCACCACCATGCCCTGGTCGCCGCCGGTCCACGCGGCAAAATAGAGGATGAGGAGGTAAAAGACCTGCGCGAACATCATGGTGACGATCATGAAGGCGACACCCGTGGTGCGCAGCGCCAGCAGCCCGATCACCAGCGCCAGCACCGCGCCGCAGGCGATGCCGCTCAACAAAGCCGCCGGTACGCTCCAGCCGAGCTGGATGACGGCAAGGCCGGCGCCGTAGAGGCCGGCGGCAAAGAACATGGCATGACCGAGACTGAGCAGTCCGACATAGCCGAACAGCAAGTTGTAGCCCATGGCGAAAACCGCCAGCACCATGATGCGGGCGACGAGGCCGTGATGATAATCCGGCAGCACGAAGCTCAGGACAAAAAGCAGCGCGATGGCGCCGAAATGGAGGCCGTAGGCTTTTGCCGGCGAGGTCTCGCTCATCGCGTCGCCGTCCCGAACAGGCCCTGCGGCCGGAACACCAGCACCATGGCGACCAGCAGCGTGGCGATGATCTTGGCCAGCGTCGGCGAGAAGAACACCGAGATGATGCCGTCCGACAGCCCGATCAGCACGGCGGCGATGACGGTTCCGCGCAGCGAGCCGAGACCGCCGATGATGACGACGATGAAGGAAAGCAGCAGCGGATCCTGCCCCATCAGGTAATGCGCCTGGCTGATCGGCACAATCAGCACCGCCGCAATGGCCGCGAGCACGGCGCCGAGCGCGAAGACGCCGCCATAGACGCGATCGACCGGAATGCCGAAAGCCTGCGCCGTCTCGCTGTCATACTGCGTGGCACGCATGACGAGGCCGATCCTGGTGCGCGTCAGCACCAGCCATGTCACGACGAGCAGAAGGGCGGATGCCGCGATGATCGATAGCTTGTAACCTGAATAGCCGAACCACGGCAAAAGGATGCGGTAGCTGAAGGGCGGCTCCACCGGGCGCGCTTCCGGACCATAGAAGGTCAGCGCCAGCTGCTGGATGATGTAGAGCATGCCGATGGTGGCGACGATGGTGGCTTCCGGATTGTAGTTCAGCCGGCGCAGCACCAGCCGCTCGGCCACCAGCGCAATGGCGCCGACGATCAGCGGCGCGATCACCAGCGCCGCCAGGAACCCGAGCGCCGGATGGCCCGATATCGCCGTGGTGATCGCCCAGGCCAGCACCGCCCCCAGCATGAAGAATTCGCCATGCGCGACATTGACGACGCGCATGACGCCGAACACCAGCGACAGGCCGAGCGCGGTCAGCGCCAGCGCGGCTGATGTAACGAGGCCTTCTAGGGCGGCAAGCAGGAGGTGGGGGCCGAAGTGCATGGGCTAAATACCCAAGGTAGGCGCGAGGCGTACCCCCCTCTGCCCTACCGGGCAGAGGAGGGTACGCCTCGCACTCACGCTCGCTGGAGAAGCCAACCTAGAGCGCCTGCGTCGTATAATCCCCCTCGGCCTCGTAAAGCCCGTCCTCGATCTTGGTCTTGTGCACCACCTTGAGCTTGCCGCCTTCGACCTTGGAGATGTTCTGGATGCCGAAGCACTGGTGGATCTTGCCGTTGAAGGTTTTTGGCCCCTGCGGATGCTCCGGGCCTTCGGCGAATTCGGTCAGCGCCTCGGTCGCCTCGACCAGCTTGGCGCGGTCTTCCGGGCCCTTGTAGCCGGCGTCTTCCATCGCCTTCTTGACGACGTAGAGCGTCTCCCAGCAGCCGAACATGTGCGCGGCGGTGGAGACATCCTTGGGGTCGCCGACGGCCGCGCCATTGTCGTCGATGCCGACGGCGGCGCGATAGGCCTTCTGCGCCTCGGAATCGTCCGCCTGGGCATAACGCGGCGAGCCTTCCCAGAAATGACTGCCGTCCAGGAATTCGAGCCCGGGGCTGTTGATGTCGACCGCTTCCAGTGAATCGATGAAGCCGAACAGCTGCGGCCGGTTGGAACCGTAGAACTCGCCGAGCTCCTTGACGAAGGTAAGCACCGCCGGGCCGACCATGACGTGGTAGATCACCTCGGTCTCGGCCGGAATCTGCGGGAAGTATTTGGTGAAGGAGCTCTCCGTCGGTGGAATGGCGATTTGCGCGATGACCTCTGCGCCTTGCGCCTTCAGCGCCGGCGGGAGGTAGTCGCGGTGGTCGTAGCCGAAAGCGAAATCGGGGAAGATCTGCGTCACCTTCTTGCCGGCATTGGCCGCGATCCACGGTGCCATCGACTGGATCTGGCTCTTCACGTCGGTGATGCCGGGCTGGAAGACATAACGGTTGAGCTTGGTCGAGGCGACATGGTGGCCTTCGCTGACGACGAAATAGGGCATCTTGGCTTCACCGGCGGCGGGTGCCGAGCCGATGACGACATGCGAGAACAAGGTGCCGAAGACGATGTCGGTCTTGTGCTGGGTGGCGAACTTGCCGACCACCTCGGCGCCGCGGCCGGGATCGGTGCCGTCATCCTCGATGATGACCTCTACCGGCCGGCCATTGATGCCGCCGGCCGCGTTGATCGCCTTGACCGCTGCGGCCGTGGTCTTCTCGTACCAGCGGCCATAGGCGGCGCCGATGCCGGTTCGGTGCGACTGGAAGCCGATCTTGACCGGGGCGGAGCTTTGCGCCTGGGAGTAGCGGACGAAACCGGGCGCGACCGCCAGGCCGGCGCCGGCGGCGAGACCCTTCAGCGCGGTGCGGCGGGTGAGGCCGGCCTTGGAAAGATCGAAAAACCCATTCTTGTCAGTCACGGCAGTTCCCCTGTTTTTGAGTTTTGACCAATGGCTGGAACGTAGCAGGCCGCCCCCTGCGGATGGCCGAAATTGCATGTGTACAAACTAAATCACCAAAGCCCGGACACGGCAATGCCGTTTCCCCGGGCGGATCCCGGTTTATTTCCGCCGCGACTAGCCAACGGTCGGTGTGGCGAGCAGCCAGAGGCCGAAGACGGTGTAGGCGATCATCAGCAAGGTGAGCGGAAACTGGCTGAGCGCGGCGCGGAAGGCAACCGGGTGCAGCCGCGCGGCGAAGCCGTGGGCGACGAGCACGGCAAGCAGGTGACCTGTTATGATGGCGCCGGCCTGGACGTTCCACAGGCACCATGCCGAGCCCGCGCCGGCGACGATGCCGGCCTCGATCTGCATGTCGGCGGTGCCGAAAAGGTTCCAGCCGAGCGCGAATGGATCGGACAGCGCTGCAAGCGCATATTGGCCGTCGACCAGCAGCGCCGTCAGGTAATGCGCGACATGGTAGGCAAGCGCGATCGGCACGATCGACCAGACCAACAGTCCCGCCGTCTCGCCAAGCCTATGGCCGCCGCCGGCGAGCTTCTGGCCGACGACCACGGCAAGCAGGAAGACCGTCGCAAGCAGCACGAATGTCAGGACGAGGCCGAAACTGCCGCTCCCGGTCACCGCCGTGCGGCCGGGGAATTCCAGCGGATTGATACCGAACAGGCCCAGCCAGAAGAAGGTCTTCGACAGGCCGTCATAGGAAACGGAGGACAGGGCGAGCAGCAGGAAGGCCACGCCGCTTGCCGGCAAAGGCGCGGCGCTCAGCAGCTTGGCGCCCGGCCAGCACAGGCCGAGCCTGCCTTTCTCATCACGCTCGACCGGCGCGAAGCGCGCCACCATGGAGAAGAAGATAGTCAAGAATTCGCCACTCCGGCTCCAGTTCCGGTAGCCGAACAGCAACATCGCGATGAAGGTGAATAGCCAATAAAGGCCGGCGGCGAAGGCAAGCCGTGCGGGGTCGTCGGGCGCCGGATCGATGAGTTCGAACCAGGCAAAGGCCAGGAACAGGATGACTGCCGGCCAGCAGCCGAGCCAGCGGGGAAGGCGCACCTCTTCGTCGCCTCGAGTGGTTAGGCGCGAGACGAGGCGCCATGGCCCATACCACGGATTGAGCCACGACCAGAGATCGCCAAACAGGCCTTGCAGCAGCGTGCCGCCGGCCCACAGCAGTGTCCAGATCACCAGAGGCAGCGGGTTGGAGAGCGGATCGCGGCTGCCGAGAAAGCCGGCGGTGAGTACGATTGCAAAGCCGGCAAACGATATCAGGCTGACGGCGACGCGGGCGCTGTCGGTGAAGCTGAAAAACGGCAGGCGGCGGCGCCAGAAGCGGTCCGGCACTTCGGGCGGCAGCAATGCAAGGATGAGGAAACTGATGGCGACGGCGAAGGCGCCGCCGACGAAATAATAGCCGGTGGGCAGAAGCAGGACATGCCCGCGGTCGGAGGCGTGGGCGAAGGCGGGATTGGGTGAGAGGAACCACAATGCGGCAAACAGGATGAGTACCGACAGACGGAAGCACTCTACGGCGCCCTCCTCTGTCCTGCCGGACATCTCCCCCACTTGGGGGGAGATCGGCAGTTCGCTCGATCGGCGCTTTTCATTCGATGTTTGAGATCGGCGAAGGTTTGGATAACAGCCAATCTCCCCCCTCGTGGGGGAGATGTCCGGCAGGACAGAGGGGGGCGCGACGGAACTCAACCTATCCAGGTTTTCCACTCCGCTGCGAGCCCTCAACCTCACACCTTGACCAACTGCTCCACCCGGTCCTTTTCGCCGAAGATGCGCAAATAGCGCTCGATTTCTCTGGGGTCGCCCGTCGCCTTGGCCGGATTGTCGGACAGCTTGACCGCCGGCTTTCCGTTGGCCTCGGTGACCTTGCAGACCAGCGATATGGCGTCGAGGCTGTCGGTTTGCGTCGGCGCGCAGCCTTCGAAATCATTGGTGAGGTTTGTGCCCCAGCCGAAGGACATGCGCACCTTGCCCTTGAAGTGGCGGTAGGTCTCCTCGATGGTTTCGACCTCGAGCCCGTCGGAGAAGATCAGCAGCTTCTGCCTGGGGTCCTTGCCCTTCTCGCGCCACCAGGACAGGATCTTCTCGCCGCCCTCGATCGGTGGCGCGCTGTCGGGGCGAAAGCCGGTCCAGTCGGCCACCCAGTCCGGCGCGTCGCGCAGGAAGGAAGCCGTGCCGAAGGCGTCGGGCAGCACGATCAGCAAATTGCCGCCATAGTAGCGCTGCCAATCCTGCAGCACCTTGTAGGGCGCCTGTTTCAATTCCTTTTCCGAATTGGCCAGCGCTCCGAAGACCATCGGCAGTTCATGCGCGTTGGTGCCCAGCGCCTCGAGGTCGTTGTCCATGGCCAGCAGCACGTTGGAGGTGCCGGTGAAAGCCTCGCCGATGCCTTCCTTCAGCGCTTCCACGCACCAGCGCTGCCACAGGAAGGAATGGCGCCGGCGCGTGCCGAAGTCGGAAATACGGATGCCGGGCAGCGCCTTCAGCCGTTCGGTCTTGGCCCACATCTTGGCTTTGGCGCGGGCGTAGAGCACGTCGAGCGTGAAAGGCCCGAACGACCGCAAGGCGGCGCGCGAGCGCAATTCGTTGATGATGGCGAGTGCGGGAATCTCCCAAAGCGTGGTGTACATCCACGGGCCGCTGAAGGAGAGTTCATACTGCCCGCCGCGCCTGGAAAGCTCGTAGTCGGGCAGCCGGAAATTCTCCAGCCAGGCCAGGAATTCCGGCTCGAATATCTGCTTGCGGCCATAGAAATTGTTGCCGCCCAGCCAGATCATCTCCTTCTTGGAGAAGCGCAAGGTGCGGGCGTGGTCGAGCTGTTCGCGCAACTCGCCTTCGTCGATCTCCTCGGCCAGCCGCACCGAAGTGGTGCGGTTGATCAGCGAAAAGGTGGCGTCGACCTTGGGATACATGCCCCAGATCATCTGCAGCATCAGAAGCTTGTAGAAATCCGTGTCGAGCAGGCTGCGCACGATCGGGTCGAGCTTCCAGGTATGGTTGTAGACGCGCCGCGCAATATCGGTCCTGGCCATGTCTCGTTACCGCCTTCGCTGCCTGCCGCCCATGATCGCGACAGGCCTCATAGCATCGAATTGGCAAAAGCGCTGCCGCTTTCAGGCTGGCCCGACAAAAAGAAAGGCCTGCGGCAGCCAACCCATCCGAACGCAATTGATTTTTCCAAGGCGCTACCGGACACTCCGGAGAGACAGATAGGAGGAACCGACATGGGTTATGACAGCGGCAAGCTCGACGCGTTGCGCCGCAAATATGGCGAGAGCCATGGCGGCGAGATGTTCGACCCGAAGTTCCGCAAGGTCGCCGACAAGATCTTCTCCAAGTCGGGCACGCGGCTTGCGCCCTATTCCGGTATCCCCACCTTCCTCGCCGCGCCCTATCGTGAAATATCGGCCGACAACCCGGATTTCGGCGATTTGCAGGTGGCGATGACAGGCGTGCCGATGGATCTCGGCGTCACCAACCGGCCGGGCTCGCGCTTTGGGCCGCGAGCATTGCGGGCAATTGAGCGCATCGGCCCCTACAATCACGTGCTGGAATGCGCCCCGACGCATGAGCTGAGGGTCGCCGACATTGGCGACGTGCCGTTCCGGAGCCGCTACCGGCTGGAGACCAGCCATGAGGATATCGAGCGGCGCATCAACCAGATCGTCGACGCCGGCGTCATGCCGCTCTCGGTCGGCGGCGACCATTCGATCACGCACCCGATTCTCAAGGCGGTCGGCAAGAAGGCGCCGGTCGGCCTTATTCACATCGACGCCCATTGCGACACCAGCGGCCTGTTCGACATGACCAAGTTCCACCACGGCGGCCCGTTCCGCAACGCGGTGCTGGACGGCGTGCTCGATCCGACGCGCACCATCCAGATCGGCATACGCGGCTCAGCCGAATATCTGTGGGAGTTCACTTACGAGTCCGGCATGACGGTGGTTCATGCAGAGGAGATCACCGGTCTCGGTATCCCGGCGATCATCGAGAAGGCGCGCAAGATTGTTGGCGACGGGCCGACCTATGTCTCGTTCGACATCGACAGCATCGATCCGGCCTTCGCGCCGGGCACCGGCACGCCCGAAGTCGGCGGGCTGACCACGCGGGAAGTTCTCGAACTCCTGCGCGGCCTCAAAGGCCTCAATATCGTCGGCGGCGACGTTGTCGAGGTGGCGCCGCAATATGACGCCACCACCAACACCGCGCATGCCGGCGCGCAGGTACTGTTCGAGATCCTGAGCCTGATGGTGTTCAGCCCGGCGCTCGAAAGCAGCTGACGCCGACAATGACGGAAAGGCCGCCGGACACCCCGGCGGCCCTCTCATCAATGCCCGAACACCAAAGGCGGCGCCAGGCGGTCGCGCCGCAGCCAGCGCGCCAGAAGCAGTGCCGCCACCACCGCCAGTCCGCTGGACAGCCCGATCCAGATGCCGATGCCGTGGAAGCCGAACGGGAAGGCGAGCAGCACGCCGAGCGGCAGGCCGACGCCCCAATAGCCGATGGCGGCATAGATCATCGGCACCTTGGTGTCGTGCAGGCCGCGCAGCATGCCGGCGGCAACCGCTTGCGCGCCGTCGAAGACCTGGAACAGGGCCGCGAAGACCAGGAACGATACGGCAAGCGTGATCACTCTGGCATTGGCCGGATTGGTCAGATCGATGAAGGCGCTGATCAAGAGATGCGGCCACAGGATCATTACCAGGCCCATCAGGGCCATGAACGAGACGCCGATGACGAAGGCGGTCCAGCCGGCGCGCGAGACGCCTTCGCGATTGCCGGCGCCATGCGCAAGTCCGACGCGCACCGTCACCGCCTGGTTGAGGCCGAGCGGCACCATGAAGGAGATCGAGGCGATCTGGATGGCGATGGCGTGCGCGGCAAGCGAATCCGCGTCGATCAGCCCCATCAGCAGCGCCGCGGCATTGAAGATCGTCACCTCGAAAGCAAGGATGCCGGCGATCGGCAGGCCAAGCCGTAGCAGGCCCTTGAAGCGCGGCCAGTCGGACCGCCAGAAGCGGCCGAACAGATGATAGCGCCTGAATTTCTTCTCCCACATCACCACGGCGGCCATGCCGACGAACATCAGCGTTGAGGACAGCGAGGTGGCAAGGCCCGAGCCTGATATGCCCATGGCCGGGACGCCGAGATTGCCGAACATGAACACCCAGTTGAAGAGCGCGTTGCAGGCGACGGCGACAAAGACGATTATCAATGCCCAGCCCGGCCGCTCCAGCGCCGATATGAAGGAACGCAGCACGATATAGCCGTAGAAGGGCAGCACCGCCCATTCCAGCCAGCGCAGGTAGATGCCGGCGCTGTGCGCCAGAGCGGGCTCCTGGCCCATGGCGAGCAGCACGCTCTCGCCGTGCCAGAGAAAGATCCAGATCGGGATGCAGATGAGGATCGCCAGCCACAGGCCCTGGCGCACGGTGCGGCGCAGGTCGCGCACCGAATGACGGCGGCGGCCGAGCTCGGTCGCCATCATCGGCGAGGTCGCCAGCATCAGGCCGAGGCCGAAGATCAGCGGCATGAAATAGAGATTGGCGCCAAGCGCGCCGCTGGCCAGCGTGTCCGCCCCCAGTCTGCCCATCATCATGACGTCGGTGGCCGTCATGGCGGTCTGGCCGAGATTGGTCAGCACCATCGGCCAGGCGAGCGCCAGCGTCGCCCTGATTTCCTGACGCCAAAGATTTTCCGGCGCGCGAGCGCCGGCTTCGATCGCAGACATTGTTTCCGCTCTTTCAGAACACGGCGCGTCGGGACCAGGCCCGGAAGCCGCACGGCAAACGGCGCAAAATGGCGTCGTTTGCGTCGCCTTTTGAACGAAATGCGACATGATGGCAAGGGAGGAGGGATGGCGAGCGATTGAGCCAGAGGCAAACCGCAATCGCCGGCTCGCGTTCACTTGGCTATCGGCTGCTGCTAGGAATGCGGTGAGATTGGAATGCCGGCGCATTGCCGGGAGGATCGGATGCCGTTCAGGCGCAGGAAGAACACGGCCGCTATCCCGCGCACAGCGCCGGCCTTCGAACATATCGTCACCGAGGCGAGCGACAGTTTCCTGTGGCGGCTGGACGACTATCCCTGGGAGCGCAATGTCTGGAATTTCCATCCGGAGTACGAAATCCACCTCTTGCGAAAATCCTCCGGCGTCGTGCTGGTCGGCGACCACATCGGCGAATTCGGACCGGGTTATCTCACCATCGTCGGCGGCGGGCTGCCGCATGATTGGGTGACGGCGGTGCAGCCGGGCGAGCTGATCGAAGGCCGCGACATCGTCCTCCAGTTCGATGCCGAGAGGCTGCGCGGGTCGGCTGGCCTGTTGCCCGAACTGCGCGAATTGGAACCGTTCCTGGAGCGGTCGCTGCGCGGCATGGTTTTTCATGGCCGCACGGCATTGGAAGGCGCCGAGCTGATGGAACGGATGGGGGAGGTCAGCGGGCTAACCAGGTTCTGCCTGTTCCTGAACCTCGTCGATCTCCTCGCCAGGACCGACGAATACGAGCTGTTGTCTTCGCCGGATTTCTCTCCTGTTCTGGATGCCGCCTCGCTCGACATCATCCAGCGTACGCTGACCTATCTGTTTCAGCATTTCGCCGAAGATCTGAAGCTGCCTGATGTGGCGGCGCTCGCGGGAATGACCGAGAGCACATTCTCGCGCTTCTTCCAGAAGAACACCGGCAATTCCTTCAGTGACCACCTTGCCAAGCTGAGGCTGTGGCAGGCCTGCAAGCTGCTGGCCGATACCGATATTCCGATCACCGACATCTGTTTCCAGGTCGGCTACATGAACATCTCCAATTTCAACCGCGCCTTCATGCGCAAGCACAAGATGACGCCGTCATCCTATCGCAAGCTGTCGCGGCAGCGGCTGGCGATGCGCGCGTAAGCACGCCCTAAAAACCACCGTCCCCGAGTCCGATCGATACTCATGTGAGATTGGCCGCAACCGGATGCCGGTTTTTGCGCCGCACAATGCATAAAAGTACAGGTCTTCTGCAACGGGGCTTCTAGCGCGAGCCGCCGCAACTCCGCATTTTGGCGATGGGTGGCAAGTCGCTCGGGCGATGGTGAGGATCGCGCAACCCGAGGACGTCCGCTTCCTGCGACGTGTTCCTGGAGGAGAAAATAATGAAACCAATTCGGCTCGCTGCCAGCCTTGGTGCAGCTTTCATGCTTTCCGCTACCGTTTCCACCACCGCTTTGGCGCAGGCGCCGGTCTGCTCGGCGCCGGTCAAGGTGCTGGCGCAGCCACGTGACGGCCTGACGCTTCTGGAGGACTCCAAGGCCGAGTTCGAGAAGCTTGCCGGCGCCGGCTTCCAGATCGATTACCTCAACGAGAACGACCGCCGGGCAAAATCGCGCGCCGACGCGTCCACGGTCGGCAACTACAACGTCTACTATGTCGACGAAGCCAATGTCGCGCTGTTCGCTTCCTCGAAATGGATCGTGCCGCTGGCCGACTATTATCCGGCCGACTACGACTATGCCGACTTCGACCCCGGCCGCCAGAAGGTCGCCACCTATGACGGCAAGGTCTGGTTCGCGCCGCTGACCGGCGGCGGCGACCTGATGGTCTATCGCAAGGACGTGCTGGAGGCCGCCGGCATCCAGCCGCCGAAGACGCTCGACGAGCTGATCGCCGACGTGCCGAAGCTGACCAACCCGGACAAGGGCATGTATGGCATCGCGCTGCGTGGCGCGCGCGGTTCGGGCGCCAATGTCTGGCGCTGGATGCCGTTCTTCAAGGCCTATGGCGGCCAGTGGTTCGACGGCGACAAGCCGGTCTTCAATTCGGATGCCGCGGTCAAGGCGACCGAGACCTACCTGAAACTGTTCAAGGATTCGGCGCCCGGCACGCAGACCGGCAGCTGGGATGAATCGACCGGCGCCTTCCTGTCGGGCCAGGTCGCGATCCTGGTTGAATCCACGCCGCTGTCGGGCATGGCGGTCGACCCGAAGACCTCGCAGGTCGTCGGCAACATCGGCTTCCTGCCGCCGCCGTCGCCACTGCCCGGCGGCGGTTACGGCCATGGCCTCGCCATCGCGGCGAAGGCCAATGCCGACGACGCGTCGAAGAAATGCGCCGGCCTGTTCATCGCCTGGGCAACATCGAAGGAAAACGAGAAGCGCCGGCTCGACGCCCACCAGTTCGGCGAGCTGAACCGCACCAGCATCCTGGCCAGCAAGGAATTCGCCGATATTTACGGCGCCGATCTCGGCCAGGCACTGGCCGAAACCGGCAAGGTCACGGCGGTCAATTTCTGGCAGGACCCGCGCTGGCCCGATCTCGGCGACCGCTGGGGCATCATCCTCGAGGAACTGGTCACCGGCACCCGCACCGACATCAAGGGCGGCCTCAACGAACTCGAGGCCTATGCCAACGAGCTGGTGAAGAAATAAGCCATCCTCCCCCTGCGGCGCGCGGTCCACGGCATTCGGTGGAGCGCCGGAACCTGTGCGCCGCAGGTCTTGGTTCATCATTTCGGTTTGAGCCAGTCTTCGCCCGAAAGGCCAGTCATGCCCAATCGTCCGAGACGCAGCAGAGGTTAGACAGATGCCGCGACGCTCATCCCTGCCGGTCACCTTCGTCGTGCCGACACTCGCCATCCTTCTGGTGCTGTCGATGGTGCCGACGCTCTACGCGGTCGTCATCGCCCTGCAGAACCGTGAACTCAGCTCGACAGCCTATTCCTATGTCTGGTTCTCGAATTTCGCCGACCTGTTCGTCGACCGCCGCTTTCTCAACGCCGTCTGGGTGTCGGTGAAATGGGAATTCGTCACGGTCATCGCGACAATGGCGGTCGCCATCGGACTGGGCGTCCTGATGTTCGAGGTCGCGTCGCCGCGCCTGCGCAACATCTACTGCCTGCTGTTCATCATCCCGGTCCTGCTGCCACGCGTGTCGGCGGCCTTCGTCTGGAAGTTCGCCTATCATCCGCTCTACGGCATCGCCACCTATCCTTACCGGCTGCTCACCGGCGGGCTGATCTTCGATCCGCTGTCGAAGCCGGCGACGGCGTTGTTCGCCGTCGCATCGGTCGATGTCTGGCAGTGGGGCCTGTTCTTCGCCGTCATCGTGTTGAAGCTCCTGGAAACGCTGCCGCCGCAGCCGATCGAGGCCGCACGGCTCGACCATGCCAAACGCTGGCAGATCCACGCCTATGTGACCTTGCCGATGCTGAAGGCGCCGCTGGTCAGCCTGATGTTCGTCAAGATGATCGAATCGCTGCGCTCCTTCGACCTGATCTATGTGATGACCCGCGGCGGGCCGGGCGTGGCGACCGAGACGCTCGACATGTACGCCTTCTCGCAAGGCTTCATCGAGTCCGGCAAGGTCTCCTACGCCTCGGCGATGGCTGTGCTGATGATGATCGCCACGGTCATCACCTTCACCATGCTGTGGAAGCGGGTGCAGGCATGAGGCCATATCGCATGAGACCCGGCCGCCTGATCGGCAAGACCGTGCTGGCGTTTGCAGGCTTCATGGCCGTGTTTCCGTTGCTGTGGACGGCGCTCAACTCGCTGAAGAACAATGTCGACATCATCACCTGCGTCCCGCGCCTGGTGTTCACGCCGACGCTGGCCAACATCAGCTATATCGTCGGCCGCGACAGCGTCATGACCGGCCTCTACAATTCGGTCGTCGCCTGCGGCTGCGCGGTGCTGATCGGCGTGGTGCTCGGCCTGCCGGCGGCTTACGCCGTGGCGCGTTACCCGAACCGCTGGGCGGGCGACATCCAGTTCTTCGTTTTGTCGCTGCGCTTCCTGCCGCCGGTGGCGGTCGCCATTCCGCTGATGGTGATCTGGCTGCAGCTCGGGCTTTACGACACGCTTGCCGCGCTGATCGTCACCTATTGCCTGCTCACCATCTCGGTGATCATGTGGCTCGCCATCCCGGCCTTCCAGGCCGTGCCGAAGGAGGTCGAGGAAGCCGCCTTCGTCGACGGCTACGGCGCCTATTCGGTGTTCTGGCGGATCGCGCTGCCGGTCGCGGCGCGCTCGCTGATCGGCGCGGTGGCTTTCAGTTTCGTGCTGGTCTGGAACGAGTTCCTGATAGCGCTGATGCTGTCGAGCTCCAACGCCAAGACCTTGCCGATCGTCGCCTCGGAACTCTCCCAGCAAGGCATGAACGTGCCGTGGGGAATCCTGAACGCCTCGGTCGTGCTTCTGTCGCTGCCGCCGCTGTTGTTTCTCGGCGTGCTCAGCGGCTTCCTGAATTCCGTTTTCCGGCAAAAAAAGACTTGAAGCGAGGACGACACGATGCGGGCACTGGTGCTTGAGAAAAAGGGCGAGCTGGCCCTGCGCGAGATCGCGTTGCCGCTCGACGTCGGCCCGGACGACGTCAGGATCGCCATCCATACGGTCGGCGTCTGCGGCAGCGACGTGCATTATTACACCCATGGCGCCATCGGCAGCTATGTCGTGCGCGCGCCGATGGTGCTCGGCCACGAAGCGTCCGGAACGATCGTCGAGATCGGCGCCAATGTCCGGACGCTGAAGGTCGGCGATCGCGTCTGCATGGAACCGGGCGTGCCGAACCTGTCGTCGCGGGCGACCAAGCTCGGCATCTACAATGTCGACCCGGACGTCACCTTCTGGGCGACGCCGCCGGTGCATGGCATTCTGGCGCCGCAAGCCGTGCATCCGGCGGCGTTCACCTACAGGCTGCCCGACAATGTCTCCTTCGCCGAAGGCGCGATGGTCGAACCTTTCGCCATCGGCATGCAGGCGGCGGCGCGCGCGCGAATCGTTCCGGGTGACGTGGCGGGTGTCGTCGGCTGTGGCCCGATCGGCATCATGATCGCGCTGGCCGCGCTGGCCGGTGGTTGCTCGAAAGTGCTGATTTCCGACTTCTCCGCGCCCAAGCTCGAAATTGCCGGGCGCTATCCCGGCGTCGTTCCGGTCAACATCGGCGAGCAGCCGCTGGTCGATGCCGTGCGCGCGGCCACCGACGGCTGGGGGGCGGACATCGTCTTCGAGGCCAGCGGCAGCCCCAAGGCCTTCGCTGATCTGTTCGACGTCGTGCGCCCCGGCGGCGCGGTGGTCCTCGTCGGGCTGCCGGTGGAGCCTGTGGCGCTCAACGTGCCAGCGGCCATATCGAAGGAAGTGCGCATCGAAACCGTGTTCCGCTATGCCAACATTTTCGACCGCGCCCTGCAGTTGATCGCCTCCGGCAAGGTCGATCTCAAGCCGCTGATCACTGGCACCTATGATTTCTCCGACAGCATCGAGGCTTTCGAGCGGGCGGCGGCAGCGCACCCGCAGGACGTCAAGCTGCAGATCCTGCTCAGCGGCGAAAAGGGCTGACCATGTCCGCGATCACCTGTTTCCATGTCGACAAGGCCTATGGCGCCACGACGGTCATCCGCGACCTCAACCTCTCGATCGAGGAGCACGAGTTCGTCGTGTTCCTCGGCCCGTCCGGCTGTGGCAAGTCGACCTTGCTGCGCATGCTGGCGGGGCTGGAGGAAATCAGCGGCGGCGAGGTCTCGATCGGCGGCAAGGTGGTCAACGATCTCGATCCGGGCGATCGCGGCATCGCCATGGTGTTCCAGAACTATGCCCTTTACCCGCATATGACGATCTTCGACAACATCGCCTTCGGGCTGCGGCGCCAGAAAGTGCCTGCGGCCGAGATCCAGAAGCGGGTCGAAGCGGTGTCAAGGACGCTCGGGCTGGAACCCTATCTCGGCCGCAAGCCAGCCGAGCTTTCCGGCGGCCAGCAGCAGCGCGTGGCGATCGCGCGCGCCATGATCAAGACGCCGAAAGTGTTCCTGTTCGATGAGCCGCTGTCCAATCTTGACGCCAAGCTGCGCAACCACATGCGCGTCGAGATCGCGCGGCTGCACCAGTCGCTGAAGACCACCACCGTCTACGTCACCCATGACCAGCTCGAAGCGATGACGCTCGCCGACCGCATCGTGCTGCTCAAGGATGGCGTCATCGAGCAGGTCGGCTCGCCGGCGGAAATCTACCGGCGGCCCGGCAACATGTTCGTGGCCGGTTTTATTGGCACGCCGAACATGAATTTCATCGACGTGACGGTGGCCCGGAAAGGAAATGGCTGGACGCTGACCAATGGCGGAACTGTCTTCACCGTCAACGGCTCGCGCTTCAAGCTCCAACATGGCGAGCAGGCGGTGCTTGGGATCAGGCCTCCGGATCTCAAGCCCGCGAACCCCGACAGCGCCGGAAACCTCCTGGCAGGAACGGCCGATCTCATCGAGTTTCATGGCAACGATGCACTGGTGACATTCGCTCTTGGCGGCAAGGAGATCAGCGCACTCGTTCCCAGCCGCGCCTGCCCTACTATCCGCAGCGATGTCCGCTATACGTTCGACGAATCGGATATGCACCTGTTCGATGCCAAGTCCGGCCTATCCTTGTTGACACGGTAAAGCGCATTCCCAGTTCTACCGTATCGCGTCGAGCGCTTGGCGCTGCCGGTGCATCTCCAGGAAGATCCGGTAGTCGCGATCGAAGCGGGCGCCGGCGGCCGGGTTGGCGGCGCGCGTCCTGCCGCCCTGCTGCATGGCAAGACAGGCTGCGTTGAGGTCGGGGAAAAGCCCGGCCGCGGTCGCCGCCACCATGCCGGTGCCAAGCAGCACCGCCTCGTCCGCCAGCGGCTCGACCACCGTGCAGCCGGTGGCGTCGGCATAGAGTTCCATCAAGAGCGGGTTTTTGGTGTGGCCGCCGGTGACATGCAGCGTGTCGATCAGATAGCCATTCTCGTTCAGCGCTTCCAGCACATGGCGCACGCCGAGCGCGATGCCGACGGCGGCGCGCCAGTAAAGTCGGCACAGGCTGTCGAAGGAGGAATCCAGCGTCAGACCGCTGATGACGCCGACCGCGTGCGGGTCGGCGAGCGGCGAGCGGTTGCCGTGGAAATCCGGCAGCACGTGCAGCCGGCCGGCAAGCGCATCGCCCTCCGCGGCGCGCAGCTCGGCAACGCGGCTTGCAATCCTGGCATGCATGGCGGCGTTCGGCTCGCCGCCGGCGCCGTGCCAGCGGATAATGTGGTCGAGCAGGGCGCCGGTGGCAGACTGGCCGCCTTCCGACAGCCACAGCTTCGGAAGTGCGGCGCCGTAATAGGGGCCCCAGACGCCGGCGAAAGGCTGCGGATCGGGCGACATCGCCATGACGCAGGAGGACGTGCCGGCGATCAGCGCCAGGTGACGGCCGATATTCCGCTCGTCGCCGGCAAAGCCGCCGAGCACGCCAAGCGCGCCGGCATAGGCGTCGATCACCCCGGCGCCGACCCGGCATGTCTCCGTCAGGCCAAGGCCCGCCGCTGCTTGCGCGCTCAAAGAGCCGATGCAAGCGCCGACCGGACTTGCCCTTTCGGGCAGATTGCCGTGCTCGAAGAGGTCATCGAGGCCGACGAGTTCGAAGAAATCGCGCTGCCATGCGGGTTCCCGGTGTGCCAGATAGGTCCATTTGGCGGTCAGCGTGCACTGCGAGCGGGCCAGCGACCCCGTCGCCTGCCAGGTCAGGAAGTCGGTGAGGTCGAATAGATAGCCGGCTTCATTCCAGGTCTTCGGCAGGTTTCGCTTCAGCCACATCAGCTTCGGCGTTGCCATTTCCGGCGACATGACGCCGCCGATATAGTTGAGCACCTCATGGCCGCTTGCCGTGCATTCGTCGGCCTCGGCGATGGCGCGGTGATCGAGCCAGACGATGGTGTCCCAGCGCTCCTCTCCGGTCACCGAAACGCTGAGCTGGCCGCCTTGCCTGTCGCGCACGACCAGCGAGCAGGTGGCATCGAAGGAAATGCCGGCAATGTCCTCGGCGGCAACACCGGATTTTTCGCGGGCCGCACGCACCGCGGCGCACACGGCTGACCAGATATCACGCGAATCATGCTCGGCGTGATCGGCCTTCGGCTGGTGCATGGCGATCGGGTGCTCGGCGCGGCCGAGCAAGGTGCCACTGGTGTCGAGAATACCCGCGCGGGCGCTCCCGGTGCCGACATCGACCGCGCAAACGAACTGTTTCGTCAAGATGCTCTGTCTCTCGCTCCCAGGCCTGCAATCAGATCGGGCAATTGCAGCATGTCAGCGAATATAAAGTCCGGCTCACTCGACGCAAGCCGCGCTTTCAGCGCCGGGTTGCCGGCATGCGAGCCGCCGGTGAAAGCAAAGACGCGCATGCCCGCGGCGCGCGCCGCCGCGACGCCGGCGGGGCTGTCCTCGATCACAAGGCATTTGCGCGGATGCGCCCGCATCGAGGCGGCGGCATGAAGGAACAGGTCCGGCGCCGGCTTTCCCCTTGCCACCATGCCGGCGCTGAACAGATGCGGCTCCATCAGCCCAAGCAATCCCGTGACGTCGAGCGCATAGCGGATACGGTCGAGCGTGCCCGAGGACGCGACACAGAACGGCAGCCCGAGCTTCAGCAGCATGTCCTTGACGCCGGGGATCGGCTTCAGCTCTTCGCGAAACTTGCGCATCAATTCGACACGCATCGTGGTCAGGTGCTGATCGGTGATATCAAGGCCAAAGTCGCGGTCGAGGATCTCGCGCACGCTTTTCATGCTCTTGCCGAGGAAATGCTCGTAGGCCTTGTCCTCGCCGATGCTGCCGCCGGCAAGCGCGATCATGCCCAGCAGCGCCGAGACCGACAGCGCCTCGCTGTCCACCAGCACGCCGTCGCAGTCGAAGATGACCAGGTCAGGCGCCATGGTATCGAACGGCTCTCAGAGCCTGCCTGCGAGATAGCGCGTCAGCGTGGCGCGCGCGCCATCCGTCCACAGCACGTTCAATGCGTGCGCGAAGGCCTCGACGAACGGTGCGGCACGGCCGACATCGCCATAGATATCCTCCATGGCAAGCCACGCCGCGGGCGTATCCTTGGCCGCCTTCGCGGTCGCCTGCAAACGTTCCCAGCTCGGATCGTTGGGCTCGATGACGGCGCCGCTATCCGTCGTGCCGAAGCAGTAGCGGCACCACAGCGCCGATTCCAGCGCCAGGCCGGCGACACCCTTTCCCGCCTTCAACCGGTCAGCGATGGTCGGGATGATGAATTTCGGCTGGCGGTTGGAGCCGTCGAGGCAAAGCCGGCGCACCGTGTCGCCGATCTTGGGGTTGGAGAAGCGGTGCTCGATGAGTTGGTAATACTCCTCCAGCACCGTGTCCGGCACCGGCGGCACGGTGGGGATGATCTCGTCGTGCTCGAGCTTGTCGAGGAAGCCGCGCACCAGCGGCTCCTGCATCGCCTCGTGGACGAAATGGATGTCCATCAGCCCGGCCGGATAGGCGATGGCTGCATGGCCGCCATTGAGGATGCGGATCTTCATCAGCTCGTAAGGGGCAACATCGCTGACGAACTGCACGCCGACATTCTCCAGCGGCGGGCGGCCGGCGGTGAAATGGTCTTCCAGCACCCATTGCCGGAACGGCTCGCAGAACACCGGCCAATTGTCCTCCACGCCGAAATCCTTGGCCAGGATCGTGCGCTCGCGATCGGAGGTGGCCGGCGTGATGCGGTCGACCATGGCGTTGGGAAAGGCGACCTTGTCGCTGACCCAGTTCGCCAGGTCCTCGTCGATCAGCCGGGCAAGCCCGATGACGCCGTCGGAGGTGACATGGCCGTTATGGGGGATGTTGTCGCAGGACATGACCGTGAACGGCACGATGCCGTCGGCACGCCGCCGCATCAGGCCGGCGAGGATGATGCCGAACACGGTCTTCGGCACGGCACCGGCTTGCGCATCCGCGACGATGTCGGGATGCGTGGGGTTGAACACGCCGGAGGCAGGATCGATGAAATAGCCGCCTTCGGTGATGGTCAGCGACACGATCTTGATCGCCGGATCGGCCAGCCGTTCGATGATGGCGGCGGCATCGCCCGGCGTCAGGAAGTCGATCATGGCGCCGGTGACGCGGGCGCTCATATGCCCCTCATCCTGCTCGACCACCGTCGTCAGCCAGTCCTGCGCTTCCAATTTGCCGCGGCCGATCTTCTCGCCCTCGAATACGCCGGCGCCGACCAGCGCCCAGTCGTGGCCGACGCCCGAATTGAACAGCTCGTCGAGATAGACGGCCTGGTGCGAGCGGTGGAAATTACCGACTCCGAAATGCACGATGCCGGCCTTCAGCGCCGACCGGTCATAGTTCGGACCGGCGACCTTCGGCGGAAGCCTGGCGAGGTTCGAGGAAGAGAGTTTCACTGTCATCTGCATTACCCTTCGGCCGATCTGCGGCCCGACTGTTTCGCCTCCTTCGGAAGAGCGGGGATGAGGGGCAAAACCTGGCGTTCAGTATGCTGCCCCTCACCTGCCCCGCGGCGTCTTCTCCGGAGGAAAAGAGAAAAGCGCCTCCCCCCTCAACTCATCCACGTCAACTCATCCACTGGCCGCCATCGACATTGTAGGTCTGGGCGACGATGTATTCGGCTTCATCGCTGGCCAGGAACACGGCCATGCCGGCGAGGTCTTCCGGTCTGCCCATGCGGCCATAGGGCACGCCTTCGCCGACCAGTCTCTTCTTTTCGCCCTTCGGCCGGTTCTCGTACTTGGCGAACAGCGCGTCGACCTGGTCCCACATGTCGCTGTCGACGACGCCGGGCGCGATGCCATTGACGTTGATGCCGTGCTTGATCAGGTCGAGCCCGGCCGACTGGGTCAGCGAGATGACCGCCGCCTTGCTGGCGCAGTAGACCGCGACCAGCGGCTCGCCGCGCCGCCCGGCCTGACTCGCCATGTTGATGATCCTGCCGCCCTTTCCCCGCGCGATCATCGAGCGGCTTGCTGCCTGCAGCATGAACAGCGTGCCGGCGACGTTGACGGAGAACAGTTTCTCGTAGCTGGCTCTCGATATCTCCACGATCGGCGCCAGGTCGAAGATCGCGGCGTTGTTGATCAGTATGTCCAGGCCGCCGGTCCTGGTTTCCACCGCCTTCACCGCGGCGTCGATGGAGGCCTGGTCCGTGACGTCGAGCTTCACGGCATAGGCCGTGCCGCCGATCCCCGCGGCCGCCTTCTCGGCGGCTTCGAGATCGATGTCGGCAATCGCCACCACGGCGCCTTCACGGGCATAGGCTTCGGCGAAGGCCTTGCCGATACCGCGCGCCGACCCGGTGATCAGCGCCGATTTGCCTTTCAGCCTCACGGCGCCAATGCCTTGCCGTCGGGGCCGAAGCGATGCAGCTTGGCCTTGTCGGGCGTGAGGTAAATGCTGTCGCCATGGTGGACGCTGAGTTCGCCGTCGGCGCGCACCGTCAGCGGGCCGACACCGTCGGCCTGGACATGCAGGAAGGTGTCGGATCCCAGGTGTTCGGCGACGCCGACCGTCGCCTTCCAGTCGCCCGCCGTGGTCGAGATCGCCATGTGCTCGGGCCGGATGCCGATGGTCTTGGCGCCGTACTTCGCCGCCGGCGCGCCTTCGATCAGGTTCATTTTCGGGGAGCCGATGAAGCCGGCGACGAACAGGTTTTTCGGCGTCTTGTAGAGCTCCATCGGCGAGCCGACCTGCTCGACATTTCCAGCATTCAGCACGACGATCTTGTCGGCCATGGTCATCGCCTCGACCTGGTCGTGGGTGACGTAGATCATCGTCGTCTTGAGCTGGTGGTGCAGTTCGCTGATCTCCAGCCGCATCGTGCCGCGCAGTGCCGCGTCGAGGTTGGATAAGGGTTCATCGAACAGGAAGGCTGAAGGCTGGCGCACGATGGCGCGGCCGATGGCGACGCGCTGGCGCTGGCCACCGGAAAGCTGGCCGGGGCGGCGCTCGAGATAGTTGGTGAGGTTAAGCACGCGCGCGGCGTCCTTCACCTTCTTGTCGATGGTCGCCTGGTCCTCGCCCGCCATCTTCAGCGGGAAGGCGATGTTCTTGGCCACCGTCATGTGCGGGTAGAGCGCATAGGACTGGAATACCATGGCAAGCTTGCGCTTGGCCGGCGCCTCGCCGGTGACGTCGCGGCCGTCAATGTTGATGGTGCCGCCGCTGGTGTCCTCCAGGCCGGCGATCAGGCGCAGCAATGTGGACTTGCCGCAACCCGACGGGCCGACGAAGACGACGAACTCGCCGTCCTCGATGACGAGATCGATGTTAGGAATGATCGAAGTCGAGCCGAAGGACTTGGAGACGTTCTTAAGCGTGATATTTCCCATGCTTTCCTCCCGGTGGATTTCCGTCCGCCGCCTGGCGCACGCTGCTACTTCACGGCGTCCCTACTTCACCGCACCGAAGGTCAGGCCGCGCACCAGTTGCTTCTGGCTGAACCAGCCCATGATCAGGATCGGCGCGATCGCCAGCGTCGAGGCGGCCGAGAGCTTCGCCCAGAACAGGCCTTGCGGGCTGGAGAAGGAGCTGATGAAGGCGGTCAAGGGTGCTGCTTCCGTCGTGGTCAGCCGGATCGTCCAGAACGCTTCGTTCCAGGCCAGGATGATGTTGAGCAGCATGGTCGAGGCAATGCCCGGCACCGCCATGGGTGTGAGCACATAGATGATCTCGTTCCACAGCGAGGCGCCGTCCATGCGCGCCGCTTCCAGGATCTCGCCGGGGATTTCGCGGAAATAGGTGTAGAGCATCCACACCACGATCGGCAGGTTGATCAGCATCAGCATCACCATCAGGCCGATGCGGCTGTCGAGCAGGCCGGTGTCGCGGAAGATCAGGTAGATCGGAAACAGCACGGCCACGGCCGGCATCATCTTGGTGGACAGCATCCACATCAAAATGTCCTTGGTCCGCTTGGTCGGCGAGAACGCCATCGACCAGGCCGCCGGAATGGCGACCAGCAGGGCCAGGATGGTGGAGCCGACCGACAGGATCACCGAGTTCAGGAAGAACTTGAAATAGCCGCTCTGCGCCTGGACCTCGGAATAGCTTTCCGTGGTTCCCGACGGGAACAGGTTGAAGCCCTGGATCGCCTCCTGTTCCGACTTGAACGAGGTGATGATGGTGTAGAGGATCGGGAAGAAGATCAGCAAGGCGACGATCCAGGCGGCCGCCGTCGCGATCGTCTTGTGCCGGGTTGTGACTGCGCGTGCCATCTTTTCCTCCCTTATCTGTCCAGGTTCTTGCCAACGGCGCGCATGGCGAAGAAGGCGACGATGTTGGCGAGAATGACGGCGATGATGCCGCCGGCAGAGGCCTGGCCGATTTTGAACTCCAGCAGCGCCTTCTGGTAAACCAGGAAGGGCAGGTTGGTGGAGGCGTATCCCGGACCGCCATTGGTGGTGACGAGGATCTCGGCATAGACCGAAAGAAGGAAGATCGTCTGGATCAGGATGACGACGGTAATCGCCCGCGACATGTGCGGCAACGTCAGGTAGATGAAGCGGCTGATGAAGCCGGCGCCGTCCATCTCGGCGGCTTCCTTCTGCTCGCCGTCCAGCGACTGAAGCGAAGTCAAAAGAATGAGCGTCGCGAAAGGCAGCCACTGCCAGGCGACGATGATGATGATGGCGGTCAGCGGATATTGTCCGAACCAGTCTATGGGCTGGAGGCCGAAGAACCGCGCTATGTCGGCGAAGACGCCGTATTGCGGATGCATGATCATGTTCTTCCAGACCAGTGCCGCCACCGGCGGCATGACGAAGAACGGCGAGATGACGAGGATGCGCACGATGCCCTGGCCCCACATCGGCTGGTCGATCAAAAGCGCCAGCAGGATGCCGCCGACCACGGTGATCACAAGCACGCTGACGACGATCAGCAGCGTGTTGAGGATCGATTGCAGGAAGGCCGGGTTGGAATAGAACAGCGCGTAATTGGAGAAGCCGACGAAGCCGTCGCGGATAGGATTGAGCGGATTGTACTGCTGGAAGGAGAACCAGAGCGTGAGCGCCAGCGGAACGACCATCCAGACGAGCAGCAGGACGACGGATGGCGCCATCATGAAACGGGCAAGCGAACGGGTCTGCTGAGTAGCCATGACGGTCACCCTTCAAGGATCGGACGGAATTTTCTCGAGCTGTCGGAAGTGGCCGCCCGAACTGGGTTTCGGGCGGCCGTTGCCGGCCATGGTCGGCGGCCGGCCTTAGGCACCGGGAGGAGCCTTACTGGATGTAGCCGCCCTCGGTCATCGCCGCGGTTGCGGCGTCCTGGGCCTGCTTCAGCGCGTCGTCGACGCTCGACTGGCCGGCAAGGGCTGCCGAGAACAGCTGGCCGACGGTGGTGCCGAGGCCTTGGAACTCAGGGATGGCGACGAACTGCACGCCGACATAGGGCACCGGCTTGACGGTCGGGTGCGTCGGGTCGGCAGCATTGATGGAGTCCAGCGTCATCTTGGCGAACGGAGCCGCCTTCTGGTACTCTGGATTGGCGTAGAGCGAGGAGCGCGTTCCCGGCGGAACGTTGGCCCAGCCTTCCTTCGAGGCGACCAGCTCGGCGTAGTGCTTGCTGGTTGCCCATGACACGAACTTCTCGGCGGCATCGGCCTTCTGCGTACCGGCAGGAATGGCCAGCGACCACGCCCACAGCCAGTTGCCGCGCTTGCCGAGCCCATTGTCAGGCGCCAGCGCGTAACCGACCTTGTCGGCGACCTGCGAGGCCTTGGGATCGGAGACGAAGGAGGCGGCGACGGTGGCGTCGATCCACATGCCGCACTTGCCCTGCTGGAACAGCGCCAAATTCTCGTTGAAGCCGTTGGAGGACGCGCCCTCCGGCCCGTCGGCCTTCATCAGGTCGACATAGAACTGCAGGGTGTTCTTCCATTCGGGCTGGTCGAATTGCGGCTTCCAGTTCTCGTCGAACCAGCGCGCGCCGAAGGAGTTCGACATGGCGGTCAGGAAGGCCATGTTCTCGCCCCAACCGGCCTTGCCGCGCAGGCACACGCCGTTCACGCCATTGGCGCGGTCGGTCATCTTGTCGGCGGCCTGCTTGATGAAGTCCCAGGTCGGCGCGTCGGGCATCTTCAGCCCCGCCTTCTCCATCAGGTCCTTGCGGTACATGACGAAGGAGCTTTCGCCGTAGAAAGGCGCGGCATAGAGCTTGCCGTCGACCGAGAGGCCGCCGGCGATCGCCGGAATGATATCCTTGGCGTCGTAGTCGTCGCCGAGCTTGTCGAGCGGCAACAACCAGCTCTGCTTGGCCCAGATCGGGACCTCGTAGGTGCCGATGGTCATCACGTCATACTGGCCGCCCTTGGTGGCGATGTCGGTGGTGACGCGCTCGCGCAGCACGTTCTCTTCCAGCGTCACCCAGTTGAGCTGGATGTCGGGGTTCGCCTTGGTGAAGTCGTCGGTCAGCTTCTGCATGCGGACCATATCGCCATTGTTGACGGTGGCGATGGTGATGGATTCGGCATGTGCCGCGAACGCGAGCGCGCTGGCCGAGCACAAGCCCAGGATGAGCGTACGAAGTTTCATCAAATTCCTCC
Source organism: Mesorhizobium sp. BR1-1-13 (assembly GCF_020165515.1). NCBI lineage: Bacteria > Pseudomonadati > Pseudomonadota > Alphaproteobacteria > Hyphomicrobiales > Phyllobacteriaceae > Mesorhizobium > Mesorhizobium sp. BR1-1-13. Next base: position 886,284 of record NZ_JAIUIH010000001.1, read on the forward strand.
CATGGACCAAGATGAGCATTTGCCTTGGCTGTGAGCAATTACTCATTAAGAATGAATTATGTCAAGCCAGATTCGATGGTGCAGTGCACACTCGATGGAGGAGCGCCGACATGGCACGTGCAAATGGCCGTCCCGCAGGCGCGGACCGGGCGACAACGGCGATCTGGATGGAGCGCGGTTTTGATCCTGGAGTTAGCCGGTCAGCAGGCGATCTCGGCCAGGATCCAGTCGCGGAAAGCGCGGATCTTCGGCACGTTGCGGCGCGCCTCCGGATAGACCAACCAATAGGCGTGGCCATCGTCGCCGACCAGATCGAAGGGCTGGATCAGCCGGCCGTCGGCGAGTTCCGCCTTGAACAGGGCCCTGGTCAGGATCGCCACGCCATGGCCTGCGATTGCCGCATTGGCCTCATAAGCCTGCGCGCCCATGCTGCTGCCGGGGCGCTTGGCAAGGTCATGACTTTGCACGCCTGCGGCCTCGAACCATTGCGTCCACCAGATGTCTCCGGGATCGAGGATCGGCAGCCGCAACAGGTCGGCCGGCTCCTTGACGCCGCCGATGCTCGCTGCGAGCTTGGGGCTGAGCATCGGCGTGAAATCGGCGTCGAGCAGCTTGTAGGCTTCCAGCCCCGGCCATTTGCCGCCGCCCGAGCGGATGGCAAGGTCGACATCCTCGCGGGCGAAATCCGTCAGGCGGCTCGACGTATCGAGCCGCACGGCAAGCGAGGGATGCGCGATCTGGAACGAACCCAGATGATGCGCCAGCCAGTTGGAGGCAAAGGTCAGCACCGTGGTGACGCACAGCAGACCGTCGGCCCCGCCGCGCGCCGCCGCATAGGCCTGGCCGAGTATGGCGAAGGCCTCGCTGACCGCCGGCGCCAGGCGCTGCCCAGCTTCGGTGAGTTCGATCTGTCGCGGCCGGCGCAGGAAAAGCGGCGCGCCGACCCGCTCCTCCAGCACCTTGATCTGATAGCTGACCGCTGCTTGCGTCATCGCCAGTTCCTCGGCCGCCTTTGTGAAGGAAAGATGCCGCGCCACCGCTTCGAACACCCGGATCGCCTGCAGCGGCGGGAGCTGCGCAACCTGTCGCGAGCCGAGATCCGGCATAAAGCCTCCTTATGGGTCGTTATCGACGTTCGATTGGCAAAGGTGGCCGGCAAGGCCGACATTCATCCTCAACCCGTCATGCGGGTTCAGGATAGCGAAGGTTGACGATCATGACCACGACGCAGCAGAAATGCACTCCCGCTCCGGATCACCGCTGGATTTCATGGCTTGCGGACGGATTCGGCTGGTTCGCGACCAGAAAACGCGCACATCTCGACATCAGGGATCTGTCGCCGCATCTGCAGCGCGACCTCGGTTTCCTCGACGGCAACGATCCGTTGGGCCGGCACGGATAGCCTTGTTGGCTTTATCGCAACGCGGTCGGCACGGCCACATGCCGCAAGCCGGTCAGATGCCGGCCAGCAGGGCGGTCGCCGTCCGCTCATCGGTGATGAGCCCGTTGACCAGCCGGCGGTTCACGGCCGCCAGGATGCCCGGCAGCTTGCGTTCACCCATGGCGAGCGCGATGACCAGCGACTTCTCCCGTGACGGCAGGGCCGCCGACGACACCCGGTCGTTGGTGATGCCCTCGACCATGCGGCCGTCGCGATCGAACACCCAGCCGACGATTTCGGCGACGCCGCCCGCTTTCTGCAATGCCTTCAACTCGGCGTCGGAAATGAAGCCGTCCTCATAGAGCGGCGCCTTCGGGCCGAGGTCGCCGATGCCGACGAAGGTGACGTCGGCCTCCGCGGCCAGCGCCAGCGTCGGCTGGATCATCGGCTGGCTGAGCAGCATCTCGCGTTCCTGCGGCGAGGAGGCGATGACCGGCAACGGCATCGGGAAGGACCGTGCCTTGACCCTGTCGGCCATGGTGAAGATGACGTTGTAGAAAGCGGCCGAACCGTCGGGCGAGATATTGCCGGTCAGCGACACCACCTTGTGCTGTGGGCACTCCATCGGCGGCAATTGCTCGATCGCCGCCTTCAGCGTACGGCCGGTGCCGATCGCCAAAACGATCGGGGCCGGCGATCTCAGCCGCCTTTCGATTTCCGCAGCGGCGGCTTCGGCGATGCCGATCGTCGTCGACGAGGAGGTGGGGTCGCTCGGCACCACCTCCACCAGATCGAGCGCGAAGCGCGACTTCAGGCGGGCGGCGAGGTCGAGGCAGTTGGCGATCGGATGGTCGACGCGCACCTTGATCAGGCCTTCCGACACTGCCAGCGACACCAGCCGCTGCGCAGTCTGCCGCGAGATGCCGAGCGTGGCGGCGATCTGGTCCTGCGTGTTGCCGGCAACGTAATAAAGCCAGCCCGCGCGGGCGGCATCGTCCAACCTGTTGCTGCCGCCCTCCTGCCGGTTGTTCACGTCCTGCCTCCCGAAACCGCTGGTCATGCAAGCGGTCCGTGCCTACTTTCGCAGGGAACCGCGCGCTGCGCAATTGTCAATCGCCAGGGCAATTGCTTGCGCCTGCGGGCGTGGGATCGGCCGGATCATCGTCGGCCTTGGATTCCACGGCAGGCAAAAGGAGGATTTCCGTTCCGACAGGTGGCACGTTCTGCCGTCCGGATGGTTTATCTCCCGGGGTAAACCCTTTAAGGGAATGCCAAAAGGAGCGTTGCATGACACCGAAAGCGGTTTTCTGGGACATGGACGGCACGCTGGTCGACAGCGAACCGCTGCACGAGGCAGCCCTGGTGGCGGCGATGCGCAATGTCGGCCTCACGCCCCCGGCCGACCTGCATGAGCGCGTTCTCGGGGTCGCTGCCTGGCCGGTCTACCTGATGATGCGCGACGAGTTCGGCTTGGATCTGCCCTTCGACGAGTGGATCGTTCACAAGTACGAGCATTATCTGCCGCTTGTCACAACATTGAAGCCACGCCCCGGTGCGATAGAGCTCTTCAACGAATTGCGCACGCTTGGCGTACAGCAGGCCGTGGTCTCGAATTCCGACCGCATGATCGTCGACGCCAATCTGGGCATGGTCGGCCTGACCTATCCCGGCATGAAGACGATCAGCCGCAACGACGTGCGCGAAGGCAAGCCGAACGCCGAGCCGTTCCTGCGCGCCGCCTACCTGGCCGATGTCGATCCCGCGAACGCGGTGGCGATCGACGACAGCTGGCCGGGCGCCATGGCAGGGCTGGCGGCGGGGATGAAGACGATCTTCTGGCCGGAAAAACCGATGGAAGGACCGCCCGGAGCGCGGGTCATCAACAGCGCCGGGGAATTGCGGGCGGAACTGGGGCTCTAAAACTCAATTCCGATAGACCGGCTCCTGCTCGTCGAGGATCGCCTTCAACTCGCTGAGATGCCGCTCGGCCTGGCCGGGATAGTCGTCCATCTCGCTCGCCGTCTTCTCGGCGATTGCATCGGAAAGGGTGCGCAGCGGCCGCCCTGTCCACAGCGCCTTGATGTAGGTCTCGGCGGCGCGTTCGAAATAGAACATGCGATTGAAGGCATCGGCCACCGTGTCGCCGATGACCAGCACGCCGTGATTGCCCATCACCATTACCTTGACCTTGGGGTCGGTCAGAAGCTGCGAGCAGCGCTCGCCCTCTTCCTCGAAGGCCAGCCCGCCATAGTGGGCATCGACCACATGGCGATTGAAGAACATCGCCGAATTCTGGTCGACCGGCGGCAGCCTCGAATCGGCAAGCGAGGCCAGCACGGTGGCGTGGATGGAATGCACATGCATCACGCAGCGCGCGTGGCGGACGTTGCGGTGGATGGCGCCGTGCAGGCCCCACGCGGTCGGGTCGGGCGCATTCGGGCCGGACAGCGTCTCGGGATCGTTGGCGTCGATCATCAAAAGGTCGCTCGCCTTGATACGCGAGAAATGCACCTGATTGGGGTTCATCAGGAATTTTGTGCCGTCCTCGTTGACCGCCAGCGAAAAATGGTTGGCCACCGCCTCATGCATGTTGAGCCGCGCCGTCCAGCGGAAAGCGCAGGCAAGATCGACGCGCTCTTCGTAGAAGGGCAGGTTGGTCAGTTGTTCCTTTTGCAGGCGGGCGATGCTCATCGAAAAATCCTCCGGGTTTTAGGAACAATGCCGTGCCCTGCTTGTGCCCGCAACCGGTTTCGGTTGGTGCAGCCGGCTCACGCCGCTGTGCTTGCGGCGGTCCCGAGCCTCAAGCCGCCATGCTCGACGATGAAATCGATCACCTCCCGCAACCCCTTGCCGCGCGACAGGTCGGTGAAGCCGAACGGCCGCTTGCCGCGCATGCGGGCGGCGTCGCTCTCCATCACGTCGAGATTGACGTTCACATAGGGTGCCAGGTCGCTCTTGTTGATGATCAGGAAATCGGAACGGGTGATCGCCGGACCGCCTTTCCGCGGGATCTCCTCGCCCTGGCAGACGGAGATGACATAGAGCGTGAGGTCGGCGAGATCCGGCGAAAAGGTGGCGGCAAGATTGTCGCCGCCGGATTCGATGAAGATGATGTCGAGATCGGGGAATTTGCGGTTGAGCTCCGCGATCGCCTGCAGATTGATCGAGGCGTCCTCGCGGATGGCGGTGTGCGGGCAGCCGCCCGTCTCGACACCCACGATGCGCTCCTCCGGCAGCGCCTGCAGCCGCGCCAGCATCATGGCGTCTTCCCTCGTATAGATGTCGTTGGTTACGACGGCGATGGAGAATTCCTCGCGCAGCGCCTTGCAGAGCTTTTCGGTGAGCGTGGTCTTGCCCGAACCGACGGGGCCGCCAATGCCGATGCGAAGGGGACCGTTGGCCTGTGTCATGTCGGGAACTCCGTGATGGCGAGGACTGCGAAGCCGAGCCCGATCAGCAGGCACAGCGGCGAATAAAGGCTGATGTCGAGCCGGGCGAAAGGCTGTTCCGGTGCCAGCCGGCGCCACCAGGGCGTGAAGCCGGCAATGCCGCGTCCGAGAAACACCAGCCCGATCAGCAGCGCGGTGGCGGCGAGGCCTTCTCTGGGAAAGGGCGAGGCAAACACGCCCTCCAGAGCCATCGGCCAGAGCGTCGCCAGCGCCAGGCAGGCGGCGACGGCAAGGCAGGCGAACGGCGCCGGCATCTCGTCGACGCCGCGAAAGCCGACCACCGCATGCGCGCAGGACGCCGCATCCTTGCCCGGCCATATCCCGCCAATGCCCCAATAGACATGCAACGCGGTGATCACCAGCAGGACGAAGGAGAGGATAAAGGCAAGGACGATCATGAGCGGAACAATCGCGAATACTGGGTTTCGTGCGTCATCGCCATGACATCGGAGACGAAGGCACAGCCGCCGAGATCGTCCAGCGTCGAGCGGGATGCGCGGGCGGCGGTCGCCAGGGCCAACGGCTCGAATCCGGCGAGCAAACTGGTCGCGCCGCTTTGTCCGACGACACCCAGCCGGATCGCGGCCTGGACGAGGTTGGAGAAGAAGGCATGCAGGAAGGCGCACAGCGCGTCCTGAAGCGCGATACCATTGCCGCCGGCAACAGCGCCGACGGCGACGCAATAGGCACACTCCGCCGGCACGCGCTCCAGCGCGGGAGTGGGCCAGGCGGCGGCTGCTTTGAGGAAAGCCGCACCTTGCAAAATTGTCTCGGCATGGCGTTCGCGCGACCCGGCCAACGCCTCGGCCAGTGCGGCGACTTCGGCCAGATCGCCGCCGTCGCGGGCGTTGCGCCAGCTCTCCGCGAACAGCACGGCGTCGTTCCAGGCGGAGCCCATCTCGACCAGCGTTTCAAGCCATCCGGCGAGGCTCGCCGCATCGGTCACCAGCCCATCGTGCACGGCGCGCTCAAGCCCATGGCTGTAGGAAAAGCCGCCGACCGGAAAGACCGGCGACAGCCATGCCATCAATCGCAGCAGGGCGATGCCGGATGGCTGGTCAGTCATGATGATCATCGTGATGATCGTGGTGGTCGTGCGAATGCGAATGGCTGTGCGAATGCGCTTCGGCGTGGCTGTGGGCGTGCGCATGGCCGTGGTCATGGCCGCCGGAATAGGCGCCGCGCACCGGTTTGAACGGTTCGGAAATCTCGCTCACCGTGGCCCCGAGCCCCTCCAGCATCGCCTTGATGACATGATCGCGCAGGATGAGGATGCGCTCCGCCTCTATCGCCGCCGCGAGATGGCGGTTGCCGATATGCCAGGCAAGCTCGGCCAGATGCACGGCGTCGCGGGCGCGGATATCATAGACCTCCTCCGGCGCCGCGATGATCTCGACGTAGCGGCCGTCTTCCAGCACCAGCCGGTCGCCGTCGTTGAGCGCGACGGGCTCCGGCAGGTCGACCAGCACCTTGCTGCCGTCGGACAATTCGATCGCCCGGCGGCGCAGATGCCGCTCGTCATGGGCAAGAACGGCTCGACCGGATGGCGCCGTGGCGCCGGCATTGCCGGAGGTCAGCACCGAGATGGCGCGCGGGAACTTGGTGAAGTCGATGTTGAGGTTGAGCTTCATTTCATGGCTCCGCCATTGGCTTGCGCCCGGGCACGGGCAGGGCGTGAAAGCACGCGGTCGAAATATGCGTTGACGCGTTCGGATTCTATTGGAAAGCGGCCGGCTCTGGCCCAGCCGCCCATGTCGCCGAGCAGCACGTCGACAGCCGAGAACCGGTCGCCGAGCGCGAACGGCTTGTCGCCCAGTCGGCGGTCCAGCGCCTTGACCTCGGAGGCGAAATCGTAAGCGGCCGCGGGGCCGACATCGACCCGGACCTCCCTGGGCAGCAGGAAACGGTGGCGCAATTTGTTCCACAATGGCGCTTCCAGCTCGGACTGGGCGAAATGCATCCAGGAATCCATTTCGGCGCGGCCTGCGAGGCCGGGACTGGCGCCCATGCCCTTATCCGCGTGCTTATCGGCCAGATAGACGCAGATCGCCGCCGAATCCGTCAGCGTCAGCTCGCCGTCGATCAGGATCGGCACCTTGCCCGAGGGATTGAGCGCATAGGCTTCGGGCGAGCGCAGGGGAATTTCGACGAATTCATAGGCCTGCCCGAGTTCTTCGAGCATCCACAGAACACGGCTGACCCGGGATCCACGCGATCCGACGGCCTTGTACATGGTTGAACCCTGCCTTTCCCGGTCAGCCTAGAGCATCCGCGACCGTCATACGATCGTGTCGAAGAGCCGCAGGATGAACGATATCTGATAGATCAGCGCCGCCGCGACGAAGGCGATGTGGAACCGGCGGTCGCGCACCAGGATCGCGACGATGCACAACGCGACGAAGACTGGCGTGCGGAACAGATACTCGCTGCCGAAGCGGGCGAAATGCTCCGGCCCCTTCAGCAGCGTGTCGATCACGTCGAGCAGGTAGGTCGCGGCCAGCAGGCCGAAGAACCAGGCGCGGCGCGAATAGAAGAAATCCTCATAGCTGGTGTAGTCGAGCATCGAATCCGGAAACAGCAGCGCGCAGAGCAGGAACAGGGTGATGGCGTAGAAGATGATGAACAGGTACTTGCCGAACGTCCAGGTTTCGATGGCGTAGAGGCCGAACTCCCACCACCAGAAATGCACCAGCATCAACAGCACCGAAGCGACCCAGGCCAGATGCACCATATAGAGCCGGTATTGACCGGGATGCTGGACGATGCGCGCCACCCCCGACAGCAGGCGCGCGACGCCGAGCCCGATCACCATGCCCATGACAATGCGGATATGCGGGAAGATGTCGTGGGGCGAAGCTATTTCGGTGGCCATGGGCCTCAATAAGCAAAGTGGCGGGGGAACGCGGGTGTGGATTTATGGATCGATCATCAGTCCCGCAGAAAATCGTCCGTCGAGAGCGGGCTGCCCGGCCAAAATCGCCCTTCGAGCGCCTCTTTGGCCGTGAACGGCGGTTGGCTTGGAAAATGCGCCTTCCGCAAGCCGGTCTCTCTTATTGCGACAGGCAACGCATCCTTATAGGTTTGCTCAAAAACCTGAGCCGGATATCGGCGAAGGCTTGGACTGTCCTTGATGATGTTAGCGATCCAGATGCGCTGCTCGGAAATCGATGACTGCCAACTGTGAGATCTGTGGCCTGGTTGAAATTCCCATTTCAGAAGGTGTACGATCAGCACCTCCATACGGCTCCGGATTTCTCTTTTGTCGCTCCGCCCCAAGCTTTCGATCTCCTCGGCAAGATTCTCTCGATCAAGGTCGGAGAGACGACCTTCGCGCAGCAACGCGCTCTGTTCGGTGCTCCATTGCACGAAGTCCGTTTCGTAGGGCGTGAGGGCCCTCAAGCGATCAATCCTGTTCATAGGCGCATAATGCCTCAGTTTGGAAGCAATCGCAAAACTCCGCGAAATCTCCAAATAGAGATTTACGGAGTTTAAAAACTCCTATATCTCTGTTGCCAACTGGTCAGGTGGAGGCGTCGCCGATGCGAACAATCGACGTTTCCGTTGACGTTTTTGCGCTCATTTGGTCGAGGCGGCAGGACGGAGAGGAAACTGAGGATCAAATTTTACGACGGATTCTCGCAGGCGGCATGAGAGAAAACCCTCCAAACAGAGAGGTCGGGGCCCGGCACGTGATCACCTCAACCAACTCTGGTGTGACCGCCAATTCCAAATGGTGGGAAGTGATTGAATATTCTCTTGTGAGATTGGGTGGAGAAAGCAGTCTCGGAGAAATTTACAAGACTGTGGAACAAATTTCCAATGAAATTGGAAAGCGGACGCCTCCATCTTTGGAAGCAGCCATTCGAGGTACACTCGAAGACAATTCCTCGGATTCGGATCGCTATAAAGAAGTTCGAGATGTATTTGCGATGCCCAGAGGAAAACACGCGGGATATTGGTCTCTCAGAAACCGCAAGCGATAGCATAGCTCAAAACAGAAAATACCGCTGCGCCATCGGCAGCACCGTCGCCGGCTTGCAGGTCAGCAATTCGCCATCGGCACGAACCTCGTAGGTCTCGGGATCCACCTCGACATGCGGCGTGGCGTCGTTGAGAACCATGGAGTGCTTGCCGATGCCGCCACGCGTGTTTTCGACGGCGACGAACTGCTTGTCGACGCCGAGCCGGCCGTGCAGACCGGACTCCAGTGCCGCCTTCGAGACGAAGGTTACCGACGAGTTGGTCCGCGCCTTGCCGTAGGCGCCGAACATCGGCCGGTAGTGCATCGGCTGCGGCGTCGGGATCGAGGCGTTGGGGTCGCCCATCGGCGCCGCCGCGATCATGCCCCCGATCAGCACCATATCAGGCTTGACGCCGAAGAAGGCCGGGTTCCACAGCACCAGGTCGGCGCGTTTGCCGACGGCGACCGAACCGATCTCCTTCGACAGCCCGTGCGCGATGGCCGGGTTGATCGTGTATTTCGCGATGTAGCGGCGGACGCGGAAATTGTCGTTGTCGCCGGTTTCCTGCGGCAGCGAACCACGCTGGCGCTTCATCTTGTCGGCGGTCTGCCAGGTTCGGATCGCCACCTCGCCGACGCGGCCCATCGCTTGTGAGTCCGAGGAGATGATCGAGAAGGCGCCGATGTCGTGCAAAATGTCTTCCGCCGCGATGGTCTCCTTACGGATGCGGCTTTCGGCGAAGGCGATGTCTTCCGGGATCGACGGCGACAGATGATGGCAGACCATCAGCATGTCGAGATGCTCGGCCAGCGTGTTGACCGTGTAGGGCCGCGTCGGGTTGGTCGAGGACGGGATGACGTTGGGCAGGCCGCAGACCTTGATGATATCGGGCGCATGCCCGCCGCCGGCCCCTTCGGTGTGGAAGGCGTGGATGGTGCGGCCCTTGATCGCCGCCACCGTGTTCTCGACGAAGCCGGATTCATTGAGCGTATCGGTGTGGATCATCACCTGGACGTCATGGTCGTCGGCGACCGACAGGCAGCAGTCGATCGCGGCCGGCGTGGTACCCCAGTCCTCATGCAGCTTCAGCGAGCAGGCGCCGCCCAGCACCATCTCCTCGAGTGCGGCCGGCAGCGAGGCATTGCCCTTGCCGGAAAGGCCGATATTCATCGGGAAAGCGTCGAAAGATTGGATCATCCGCGCCATGTGCCAGGGCCCGGGCGTGCAGGTGGTGGCGAGCGTGCCATGCGCCGGGCCGGTGCCGCCGCCGAGCATGGTGGTGATGCCCGACATCAGCGCTTCCTCGATCTGCTGCGGGCAGATGAAGTGGATATGCGCGTCGAAGCCGCCGGCGGTGAGGATCTTGCCTTCGCCCGCGATGATCTCGGTGCCGGGTCCGATGATAATGGTGACGCCATCCTGCGTGTCCGGGTTGCCGGCCTTGCCGATTGCCGCGATGCGGCCCTCCCTGAGGCCGATATCGGCCTTGAAGATGCCGGCGCTGGCGTCGATCACCAGCGCATTGGTGATAACGGTGTCGACCGCTCCTCCAGCGCGGGAGACCTGGCTCTGGCCCATGCCGTCGCGGATGACCTTGCCGCCGCCGAATTTCACCTCTTCGCCATGAAGCGTGAAATCCTTCTCGACCTCGATGAAGAGTTCGGTATCGGCAAGCCGCACCCTGTCGCCGGCCGTCGGGCCGTACATCTGCGCATAGGCCGCGCGGGTTATTCTGGCCATCAGTGATTGCTCCCGAATTGCGGTGCTGGTGAAACCGCGCTGCACATTGCTGCCATCCAATGGTCACGCAATGACCCGCTGGCCGACACCTTCTGATCCCATTTGGCGGTTGAGGTTGGAGGGTCACCCCAACACGACCGTTTGCCAAATCGATGGAAGGAAAATCCATGCGCAAAACGATAGTTCTCGCCGCTGCCGCCACCCTGATGCTGGCGGGCGCCGCCAGTGCCCAGCAGCAGCCCGCGCAACAGCCCGCCCCAGCAGCGCCGGCCCCCGGCGGGCAGCAGGCCGCGCCGACGATCCAGAGCGTCAACATCGTCGACATCACCGAACTGCCGAAGGACACCCAGACGCAGGTCAACCAGGTGATCGCCCAGCGCGGCGACGAGGGCCTGCAGAAGCTGCGCAGCTCGATCGATGCCACGCCAAAGGTCAAATCCGCCCTTCAGGCCAAGGGTATGACCTCGGCGCAAGTGGTCGCGGCCAGTATGGAGCCCAACGGCGCCCTGACCCTGATCACCAAGAAGGCGAGCTGACGGCGCGCCTGCGCGGCGGGCCGTCGTCCGGTCCGCCCGCGCTATCTGGAAGGGAACCTTGGCCGGGCAGGAGCCGTTTCGTTTCATCGGCGCTGAACGGCGCCGCGAAATGAACCCGTCCAGGAGCGAGCGATGGCGATCAACACCGGCAAGAGACGGCTCCATGCCTTTGCCTCCATGGCATTGCTGGTGGCAGGCAGCCCCGGAGCCTCCCTTCACGCACAAGGGCTCGAAAGCCCCGAGACCGTCAACCGGATCATCGGCTCGGACGTCAAGCAGGAAGAAACCAGGAGCGATGCCGAAGCGGGCAAAGTCGCCAGGGCGATCGACCGGACGCGTGAAAACATCGGCACGGTGCGCAAGACATCCAAGCTCGACAAGGTCGATATCGTCTTCCTGACCGATGCCGCGCGCACCGAAGGCGGTCCGCCGCCGGCGATCGAGACCAAGGTCAAGCAGCATCAGGACGACATTGCGGAGCTGCGCAAGGAGATCGAGGCCAACGCCCTGCTGTTCAACGCCATCGACTCGCGACGCGTGCTTGCGCAGGATGTTCTCGCCGTGGAATTCGACGACCCCGGAAAGATCGTTATCTATGCGGCGGCCAAGCCGTCCGATTGAGCCGAGGGGACAGCTCGCTTTCATGCTCGCCCGAAAGCCCTTTGCGGTCTTTGCACGCCGCGCATGAGACGCCATCGGCCTCACAGTTTGCCCATCACCTTCTGCTGAAAGCCATAGACCTCGCGCTTGCCGCCCAGCGGCACCAGCGTGACGTCGCGCTCCTGTCCGGGCTCGAACCGCATGGCGGTGCCGGCGGCGATGTCGAGGCGCATGCCGCGCGCCCGTTCGCGGTCGAATTTCAAACCCTCATTGGTCTCGAAGAAATGATAGTGGCTGCCGACCTGGATTGGCCGGTCGCCGCTATTGGCCACTTTGAGCGTAGCCGTCGGCAAGCCTTTGTTCAGGTCGATGTCGCCGTCGGCGGGAATGATTTCACCGGGTATCATCGTCGTCACACGGCGCCGAAAACGAGGCCGAACCCGATCGCCGTGCAGGCGGCACCCGCGGTCCGCACGAGCCCGCGAAATCGCCTGCCGAGGCCAGGCCTTGCGGCGATGCCGGCGGCGTGCAGCAGCGCCGTGGCGACGGCAAAGCCGGCCATATATTCAAGCCCTGCGGCATTTTCCGGCACTTCGGTGCCATGGGCGTGGCCATGAACCAGCGCGAACGCGCCGATGATGGCGACGCCGGCCATGACGGGAAGATCGACGGCCAGCGCCACGAACAATCCGAGCGCCACCACCGACGCCAGTATGCCCGGCTCGACGAAGGGCAGCGGCACATGCAGCATGCCGAGCGCGCCACCAGCCAGCATGACCCCCACGAACGCGGCCGGCCAGGCCCACATGGCCTTGCCGCCTTTCTGTGCCGCCCACAGGCCGACCGCGACCATCACGGTCATATGATCGAGGCCGGAGAGCGGATGCATGAAGCCGGCGGTGAAGGAGGAGGTCGTGCCGGCCCCGACATGGGCATAGGCGGGCATTGCGGCCGCTAGCAGCAGGATCGCCGAAAGGGCTGTTCGTTTCATCGGTGCTGAGATCATCGGCATGTCTTCCCTATGAGGATCGTCCGGCATTCACGCGGCTTTGGCCGGGGAGCACCCTTCGGCCTTGAGAACCCGCTTGGTCGACGCCGGATACTTCTTCAGCATTGCCGGCGGACGGATCGGCCGCGCCGAAAAATTGCCGCCGCAATTGGGGCAGGTGCCGCCGAGCAGGTTTTTCGCGCAATCGGCGCAGAAGGTGCATTCGAAGGTGCAGATCAGCGCATCCGTCGCCTCCGGCGGCAGGTCCTTGTCGCAGCATTCGCAGTTCGGGCGCAGCTCAAGCATGTTTGTCTCCTCACCGTATCGGCTCATGCACGGTCACCAGCTTGGTGCCGTCCGGGAACGTCGCCTCCACCTGCACGTCATGGATCATCTCGGCGATGCCTTCCATCACCTGGGCGCGGCTGACGACGTGGGCGCCGGCTTCCATCAGCTCGGCAACCGGGCGGCCGTCGCGGGCGCCTTCGACGACGAAGTCGGTGATCAGCGCGATCGCCTCCGGATGATTGAGCTTGACCCCGCGCTCCAGCCGCTTGCGCGCCACGATCGCCGCCATGGCGATCAGCAGCTTGTCCTTTTCCCTCGGCGTCAGGTTCATGCGTTTCCCTGAAATGATGCGGACACGATCACAGTGACCATATTTTGGGCAGTCCCGCCTTTCCGTTGAGCAAGCCGACGAGCGGAACCAGATGCTGGCGCAGCCGGTAGCCGTCGCCGGTATAAAGCCTCGCAAGAAGCTTGCCAGATTCCTGCACGCTCCAGGCGCTGGCGCCGCCCTGGCCGCCGATGATCTCCCGAACCGGATCGAGAAGCGCTTCCGCCCGCGGCGAGATCAGCAGCACCGTCGCCATCGCGACGGCGCCGCCGGCAATCGGCGGGCGCGCCAGGGTCGCGGCGATGTCGGGCCCGACGCGGAAATCCTCGGCATGGATGAGAGCCCCGCCCTGGCGGACGCGCCAGCGGTCATGAAAGCCGCCCTGGATCGCGCGTTCGCCCATTGCCGTCCGGCCGAAGACCGTCGCTTCCAGCACCAGCGCCTCGGCGCCGGCGGCAAGGTCGAGGTCGAACGTGCGGGCAAAGGCCGATCGGTCGAAAACGATGGTTTCCTGCGGCAGCCAGGCGATGCGGCCGTTTTCGCCGACCCTTAGCCGGACGCTGACTTCGGCCCGGTCGGATGCGGCGCGATAGATTTTTTCGCAGGCCTGGGTCGTTATCGTGGCGCTGGCATGCGCGCCGACATCGATCTCCCAGCCGAGGCGGTCGCCTCCGGTCAGCCCGCCCGCGGTGTTGATCAGCACGGCTTCCAGCGGGCCGCCGGAAACGGCCGGCATCCTTATCTTGGCGGAACCGTCCTGATAGAGGCGGCGCAGCCGTGTGCGGCCGTCCTGACTGGCGCAGACGAGCTGCGCAAGTCCGGCCGCCCGCTGCGCCGGCGGGGCCGAAAATCCGGTATGTACGATCGTATCCACGCCGTCAGGTTAAGCACCGCGGCGGTTTTGTCGATATATAGCTTGTTGCTTGATGGCGTTTCCGTTTCTATAGAGGGAGCCACCTTGGTACGCTCATGCGACGCCTGGCGGGGGTCTAAGGCGACGGTCGCGGCCTGATATCGAGGACAAAAAGGCGCTGTTCAGTTGGCGTCGGGAAACGACAAAGTGGGGAAGAGACCGAATGGCTGACCAACTGGCGACCGAAATCATCGAAAAGATCAAGGCTCATGCCGAGCCGGGCGGCGAGGAGATCACCACCAGCACCGAATTGACGGCGCTCGGCATCCATTCGCTGGAACTGACCGAGATCATCTTCGATCTCGAGGAGCAGTATGGCATCGAGATCGAGATGAACACGGTCGATGCCTGGAGCAACCTGAAGAATGTTGGCGATATGGTCGAGGCCGTTCGCGCGCTGATCGCGAAAAAAGCCTGACCGGATGCACAAGCGCGTCGTCATTACCGGCATCGGCGGGCTGTGTGGTCTGGGCACCGATGTGCAGGCCATATGGACCGAGATGCGGGCCGGGCGCTCGGCGATCGGTCCCATCGACAACCCGTTCCTGCACGATTTGAAGGTCAAGATCGGCTGCGAGATCAAGGCGCTGCCCGACCATGGCATCGAGCGCAAGCAGCTGGTGTCGATGGACCGTTTCAGCCTGTTGGCGGTGATTGCCGCCCGCGAAGCCTTACAGCAGTCCGGCTTGGCCCCCCATGCGGACAATACTTACCGCATGGGCGCCGTTATCGGCATCGGCGTCTGCGGCTTCGAGACGGTCGAGGAGAACTACCGCGCCATCCTGATCGAGGGCAAGAATCGCGCCGGCATCTTCACGGTGCCGAAGGTCATGCCGGGTGCCGCCGCCGGCCAGGTCAGCATGCATCTCGGCCTGCGTGGACCGGTGTTCGGCGTCACTTCGGCCTGCTCGTCGGCCAACCACGCCATCGCATCGGCGGTCGACCAGATCCGGCTCGGCCGCGCCGACGTCATGGTCGCCGGCGGCACCGAGGCGCCGCTGGTCTGGGGCGTGCTGAAGGGCTGGGAAGCGCTGCGCGTGCTGTCGCCCGACACCTGCCGGCCGTTTTCGGCCGATCGCCAGGGCCTGGTGCTCGGCGAAGGCGCCGGCATGGCGGTTCTGGAAAGCTACGACCATGCGGTGGCGCGCGGCGCTAACATCCTCGCCGAAATCGTCGGCGCCGGCCTCTCGGCCGATGCCTCCGACATCGTTGCGCCGACCATAGAGGGGCCGGAAGCGGCGATGCGTTTCTGCCTGGCGGACGCCGGGCTCAATCCCGAGGACATCGACTACCTCAATGCGCACGGCACCGGCACCAAGGCCAATGACCAGATCGAGACCGCCGCGATCAAGCGCGTCTTCGGCGAGCACGCGCGCGCGCTTTCCGTCTCCTCGACCAAGTCGATGCATGCCCATTGCCTTGGCGCCTCGGGTGGGCTGGAGATGATCGCCTGCGTCATGGCGATCCGCGAGGGCGTGGTGCCGCCCACGGCGAATTTCCGCGAGGCCGACCCCGATTGCGATCTCGACGTGACGCCGAACGTCGCGCGCGAGCGCAAGGTGCGCGCCGCCATCAGCAACGGCTTCGCCTTCGGCGGCACCAATGCGGTGCTGGCCTTCAAGGCGATCTGATCCCGGCGATCATGCTCCGCCCGGCAGGTCTCAATCCTCCGGCTCCCGATTGCCGGCATCATTCGATTTGTTGACTGTGCGTGCACGGCCAAACGTCTGCCGCCGCATTGATCGTGCCGGGGCTTACGCCTAATTCCTTGCCGACCCGCCAAGCCCGCGCCGCTCGGTGCGAATCCCAGGAGTTCTCGATGGCCGACCTGTCCGCCTTTCCAATCACCGCCCGCTGGCCGGCCAGGCATCCGGACCGGATCCAGCTCTATTCCGCGACGACCCCGAACGGGGTGAAGATATCGATCGCCCTGGAAGAGATCGGCCTGGCCTACGAGCCGCATTATGTGGACATCGGCAAGAACGAAAGCTGGACGCCGGAATTCCTGTCGCTCAATCCCAACGGCAAGATACCGGCGATCATCGATCCGAACGGTCCCGACGGCAAGCCGATCGGCCTGTTCGAGTCCGGCGCCATCCTGCTCTACCTCGCCGACAAGACCGGCCTGCTCGTCCCGGCGGACGCGGCGCGGCGCTACGAGACGATCCAGTGGGTGTTCTTCCAGATGGCGGCCGTCGGCCCGATCTTCGGCCAGGTCGGCTTTTTCCACAAATTCGCCGGCCGTGAGATCGCCGACAAGCGGCCGCTGGAGCGCTACCGCGATGAATCGCGCCGCCTGCTCGGCGTTCTCGACGGCAGGCTGAAGGGCCGCAAATGGATCATGGACAATGACTATACCATCGCCGACATCTCGCTCATCGGCTGGGTGCGCAACCTGATCGGCTTCTATGAAGCGCGCGACCTCGTTGGCTTCGATGATTTCGTCAGCCTGGCGGCATGGCTGGAGCGCAGCCTGGCGCGGCCGGCAGTGCAGAAGGGCCTGACCATTCCGGCAAAGGCCTGAAGCTGCCAGCCGCCCTGGGCGGCGGAAATGTCGTAGGCTCGGCTATTTCGCCTTGGCTTTCGAGCCGCCTTTGCCCATCACGGAAGCCGCCAGCGACGCGGCGCCGCGCGCTGTCGCCACCACCGCGCCGGCTGCAACGCTCGCCGCCGTGCGAACGGCGCCGGATTTGTCTGGCGCCGGCTTCCGCGCGCTGGCCGGCTTTGCGGCCGCGGCCGCGACCTTCCGAGGTGCGGCCTTGCCGAAGCTGGGCTTTGCGTCCTTCGAACGTTCGGCGATCGCCGGACCAGCGCCGGCTTTCGCCTGCGTCGTCTTCGTCGTCCTGGTCTTGGCGGCCGCGGGTTTTCTTACCTTGGTTGCCATTGCAAAATCCCCTTACGCCGGACAATCGGGTTCCCGGTCATAACGGTGCGAAACCCTTTAAGGTTCCCGCCTACAAATATCGACAATTAAGCAGGTTAACCAATCACCAGGTCGGCCGCCCGGCGCCGCGCCAGCACGCGTTCGATGTTGGGCATGTCGTTGGAGGCGATCCAGGCGCGCGCATCCTCCTCGGAGCGGCCATGTTCGTGCCAGCGCTCCATCAGCCGGCGCTCGAGTTCGTTGCGCGGCACCTCGACGAAGATCGAGAAATCGAACAGCGGCGCCAGCCGCGACCACGGCTCCTCGTCAAGCAGCAGATAATTGCCCTCGACCAGAATGAATTTGGTCCCCGCGCCGATGATCGCCGCCGCGGCGCGCGACAGTTCCATGGTGCGGTCGAACACCGGGATGGCGATGTCGGGCTCTCCCGCCCGGATGCGCTTCAGAAGCGTCTCGAAGCCGCCGAAGTCGAACGTATCCGGCGCCCCCTTTCGCGCGCGTAGCCCGCGCTGGTTGAGAACGATGTCGTCATAGTGGAAGCCGTCCATCGGCACGACCTCAACGGCGCCTTCCGGCAAGAGATCGTGCAGGCTCGCCGACAATGTCGACTTGCCGGCCCCCGGCGGTCCGGCAATGGCGACGATGAAGCGCCTCGCCTTGCCGGCGCGCTTGAAGATGGTGGCGGCGAGATGGGCGATTTCGGACATGGGAGCCTCGCGTGCCCTGATGGATGGCGCGACCGCTATTCTGGCGGCACTCGGCGGAAATTTCAAACCGGCATTTTGGGTAAGGAACGGCGGTCGAATGTCAAAAGCGGGGCGTTCGAAGCATCCACTCAGCCAGCCGCAGCCTGCCCGATGCGCAGGAAATCGCTGTCGAAGAGCACCTCCCGCGCCGAGCTTCCGCCCAAGAGCCGCATGCGGCCGTCCGCCGTGGTGACCTCTTGCGGCGGCTCGCCGCCCGCCAGCGGCAGGGTACCGATCACATGGCGGAAGGAGACTTGGCGGCCTTCGCCGAGCGCGAACGCCGTCGCCACGCCTTCGCGCGTCAGCCAGTTGTCGCCGATCGAGGCGGCGTGGCCGACGGCGGTGCGCCCGTCCTCTATGCCGAGCACGCCCAGATGCCGGCCGCTCCAGGGCGCGTAGTCGCGGCCGCCATTGCTGAACCACAGCATGGTGACCGGCAGCTCCGCCGGGTTCTTCAGCACCAGGACCAAATCGTCCTCGGCCCGGCGCGCCAGGGCCGTCCAGCCCGGCCCGCCATGATCGGCCTCGACCAGCGTGACGAAATCCTCGCGGCGGTCATCCATGCGGTAATCCGTCAGGTCGAGCGTGCCGCCGCCGGCGGCGGGAAAATGGCCGAGATCGCTGGTGCGCCCGGGATAGGCGAGCAGGAAGCGGCCGCGCGTGGGATCGGGCTCCAGCGGATCGGCGGGCGAGGCGGCGAAGCGTTTTGGCGAAAAGGCCAGCCGGCCGCCATCCGTCATCGCCGTCATCGGATGATGGGCGACGGAGATCGCGCCGTGGCCGCCGGAAAACACATGTTCCTGATAGAGGAAGGCATGGCCGTCGCGCAGCGTCAGGATCTTGTCGACGGTCGCGCCCATGACCTTGCGGCGCAGCCGGAAAACGGCTCGCCAGCCGCCGTCAATGGCGCTGCTTTCGGTGACGTCCCAGGCGCTGTTGGCCGGCCAGCCATGCAGCGGCGCTTCCTCGACGTCGCTGCGCGAAAACGGCGCGCACAGGAAATCGCCGGACAGCCGCACCGTGCCCTCGGGCAAGTCGGCCGGCAGCGTATCGCGTGGCGCGCCGACCCAGGGTGCGCGGTGCAGCGGCCGCAGCCGGCGCCCGCCATCCTCGACCACCATGTCGGCGATATGGCCGACCGTGGTGTCGAGCGAAACCGAAATGCCGCGTGCCTTGAGGGTGACCGTATCCATGGCGCTCTCATCGAATCCGAAAGCGCAACAAGAACCGTTCGCCACCGGATGCGCAAGCACCGCGACCCGCATTTTGCATCAGTGTCGCCTCCCGGCGTGGAATCCAGGCCTTGCGGCGCGTGACAAAGCTGGGGCTACCGCCATTAACCAAATGGACGCGGCTGGCGGGTTACGTTAGCTTCGCCGCATCTCAGCAACAGCCTGACCCGAACAGCTTGCCCTTGTCCAACCAGCGTCGCCTTCCGCTCGTCCAGAGACTTTTCGTCGCCCTTGGCCTGTTGCTGATGGCTGCGGGCTGCTCGACCACGACACCGCCGGACTCTGTGCTGGCCGTGCCGGCGCCGCCGCAGAAATACGCGGCCATCGTCGTCGACGCCGGAAGCGGCAAGCAGCTGTTCGAGGTCAATTCGAGGGCGCCGCGCTATCCGGCCTCGCTGACCAAGATGATGACGCTCTACCTCCTGTTCGAGGCGATGGAGAGCGGCCGCGTCTCCAAGGAAACGCAGATCCCGGTCTCCGACCACGCGGCCTCGCAGCCGCCGACCAAGCTGCGCTTCCGGCGCGGGGAAACGATCGACGTCGATTCGGCCATCCGCGCCATCGTCGTCAAGTCGGCCAATGACGTGGCGGTGGCGGTGGGCGAATATCTCGGCGGCTCGGAGGAGCAGTTCGCCGCCATGATGACGTCGAAGGCGCGCCAGCTCGGCATGACCAGCACCGTTTTCCGCAACGCCTCGGGCCTGCCCGACGGCGGCCAGGTCACCAGCGCGCGCGACATGGCGGTGCTCGGCATGGCGCTGCACCAGCGCTTCCCCCAGCATTTCCACTATTTTTCCGAGAGCGACTTCATGTTCCGCGGCCGGCTGGTGCGCGGCCACAACGACATGCTCGGCCGCGTGCGCGGCGTGAACGGCATCAAGACCGGCTATATCAGGGCTTCCGGCTTCAACATCGTCACCTCCTACGAAGCCGACGGCCGCCAGCTGATCGTGGTGGTGATGGGCGCCGACAGCGCCCGCCAGCGCAACGACCATGTCGAGGCGCTGATCCAGCGCAGCCTGTCGCCGGCGATAGCCGACGCCCCGACCAGGGTGATGTACGCCGAACAGCAGTGAGCGGGTGAGCTGTCGTCGCCGCTTTCGCCAATCACCAGCGTTGCGAGGATGGCGTCGGCGTCGCGGCGCTCCTTTCTCCCCGTTCTACGGAGAGAGAGATGTCCGGCAGGACAGTGAGGGGCGGCGCCGGCGCTCGAAGGCGGGCGTCGCCGAAACTCGAAACGATTGCCCCGCAAGCTGTGCCAGTCATCCCGATAGGAATTTTTTCTTGACAGGGTGAAGGCAGCTATGCTACTATTCTCGCTATGGTGCTGATTTGCGCCAGCCACCCGCCGCAAGGCGGGTTTTTTGTTGCCGTCGCCAGGGCGCCAGCCAATCACTTCGTCATCCACGGGCGGAGCAAGGAGCGTAGCGACGCGGCGCAGACCCGAGGATCCATGCCGCGACTCGGCAGGCGCCGCAACGGTTCGCAATTCTGCTCCACTGCAGCCAACGTCATGGAATGGATCCAGGCTCCGCGACGGAGCTTCGTCCCCGTTATGGTTTCCTCAGGGGTTGATGACGATTTCATAGAGCCGCCGCCAACCTCGAATGTCTCTTTACCGGGCGAGCCCCGAAAGGCGGCCCGCTGCCCTTCCTGTCACGCAATCGTCCGCAAGACGTGGCATAGGGCTGCTCAAATCCGCCGCGATGCTGGCTAAGCATCGCCGCATCGGTCTATCGTCTTCCACCACGGCAGGAGCCCGCATCATGAGCACCGTTCCCAAGGCATCCGAGCAGCAGGCGGCGGACAATGACAGCGGCGGCGAATATTTTGAGGCGCCGACCACCGGGGAGGACCTGCACGGCGTTTCGGACGAGCATTTCGACACGCCCGAGGTGCCCGACTCCGAGCCGGCCTTGCCCGGCGCCTCGCGGGCCAAGCCCAAGAAAATACCGTCGGCGATCTCCGGCCGCAAATTCCGCAAGCGCGACCTGGTGCGCATCGACGATTTGCGCCCGAGCCTGGCCGACCGCATCCGCTCCGACCATCCGGACCTGCCGCATGGCGCCCGCATCAGCCGCGAGGAGCTCGGCCG
Source organism: Mesorhizobium sp. BR1-1-13 (assembly GCF_020165515.1). NCBI lineage: Bacteria > Pseudomonadati > Pseudomonadota > Alphaproteobacteria > Hyphomicrobiales > Phyllobacteriaceae > Mesorhizobium > Mesorhizobium sp. BR1-1-13. Next base: position 907,426 of record NZ_JAIUIH010000001.1, read on the forward strand.
CTACCGCATGCGCTACATGGAGGAGCTGCTCCAGCAGGAGCACGGCGAATTTTCCGAGCTCGACCGCCAGGTGGTGGAATCGATCGCCAGGCAGGACACGATTTCGGAAAACTCGGAAGAGGAGTTCGAGGAGCACCGCTCGTTTGCCGACCGCGTCTCCGACAATATGGCGGCCTTCGGCGGCAGCTGGTGGTTCCTGATCTCGTTCGCCGGCGTGCTCCTGGTGTGGATCGCCATCAACCTGTTCGAGGGCTTGAACCGCGCCTTCGATCCCTACCCCTTCATCCTGCTCAACCTGCTGCTCTCCTGCATTGCCGCCATCCAGGCGCCCATCATCATGATGAGCCAGAAGCGCCAGGAGGTGAAAGACCGCCTGCGCTCTTTCAACGACTACCGCGTCAACCTCAAGGCCGAGCTCGAAGTGCGCCATTTGCACGAAAAGCTCGACTACCTCATTTCGCGCCAATGGACGCGCTTGGCCGAGATGCAGCAGATGCAGCTCGACGCCATGCACGAGCTGACGGGAGCGAAGAAGGTCAAGCGGGCGGTGCGGAGGAGGCGGGCGGTGAAGGGTGAGG